>JAKSKX010000002.1 GCA_024401535.1 Paludibacteraceae bacterium | reverse complement strand
TGTCTTTGATTAAGAATACAACAGCTCCTGCTGATCAGTGGATTGCTGGTGGTGTTCCTGTAACAAAGATGATGAACATGGAGAAGCGTCACGGTGCTATGAAGCCAGTTATCCGCAAGGCATTGGTAGAGCTTGACGGAGCTCCTTTCAAGAAGCTTGCTGAGAACCGTGCTACTTGGGCTATCGAGACTGCATTCGTTTACCCTGGCCCAATCCAGTACTGGGGACCATCTGAGGTTTGCGATCAGCCAACTAAGACTCTTGCTCTTGAGCAGGCTAAGTAATTTGGTTGCAGATTCAGTAGAATACAAAATAATGATAGAAGGTCGCAGATGTATCTGCGACCTTCTTTGTTTGTCTTTGTTTTTATGTTTTTGAAACATAAAAATAGACTCTATTTCGGGGTTGGGTGTATTTTTGTCCGATAAAAATTGTAATCTATAATTCTTTTCCATACTTTTGCTATGTAGTTTCCGTTTTTTTGCGAAACTAATATCAATTTGACTATATATAATAAGGGAAATGAAAAGACACATTCTTTCGATAGGATACGTTTTTGCGATGTTGCTTGTGTGTTTTGAGGTAAATGCAAAGGTGACTATTAACGAGATTATGCCATGTAATGTCTCTACTCATATTGACGATAAGTTCAACTTTAACCCATACGTGGAATTCTATTCAGATTCCAAATTTGATTTGCTTGGTGCGACAATAACTCACAAAAGGGACACCAAGATTATGTGGTCTTATACAGTTCAGAAGAGTCACATCATTCCTTCTGGCTATAGCATCCTTTTCTTTGGCGACGAAAAGGAGAGTTCTTCCGTAGATGGTGTCAACTTGGGACATATGCCTGAAAAGTTCGAGTACAAGGCAAGCTCGTTGACCATTACCAAGGGTGATAGTGTTATCGCTTCATTTTCTTATCCTCTTCAAGTGGCCGGATTGTCTTATGGCCCTGAGGGATATATGGTTCCTTCTCCTGGAGAGGAGAACAATGTTGCCTATGAAGATTTGTCAAAACGTGCTCCAAAGCCTTCGTTTGACCCTGCATCCAAGCCTGGAGTTTACCTTTCGGAGTCTTCGATGGAGGTTACAATCAATGTGCCGGAAGGAACATCTGTATATTATTCTACGAACGGTTCCGAGCCAAGGAAGGACAATACAGGAGTCAAGAAGTACACAGAGCCTTTCAAAATTAAGAAGTCTTGTGCTGTCAGAGCTAGAGCATACAAGACAGGAACTTTGTTCAGTCAGGATTTGGTAGGCTCGTTTATCCTAGAGAATGACAACTATTACCTATGTGAAGGAAAGGACCTTCCAATTGTGCATTTGATTACAGATAGTACTTATTTGTATGGAAAGACGTTGGGTATTTGTGTGAAAGGTTCTAACGGTATCAGAGGTGAGGGTTGTAATGATGTCGAGGCTAATTATAACCGGGATTGGGACAGACCTGCCATTTTCGAATACTACGAGGATGGCGATTTGAAGTTGAGCCAGTTGGTTGAAGTCGGTGTCTTTGGCGGTTGCTCGAGAAAGTACGATGTCAAGAGCTTGAAGATGAAGGTTTCAAAGAAGACAGGTAACAACAGATACGATTACACAGACTTCTTTAAGGAGAAACCGATAAGTGAATTGAAGAGCGTGCAGATTCGTAACGGAGGTAACGGATACGAGGGTGTCATTTGTCGTGACGGTTTCATGCAGTCTTTGTGCAAGGGTATGGGAATCGACTACCAGGCTTATCAGCCCGTTGCATACTATATCAATGGTGTGTATCAGCGATTGATGGGATTGCGTGAGAGAACAAACGCTGACTTTGTTTTCCATAACTACGGTTATGATGAGGACGAGATAGAACATTTGGAGATTGCCAAGGAACATATATTGGCTACCGAAGGTGATACTGCTCGTTACAATGAAATGATAAACTATGTTGAGAATCACTACAACGACGACGATTTCTATGATCGCTTAGGCGAGTACATGGATATCGAGGAATATATAAGCTGGCAGATTTTCGAAGAGTATATCGTTAATACTGACTGGCCGGCTAACAATACCAAGATATGGAGAAATAAAAAGGATGGCAAGTTCCGTTGGATTCTTTATGATACAGACTTTGGTTTCGGTATCTATGGCGGCGGTGGCCCTAACTATACTGCAGAGTGGATAGATATGATCTCTTTTGCCTGCGGAGAAGGTTCGAATGTGAACTGGGCAAATGGAACTCAGGTAGGAAAGGACAGCTATCAGTTTGATGAGAAGTCAAAGTGGAAGACTACTCTTATCAAGCATTGTTTGAAGAACAAGGATTTCCAGCGCAGATTCGTTAAGCGCTATCGTGAAATGATTGCTAAAAACTTCGAGCCTGAAAAAGTGGCGGCAGTATGGGACTCTATAGCAACTATGGTGGAGAAGGATTACTGTGCTACCAAGGACTATGATGACATATATTCTGCAGGAAAGGCGTTGACAAGTTTTGCTAAAAAGCGCCCTGCCTACGCTTTGGAACACTTGATGAACCATTTCGGAATGTCTGATTCCCCTGCAAAGGTTAAGTTCAGTGTCAAGTCTGAGGAGCCTGTCAAGGATTTCGCATTCCTGTTCAACAAGCAGAGATATGACAAGACTTCATACGAGTACAGTGCATTGAAGGGTGAGAGTGTGAAGATTGAGCCTATTATCCCTCGCGGCTACAAGATAGATGGTTGGGAGTTGTCTGACAAAGTCTCGAAGACTTCGCCTTTGATTACATCTTCTTCCATTTGGAAATATTTCTATAAGGACACATGCCCGTTAGGTGCTTGGAACGAGGTGGGTTATGACGACACAGCCTGGGAAAACGGTAAAGGAATGATGGGATACGGAGGAAGTTATGAATACAAGACTCCTCTAGATTATGGTGGTGATGATGAAAATCGTTACATGACTGCATATTTCCGCTATAATCTCAACTTTGAGAAAGGTTCAGTCCCAGAGTCTGTATTTTTCAAGCTTGCTTACGATGACGGATTCGTTCTATATGTGAACGGAAAGGAGATTGATAGATCTAACCTTCCTAAGGACACTGCAATTACGTATTCCACTGAGGCAATAGAGTTTGTTAATGATGTCACAAAGACTATTGAACTTGACGGCTCTTTGTTCAAGGAGGGTGAGAATGTAATAGCAGTCGAGATACATCAGGTTAATTCCAAGAGTTCGGATTTGGTCTTTTGTGGAACTGCATCGGCTTCTGTAGAGACTGGAAGCGCTTCTGATAAGTTCTTCGAGAGTGATATAGCTGGAGATATAGAGGTTGTCCTTCTTGTTTCTCCTGATAGCAGTTGTGTGACTCCAAAGATGTATGTGAACGAGATTTGCTCTTCTAATAACGAGTATATGGACAAGTGGGGAGCTAAACCAGACTGGATCGAAATTTATAACGCTGAGGATTATCCAGTGGATTTGGCTGGTATGGTGTTGAAGAATTTGAACAAGGCTAACAGTAAATATACATTCCCATCAGGAAGCACCGAGACAATAATCCCTGCAAAGGGACACAAGGTGGTTTGGGCTTCGAAGGATGTTAATGACAGCCCGCTCCATATAGGTTTCAAGCTAAGCGCTGCGAATGCATACGAAATAGCTTTGTATGATGTAATACGTGGAGAGGAGATTTTGGTCAACAGCATGAAGTATGAGGTTCATGAGCAGAACGGCTCTTATGGACGCGTATCTGACGGAGCTGACTCGATGAAGGTGTTCTACAGCTGTATGTCCTATTTGAATACAAACCAGATTATACCTTCGCCAGCAAAGGCAAACGGTGAGCTTTGTTTGACTTTTGCCAACGATGACGTTGTAGATTCCTTGAAGGAGACAAAAGGTATTCAGTTGTATCCTAACCCTGCAAGCGACGTTCTGTTTATAGCTTTGACAAACGAGGTAAGCGGAGACTGGAGCATCATGGACTGCAATGGAAGGACAATAAAGTCTGGTTGCATAGTTGACGGAAAAACAGTGGCAGAAATTAGTGAATTGCCTGCTGCGGTTTATACAGTAAGAGTCGTTACTGCCGACAATGTGTACACTGATATCTTTATCAAAAGATAAGAAATGACTTGCAAATTCGGTTTTTTATAAGTTTTTGTAAGTTTTTTTGAAAAAGTAGTGTGCTTTTATTAGAAAAATGATAATTTTGTATCGTCTAATTGATTATAAACACATATAATAAAATTAAAAATAGGTATGAAAGTGGTAAGAATGGCAGTTGCTGCTGCAGTTATGGCATTGCTTTTTGCTTCATGTAAGACTCAGACTTGTCCAGGTTACGGTGAGGCAGAGACTAATCAGACTGTTGAGCAGAACGCTTAATTTTAATATTTCTCGGTTATGAAGAAATTCCTAGCAATAATGTTACTGTTCCTTTCATCTGTTCTGTTCATTACAGGTTGTAAGTCTGGATGCGGATGTCATGGAGATCCTTTCGGAGAACTGCCTGCAGAGGTTGAGAACAGTGATATTGCCTAGTCGATCGAGGATGCCGGATAATTTAGAAACATTTTTAGTTTAAATATTTATAAACAATGGTAAAAGTTGCTATTAACGGTTTTGGCCGTATTGGTCGCCTTGCATTTCGTCAGATGTTCGAGGCTGAGGGTTACGAGGTAGTTGCAATCAACGATTTGACTTCTCCTAAGATGTTGGCTCACCTTTTGAAGTATGATACTGCTCAGGGTGGTTTCGCTGGCAAGTTCGGTGAGGGTAAGCACACAGTTTCTGCTACAGAGGATTCTATCATCGTTGATGGTAAGGAGATTAAGATCTCTGCTTGCGCTAACGCTGCTGAGTGTCCATGGGCTAAGTATGGTGTTGATGTAGTTCTTGAGTGTACAGGTTTCTACACTTCAAAGGATAAGGCATCTGCTCACCTTACAGCTGGTGCTAAGAAGGTAGTTATCTCTGCTCCTGCAGGTAACGATCTTCCTACTATCGTTTACAACACTAACCACAAGACTCTAACAGCTGCTGACAAGGTTATCTCAGCTGCTTCTTGTACTACTAACTGTCTTGCTCCAATGGCAGACGCTCTTAACAAGTACGCTGCAATCCAGTCAGGTATCATGTCAACAATTCACGCTTACACAGGTGATCAGATGATCCTTGACGGTCCTCAGCGTAAGGGTGACCTCCGTCGTTCACGTGCAGGTGCTCAGAACATCGTTCCTAACTCAACAGGTGCTGCTAAGGCTATCGGTCTTGTAATTCCTGAGTTGAACGGTAAGCTTATCGGTTCTGCACAGCGTATCCCAACTCCAACAGGTTCAACTACTATCCTAGTTGCTGTTGTTAAGGGTAAGGATATCACTAAGGAGGGTATCAACGCTGCTATGAAGGCTGCTTCTACTGAGTCTTTCGGTTACACAGAGGATGAGATCGTTTCTTCAGACATCATCGGTATGAAGTTCGGTTCATTGTTCGATGCAACTCAGACTATGGTATCTAAGATTGACGACGATACTTACCAGGTACAGGTAGTTTCTTGGTACGACAACGAGAACTCTTACACTTCTCAGATGGTTCGTACAATCAAGTACTTCGCAGAGATCAAGTAATACGGCTTTTTAAGCTAAGAATTTGGGAGGTGGCCTTCTGGTCACCTCCTTTTTTTGTTTATTGGTCCGTATATTTGGTCTGTTTATGTTGAATAACACAATTTTATGATAAAAAAGTATCGAATTTTGAACATTCAATGTAAAAAAGCACTAATTTTGCAAGCAGATAAAAATTAAATAACAAATGGAGAACAGACCTTTTAAGATTTTCTCTGGTACAAATAGTAAATATTTGGCTGAGGAGATTTGCGCACAGTTGGGTTGCCCACTTGGCAAGTGTAACGTGCAGCACTTCGCAGACGGTGAGTTTGGTGTAAGCTACGAGGAGAGTATTCGTGGTAACTATGTATTCATCGTACAGTCAACATTCCCAAATGCTGACAACTTGATGGAGCTTCTTCTTATGGTGGATGCTGCTAAGCGTGCTTCTGCTTATAAGATTGTTGCTGTAATCCCTTACTTCGGTTGGGCTCGTCAGGATAGAAAGGATAAGCCAAGAGTTGCTATCGGTGCTAAGCTTGTTGCTGATATGCTTGCAACTGCTGGTATTGATCGTCTTATCACTATGGATTTGCACGCAGATCAGATTCAGGGATTCTTCAATATTCCAGTTGATCATCTTTATGCTTCTTCAATCTTCTTGCCTTATATCCAGAGCATGAAGCTTGAGGACCTTACAATCGCTTCTCCTGACGTTGGTGGTAGTAAGCGTGCTAACTCTTACGCTAAGTACCTTGGTGTTCCTATGGTGCTTTGTCACAAGAGCCGTGAGAAGGCTAACGTAGTAAGTGAGATGACTATCATCGGTGATGTAAAGGGCAGAAATGTTATCATCCTTGATGATATGGTGGATACAGCTGGTACCCTTACTAAGGCAGCAGACCTTATGACTAATGGTGGAGCAAAGAGCGTTCGCGCTATCGTTTCTCATCCAGTTATGAGTGACCCTGCTTCTACTCGCGTTATGGATTCAAGTTTGGAGGAAATCATCTTCACAAACTCTATTCCATTCCACAAGTCATGCAAGAAGGCTAAGGCTTTGAGTGTTGCTCCTTTGTTTGCTGACACTATTCGCCGAGTTCTTGATAACGAGTCAATTAGTGAGAACTACTTGGTATAGTATTTTTCGCAGAATATTATAGAGGTGCGTCCCTAGGGTCGCACCTCTTTTTGTTTTACGCATCCATTCCATAATTAAACTTTATTTTTTTTGAATTTTATCGGATTATTGTCTAACTTTGCTCCGTTACATAATTGACATGGATATGAATAGGATTTTAACAACCATATTGACACTTTTTTTCGCATTTTGTTCGTATGCTGACGAAGCATTAAAAAATGCAGAGGCCCAAGCGCCAATTCACGTGGCACCAAGTTTTCCAGGGGGAGTTTCTGCTCGCACAAAGTTCCTTCAGGACAACCTGCAGTTCCCAGCTGAATGCGTTAACGGGGGAATCGAGGGTGTTGTGATGGTCAAGTATATGGTCAAGGCTGACGGAACACTTGCTGATTTCAAGGTTGTTCAAAGCAGTGGCAATGATCTGCTTGACAATGAGGCTCTCAGGGTTGTTAAAATGTTCCCTAATCATAATCCAAGCAAATTGAGAGGAGAGACGGTTGAAAGTTATTTGACTCTTCCGGTCTCTTTCCGAGCTAAGTAGGACTAAATATGACACATTTGAAAATGAAAATCTTTGTTAAAAGCTTCGCTCTCGCTTTTGCTTTGGCTGTAGTTCAGCCAGCGCTAGCAAAGAAAGAGGATGAAAACTATAACAAGGCTCTTGTTGAGTTGTCAAAGGAAAGATATACATCGACAATAAATCTTTTGACTTCCTACCTTTCAACAAACGAGCAGGCACCTTTGGCTTATTATTATCGTTCAATAGCGGAACTAAAGTCCGGAGAGGCTGCTATGGCATTGGGTGATATTGACGTTGCGTTGCAGCTAGTCAGAAAACTCCCCAAGGACAGCAAAATCAAACAGCCCGAATTGCTGTACCAGAAGGCAGACTGCCAGTATGTCTTGGGGCAGACAAGCGAGGCGCTTGTTTCTTTGGATGAAGCCATAGCTTTGTCTCAAAATTTCACTCAGGCCTATGTCTTGAAGGCCAAGGTGATGTCAGAAAAAAAGGATTTTGTTGGCGCTGATTCTACTTTCGGAAAAGCGTTGTCGCTTGACCCTCGTAACTATGATGCGCTGGTTTTGTATTCAAAGAATTTGATTGATGCCGGCAAATTAAGTGATGCGATAGAAAAACTTAACCAGGCAGTCTCTATCAACAAGGATTCTAAAGACGCCTATTTGTTGAGATTTCAGGCAAACAAGCAATTACAGAATTATGAGAAGGCTTTCGATGACATAGCATTTGTTGCGTCAAACGAGGATGACTATTCACCGTACGAGAAGGATGTCAAGGATGTCGCTATCAAGTGCCACACATACTCCTTGCCATATATCAGCTCCAAAATCAACGCTAACGAGCATTCTATCATGTGGCTTCTTGTTCGTGCGGCAATTTACAAGTATGATGGAAAGTACCTTGACGCAATCAAGGACTATAATACTCTGGATGACAAACTTGGCGAGAAGTATGCCATCACCATGAACGAGGTGGCAGACTGCTATATGAAGTTGGGTGATACTGAAAAGGCTCAGCAGTTGTATGGTGAGTCCATGGAACTGGAGGAAACAGCAGAGGCATCGGCTGGCCTTGCTTCCATATTGAAGTGCAAGGGAGAGTTGGACAAGGCTCTTGTCTATGCGTCAAAGGCAATCTCAATAGATCCGATGAACTGCGAGTACTACTGTACTAGAGGTCAGATATATGAGTTGAAGTCAATGACAGGAGATGCGCTTTCTGACTATGAGGTGGGTATCCAAATGTCAAATGACTACTCTCCGCTATACTTGAGAAGAGGTTTGCTGAAAAATTCAAAAAGCGATTTCAGTAAGGTCGTAAAGCTTGAAAGCTCGCCCAAACCTTCTGACAACTGCAAGCCGGTAGCCTTGGCTCAGTTGGGAAAGGTGAAGGAGGGACGTGCCTGGGTAGAGAGAATCATCAAAGAGTATCCTACATCCGAAAACTACTATGTGGCTACTTGCTTCTACGCATGTGTGAATGATAGCGCAAAGGCTATGAACTCACTTGAAAAGGCATTGGAAAAGGGTTACAGAGACTTCTCCCAGATTGATTCTGACAAGAATTTGGATAGCCTGCGCAAGAGTGATGCCTTCGAGATTTTGTGCAACAAATGGAAGAAGGCAAGCGGAGTGACGACTTCATTCTCTGCGCAGACAGGAAACGGACAGCCTGCCAAACCGACTGTGGTAAAGGAGGTTAGGATTGTGCGAAGCGGAAACGACTATTTTATTCCTGTTGTGTGCTGTGGTGTGAGCATGTCAGCTGTGATAGACACTTCGCTGCAGGTCTCTGAAATGTCAAAGACTGATGCTGAGTTCCTTTCAAAGTATGGCTACGGACGAATCAGAAACGACAAATTTGTGGCAAAGCTGAAAATATCAGATATAGAAGTTGATGGCATCGAGTTCCTGCTTGTCGAGAACAAGGATGCTGTGCTTCGACTAAACGCGGTTGCAATAACAAAGTTCGGAACATGCAGTATCAACCGACAGAACTCAACTTTGAAGATTGAGCGATAACCATGCTATTGGCATGATATTTGCAACCACATTATATGGAATATAAATAGAAAATGAAAAGAATAGTTTTTTTGTTGTTGGGCGTTGTTAGCCTTTTCTTAAGTTTTACATCTTGTACGAGTGATCATGACCATTATTATGAGGGTGTTCCCTTAAATAGTGGATACTACTACCACAATGGTTATTATTATGCCGATCCGGATTTCGTGTACCAGTATCCTCACGACGCAAACCACTATTACTATGGACGTCTGGAGTGGAAGGGCGGAACTTTTGGCTGGGCTATCGTATTGAGGGAGAATCCATACTACGGACTTGTGTTGAGAGTGGAGAACCCTTTGAGAGTCGAGGAATGTCTTGGCAGACCAAATCTCCGTGACGGTGAAGTGATGGTAAGATTTGCATTTACCCACTTGGATCCATACTATTATGATGGTGTGAACTATCCTTTTGCTTTCGTAGATCATATATATTACACTCACAGATAAGTTTATTCGGCAAAATTTATTATCTTTGCAGGCGAATTCATAAATAACATATATGGGATTTTTTAGCTGGTTTACAAAGGATAATAAGGAAACCTTAGACAAAGGTTTGGAAAAGACTAAGGAAAGTGTCTTTTCTAAGATAGCACGTGCCGTTGCAGGAAAGAGCAAGGTTGACGATGAAGTGCTTGATAATTTGGAGGAGGTTCTTATTACATCTGATGTAGGCGTTGATACAACACTCAGAATTATCGAAAGAATACAGGCTCGTGTGGCAAGGGACAAGTATGTCGGTACAGACGAGCTTAACAAGATATTGCGCGAGGAAATTGCTGAACTGCTAGCGGAGAATAATACTACCGACGGAAGCGACTTCTCTTTGCCTGAGGATAAGAAACCTTATGTTATAATGGTTGTCGGTGTCAATGGAGTAGGAAAGACAACGACTATCGGCAAACTTGCTGCACAGTACACAAAAGCTGGCAAGAAGGTGGTGCTAGGCGCTGCGGATACTTTCCGTGCAGCAGCTGTGGAACAGCTTGTTGTTTGGGGAGAGCGTGTCGGTTGTCCTGTGATCAAGCAGGAGATGGGATCTGATCCAGCATCTGTAGCCTATGACACTCTTTCTTCTGCAGTTTCAATTGGTGCTGATGTTGTATTGATAGATACTGCCGGACGTCTTCATAATAAAATAAACTTGATGAATGAGCTTACCAAGATCAAGCAGGTTATGAAGAAGATTGTTCCTGATGCTCCGCATGATGTTATGCTTGTTTTGGATGGAAGTACCGGACAGAATGCGTACGAACAGGCAAAGCAGTTCACTAAGGCTACTGATGTCTCGTCACTTGCAATTACAAAACTCGATGGTACAGCCAAGGGTGGAGTGGTGATAGGTATCAGCGACCAGTTCAGGATTCCAGTTCGCTACATAGGTGTTGGTGAAGGTATAGACCATCTTCAGGTGTTCAATCGCCAAGCGTTTGTAGATTCTCTTTTCCAGTAGATTTTTTAGAAAAAGAATAATTCCATTTTAGAGGGCGGACGGTTCAGTCTTCCCTTTAATTTTTGATGTACTAGAGTTCAAATCATTCATTTTGAATTTGATATGAAAAATAAGATAGTTGAATTTGTAAATTTGGGTTGCTCAAAAAACCTTGTTGATTCCGAAAAACTTAGTGCCCAGCTTGAACGTGTGGGCTATAGGTGTCGCCATGATTCAGACAATATCATGGGTGACATTGTCGTGATAAATACTTGTGGGTTCATCGGAGATGCAAAGGAGGAGAGCATAAACACTATCTTGGAATTCTGCGAACTTAAAAAGAAAAAAAAGATAAGCAAACTTTATGTAATGGGTTGTTTGTCTGGTAGATACTTTGATGAACTTCCAGGAGAAATTCCTGACGTGGATAGATATTTCGGAAAGTTCAACTATCAAGATCTGCTTAAAGAACTTGGAGAGACGTATGATGAGTTGATATGTTCCGAGAGAACAATCACTACACCATCACACTACGCATATTTGAAAATTAGTGAAGGCTGTAACCGTCACTGTGCCTATTGCGCAATACCTATCATAACAGGAAACCATAAGTCTCGTCCGATAGAGGAAATTGTTGAAGAAGTAAAATGGTTGGTCTCTAAGGGAGTTAAGGAGTTTCAGGTCATAGCACAAGATTTGTCATTCTATGGGCTTGATTTGTACAAGGAACTTAAATTGTCAGAGCTAATCGAGCGTATATCTGATGTTGAGGGAGTTGAGTGGATACGTCTTCACTATGCCTATCCAAGTCAGTTCCCTTGGGATGTGCTTCGTGTGATGAGAGAGCGCAAGAATGTATGTAAGTACCTTGATGTGGCACTTCAACATATTTCTGATAATGTATTGGCAAGAATGCATCGTCATATAACCAAAGCAGAAACTCTTGATTTTCTTGACCGTGTTCGTAAGGAAGTGCCAGGAATACATATACGTACAACTTTGCTTGTAGGTTTCCCTGGTGAGACTGACGAAGATTTTGAGGAGCTAGTTCAGTTTGCCAAGACACAGAAGTTCGAGCGTATGGGAGCATTCCCTTATTCAGAGGAAGAAGGTACTTACTCTGCTAATAATTACAAGGATGATGTTCCCGAGGAGGTTAAGCAGGAGCGCGTTGACAGACTTATGAAAGTTCAGCAGCGCATTGCTTTCGAGAATAGCTATTCAAAGAAGGATTTAACCTTGAAGGTCATTATTGATAGAGAAGAGCCTGATTATTTTATCGGACGTACAGAATTTGACTCTCCAGAGGTTGATCCGGAGGTGCTTATAAAGAAGGACAAGGATTTGAAGATTGGAGAGTTCTATGATGTATATATCACTGATGCTGAGGAGTTTGAATTGTTTGGTGAAGTGAGGTAGTGGCAAATGATATTGCTTGATAGAATAAATAAGTTTTTAAAGTCTTGGGCGATGGCTGTGGCAATGGTTGTGGGCATCGCTTCCTATCTTATATATAGAGAATTACCTTTGTCGGTAGAGACAAAGGCTTCTGTCCGTGCTTTCATAGATTTCATTATACCGACAATGGTGTTTGCTATGCTGTATGTGACGTTCTGCAAGGTGAATCTGCGAGACGTTAAGTTTACTCGATGGCACCTTGTCCTTTCTGTTTTCCAGATTGCTTTTATGGTACTGATTGCAGTTGTTCTGCATTTTGTCACTGATGAGGTTGTTCAGGTACTCCTTCAGGCGGCTTTCATTTGTCTTGCAAGCCCAACTGCTACTGGTAGTGTTGTTGTACTTACAACCCGATTCGGAGGAAATTCAGAGACTACTACTGCCTATACAATCATATCTAACCTTATTACTGCGTTCTGTGTCCCTGTTTTGTTGCCCCTTATGTCTCAAGAAACAGATGTTTTGGGAACATTCCTTCTTATTTTGAAGAGGGTTACGCCTTTGCTTGTAATTCCTTTGGCTCTTGCCTATTTGACGCAGAGATTTAAGCCTGCAGTTTCTACTTTTCTTTCAAGTTTCCGCAATCTTCCAATGTATTTGTGGGCTGTAGCTATGTGTCTGGCTTTGGCTATGACAATGAGATTCATTTTGACTAGTAACTTCCCGGTTTCGGTAGAGGTTGCCATAGCTCTGGTCTCTATGCTTGTTTGCTTCATCCTTTTCTTTTTCGGTAAGAAGTTGGGAGGAATGTACGGAGAGAAGATAGGTGCCGGTCAAGGGTTGGCTCAAAGAAATACGGTCTTTATTATTTGGCTCGGTTCGAATTTTCTTTCGCCTATTTCTTCTATTGCAGGAGGTTTCTACAGTATTTGGCAGAACTCATTTAATTCATACCAGATGTATAAGTTTTCCAAGAACGGGAAGATTTAGACTTTAACTAAGTACGATTATGGAAATATTCAACGAAGTACAATCATTCTTCAAGCGCATAACTCAAAACAAGATTTTCAAGAATTCTATTGTCTTGATTATTTTGTTGAACTCTATTGTTCTCGGACTTATTACGAGTGACTCTATATGTGCCGAGTTCGGAGGTGTTTTGGAGTTTACACTCTCGGCTTGTGTGGTTATCTTTACCATAGAGATTATCATGCGATTGATTGCTAACGGATGGAGATTCTTTTTGAGCGGTTGGAATATATTTGATTTCCTTTTGGTTGTTATGGCGCTGTTCCCTACAGGTGGGGCGGCAACTTCTTTCCGTGTGTTCCGTGTTTTGAGAGCGTTGCGACTTCTCTCTTCGATGAAGAAGCTTAGACATATAATCTCAGCAATCCTTGTTTCTGCACCTCATGTGTTTTGGGCGGCAGTGTTGCTGATGATTGTGTTCTATATCTTCGGTATCATGGGACAGAACTTGTTTCACGAGACTTTCCCGCAATGGTTCGGTACTTTGGGCGAGACAGTCTATACATTGTTCCAGGTTACAACTCTCGAAAGCTGGTCTATGGGAATAGCTCGTCCGGTAATGGAGGTTCATCCTTGGGCATGGTGTTACTTTGTGCCGTTTGTAATGATTTCTTCGTACATCGTTTTGAATGTAGTTGTCGGAGTGGTAGTGAACGCTGTTGGTAACCTGCCTTATGAGGATGAGGAAGAAGTAAAGGACAGCGAGCCTAACTATAAGAATGTCACTAACGAGGAGTTGTCAAAGCAAATCTGTGCGCTTCAGCAAACTATAGAGAGACTTGAGAAAAAGTTAGAGGAGAAGAATGAGAATCAATCAAAGAGTTGATTTTTTCTCCCTTAAAGACGCCTTATCAAATACAGGAAGCCCCAGCAGACCATCATAAACACTAAGTTCCATCGTCTTCCCCAAATTCTCATCATCAATTTCATATAGCCTCGGAACTCTGAACTCCAGTTCTTTTGTTCCGTAGTCTGTCTTGATTTCATAAGATAAGTAATGGCAACTTTTGTTTCTATGTCTAGATATCTCGATTATTTCGTACTTTTCTAGTCTTGCAGGAACAGTTCTGTCAGCCCAATGGTCGTTTATAAACAGAAAAGCCATCAATCCAGTGCTGAAAAGATTGAAGCCTAAGACAAAGTATAGGCCTAAACCTCGTTTGATGAACTTAATTCCGAAAACTGCTAGCAAGATACCTGATAAAATAAATGGCAGTATAATACTCCAATGTACTAGTGTTTTGTCAAAAAGTAAATCCGTGTACATACACATAATCATAGATGAGGCTGTCAAAATAACTTCCCATCTATCTAATACACCTTGAGGCTCTCTCAAATTATTGTTAAATTTCTCAGTTAATTCATCTATTACCATAAGAGTTTTCTCAAACATTGACGTTTCCTGTGCAAATATATACTTTAATTTTGATTAGGAAGGCATGTTATGGAGAAAGGAATCGAAAGACGACTGTGTAACATTTGAATTTTGTAAAAAGTCATTAATGTCAAGCATTCCATCTAAGCCGTTTGTGTGTTTGAAAACGGCATACATTTGGATGTCAATAGACTTGAGTTTCCTAGTGAAAGGGAAAGACAGCCGGCCATTGGGAAAATGTATATTGGCCCTTTGAACAGAGCAGCTTAATTCCTATATTTGTCATAGTTGCCAGTGTTTCTGTTTTACGAAAAAATCCCTTTTGCGTTCTTCATATCATACTCCTGTTATTAAAAAAACACAAATAACGGATTTTCCCCCATCTAAACATTCAGCCGCTTATGTTGAGACTTCATTAAAAATAGTTCTTTTTGCTAATGCAAACGTGTAATTGGTTACAAAATGACAATAAATAGTGTGATTGCGCTTACATTATTCTTTGTTTTAGTCCCCAAAGGCCGTTGGTGTAAAACAAATCAAATGGGAAATCTTACATTTTTATGTGATAGAAGGCCTGAAAGGTCACAATTTGTTACATAAAAGACATAAAAACTATATTTTTTCTACTTTTTTGAAATTTTTTATGTATTTTTCTTTGGAAAAACGAATTATTACTTTAATTTTGCAAACGAACAAGAGGTAAGAATACCTTGGAAAAGGGTTCAAATCTCAATTTTAGAAAAAGATACATAAAACTTTTAAAGAAATTTATAACATGAGCAACAAGATGGTTGAGGATTTCATGGCGAAGATTATCGCTAAGAATCCAGGTGAGGAGACATTCCACCAGGCTGTACGTGAGGTAGTAGAGAGCTTGCTACCATTCATCGAGGCAAATCCTAAGTACAAAGAGGCTAAGATTCTTGAGAGAATGTGCGAGCCTGAGAGAGTAATCATCTTCCGTGTTCCTTGGATCGATGATAAGGGAGAGTTCCAGATCAACCGTGGTTTCCGCGTTCAGATGAACTCAGCTATCGGACCTTACAAAGGCGGTATCCGTCTTCACCCTTCAGTAAACCTTGGTCTTTTGAAGTTCCTTGCTTTCGAGCAGGTTCTTAAGAACTCTTTGACTACTCTTCCTATGGGTGGTGGTAAAGGTGGTTCAGACTTCGACCCTAAGGGTAAGTCAGACAACGAGGTTATGCGTTTCTGTCAGAGCTTCATGACAGAGCTTTCAAAGCACATCGGAGCTGATACAGACGTTCCTGCAGGTGATATAGGTACAGGTGCTCGTGAGGTTGGTTACATGTTCGGTCAGTACAAGAGACTTCGTAACGAGTTTACTGGTGTTCTAACTGGTAAGGGTCTTCAGTTCGGTGGTTCTTTGATCCGTCCTGAGGCAACTGGTTACGGTACAACATACTTCGCTCAGAATATGCTTGCAACTAAGGGTGATACTTTGAAGGGTAAGACTGTTGCTATCTCTGGTTCAGGTAACGTAGCACAGTACGCTGTTGAGAAGTGTACTCAGCTAGGTGCTAAGGTTCTTACAGTTTCTGACTCTAACGGTACTATCTACGATGCAGACGGTATCGATGCAGAGAAGCTTGCATTCATCTTCGATTTGAAGAATGTTAAGCGTGGTCGTATCAAGGAGTACGCTGCTAAGTATCCTTCAGCTAAGTACTACGAGAACCAGCGTCCTTGGCAGATTGCTGAGATCAAGTCTCTTGATATCGCTATGCCATGTGCAACTCAGAATGAGCTTGATGAGGCTGATGCAAAGGCACTTCTTGCAAAGGGTGTTAAGTGTGTAGCAGAGGGTGCTAACATGCCTTCTACTATCGGTGCAGTTGAGGCATTCATCGCTGCTAAGATTCTTTACGCTCCAGGTAAGGCTTCTAACGCTGGTGGTGTTGCAACTTCAGGTCTTGAGATGTGTCAGAACTCTGCTCGTCTTTCATGGACAGCTGAGGAGGTTGACAAGAAGTTGTTCGACATCATGAAGAACATCCACGACAACTGCGTTAAGTACGGAACAGAGGCTGACGGTACAGTTAACTACGTTAAGGGTGCTAACATCGCTGGATTCGTTAAGGTTGCTGACGCAATGCTTGCTCAGGGTCTTTGCTAATTAGTAAATGATATACCTTATATAGGTAAGAACGGGCGAGAAGCTCTCGCCCGTTCTTTTCCCTTTTATAATTATCACAGAAACAACGAAATAAAAAATTGAGATATAACAATGGAAAAACTTAGAGTGGCAGTTGTCGGATACGGCAACATCGGAAGATACTCAGTAGAGGCTTTGAGAGAGGCTAGTGACATGGAGATTGCTGGCGTAGTAAGAAGAAACCCTAGCGATGTACCTGCAGAGATTAAGGATTTGAAGGTAGTTTCAAATATTGATGAGCTTGGCAAGGTTGATGTTGCTATCCTTTGTACTCCAACTCGTGACATCCCTGCTGTTGCTCCTGCTTTGCTAGAGAAGGGTATCTGTACAGTTGATAGTTATGATATTCACGGTGGTGTTTGGGATCTTCGCCAGAAGCTTGCTGAGTCTGGAAAGAAGGGTAAGACTGCTGCTATCATATCTGCTGGTTGGGATCCAGGTACAGACTCTGTAATCCGTACACTTCTTATGGCTATGGCTCCTAAGGGTATCACTTATACTAACTTTGGTCCTGGTATGAGTATGGGTCACTCGGTAGTTGCCCGTTCAAAGAAGGGTGTTAAGAATGCTCTTTCTATGACTATTCCTTTGGGAACAAGCGTACATCGCCGTATGGTTTACGTAGAGCTTGAGGAAGGTGCTACACTTGAGGAGGTTACTAAGGCTATCAAGGCTGACGACTATTTCGCACACGACGAGACTCACGTTATTCCTGTAGCAAGTGTTGATGACGTTCGTGACATGGGCCACGGTGTTCTTCTTGAGCGCAAGGGTGTTAGCGGTAAGACTCAGAACCAGAACTTCTCGTTCTCTATGAAGATCAACAATCCAGCCCTAACAGCTCAGGTGCTTGTTTCTTGCGCCCGTGCAGTTGTTAAGCAGAACCCTGGTTGCTACACTCTTCCTGAGATTGCACCTATGGATCTTCTTGCCGGAGACAGAGAGGCACTTGTAAAGGCTCTTGTTTAATACAAGTATATAAAATAGGGCGGTGACTTTTTAGAGGTCACCTCCTTTATATATATCAAATAGCCACTTTTATCATGTAAACACGAATAATTTATAGATTTTTACAGGATAAAAGTGGCTATTTGTAATAATCAGTGCTTTAAGTCGAGAATTTTATGTACTTTTGCACTGGATTTTACAGTAAATAATGATTTTTGGAAATAAGATAAATTCTAATTACAATGGATGATAAAAAGTTGAGTGATGCACTTAAGTATCACGCAGAGGGACGCCCAGGTAAGGTACAGGTAGTTCCTACAAAGCCAACTGCAACTCAGAGAGATCTTTCTTTGGCTTATTCGCCAGGTGTTGCTGAGCCATGTCTTGAGATTGAGAAGAATCCTGAGGCTGCTTACGATTATACTGCTAAGGGTAACCTTGTTGCTGTTATTTCTAACGGTACTGCAGTTCTTGGTCTTGGTGATATAGGCGCTGTAGCTGGTAAGCCAGTTATGGAGGGTAAGGGTCTATTGTTCAAGATTTTCGCTGACGTAGATGTTTTCGATATCGAGGTTAACGAGAAGAACATTGACAAGTTCTGTGAGACTGTTAAGGCTATCGCTCCAACTTTCGGAGGTATCAACCTAGAGGATATCAAGGCTCCTGAGTGTTTCGAGATAGAGGACAGACTAAAGGCTGAACTTGATATTCCATTGATGCACGATGACCAGCACGGTACTGCTATCATCTCTTCTGCTGCTCTTTTGAGCGCTCTTGAGGTTGCTGGCAAGAAGATTGAGGACGCAAAGATCGTAGTTAACGGTGCAGGTGCCGCTGCTAACTCTTGTACTCGTCTTTATGTTGCTCTAGGTGCACAGAAGAAGAACATCGTGATGTGCGACTCTAAGGGTGTTATCAACTCCAAGAGAACAGATCTTAACCCACGCAAGGAGGAGTTCAAGACTGACCGCGACATCAATACTTTGGCTGAGGCTGTTAAGGACGCTGATGTATTCCTAGGTTTGTCTAAGGGTAACGTATTGTCGCAGGATATGGTTCGCTCGATGGCTAAGAACCCTATCGTGTTTGCCCTTGCTAATCCAAATCCAGAGATTACATACGATGATGCTATGGCATCTCGTCCAGATATCATTTTCGGAACAGGTCGTTCGGATTATCCTAACCAGATCAACAACGTACTTGGTTTCCCTTACATCTTCCGTGGTGCCCTTGATACTCACGCAAAGGCTATCAACGAGGAGATGAAGCTTGCTGCTGTCCGCGCTCTTGCTGACTTGGCTAAGCAGCCAGTTCCAGAGATCGTAAGCAAGGCATACGGTGGTAAGTCTATGTCTTTCGGTAAGGAGTATTTGATTCCAACTGCTCTTGATCCAAGACTTCTTGAGACTGTTGCTCCTGCTGTTGCTAAGGCTGCTATGGAGAGTGGTGTTGCTCGTCGTCAGATTACAGACTGGGATGCTTACAAGGAGCAGCTTCGTCACCGTATGGGCTTGAACAACAAGCTAATTGACGGTCTTCGTGTTCGTGCTCGCAAGGATCCAAAGCGTGTCGTATTCTCTGAGCCTAACAATGTTAATGTTCTTACTGCTGCATCTATCGCAAAGAAGGATGGTATCTGCATTCCTGTTCTTGTTGGTAATGAGGAGAATATCTGCAAGATCGCTACAGAGAACGGAATCAATATCGACGGCATTGAAATCGTTAACAACCGTTCTGACCGCGAGGCTTCTCGTCGTGAGGCTTACGCTAAGTACTTGGCAGAGAAGAACGCTCGCAAGGGCTACACTTATGCAGAGAGTCTAGAATTGATGTTCAACCGCAACTATTTCGCTACTATGATGGTAGAGAAGGGTGATGCAGACGCAATGCTTACAGGTGTTTACACTAAGTACACAGAGGCTGTTAAGCCAGCTCTTGAGATTGTTGGTACTCGTGACGGAATTGACCATATCGCTGCTCTAAATATCATCAATACTCCTAAGGGTACATTCTTTATGGCTGACACTTTGGTTAACAACCATCCATCAGCTCAGACTCTTGAGGAGATCACAGTTCTTACTAACCAGAGTGTTAAGATCTTTGATGTTGATCCAGTAATCGCAATGCTTTCTTACAGCAACTTCGGTGCTGACAACACAGGTTCTCCTACATTGGTTCACGAGGCTGTAGAGAAGCTTCACGCTGAGCATCCAGATGTATTGGTTGACGGTGAGATGCAGTTCAACTTCGCTGTTGACAAGAACCTTCGTGATGAGAAGTATCCTTTCAACAAGCTAAAGGGCCGCGATGTCAATACATTCGTATTCCCTAACCTTAACTCTGCAAACATTACTTACAAGGCATTGCTTTCAATGGGTATGGCAGAGAATGTTGGTCCAGTTCAGATGGGATTGAAGAAGCCTATCCACGTTCTTGAGACTGAGAGCACAGTTCGTGATATCCTTAATATCGCAACTATTGCTGTTATTGACGCTCAGATCAACGGTTAATCCGTAGTTTTGATAAAAATTAAGGTCGCTCAAATGGGCGGCCTTTTTTTGTCTTTTTGCACCAAATCATTCCCTTGTGAAATAGTTCTGTCCCTTTTTTGTGAAGCCTTAATTAGTCAGCATGTTTTTGTGAATCGTCTTACTAGTAGTAAATGTCAGTTCCTTTTGCCTTTGGTTGTTTTTGTTTTTGTCTTTTGATGCTTGATAAAAGTGTAAAAATGTACGTTTGTTGAATTTTTGTATGGTTAATGACTCATGTGTCAATAATAAATAGTATTTTTGTGGTGTTTTTATCATTGATAATAGGTGTGTTATGAATTTGTTAAAAAATAAAGGAATACTTTCGTTGTTTTTTTTCTTGGTCTTGACATTGTTGTCTTGTGGAAATGTCCAGAGTAAGGATGACAATTCAACAAAGGAACTTTATGCGTCGGATATTATTAAGATGATAAAGAAGGGCAAGCCTGTACAGGTTGCCAACGCTATAATATTCGATGATTTGGACTTCTCGAAAGTCGGTGATATGTATATCACTTCAGGAACGTCGGCTGCCGTAGATGTGGATGTTCCCCTATATTTCTTTAATTGTACATTTATCGGAAAAGTCAATGCAAAGAGCAAGATAAAGTCTAATGTTGTATGTGTCACGAACTTCCGTCGTCCGGTTACCTTTACCGCATGTGATTTCCGTAGCGATATTGACTTCACGCGTTCATTGTTCGTGGATAATGTTGACTTCACCAAGTCTATTTTCCGAGGAGACACAAGGTTCGATATGATTACGATGAGAGGCGAACACAACAGGTTTTATGAGATAGTTTGTGAGTCCTCGTTCTCTATGGCTGCCGCTCGTGCCTCTGGTACAGTCTCGTTACTGGACGGTAAGTTCTATAACGGATTGAGACTTCAGTCCTTAACTGCAGGAAACCTAAATTTGAACAATATAGTCGTGACCGGAGAAACCCAGATTTCGGATATGACTTTGCGAGGCGCTTTCATGGCAAACTATGCCGACCTTGGTGTAGAGATAAACATGTCGTATTCAAAGTTTTTGGCGACTGCAAGTGTTTGTCACTCTAAGGTTATGAATGTTGCTGACTTGAGCAACTGTATATTCATTGCAGGAGCAAAGTTTAATGACTGCTCGTTCAATACAGTTGACCTGACAAACAGCGTGTTCCTTACTAGTCCCGAGTTCGTAGGTTCAAGTATGGGAGAGGCTCCTAAGGAGAAGATGATTTATAAGGTTATCCGACAGGAAGACATTGACTTCTGTGAAAAGGCTAAGGCTTTGATATTGCTAAATGGAAACTCCGGTTCCGGTGTGGCTTGCGACGTAGATCGTGATCCATTGGTTGAGGAATAACATTAATTATACGTTATTAAAAGGGTTTTGAAGATATGAAGATTGGGAATTTTATAAAAAAGACAGGCTGCAAGCTAGGTATTGCTGCCGTGATGGCTTCTCCTCTGGCATTGCATACTTCATGCGACGAGGATACAGCTGCATTGATTTTCGATATTATTGACCAGCTGGTTGGTATGATGGGTTATGACCCTAACCAAGAGGATGTAGCTGACGAAAATACTGACGATGATTTCACAAATGATGATACACAAAAATTGCCATCGTCAAGGTCTTGGGTTAGTTATGCACCACCTATTGGTAACCAGGGTCAGTACGGAACTTGTGTTGCTTGGGCTACTGGTTATGGATTGAAGACTACGCTTAATCGCATCGATGGAAAGATTTCTTCTGCAAGCTCAGCTGCTAATCAAACATCTCCGATTGCACTTTGGCATTTGATGTATAACAATACAAATGGAGGTGCCTCAAGAAACTGTGGTGGATCAAGCTTTGACCCTGCATTCAAGGTTATGATGAGCTATGGCGTTGAGACTATGGATAAAAAGCCGTTCACAAACCAAAAGATGGATTGTAATGCGTCTGCATCTGGAATGGGTAATTTGAATAACAAGCTTGGTGACTATCGTCTTGTCGCTTATACTTCTGAGTTAAGTGGTAAGAGCGCATATGGAATGTCTGCTAGGAATATCAAGTATCATTTGAATCAAGGTCCTCTTGTTGTAGGAGCGAAGCTAGGAGAGAGATTCATGCGTTGGAATAACTCGAACAAGATAACCGTTGATGATCCGGAGTCATATAATGGAGGTCAGCATGCCTACCATGCAATGATGGTTGTTGGCTATGATGATTCCAAGGGTGCGTTCAGATTACAGAACTCTTGGGGTGCTTCCGATTGGGGTGACAATGGTTATATCTGGGTTGATTATGATTTCTTTGTAAAGAATTTTGCATTCGGCGTTTGGTCGGCTTCGAATGATCCAAATCATTATAGTGGTGGTATTGGTTCAACTTTGCGTGCTGGTTCCGGTAATGACTTGGCTCTAACAGTAAAGTCTGACAAGCAGAATGCTGATGGAACTCGTACATTGAAATTTGACATCAAGAATGTGGGAAGTCAGTCGGTTGACCTTGAGGAGTGCAATGTTGCATTGGTTCTTTACAGAAAGAAGCACTTCCATGAGAAGGCTGTGCTTTCTAAAGAGACAGCAGCCGGCGTTCTGAATTCAGGCGAAGAGAAGTCATTCTCTATCACATATTCTATCCCTGCAGTTGACAATGATGGTTATGCTGTTTCTGGTGACTATTACATGTACTTGTCTCTTGATGCAAAGGACGAGATCAAGGATGAGGATTTGACTTCAAACTTTGCTTTCATTACAGGTGCTGATTCTAAGCCTTTCGAAATTCTTGACGGAGAGATTGGCGGCCAGACCTACGCTTTGCATGAGGATTTGTCTGGCAAGATCTTGGGCGACTATCATGGTGTGGAGTTGTTCCACCGTCTTGCAAAAGAGCTAGGCAAGTAATAGTATATTTGCATTATATTATATAGTATAGGAGAGGGTGCGTGAGCGTTCTCTCCTTTCTATATTTTCTAAGTATAAGATTGTTATTTGTTAAAAGTTAAGGTTTGCCAATTCTTTTTCTTCATAAAATTTGCTAGTAGTAAAATAAATGTTAATTTTGCAACTCGGTTACGTGCAAGCTAATGTAACCAAGGTGAATTTATTTAACTGCCGCGTTTGTAAGTGGCTATAAATGAGAAAGAAAAGATGATTAAGATTACATTCCCTGATGGTTCAGTCCGTGAGTATGAGTCGGGCGTAACAGGTTATCAGGTAGCAGAGAGCATTTCACAGAGATTGGCACAGGACGTGCTTTCTGTGGGAGTAAATGGTGAAACTCGTGATTTGAACAGACCTATCAACGAGGATTGTACTGTGAACTTCTATAAGTTCGAGGACGAGCAGGGTAAGCACACATTCTGGCATACTTCTGCGCACCTTATGGCTCAGGCTATCCAAATGTTGTATCCAAACGCAAAGTTCGGTATCGGACCTGCTATCGAGAATGGTTTTTACTACGATATAGATTTTGGTACTGATGTCCTAAAGGAGTCTGACTTCGCAGCTATCGAGAAGAAGATGATGGAGATTGTTGCAACTAAGCAGACTTTAACTCGCAAGGATATTTCTAAGGCAGATGCTTTGAAGATGTTCGAGGAGAGAGGCGAGGTTTACAAGACTGAGCTAATCAGCGAGCTTGAGGATGGAAAAATAACTCTTTACGAGCAGGGTTCGTTCACTGACCTATGTCGTGGACCTCACTTGAAGGATGTGTCTCCTATAAAGGCTGTAAAGATTTTGTCTCTTGCCGGTGCATATTGGAGAGGAGATGAGAAGAGAAAGCAGCTTACTCGTCTTTACGCTATTTCTTATCCAAAGAAGAAGATGCTTGACGAGTATCTTGAACTTCTAGAGGAGGCTAAGAAGCGTGACCACCGAAAGATTGGTAAGGAGATGGAGCTATTCATGTTCACTGACATGGTAGGTAAGGGCCTTCCTATGTGGTTGCCAAAGGGTACAGCTCTTCGCCTTCGCTTGGAGGAGATGCTAAAGAAGATTCAGAAGAAGTTCGGTTACCAGCAGGTAATCACTCCACATATCGGAAACAAGAACTTGTATGTCACTTCAGGACACTGGGATCACTATGGTAAGGATTCGTTCCAGCCAATCCAGACTCCAGAGGAGGGCGAGATTTACTTGCTAAAGCCAATGAACTGCCCTCATCACTGTATGATATTCAAGTACCAGCCTCGTTCCTACAGAGACCTACCTTTGCGTCTTGCAGAGTTCGGTACTGTATATAGATATGAGCAGAGCGGAGAGCTTCACGGTTTGACTCGTGTACGTTCATTTACTCAAGATGATGCGCACTTGTTCGTTCGTCCTGACCAGGTTAAGGAGGAGTTCATGCGTGTAATGGACATCATCGGAATTATCTTCAAGGCTTTGAATTTCGAGAATTTTGAGGCACAGATTTCCCTTCGTGATCCTAACGACCACGAGAAATATGTTGGTTCAGAGGAGAATTGGGCAAAAGCTGAGGCTGCAATTATCGAGGCTTGCAAGGAAAAAGGAATGCCTGCAAGAGTTGAGTATGGCGAGGCTGCATTCTATGGTCCAAAGCTTGACTTCATGGTTAAGGACGCTCTTGGACGCCGTTGGCAGCTTGGTACAATTCAGGTTGACTACAACTTGCCAGAGAGATTCGATCTTGAGTATGTCGGAGAGGACAACCAAAAGCATAGACCAGTAATGATTCACCGTGCTCCTTTCGGTTCTATGGAGAGATTCGTTGCTGTGTTGATCGAGCATACTGCAGGTAAGTTCCCATTGTGGTTGACTCCTGACCAGGTTGCTATCTTGCCAATCAGCGAGAAGTATAACGATTATGCACGCAAGGTTCAGGCTTATCTTGAAAGCAAGGAAGTGCGTGCTGTCGTGGATGATAGAAACGAGAAGATTGGTCGCAAAATCCGTGACAACGAGATTAAGCATATCCCATATATGCTTATTGTCGGTGAAAAAGAAGCAGAAAATGATGAAGTTTCTGTAAGAAAACAGGGAGAAGGTGACCAAGGTTCAATAAAATTTACTAAATTTGCCGACGATTTGAATGCTGAGGTTGCTCAAATGATGAGCGAATTCTAATTTCAAGCGGATTTAGTAAGCAAGAATTTAGGTTTTAAGTACTAATTTTTAAGGAGGATACGACTATCGGAACTCAACCATTTAACAAGAAACCATTTCCTAATAATAACAATGCTAATGGAAATGGCGAGAATGCAAACCGTAATGGTGCGCAGGGAAATTCACCTCGTGATTCTAAGCCTGCTCAGAAAGAGATGGCTCACAGAATCAACGATAAGATTCGATGCAAGGAAGTAAGACTTGTCGGAGAAAATGTCGAGCAGGGTGTTTACTCAATTGAGAAGGCTATTCAGATTGCTGACGAGCAGAATTTGGATTTGGTGGAGATTTCTCCAAATGCTGAGCCGCCTGTATGTCGTGTTATTGACTACCAGAAGTTCCTATATCAGCAGAAGAAACGTGACAAGGAGCTAAAGGCTAAGCAGGTCAAGGTAGTTGTCAAGGAAATTAGATTCGGTCCTCAGACTGATGATCATGACTATGAGTTTAAACTTCGTCATGCCATCGAGTTCTTGAAGGAGGGTGCCAAACTGAAGGCTTTTGTATTCTTCAAGGGTCGTTCAATCCTTTTCAAGGAGCAGGGTGAGGTGCTATTGCTTAAGTTCGCAAATGACTTGGAAGAGTATGGTAAGGTTGACCAGATGCCTTTGCTTGAAGGTAAGCGCATGATTCTTCTAATGTCACCTAAGAAAAAGACCAAATAATATTGGTAACATATTTTCAATAAATTAAAAATTTAACAAATGCCAAAAGTTAAAACTAATTCCGGTGCCAAAAAAAGATTTCTTCTTACCGGATCAGGAAAGATCAAAAGAAAGCACGCTTTCAAGCGTCACATTTTGACTAAGAAGACTAAGAAGCAGAAGGCTGCATTGACTCACGACGCTATTGTTGCATCTTGCGACATGAAGGAGGTAAGAGACTTGCTTAACCTTCGTTAGTATTCAGCTTTTGGCCGCGACTTTTTTTGTGTGGTCAAGGTTGAAGAAGGCGACAGTCTTTCAGGTAACTCATTTGAGAGTTAATTTTTTAATTTCAGTTTTTTATTAACAGAGTGCGTAGCTAAAAACTAAAGATCTCTAACGAGACGCTAACACTCACAAAGGAAACAAAACAATGCCAAGATCGGTCAATCACGTTGCTTCAAGAGCAAAGAGAAAGAGAATTCTTAAGCTTACAAGAGGTTACTACGGAGCTAGAAAGAATGTCTGGACAGTAGCAAAGAACACATGGGAGAAGGGACTTACTTACGCTTACCGTGATCGTAAGAACAAGAAGCGTAACTTCCGTGCACTTTGGATTCAGCGTATCAATGCTGCTGCTCGTCTTGAGGGTATGTCATACTCTAAGTTGATGGGTGCTATTCATAAGTCTGGTATCGAGATCAATCGTAAGGTTCTTGCTGACCTTGCAATGAATCAGCCAGAGGCATTCAAGGCTGTTGTAGATAAGGTTAAGAACGCTTAATCTAAGCAACTACGGGATTAAAAGAGGTTGGAATTTTGTTCCAGCCTCTTTTTTTTATGCGCGTTATTTGTTTTTTTCCTTTTTTTTATATTACTTTGCATCAAAATTGTTTAACAATTTTGTTAACTAATGAAAGAGGAGAGATCGATTACAGAAAATTCTATACTTAATGCTGCAATGGACGAGTTCTTGAACAAAGGATTTTCCGGCGCACGTACCGTTGCCATAGCAGAAAAGGCTGGGGTGAATCATGCTATGCTTCATTACTATTTCAGGACTAAGGAATCTTTGTTCGAGAGAGTTATTGAGCGTGTTGCAAATCAGTTCTTGGATTCTTTAACTAAGGCTTTGGATAGTCAAGACTACAATGGTAATTTTGTAGATAAAATTGTCATGATCATGAATGTTCATCTTGATTTTGTCATAACGGAGCCTCGCTTACCCCTGTTTATGTTCAGAGAGATACTTCCTTATCCTAGTAGATTAGAGCAGTTGAAAATTAAAGTGCTTTCTGGTATATCATACCTTGCCTCTCAGCTTCTTCATGAATTTGATAGAGCTAAACATAACAAGGAGGTTGATGAAATTGATTTTCTGTCTTTGATTTTTGATATTTTGTCATTGAATATTTCCCTTGCTATTTCTTCTCAATTTGCTCCTGATTTATTAGGTCTAAGAAAAGAAGAATACTATGCAATGCGAAAGAAAGAGAACGAAATACTATTAAGAAAAAGACTTCAAATAAATGGTTAAAGTTGTAAGTGTATCTGATATGATGAATAAAGTTTTGAATATAGGACTTGATGCGGGTAGTACGACGTTGAAGATTGTGGCTACGGACCAGGACAGAAATGTTGTGTTTTCCGACTATAACCGTCATAATGCCGATATCCCTTCAGCTCTGGCTGTGTCGTTAGGTAAATTGCGTGATGAGATTGGTGCTGATGCAATGGTTCGATTCCAAGTTACAGGTAGTGCAGGAATGGGATTGTGTGAGCGTTTGGGCTTGCCTTTCATTCAGGAGGTTGTAGCTGCGACGGAAGTAGTCCTAAAAAGATACCCGGAAACTAAAACTTTGATAGATATTGGAGGAGAGGATACAAAAATGATCTTCTTCAACCAGAATATGCAGGCTGACATACGAATGAATGGAAACTGTGCGGGAGGTACAGGTGCGTTTATAGATCAGATGGCTATGATTCTCGGAGTTTCTGTTGCAGAACTTAGTGACATGGCTCTGAGGGCCAAGATTATCCATCCTATTGCAAGTCGTTGCGGTGTATTTTCTAAGACTGATATTCAAAACCTTATTGCTCTTAATGTCTGCAGAGAAGAGATAGCAGCCAGTATATTCAATGCTGTGGCTACACAGGTGCTTTCCACATTGTCTCGTGGTCAGGATATAGTTTCTAAGGTATTCTTTTGTGGAGGTCCTTTCGCTTACATTCCCGCCCTTCGCAAGATGTTCCAGAAAAAGATGAATTTGAATGATGAGGATATTATCTTGTGCGAATATTCTAACGTAATTCCTGCTTTGGGTGCAAGTTTGGCTATAAAGGAGGATGTTGAGTGTAAGTCATTAGGGGCATATATAGAGCTACTTAAAAACAAAGAGAAATCGGCTGTATCACTAAAGAGTTCTGGACTTGCCCCATTGTTTGCCTCTCGGAATGAACGTGGTGAATGGGAGAAATCCAAGAGCAATAACAAGATAGAAAGCATTAGTCTTGCCGATATTAAAAGTGAAGTGTGCTACATTGGTATTGACTCGGGCAGTACTACTACCAAAGTTGTAGCAATGGATGAAGATGAACGCATTTTCTATACCTTTTATCGAAAGAGTTCGGGAAGACCTTTGGAGACTGTGCGTGACGGATTGACGGAACTATTGAAGCAAGCTCAACAATTAGGCAAGAAGCTTGTCGTTAAGGCTGCTTGTTCTACGGGTTATGGGGAGGATTTGGTCAAGACTGCGTATGGACTTGACTATGGAATGGTCGAGACTATAGCGCATTACACGGCTGCGCACAAACTTAATCCGAACGTCTCGTTCATTCTTGATATCGGAGGTCAGGATATGAAGGCAATCTTTGTAGAGAACGGAACAATAAATAGGCTGGAGATTAACGAAGCCTGTTCTAGTGGTTGCGGTTCTTTCATAGACAGTTTTGCGGCTTCTCTTGGTTATCCGATTACAGAGTTTGTCGAGAAAGCTCTGCAAAGTTCTAATCCACAAGACCTAGGTACTCGATGCACAGTTTTTATGAATTCCAAAGTTCGACAGTGCGTTCGTGAGGGTGCAACTATCGAAGATATTTCTGCAGGACTGGCTTATTCGGTTGTTGGTAACTGCCTGTATAAAGTCTTGAAACTGAAAGATATAGATGAACTTGGTGAGAATATAGTTCTTCAGGGAGGAACGATGCGAAACAAGGCTGTAGTTAGAGCTTTCGAGAAAAGTATCAACAGAGAAGTTTCTGTTTCAAACTATCCTGAGTTAATGGGTGCCTATGGAGCGGCCCTATATGCTAAGCGTATGGGGGCAGAGAACCCTCGCGAACTATCTTCTATGGCAGATCCCGGTGAGTATTCTGTCGAGCCTTTCCGCTGTGTGGGTTGCGAAAACAACTGTCATGTTCTAAAGAATATCTTTGCCAACGGGAAGGTGTTCTATTCAGGCAACAAATGTGAAAAGGTTTATACCAACAAAGGTCAGGGAGATAAGGAAACAGGTTTCAACATGAGCTTGTACAAAAGCGAGTTGGCCTTCAAGAAAAACATGCGTCTTGACAGCAAGGAAACACCAAAGCTGACTATCGGAATTCCTAGAGTTCTTGGCATGTTCGAAGACTACCAGTTCTGGTACACCTTGTTTACTTTGTGCGGCATTAAGGTTGTGACAAGCCCTAGATCTTCGTTCCAGATGTATTCTAAGGGGCTTAATACAATCATGGCAGACAATATCTGCTTCCCTGCAAAACTTGTTCATGGGCATATCTTTGACTTGATAGAAAAGAAGGTTGACCGAATCTTCTATCCTTACGTCATCTATGAGAAGAGGGATGGAGAAAAAGAGAACAATACATTCAACTGTCCTATAGTTGCCGGTTACAGCGACGTAATTAAGTCAGCTATAGACCCGCAGGGCAAGAATAATATACCGGTTGATAGTCCTGTAGTTACTTTCAAAGACAAGAAACTGCTGAAGGCGACTCTGAAGAAGTATCTGAAGTCTATTCTTGACAAGAATTTCTCTGACAAAGACTTCAAGTCTGCATTCGAGAAGGCTCTTGAGGCAGAAGCTCTATTTGAAAAAACTTTGGCAGAAAAGGCTGTAGGTACTGTCGAAAAGGCAAGGAAGAACGACCGCATGGTTATTGTTCTTGCCGGTCGCCCGTACCACAACGATCCGTTGATTCAGCATAAGGTTTCGGAGATTATTGCATCGTTCGGTATTGACGTGGTTACAGAGGATGTAGCCAGAGGAATAGACGAGAACGTGAAGGAGTCGCACATTATTCCTCAGTGGAGCTATATGAACCGAATCATGCGTGCCGCTCAGTTTGTGGCTGAAAGTCAGCAGAATATTCACTTTGTCCAGATTACGAACTTCGGCTGTGGTCCGGACGCTTTCATACTTGACGAAGTTGGTGATTTGTTAAGAAGAGCTGGCAAGAATCATACTATCCTAAAGGTTGACGACGTGAACAATGTCGGAAGTCTCAGACTTAGAATCAGAAGCCTTGTCGAGAGCATAAAGTTCAAGCGACATACCGAAACAAAGAAGCAGGAGTTTAAGACTACTCCCGAGTTCCTTGACATTGACCGAAGCAGAAAGGTGCTTGTACCGTTCTTCTCGGAGTTCTATTCTCAGCTTATTCCACCGATTTTCGGAATGATGGGCTATGATGTGGACAACCTTCCGCCAAGTACTGCCGAGAGTGCCAAGCTTGGACTGAAGTATGCTAACAACGAGGTCTGCTATCCTGCCACTTTGGTTGTCGGAGATGTTATTTCTGCCATAGAAAGTGGAAAGTATGACCGAAACAATATAGCTTTTGCAATTACTCAAACTGGAGGACAATGTAGAGCAACTAACTATATAGCATTGATTAAGAAGGCTTTGCTCAGTGCCGGATATGATGATATTCCGGTTGTGTCAATCTCTGTGATGAACACAATCAACAAGCAAAGCGGTTTCAAACTTGATGCCAATAAGGTAAAATTCCCTGTAATCTATTCGTTCCTGTATGTGGAGGCTCTCGCAAGAATGTACTATGCCGCAGCTGTAAGGGAAAAGAGCCAAGGCATTGCCAAGAGTATCAGAGACAGGTATATTGCTGACGTAATTCCTTTGGTGTTGAAAAAGGACAAGCGTTCAGTTCTGAAACTCCTTTCAAATGCGGCTAAGGAGTTCAACGATGCGTCTCTTGAAAAGAGTGTTCCGCGCATTGGAGTTGTCGGAGAAATCTTCATAAAGTACAACAGTTTCGGTCATCAGCATGTGGTTGACTGGCTTGTAAACGAGGGTATTGAGCCGGTTATCCCTAGCATTGTAGAGTTCTTCAGCCAGTATTTTCCGAATGCCAGGTTCAACCGAAAGAATAATCTGGAGAAGGTTTCACTTATGCAGAGATTCCTTAACAGACTGTTGGAGGACAAGTTCTCTAAGCTTGTGGCTGAGTTTGACAAGGCTGCTTCCGGATTCCGATACTATGAAAAAAGTGCGGACATTAACGAGGAGATGGAGCATGCCGCCCAGATTGTCAGTCCTGCCGCCCAGTTCGGCGAGGGTTGGCTGATTCCTGCTGAACTCGTATCTTTTGCCAAGCGGGGAATCAATGCGGCTGTTAGTCTTCAGCCCTTCGGCTGTATCGCTAACCATGTCATAAGCAAGGGTATTGAGCGCAGGGTAAAGAAGCTTTATCCCGACATGAACCTGCTGTTCCTTGACTTCGATGGTGGTGTCAGCGAGGTAAATGTTTTGAACAGACTTCATTTTCTTGCTCGACAAGTCAAGCAGAATTATTAAATTTGTCGCAGTAAATATTTTATAACTTTTTATTTGAGTTGATATGTTTTTGATTTTGAGACTGATGCTTGTCATACTACCATTGCTAATGTTGTGTTGTTCCGCTTGGTTTCTGTCATTGCTTCGTAGTGAGGACCAAAGCAATGACAACGAGAGCGGGGCTGAGTCAATCTCTTTTGCCAACAGGACAATTGTCTTTATTGACTTGCTCGTAATATCTACGTTACTTTGCAGAATGGTGAGTTATTCGGTTGTAACTCAAGCTCTTCTGATTGTTATTCCATTCATTGCGTTTGTCCTTTACTTCATAGTAAAGAAAAGACTGAACATCAAATTGACTGACTTCGATAGCATGCGGTCTTTTGTCTATCTGCTGTTTCTGGTGTTTCTGATTTTGACTGCGCTTGAAAGCTGGTTTATTGTTGTTGCGCATACACTTTACCAGTAAATGGTAATTGAATATAAGGGACTCATTCATTGAGTCTCTTTCTTTTTCAATCGTAGATTCATTTTTGTGCCAATGCAGTTTGTTTTTTCAATGTCATTTCCGTTTAAGCTTCCAAAGATGACAAGCATTGATTATTCCGCTGAATCGGAGCCAGTTATGTAGTTCTGCTTTTTGTTTTTTGCCGCTTTGGTTCGTGTTGTGTATTTTGTTTTTTTCGTTCGCCATTACATTTTCGCGAATTCTAAATTTGGGCGCTGCCATGTTTATGGGACATAATTACAAATGAGATTTAACTTTCATGAGTTAATCTGTCTGTCATTGTCTTTTCTTCTCAAAATCACCAACTTTTATTGATTATTTCCTTATCTTTGCACCCAATTATTAAAGACAGAACAAAAAGATTATATGAAAAGCTGGTTAAAACATGCTCTTGTGCTGCTCGGATTTGTGGTGGCGACAATGGTTTATTTCTCTGCCAAATTTGATGGCAAAGTATTGATGCAGGGTGATATACAGAAATGGGAAGGTATGATAAAGGAACAGATGGACTATCACGAGAAAGAGGGTGGTGAGTCTGTTTGGTGTAGCTCAATGTTCTCTGGAATGCCTGCATATACTATCGGAAACCCGTCTTCAGTGGTTTCCGGCATTAAGGTTATTACCAGCGTGTTCAAGTCTTTTGGAGAGAAGGATGCAGGTATAGTGTTGTGTATGCTTTGCTGTATGTATGCATTGCTTATTAGTCTTGGCTGCGGCATTTGGACGTCTGTTTTCGGAGCTGTCGCGTTTGCCTTTTCATCATATTCGCTGATAATTATTGCGGCAGGTCATGTCTCGAAGGGATGGTCTATGGCTTATATGCCTTTAACTCTTTGTGGTATGCAGCTGATAATGAATAGGAAAAAGTATATTCTCGGAGGTCTTGTCTTTGCATTGGGATTCACATTGCTTGTGGCTCATGGCCATTACCAGATTGTATATTATTTCGCAATTTTGGCTCTTGTTGTATTCTTGGCATGGGTTGTTATGCAGATAATTGGCAAGGATTATAATTCGATTCTTCGCTCTACGGGAGTCATGGCAATCGGTTGTGTTCTCGGTGTTTTGATTTGTTCTGCCGACCTGTACTCGCATTATGAGGTGGGAAAGACAAGTATTCGCGGAAGAAGCGAACTGACAGCCGATGTTGACGGAAAGAGTGAAACAAAGTCGTCAGGTTTGGACCGTGACTATGCTTTTGCCTGGAGCTATGGCATTGGCGAGACAATGACTATTCTCATCCCCAACTACATGGGAGGCGAGTCTGGAGGTACGCTTGACAGAAGAAATTCCCATCTTGCAAAGGCCTATTCAAAGCATCACTATCAGGTGCCAGAGCGTCTGCAGACATACACTTATTGGGGAGACCAGACCTTCACTTCCGGTCCGGTTTATTTTGGAGCCATTGTATGTTTATTGACTCTGCTTGCATTGGTTTATGTTCGCAATGTATGGACATGGATAATTTTCGGAGCTTCATTGTTCTTCTTCGTGTTGAGCTTCGGCCACAACATGAGTATAAACAATTTCTTCTTTGATGCACTGCCAATGTACAACAAGTTCAGAACTCCGTCTATGGCATTGATTATTCCGCAGATGACTTTTGCCTTGCTTGGAGCTTTGGCTTTGAAGAAGTATGTGGATTCAAAGTCAGACGACAAGTTCACCTTATATTTGGGTGTTGCAACAACCATTACAGCAGGATTCTGCTTCTTGATGTGGGTGGCACCTGATATGTTCGGATTGAGCTTCAAGTGTGCAAGTGATGCAGATTACGGATTACCTGACTGGTACATGGATGCACTTGTCAAGGACAGAAAGGATTTGTTGTCATCTGACGCATTCCGTTCGATGATGTTCATTCTATGTGCGGCGGCCTTGTTGTGGGTATGCAGCATGGAGAAGTTCAGCAAGTTCAAGAAGTATGCCGCTTTGAGTGTGGCAGTGCTTACTTTCCTTGACCTTTGGAATGTTGACCAGAGATATTTGAACGACAGCAAATTCACAAGAGTTAAGTCTTCCAAGAACGTTGTAAAGCCAACTGAGGCGGACAAGGAGATTATGAGGGACAAGGATCTGGACTATCGTGTGCTTACGCTCAACAATCCTTTCAATGATACTCGAGTTTCCTATTTCCATCACTCTATTGGTGGATATAACGCCGCAAAGAACAGACGTTACCAGGATTTGATTGAGCAGAAGCTTCAGGGCGAAATCTCATACCTTCAGATGGTATTGCCAAAGGTAAGCTCTCAGAGTGAACTTGATTCAGTGTTTGCAAGAACTACAGCTTTGAACATGCTTAACATGAAATATGTGTTGGATGCAGGCAACCGTCCTGTGTTGAACACTCAGGCAAACGGAACTGCTTGGTTCGTTTCTTCTTTACTAGAGGCAAAGTCAGCAGATGACGAGATGAAGCTTGTGAAGAAGGAGAACACAAAAAGTGTTGCTATTGTTTCTTCGGAGCAGATGAAGTTGGTTGAGGGTACAAAGCTTCCTACAGACGGAAAGATTGAGCTTGTATATAGCAGACCAAACATAAAGAAGTTCAAGACTTCAACTTCGGACGATGCAGTGGCTGTATTCTCTGATGTCTATTACCAGCCGGGTTGGGTGGCAAAGATTGACGGCAAGGAGGTTGACCATGTCCGTGCAAACTGGATTTTGAGAGCTATAAAAGTCCCTGCAGGAAACCACGAGATAGAGTTTACTTTCTATCCAAAGACTTACTATACTTTGCGCAATGTCGGTGTGGCGGCTTCATGGTTGCTTGTCCTTTCTATATTGGGCTTGCTTGGTTGGTACGTCTATAAGGAGAATAAGGGCAAGAAGAAAACTTCCGTAGCCTAATACTTGTTTTTGACTGATGAAACATTTTGAACAGATACTGGCAGCAAAGGGAGTAAGGGTAACTGCGAACAGACTTCTGGTGGTGCAGGCACTTCACGACCAGAAAAGTCCAAGTTCGTTGAGCGAACTAGAGCAGACGCTCTTCCCAATGGACAAGTCAAGTATTTTCAGGGTGCTTTGTCATTTTGTCGATAACCATGTAGTGCATTCCATAGAGGACGGAGCAGGAATGATCAGATATGAATTGTGTTCCGGCCATGACGACTGTTCTGTCGATGACATGCACGTTCACTTCTATTGCGAGGTGTGCAAGCATTCCGAATGTTTCCACGATGTTCCGATTCCTAAAGTCGATGTTCCCGAAGGTTATGAGGTGGACTCTATTACCTATATGATTAAGGGTATATGCCCGAAGTGCAGGAACAAAAGGTAGTGAACAAATAAAAAATAAAAATAGTTATGGTTAAACGTTTTATTAGTTGTGCGGTCGCTTTGTCAACACTTTCTTCATTTGCTCAGGCGGAAGAAACACCAGCAAAGAAGGTAACAGTAGATGCCCATGTGGGTATGAATCTTTCGTCTTATCTTTGGAATAATACTAATCTAAGGCCAGGTCTTTTGGCGGGAGTCGGAGTAAGTATTGGAAACAAATGCTTCTCTTTCAACCCTGAGCTTAACTATTCAATGATTGGGGCAAATGATGTGGTGTCTAATGATTGGGAGGCGTTAAAAAGAATAGATGTTGAAATTTGTCCGGTAGCGACAGAGACCTTGCACTACCTTGAAGTTCCTTTGTACTTCAAGTGGACTTTCGGAAGCGGAGATGTCAGACCGGTTGTTGCAGTAGCTCCGACTTTTGCCTTTGGATTGGGCGGAACAAGAAATTATGTCACAGAAGACTTCTTTATGGCAGGAGATGTGCATAACAAGACACCTCTGTTCAAGGCTGACAAGAGTAGCGGTTTCGATGAGGCAAGATATAACAGATTTGATTTCAGCGGCAAGTTCAAGGCAGGAGTTGTGGTAAAGAATCATTATGAGGTTCTTGCCGGCTTGAGATGGGGAATTACTTCGCTTCAAAAGGATGCTTTTGAGCTTCACTTCTCTGACTGTATTGTTAGCAATCCGTCATGGAACCTTTTCATGACTTTTGGCTACAGATTCTAATGATTCTGGCGCATCATGTTGCGTGAACATTTTGGGAAAAGGCACCTGATGTATAGTTGATGCTAATTTTGGGGCCGTTTGTTTAATGAATTTTAGCGGTTCTTATAATTTGAAACAAAACAGGCTTGTTTTCTTTTAAATTGTAATTTAAGCATACTGCCAATAAATTTTTAGGTGTAAAATTTTGCAGAATAAGAACTTTTTTAGTGGGGAAATGCCCGTTAAAAAAGTTCTTTTTTTGTTTGTATAAAAGGAAAATATGACTAAATTTGCTCAAATTAACTTAATTCCCAAAAATAGGAATTGGTCATAAACACACATTTTGATTGTCATTTTCTTACTAATTGTAAAGAAATGTTGAATTATGCGTGCAAAAAGACATTTTATGGCCAATTTTGGAATTAAAACAAAAAGTGATAGTCAGAACGATTTAAGATAGAAATAATGCAGAAAAACAAACAAAATATTTTGCGAGTGATGGATTCATGCTCGAAAGTCGTGATGCGTTGCGGCTCTCTTGCTGTTCGTCTGTCCTCCGCTTCTTTTTCTGCAGGCTCGATGAGTTCTGGCATTTGTCGTTGTAATGCGGCCCCAAATTAAGATTTGTTTCGTATTTGAAATAGCTTCTTGATTTCGGGTCGCATTATAGTTTGGGTTTAGAAAAGAAAAAATAATAATAATAATTTTTAATCATGGGTTCAAGTGAAATCTTTGTAGTAGTGCTAATCACTGCTATTGTTATGGTTTCGGCAGCAATGCTTATTGCTTGGTGGGCAGCTCCAAGTAGTAAGAATGCGCAGAAGGGAGAGACTTATGAGTGTGGAATCCCAACCCGAGGAACTTCATGGATGCAGTTTAATGTAGGCTACTACCTATTTGCAATCCTTTTCTTGATGTTCGACGTGGAAACTGTACTTTTGTTTCCATGGGCAGTCATTATGAAGAGCCTTGGAGTTGACGGCTTGATAGCTGTTGGATTCTTCCTTGTAGTTCTTGTCTTAGGTTTGGCTTATGCTTGGAGGAAAGGAGCATTGGAATGGAAGTAAAGGATGTCGAAATCAAGTCGATGAAGACTGAGGACTTCCGCGACAATGAGACACTCCAGAAGTATATAGATGAACTTCAAAAGGGTGGAGTTAACGTTGCCGTTGGAGCGTTGAATGACTTTATTAACTGGGGTCGTTCAAATTCTGTATGGCCTTTGACATTTGCTACAAGTTGTTGCGGTATTGAATTTATGGCCGTGGCTGCTGCTCGCCACGACTTCGCGCGTTTTGGTTGGGAGGTTACTCGTAACTCTCCTCGTCAGGCTGACGTAATTTTCGTTTCCGGTACTATCACTTACAAGATGGCTCCGGTTCTTAAGCGTCTTTACGACCAGATGTCTGAGCCAAAGTACGTTATCGCAGTAGGTGGTTGTGCAATTTCAGGTGGTCCATTCAAAAGTTCTTACCACGTTGTGAATGGCGTTGACCAAATCTTGCCGGTTGATGTTTACGTTCCTGGTTGTCCTCCTCGTCCAGAGGCAATGCTTTACGGAATGATGCAGCTGCAGAGAAAGATGAAGGTTGAGAATTTCTTCAAACTTCCTCGCAAGGGTGAGCGTGATGCTGTCCTTGAGGAGTATGACAATAACAATAAGGAAGGAGAGAGCAAGTAATGGAAAAGACATTAAAACTTATTCAGTCGCTTTCTTCGACTGCTGAAAAAGTTGAGGCTATGGATTTCACAGTAGCTGTTGCTAAGGATGATCTTCGCAAGGTTGCTGAGAAGCTAAAGGCTGAAGGTTGGGATTACCTTATCAACCTTACTGCTGTTGATAATCAGGAGAACATAGAGGTTGTTTACCACTTGTCAAAGTCTTCTGATATGGAGAAGTTGCTAGTCCTAAAGACTAAGACTGAAGATATGCAGAACCCTATCGTAGAGACAGTGTGCGACCTATGGGAGAGCGCAGGCCTATACGAGCGTGAGGCATACGATTTCTTTGGAATCAGATTCCTTAACAATCCGGACATGCGTCGTTTGTTCCTTCGTCCTGATTGGGTTGGCTATCCATTCCGCAAGGATTACGACAATACTCCAAACGAGAAGTTCTCTACATCTGTTCATGATGTAGCTTCGATGGAGAATGTTCCTTCTATCACTCTTAATCATCATGGTGAAATAGAGGAGAAGAACGTTAACTTGTTCGATAATGATGAGTATATCGTTAACTTCGGTCCTCAGCACCCATCTACACATGGAGTTCTTCATCTACGTATTTCTCTTGACGGAGAGAATGTTAAGAAGATTGATCCACACTTCGGCTACATCCATCGTGGTATAGAGAAGATGATGGAGAGCATGACTTACCCACAGATGTTGTTCTTGACTGAGCGTCTTGACTATCTTTGCGGTAGCATCAACCGTCATGCCCTATGTATGTGCGTAGAGAAAGCTATGAATATCGAGGTTCCAAAGAGAGCCGTCTATATTCGTACAATATTTGATGAGTTGAACCGTATCGCAAGCCACCTTCTTGGTTGGGCTTGTATGTGTAATGATATGGGTTCTATCACATCATTCATCTACGGTTTCCGTGATCGAGAGAAGATTATGGATATTTTCCAGGAGACTTGCGGTGGCCGTTTGATGGTGAACTATTACGTTATTGGTGGTGTTGCACAGGATTTGCATCCTAATACAGTAAACCGTATCAAGGAGTTCATTCCTTACTTGCGCGAGATGATCAAGGAGTACCACACATTGTTCACTGGTAACCCTATCGCTAGAGACCGAATGACTAACTGCGGATTCTTGTCAAAGGAAAAGGCAGTTGCACTTGGTATGAGTGGTCCTAACGGTCGTGCTTCCGGTTGGCATTGTGATGTTCGTAAGGTTGCTCCTTATGCAGCATACGGCGAGGTTAACTTCGACGAGGTACTTCATAAGGGAGGCGATACAATTGACCGATACATGATCCGACTAGAGGAGATCGAGCAGTCGCTTCGTATTATCGAGCAGTTGATCGACAAGCTTCCTGATGGTGACTTCAAGGCTAAGGTTCCTGCTATTGTCAAGGTTCCTGCCGGAGAGTATTATCAGAGAGTTGAGAACGCACGTGGAGATTTCGGAGTTTATATCAAGAGTACAGGCGAGAAGTCACCTTACCGTATCAAGTTCCGTTCTCCTAGTATGGTTGCAGTATCAGGTCTTGATCCAATCTGTAAGGGTACTAAGGTTGCCGATTTGATTATGATTGGTGGTTCTTTGGACTACGTAATTCCATGTATTGATAGATAACAACACAATAAATCAAAGACAATGGATTTTGAATTAGTAAATTTAATTTCGTGGATTGACGAGAGTTTGAGAGATCTTTGCGGAGATGCGTCTTGGGCTGTGTCGTTGATCGAATACGTGCTAATCGCAATCGCTTTCCTTGGATTGTATTGTGTTTTAGCTTTGATTCTGATCTTGCTTGAGCGTAAGATTTGTGCTGATTTCCAGTGTCGTATCGGACCTAACCGAGTAGGACCTTGGGGTTTGTGCCAGCCAATCGCTGATATGTTCAAGATTCTTTTGAAGGAGATCATTACTTTGAAGAACAACGATAAGTTCTTGTTCTTTACTGCTCCTTTCCTTATTCTTGCTGGTTCGCTTGGTACATTCGGAGCGCTTCAGTTTGGAAAGGGACTAGTTGGTGTTGACTTCAATGTCGGAATCTTCTATATGCTTGCAATATCTTCTCTTGGAGTTATTGGTATCTTGCTTGCAGGTTGGTCTTCAGACAACAAGTACACACTGATTGGTGCTATGCGTTCGGGAGCACAGCTTATAAGCTATGAGATATCTGCAGGTATTTCAATTTTGACAATGGTGCTTCTTGGTGGTAGCTTGAATTTGACTGACTTGATCGAGGGACAGAAGGATTCTTGGTATTTGTTCCAGGGACATATCCCTGCTATAATCGCTTTCATAATCTATTTGATTGCAGGTCATGCAGAGACTAACCGTGGACCTTTCGACCTTCCAGAGGCAGAGAGTGAGCTTTGTGCAGGATACCATACAGAGTATTCGGGTATTACATTCGGATTCTTCTATTTGGCAGAGTATTTGAACATGTTCATCATTGCGGGTATCGGTACAATGGTATTCCTAGGTGGTTGGCAACCGTTCCACATCAATTATGAGTGGGCTTCTGGATTCAACGAGTTGATGGATTACATTCCTTCATATTGTTGGTTCGTAGGCAAGGTGTTCATGCTTGTGCTATTGAGCTTGTGGGTACGTTGGTCTTTCCCTCGTTTGAGAATCGACCAGTTGCTACACCTTGAGTGGAAGATTCTAATGCCAATCAGCCTTGTAAATATGCTTTTGATGGCTGGATGGGTAGCATATATCGCAGCTCAAAATAACTAATGTGTTTTTAATTTTAAGTTTTAGAAATAATGAAAACTTACTTTAAAAACCTGTTCTCTGGTATTTGGAACCTATTGCAGGGTATGCGCATCACTATGCGCAATGCCATTCGTAAGAATGTGACAGAGTGTTACCCTGAGGATAGAGAGACAGCAAGACAGTTTGAGCGTTTCCGTGGTGAACTTATATTCGATATAAATGAGAATAACGAGCATAAGTGTATTGCTTGCGGACTTTGCCAGATGAATTGCCCTAATCAGAGCTTACAGGTAGTCTCTAAGATGGTTGAGACTGAAGACGGTAAGAAGAAGAAAGTGCTTGAGGCATATAATTGGGATTTGAGTAGTTGTACGTTCTGTGGACTTTGTACATCTTCTTGCGCTCCTAAGGCTATCAAGTGGACAAACTTCTTTGAGCATGCAGTTTTTGATAAGTCAAAACTCGTTAAGGAACTTAAGGGAGACAGCAAGCCGGTCGAGAAGAAGGCAGCTCCAGCCCCAGCTCCAAAGAAGAGTGACGATAGTCAGGTTCAACAATAAATAATAAGGTGCTATGGATTTTGATTTTATAGATTATTTGACTGGCCAAAACATTATGTTTGTTGTCCTTTCGGCTATTGTTCTTGGTTGTGGACTTATGTCAGTGCTAAGCACAAAGATTCTTCGTGCTGCCACTTACTTGTTCTTTACATTGTTCGGTATAGCTGGTCTTTACCTGCTTATGAACTATGAATTCCTTGCTGCAGTTCAGCTTTCTGTTTATGCCGGAGCTGTCGTTGTGTTGCTAATCTTTGCAATTTTCCTAGTCAAGAATCTTGGTCACGAGACTGAGAAGGTTTCTTGTTCAAAGAAGGGCATTGCGGCATTGGCTTCAGTTTTGGGTATCGTTATGACTCTAGTTATTGTATTCAACGAGGGAATTGTTCCTGCAGTAGTAGGTCCAACAGCACCACAAGTTGATATGCAGCTTATAGGCGATACTTTGTTGGGTTCTGGTAAGCATCAGTACTTGCTTATATTCGAGGCATCTTCCGTGCTTCTTCTTGCATGTATTATCGGTGCTATAGTTGTGGCAACTAAATCAAAGGAGGAGAAATAGATATGAATTTACCAATTGAAGCTTACTTGGTTGTGAGCACACTCCTTTTCTTTATCGGAGTATTCGGATTTATTGCCCGTAAGAACCTTATCGGTATATTGATGTCGGTAGAGTTGATTTTGAATGCGGTCAATATCAATTTCGTAGTCTTCAATCGTTTCCTTTATCCAAACGAGCTAGAGGGTATGATATATTCATTGTTTGTGATTGTTGTAGCAGCGGCAGAAAGTGCAGTAGCTATTGCCATCATCATCAACGTATATCGCAAGTTGAAGAATATTTCAGTTGAAAGTATTGAAAGTTTAAGGAACTAAGAGAATATGGATACAGTAAAATTATTAGCGCCAATAGTGTTGGCATTGCCATTCTTGATGTTCTTCGTACTTGGACTTCTTGGCAATAAGATGAAACCAAATGTAGCAGGTATTCTTGGTACATGTGGTCTTTCGATTGTAGCGATAGTGTCTTATTTCATTGCGATTTCTTACTTCTGGGGCTTCGGTCGTGTAGGTGAGGAGTATTCGCAGGAAATCTTGTTCAACCTTGATTGGTTGAAGATGAGCGAGACATTACCAGGTTTGACCATTAAGATAGGATTCTTGCTTGATCCTATCTCTGCTATGATGCTTGTAGTTATCAGTACTGTTTCTTTGATGGTACATATCTACAGTATGGGATATATGCACGGTGAGGAAGGTTTCCAGCGTTACTATGCAGTTCTTTCATTGTTTACTTTCGCAATGATGGGATTGGTTATAGCAACAAACATTTTCCAGATGTATATCTTCTGGGAGCTTGTGGGAGTTTCTTCATTCTTGCTAATCAGCTTCTACTTCATTAAGCCAAGTGCTGTAGCAGCTGCAAAGAAGGCATTTATTGTGACTCGTTTCGCAGATATGTTCTTCTTGATTGGTATCCTTATCCTTTCTTACTACACAGAGACATTCCAGTTCTTGGATTTGACAGCAGTAAGCGGTGATCATGCAACTCTTGTTCATGATAGAATGTGTGGCGAGGAGTTCTTCGGATTCCTTCCTGCTATCTCTACTGCAATGTTTCTAATCTTCTTGGGTGGTGCAGGTAAGTCAGCAATGTTCCCATTCCATATCTGGTTGCCAGATGCAATGGAGGGACCAACTCCGGCATCTGCTTTGATTCACGCCGCTACAATGGTTGTCGCAGGTGTGTTCTTGGTTGCAAGAATGTTCCCTGTTTACTTCTTCGAGGCTGCAGATGTTTTGACTCTTATCGGTTACATTGGTGCATTTACTTCTTTGTTCGCAGCTGTTATTGCTTGCGTTCAGACAGACATCAAGCGTGTGCTTGCGTTCTCTACAATCTCTCAGATTGCATATATGTTCGTAGCACTTGGAGTTTCTGGCTACACTAGTGAACACGAGGCTTGCCTTGGTTACACATCTTCAATGTGGCACTTGTTCACTCATGCGATGTTCAAGGCTTGTTTGTTCATGGGTGCAGGTTGTATTATCCACGCTGTTCACTCTAACGAGATGTCGGCAATGGGTAACCTTGCAAAGAAGCACATGACAATCACTCACATCACTTTCTTGGTTTCATGTTTGGCTATCGCTGGTATTCCTCCATTCTCAGGATTCTTCTCTAAGGATGAGATACTTGTTGCAGCAGCTAATAAGGATACAGTTCTTTATGTATGTCAGGCATTTGTTGCTGGTCTTACAGCATTCTACATGTTCAGACTTTACTTCCGTATCTTCTGGTGGAATGAGAACGAGTCTTATAAGCACCACGCTCCTCATGAAGCTCCAAAGAACATGACAGTTCCTTTGATTGTTCTTTCCATATTTACTTGTTTCATGTGGATTGAAAAGTTCTTCCCATTCTTCCCTGATAAAATTACTGCGGATAGAAAGACTTTGGACTTGGAGTTTGACTCAGTCATTGCTGGTGCAAGCGTTTTGGTTGCCTTGGTCGGAATAGGTCTTGCCTATTGGTTATATAAGGAGAAGAATGACAAACCGGATGCTATTGCAAGCAAGGTTAAGTGTTTGTATATTTCTGCAAGTCACAGATTCTATATTGACGAGATATATTTGTTCGTTACTCGTAATATAATCTTCGGCGGTATCTGCAAGGCTATTGCATGGTTTGATCGTCACGTCATTGACGGTTTCATGGATATGCTAGGCTGGACAGCAAGAGAGTCTGCAAGCGGAATAAGGGATGTCCAGAGCGGAAACCTACAGAAGTATGCTCTTGGTTACATCTTGGGTGTAATAATTATCGCATTCTTTGTGTTTTGCAGTTTGTAATTAGCTAATAGAGAATTGAAATGAGTAATCTTTTATTTTTATCATTGTTTGTAGCCGTTCCGTTGGTAATGATGGTGATTCTATTCTTGCTACCATCGGATAATAAGAAGGCTATACGTTATACAATGGCAGGAGGTGCTGCGGTAATCCTCGCATTGGCTGGCTACTTGACTGTTGATTTTCTTGGTGAGTACAATCCTGAAAATCCAGATCAGTTCCTTTTCACTGATTCTGCTGAGTGGTATTCGGGAGCTTTGAACATCCACTATTCAGTCGGTGTTGACGGAGTTTCTGTTGCTATGATTCTTCTTTCTGCCATCGTTGTAATCACTGGTGTTTTTGCATCATGGAGCATCGAGGAGAAGACTAAGGAATATTTCTTGTGGTTCTTGATGCTTAGCATCGGAGTGTTCGGATTCTTTATCTCGATAGACTTGTTCACTATGTTCTTGTTCTACGAGGTAGCCCTAATCCCTATGTACCTTCTAATTGGTCTTTGGGGTAGTGGAAATAAGGAGTATGCAGCAATGAAGCTAACACTTATGCTTATGGGTGGTTCTGCTTTCTTGATGCTTGGTATATTCGGAATCTATCATTACTCTGCTCCTCAGGGACAGGATTTGACATTCAATATCATAGAGATCGCAAAGAACCATTCTATGGATATTGAAGAGCAGAGATTGTTCTTCCCTCTAACTTTCGTTGGATTTGGAGTTCTAGGTGCGATGTTCCCATTCCACACATGGTCTCCTGACGGTCACGCAAGTGCTCCAACAGCAGTGTCAATGCTTCATGCAGGAGTATTGATGAAGCTTGGAGGTTACGGATGTTTCCGTGTTGCTATGACACTTATGCCGGACGCATGCAAGGAGCAGGCTTGGATATTCATTGTCCTAACTGGTATCAGCGTAGTTTACGGAGCGTTCTCTGCTTGCGTTCAGAACGACTTGAAGTACATCAACGCATACTCTTCAGTTAGCCACTGCGGCCTTGTGTTGTTCGCACTTCTTATGATGAATCAGGAGGCAATGACAGGAGCTGTCCTTCAGATGCTTTCTCACGGACTTATGACTGCATTGTTCTTCGCACTAATTGGTATGATTTACGGACAGACTCATACTCGTGATATCCGCGAGCTAGGAGGTTTGATGCAGGTTATGCCTTACCTATGTGTTTGCTATGTAATCGCAGGTTTGGCTTCTCTTGGTCTTCCGGGTCTTTCTGGATTCGTTGCCGAGATGAAGATTTTTGTAGGTTCATTCAAGCACGCTGACACATTCCATAGATTCTTCGTAATCGCAGGATGTACTTCAATCGTAATCACTGCAGTCTATATCCTTCGTGTTGTAGGCAAGATCTTGTTCGGCCCTCTTTACAAGGTTGACAAGATTCAGGATACATATTTCTATGTGTCAGAGCATAACGGAGAGGTTCATCACAACAAGCTTCGTGATGCAGTATGGTTCGAGAAGGTTGCAACAATCGGCTTGATTGTTTCTATCGCAGCAATCGGACTTTGCCCAGGTTGGATTTCAAACATGATTGCAGGAAGCTTGAAATTTGTAAATGAATTGTTTAAATAACCCGATTAAAAGAAATTGAAAATGGATTATAGTCAGTTTTTATCGATGAGCCATGAGATTTCATTAGTCTCTCTTCTCATTATCCTTCTTCTTGCGGATTTGGTGATGGGAAAGAAGAAATCGGGCTTTCAGGCATGTGCCATTGGTTTGTTCGCAATCCATACTGTTCTAGGCTTCACTTGTTTCGGAGAGTCAGCCGGCAATGCTTTCGCTGACATGTATCAGTCAAGCGATTTGCACGTGTTGATCAAGAACATCCTTAACATAGGTACTTGCATCGTGCTTTTGATGAGCTACGCATGGAACGAAAAGGAGAATAAGGAATATGTAGGCGAGTTCTACTTCCTAACTCTTTCAACTCTATTGGGTATGTATTTCATGATCTCTTCCGGAGATTTCTTGTTCTTCTATATTGGTCTTGAGCTTGCTTCAATTCCTATGGCTGCACTTGTTGCATTTGACAAGAAAAGCAAGGAGAGCGCAGAGGCTGCTGCCAAGTACATTTTGACAGCTGCATTCTCTTCGGGTGTGATGTTGTTCGGTATCTCTCTAATCTACGGTACTTGTGGTTCGCTATACTTCGACGAGGTGGCATACAAGTTTGCATCGGCAACACCTCTAATGGTGCTTGCGTTTGTTTGCTTCATCGCAGGTCTTGGTTTCAAGATTTCTCTTGTTCCGTTCCACTTCTGGACTGCAGATACTTACCAGGGAGCACCTACTTCAATCACTGCGTACCTTTCAGTTATCTCTAAGGGTGCTGCTGTGTTCACTTGTATGGCAATCCTTTTCAAGGCGTTCCCATCAAGTACAGAGGTATGGCAGACAGTTCTTTGGATTATCATCGTACTTACAATCGTTGTCGGTAACTTGTTCGCTATGCGTCAGGAGAACATCAAGCGTTTCTTCGCTTACTCTTCTGTTTCGCAGGCTGGTTACATCATGCTTGGTGTAATCGCGGGTAACGAGGTAGGAGTTTCTACTACTATTTTCTACATCCTAATCTATATGTTCACTAACCTTGCTGCTTTCGGTGTCATTTCTATTATCGAGAGACAGGCTGGAAAGTTGAACATCTCTGATTACAACGGATTGTACAGCACTAACCCTAAACTTGCTGTAATGATGATGTTGGCTTTGTTCTCTCTTGGTGGTATCCCTCCATTTGCGGGAATGTTCTCTAAGTTCTTCATCTTCGTCGGCTTGTTCAAGAGCGGAATGATCGGCTTGCTTTTCATTGCTTTGATAAACACAGTTGTTTCCCTTTATTACTACTTGCTAATTGTAAAGGCAATGTTCATCAAGGAGAATGAGAAGCCAATTGCAAAGATTGAGAGTGACAAGACAACTATTTGTGCAGTTGTTATATGTACAATCGCTGTCATTGCTATCGGATTCATCAGCCCAATCTATCATTATATCGAGAGTGTTAGTTCAGCATTGAACTAATTGGTTTTGATACGCATCAAGGCGGGGAGCTTATGGTTCTCCGCCTTTTTGTTTTCATGCAGTTTTGTGCTATTCCAATCGTAGATAGCTCGTGTGTGTATTTGAGTTCCCGTTTTCCATTTCATTGTGTCTGTAAAGTGAGTTGCAGTCTGTCTTTTGTGTCATGTTTTTTGTGTGCATGAGGGTTGCAGAATTTTTTTCGGTTGGATAGACTAATTGTGCAAGATTTTTATTTGTTTGTGAAAATAAAATATCTTTTTCTTCCGATTTGTAAGATTGTTTTGTATCTTTGATTGAGATTTAGTGCCTATTCGCTTCCTATGGGAAGAGGGGTGTTCCATTTTTCTGATTTATAGCAAAAGATTTGGTATGAGCAACAAGTTGACTTTTTTGGGTACAGGCACATCGACGGGCGTTCCTGTGATTGGCTGCCAGTGCGAAGTTTGTCAGTCTGTTGATAAGCGCGACAAGAGAACGCGCTGCAGTAGCTTGGTAGAGTATAACGGTGCAAGACTTTTGATAGATTGCGGCCCGGACTTCAGATTCCAGGCTATAGAGAACAAAGTCTATTCCGTTGATGCCGTGCTGTTCACTCATCATCACATAGATCATATCGGCGGCACGGACGACCTTAGGCCACTGAAGGGTACGGACATCTATCTGAACGAGTTGACTGAGACAAACCTTCGCAGAATGTACTCGTATTGTTTCGCAGAGGATTTGTATCCAGGCGTGCCTAAGTTGACGCTGCACCATATTGACTATAGCCCTTTCAGGGTGAGCTATGGAGAGGATAACTGCAAGTTTGTCGAGGTTCTGCCGATAAAGGTCATGCATGGAAAATGTCCTATTATGGGCTATAGGATTGGAAACCTTGCGTATCTTACTGACATATCGTATCTGCCGGAAGAGGAGTATGTCAAGCTGAAAGGCCTGGATGTTCTTTGCCTGGGCTGTCTAAGGATAGAGTCGCATCATTCGCATCAAAACTTTAGCGAGGCCATGAAAATGGCAGAGCGGATAGGTGCAAAAAAAACTTATTTCATCCACATGTGCCATCATATTGGACTTCACAAAGATATAGAGAAAATGGTGCCGGATAATATAGAGTTTGCCTATGATGGCATGCAAATTGAGTTTTAGCCTCAACCTAATGCCTAAAAAAGTAGATTTAAAGGCAAAAAAATTATGGTAAAAGAAATATCGTATGGAAATCTTTTATATCTTTGCCGAGTATATGGGTGTTCTATGCTCTATAGGTTAGGATGCCTGTTTAGTTTTGAATAATAAGAATAAAGCTATGGAAATAAAGAAATCTGAACAAGCAAGCCTTGAAAACAAGAAGAGCGAGTTTCTTCTTTTGGGCTTAGTTGTCGCTCTTGGTTTCCTATATATCGCCTTTGAATGGACAAAGTTCGACGTTAAGAAGCTTGAAGTTGCTCAGGAAGAGGTTGTATTGGATGACGAGGAGATGACAGAAATCACAATCCAGCAGGAGACACCTCCGCCACCTCCACCAGAGCCAGCTGCTCAGCAGCCAATTGTAAATCCTGAAATCAAGGTTGTGGAAAACACTGTTGATACAGGTGACAAGACAATCGCAGGTTCTGAGGATACAGGTGGTAAGGTTGAGGATCTACCTCTTCCAACTGGAAACGATGAAGAAACACCTGATGATGATCCAGTCTTTTTGAAGGTTGAAAAGCAGGCTTCTTTCGAAGGCGGTATGGGTGCAATGATGAAGTGGTTGAGCAATCATATCAACTATCCTTCAATCTGTGCCGAGTCTGGTATCGAGGGCAAGGTGTTCGTTCAGTTTACTGTTAAGAAGGACGGTTCTATTACTGACGTTCAGGTTGTTCGTGGTGCGCACGAGTTGTTGAATGCAGAGGCTGTACGAGTTGTCGCTTCAATGCCTAAGTGGAAGCCAGGTGAGCAGCAAGGCCAGAAAGTAAGTTCTAAGTTTACTTTGCCAGTAGTGTTCAAGCTACAGTAATAGACTTGGAAAAGAATAATAGCGGGGTGAATCTTAAGGTTCACTCCGTTTTGTTTTGTCGCAGTGCAATGAAGTACGACTGTTTCCGTGTGTCTCTGAAACTTGTCCGCATTTCATATCTTTCCCCATGCTAATTTTGAAAGTGTTCAAGTTTTCCACGCCACTTGCAAAGTTAAAATCAACATAACAAAAGAAATTAAAAAGCAAATAGTAAAATTAAATTTTTTTTGATTAAACTTGCACTGAATTTGAAAATAATAAGGAATAAACCTTTTTTTAAGTTTTGGATTTTCTTAGGTAATAAAAAGAGATAAGTATAATGATTGATTTAACTGCAATTTCTATAGAGAAGCGTGATGGCAAGCACGAGGCTTTCTCTAAAGATAAAATTAAAAACGCCATTGTAAAGGCTTATAAGGCGACCAGTGTGTTGCCTCTTGATGCTGAGATAGACAGCATTGTTGATGCAGTTTGCTCAAATATTCAGCACGAGAATATTTCTGTAGAGGAGATTCAGGACCTTGTGGAGCGCGAGTTGATGTACAAGAACCACGACGTAGCAAAGAAGTACATTATCTATCGTGAGCAGAGAAGCATAGAGCGTCACAAGCGCACTAAAATGAAGAAGGTGATGGACGGTATCGTTGCTATCGAGGCTAACGACGTCAACCTAAGCAATGCAAACATGAGCAGCCACACTCCTGCAGGTCAGATGATGACTTTTGCAAGTGAGGTGACTAAGGATTACGCAAAGAAATACTTGTTGAGTGTCAAGTTCTCTCGTGCTCATCGCGAGGGTGACATTCATATCCATGACTTGGACTACTATCCAACAAAGACTACTACTTGTGTACAATACGACCTCGGAGACATATTTGAGAGAGGTTTCAAGACAAAGAACGGAAGTATTCGTACACCTCAAAGTATAAGAAGCTATGCAACACTTGCAACAATAGTGTTCCAGACAAACCAGAATGAGCAGCACGGCGGTCAGAGTATTCCTGCTTTTGACTTCTTTATGGCTCCTGGTGTATATAAGTCATTTATTAAGTTTGTCCTTCATTTGGTTGGCTTCATTTCAAGTTTCAGGGGTGATAATCCTGACATGGCAACTATTAAGAAGGAAATCAAGAATGTTATCAAGTCAATAGACGTTACGGAGGACCAGAAGTCAGCATTCCAGAAACTGCTAAATGACAATGGTGCAAATTTGAGTTCAAATGAACTTGACAAGTTGTTCGCCGACGCTTACGAGTCAACAAGAAACGAGACTCATCAGGCTATGGAGGGACTTGTCCACAACTTGAACACTATGCATTCCCGCGGCGGTAACCAGGTGGTGTTCTCTTCTATCAACTACGGTACAGATACATCTGCTGAAGGTCGTATGGTTATGCGTGAGTTGTTGATTACTACAGCTCATGGTTTGGGTAACAAGGAGGTTCCTGTATTCCCAATCCAGATCTTCAAGGTTAAGGATGGTGTAAACTATTCCGTAGAGGATTATGAGGCTGCATTGAACAACTGGGACGATGCCATCAAGGGCAAGATCAAGTTCCAGGCTCCTAACTTTGATTTGTTGCTACTTTCTTGCCAGACTACTGCAACAAGCTTGTTCCCTAACTTCCTGTTCCTTGACACTCCTTTCAACAAGCATGAGAAGTGGCGTGCTGACGATCCAGAGAGATACAAGTGGGAGCTTGCCACAATGGGTTGCCGTACACGTGTGTTCGAGAACCTAAACGGAGAAAAGACAAGTCTTGGTCGCGGTAACTTGAGCTTTACAAGTATGAACCTTCCTCGTCTTGCCATACTTGCGCGTCGTGAGGCAGAGGAGAATAATCCAGGAAGCGACAAGCATGTGGTTCGTGCAGAAGCTAAGAAGATACTTCTTCGCAAGGTATATGATATGGCTTCTTTGATTGCAGACCAGTTGTACGAGCGCTATTTGTATCAGCGTACTGCTCTTGCCCGCCAGTTCCCATTCATGATGGGCAACGATGTATGGAAGGGTGGAGCTTCCCTTGCTCCAAACGAGCAGGTCGGTGACGTTATAAAGGTCGGTACACTTGGCATTGGTTTCATCGGAGGCTACAACGCAATGATGGCAATATATGGAGAGAGCCACGCTGTCAACCAAGAGGCTTGGAATACACTTCGTGACTGTATTCTTGAGATGAACAAGGTTGTCAAGGAATACAAGGAGAAATATCACTTGAACTACTCTGTCCTTGCAACTCCTGCAGAGGGATTGGCTGGTAGATTCACTCGTATGGACCGCGAGAGATTCGGTATTATCGAGGGTGTGAACGACCGAGAGTACTACGTAAACTCATTCCATATCGACGTTAAGGAGCAGATCAACATCGTTGACAAGATTAAGAAGGAAGCTCCATTCCACGCTTTGACTGGAGGTGGTCACATCACATATGTAGAGCTAGATGGAGAGGCTAAGAAGAACGTAAGCAGCGTCCTTAAGATTGTTAAGGTAATGCATGACGAGAATATCGGTTACGGTAGCATCAACCACCCTGTAGATACTTGTAACAAGTGTGGATACAGAGGTGTAATCTATGCTTCTTGTCCAATGTGCAAGAGCGAGGAGATTGTTCGACTACGCCGTATAACAGGTTATTTGACAGGTACTCTTGAAAGTTGGAACTCTGCCAAGAGAGCAGAGGAGAGAGATCGTGTAAAGCACGTCTAATCTTCCCTATATATCAGATAAAAAGAGACGGTATCAAGCGATGCCGTCTCTTTTTGTTTCTATGGTTATTGGTTATTTGTACTTGTAGGCTCTAAATCCGTAGAATATGCCAATTCTGGAGTAGCTGTCGAGCGTCCATATCGGTTTCAGGCTCGATATCGTGTGGAAGTTTATAGTGCCGACCAATCCGATGTAATGGTTTTCAAGCTGCCATAGACTAGAGAATCTGCATACTCCTCCGTAGCTGATATATTTCTTTTCCTCGTCTATCATCGGGTCTGGTGTGATTTTGTTCCTCTTGTAAAGACCGATGTCCGGCATGATCGAGAAGTGGAGCAGCACATGGCGCTGGTAGGTTACCCAGTTGTGCGCATATCCCGCGTTCAGGTTGAAACTGAAATACTCAAGTTTTTGTGGTAAGTTAAAACTTCCTAAACTTTCTATCATTTCTGCAGGAAATGTTATCCCTATATTCTCTATCCCAAGACTATAGAGAGATAGACCAGCTAATACACTACCAGCACTCTTCTCTTGCTTGTAGCTTTGAGTCAATGCTGCAGGGTAAGAGAACTTTCTGTGGTTGAATACATAGTAGTTGTTTAACTGCCATCTCCATGAATCAAGTTCACGTGAGTCAAGTTTTATTTGATCACCTGAAAATTTTAGTTTATGCGAGTTTGCTAAGTTGATACTGAAGTCAATGCCGAAAGTCTGTCCCAAATAACTCAAGTTAAACTCATAGTTATGTAACCCTTTCTTTTTCTTGTTAGAACTTATATCTATGTCATAACCTATCGAAAGACTTCGGTATCCCAAGGATAAACCTGCTTTGACTACTGGGTCAGAAATAATCCTGCAGTTGCCAGGTAATACCTCGTTGGATGATTCCCAATTGAACAGAGTAAGTCCGCTGAATGCGTTTATTCCAGGCCTTACTATAAGTCTGTAGTCATTCTTGGTTACAAAGAGCGTGTCGGTGCTGTTTTGGGTCGTATATCGGTCGATTACTCTGTCAACGATGTTGCGTGTTGTGTGAGCGATTTTCGTGTCTTGAATGCGTTGTTTTAGCTTTACACGCGCAAAAGCAGTGTCCGAGGGACACACATCAACACTATCTTTTGTTTGTGGTAATTCCTCAGACAATACATTTGTTGCAATAAATATTGATAAAAGCGTTAGCGCAAACCTTCTCATCTGTTACTCTCTGACATAGATTCTCTTTACTCGGCGGGCAATTCCAGACAACACTTCGTAAGAAATAGTGCCAAGGCAGTCGGCGATGCGGTTGATAGAGAACTGGGGACCAAAGATTATGACATCGTCTCCCTCCTTTGCAGGAATGCCGGTGATGTCTATCATGCACACGTCCATACATACGTTTCCGACGATTTCTGCCTCGTGTCCGTTTACAAGTACCTTGCCCTTGCGGTTGCCAAGATGTCTGTCAAGTCCGTCAGCATAGCCGATAGGTATTGCGGCAATCACTGAGTCTTTGCTTAGAACACCCTTTCTGCTGTATCCGACAGTCTCCTCCTTGCTAACTTCACGAATCTGTAGAATCTTTGTCTTTAGCGTGCAGGTCTCCTCCAAATGAACGGAAGGGACTGCAGAGAATCCGTAGTGTCCGATTCCAAGTCGTACCATGTCGAACTGATGGTCTGCGAATCTCTCTATGCCCGCCGAGTTAAGTATGTGGCTTAGAACCTCTGGGTAAGCTTCCTTGACCTTGTTGCGTGCAATGTCAAATCTCTTGAACTGCTCCTGAGTGAAGTCGTCGAACACAGGCGAATCACTGCCGACAAGATGAGAGAACACACTGCGCGGCTTGATGGCAGACTGTTTCTTTAGTACTTCCAAAGCTCCGTCAACATCCTTGGGCTCGAAGCCAAGTCTGTGCATTCCTGTGTCTATCTTGAAGTGGAAAGGGTAGTCTCTCAAGCCGTACTTCTCTGCCTCGCTTATCATCTTGTTTAGTACGCCCATGCAATAAACTTCGGGTTCAAGGTTGTATTGGAATATCTTGCCGAACGAGTTCATCTCGGGATTCATTACTATTATCGGCAGAGTGATTCCTGCTTTCCTTAGTATCTCTCCCTCGTCAGCTACAGCCACGGCAAGCACGTCAGCTCCTGCGCTCTGCAGAGCCTTGGCTACCTCGATGTCTCCTGTTCCGTAGGCATAGGCCTTGACCATAGACACAAGCTTTGTAGTTGGCTTCAGACACGAACGGAAGTACTTGTAGTTTCTTTCTAGTGCGGACAAATTTACTTCAAGCACAGTCTCGTGAGCGGCTGCACTTAGTCTGTCCGAAATAAGTTCAAAGTGATATTTTCGTGAGCCCTTTATCAGTATCGCCTCGCTGTCGAAAGTAAGGTTGCTGTTAAGGAACTCGTTTGTGCTGTTAAAGAAAGCCTTCTCCCTAACCGAGAAGAAAGCGTCATATTTGCCTATCTCGTCACCGATTCCGATAAGTCTCTCCACACCCTTTTCCCTGATAAGGTTGGCAATCTCTGCGTATAGGGCGTCGCTTGTCTTTCCTGTCTGCAGAATATCGGAAAGGATAAGTGTACGTTTCTTGTTTGTTGCGTTTGCCTGAGAGATTAGCGAGTCCAAGGCGATTGACAAACTGCCAAGGTCAGAGTTGTAGCTGTCATCTATCACTGTGCAGTTGTTAGCTCCCTCCTTTATCTCAAGACGCATCTCAACGGGGTCAAGTGTTGCCATTCTCTCGTTGGCAGTCTCTGGCGACAATCCAAGCACAAGCAGTGTGGATAGCGAAGTCAGCGCGTTCTCTACCGAAGCCGAGTCGGAGAAAGGTATGCTGAACTTGTATTCCCTTCCTTGGTAGGAGTAGCAGATTACAGTCTTGGTTAGCTCGTTGCTCTGTGACTTGATTATCAACGATGCGTTAGCGTTCTTGCCGTAGGAGAATAGTTGGCAGTCCTCGAACTCCTGATGCATGCAGATGTCCACAAGTTTGTTGTCGCTTCCATATATGATGGACTTTGCACCCTTGAACAGCCTAAGTTTTTCAAGGCACTTGACCTTTTGAGAAGGAAAGTTTTCGCTGTGAGCCTCGCCCAAAGTTGTGAACACACCGATTGTCGGAGATACTATCTTCGCAAGCTTGTCCATCTCGTTCATCTGTGATATTCCTGCCTCGAATATTGCAAGAGTGTCAGAGTTTGAAAGGTTTAGTACCGAAAGAGGCACACCAATCTGTGAGTTGTAGCTTCGTGGTGAACGGCATATCTTGTTGTCCTTGTGTAGCAGTTGGAACAGCCATTCCTTTACGATGGTCTTTCCGTTGCTTCCCGTGATACCTATAGTCGGTATATTGTGACTCTTTCGTGTCTGCTCTGCAAGATTTTGTAGAGATTGCAATGTGTCGTCAACCAAAATGTAGCAGGCGTCTGCGTGTTGGTTCTCGGGCAATGCAGAGACAAGAAAACTTCTTACCCCCGCGTCATATAGGGAATCAATGAATTTATGTCCGTCATTCTTGGCTGTCTTTAGTGCCACGAATAGGGTTTTCTCTGGAAAAGTCAGTGTTCTGCTGTCAGTGCAGATGTTTTCTATTGTATTGGAGCCAGCTCCTACAAGAGAAGCTGAAAGAGTCTCCGCAATGTTCTTTGTTTGCATGTTTTGTGTTAATCTTTCTCTTTTTCTTCTACTTTATCTCTTAAATCCTGTGCCATCATTTCCTCAGTCTTTAGTCCAGTTTCCTTGCTTAGACGATGAAAGATGTACCATATAGCGACACCCATGATAATAGTGCAGGGTAGTGCGATGACTATGTAGCTGAGGCCTGTCAGCCTGCCTATCTCCTCGTTTCTCTGAGCCTCTTGTGTGATAGGGTCGCTCACCACGATAATTGTCGCAAGCACATAGTTAAGTATAGTCGAGACAAGGAACGAGAAGGCAACTATAAGAGTACTTTTCTTCATGATGTCTTTCTCTGTTTCCTGGCTTATAAGGCTACTGATGCGCTTCTTGTCAAACATTTCGTCCCTATATATCAATTCACCCACGATAGGTCTGCCCAAGGCAAGTGAACCCAAGAGAATAAGCATGATGATGAACGGTACTGAAGCCTCTTTGATGGCAAGCCATTCGTTGGGTATTTGCAGAACTCCTATGACTCCTGTGAGCAGTACACTCACAAAACCGAGTATCGAGATGAAGTTAGCCTTCTTCGTCTGTATATAGTCATAGATGAAGTAGCATACAGGGAACGCCAACGCAAGTATCAGACAGTACTTCGGTGCGCCATCTATTGTGATGTATTTCTGCCCCTTAGTCAGAATAAGTACAGGTATGATTATGTTGAAAATCAGGTTTGTAAGCATAGAGCCTGCACTCTGCTTATTGTTATTATTGTTTATTTGTTCTTCTGTTTTTGTCATAAGTTCTTTGTTGTTTGAATAATTGTAGGCAAAAATACACTTTATTTACGAGAATTTCAGTAATTTTGGCAAATCTTTATATATGAATAGAAAATGTTAGAAGATTACGACGTTATACTTGCCTCAGGTTCGCCACGCAGACGCGAACTGTTGAAAGGCTTAGAGATAAATTTCACTTGTGCTGTGCCTCCTGTGGCTGACGAGAGTTTCCCTCCGCACCTTGTTGGAGGAGAGATTCCAATGTTCATCGCAGAGAAGAAGGCAGAGGCTTGTGCCCCTATGTTGAAGGACAACACTCTTGTCATAACTGCAGACACAATAGTATGGCATAAGGACAAGGTCTATGGAAAGCCTAAGGACAGAAAGGAGGCAATCGCTATGCTAAAGTCATTTGCACGTGACACCCATCGTGTGTTCACAGGATGCTGCATCATGACTAAGCGTACCAAGAGACCTTTCTTTGCCGTAAGCCACGTTACCTTCGGCAAGATTTCCGATGCAGAGATAGAGCATTACGTAGATACATACAAGCCTTTCGACAAGGCGGGTGCCTATGGCATTCAGGAGTGGATTGGTTATGTGGCTGTAGAGGATATCAGCGGCTCGTTCTATAACATCATGGGACTGCCTTTGCAGAGACTATATCAGGAACTAAAGCTATTTGTAGAGGAAGACAGAGCTAAAATCGCAGGAAACAAATAGTTATGAAGAGATTTCTTTCTTTGATAGTCGTTCTCCTTTTCGCTCTCGTAGCAGAAGCCAAGATTACTGTTCAGTTGTTTACCCATGCACCTGTACAGGAGTATGTGTTCACTTCTTGGGGACATTCCGAGTTGAGAGTGCTTGACGACGAGGAGGGTACTGACGTGCTTTATAGCTATGGTGTATTCTCGTTCGATGATGTGACTAAGTTTGTCTATAACTTCGTCAAGGGCGATACTGACTATATGGTCGAGGCTAAACACTGCTCGTTCGGAGATGCTATTGATAGAGTCACTTCAAGAAAGAAAGTTGACCTCAGAGTCCAAACCTTAGACCTTACTCAACAGGAAGCCAAGAAATTAAAGGATGCGTTAGCTGAGAATGCAGGTCAGGAGGGTTGGACGTACCGCTACAACTTCTTCTATGACAACTGTGCGACTCGTCCGCGCATGATGATGGAGAATTACACAGGCGCAAAGTTCGACTATCAGTTCCAAAATGTGAACAGGAAGAGCTATAGGAAAATCATACACGAGATGTTGAGCGATATGCCTTGGTATGCCTTTGGTATAGACATTTGTCTTGGCAGACCTTGTGATGAAGTGCCTAATGACTCGTTGCTGATGTTCCTTCCTGCTAATATGGCTGAGCAGTTTGCCTTGGCATCCATCTCCGATTCACTTGGTACACGTAGTCTTGTGTCAGAGGATAGAGTCTATAATCCGCTTGTATATCGTTCTTGGGAAGATGTTTCTCTTCCTTCGCCTATGGTTGCGTTTTGGGTGTTCTTTGCTCTAGTTGTACTGCACTGCCAATTTTATGCACGCAAGAAGATTAAGGATACGTGGTTTGACTTCTGTTTCTTCGGGTTGTATGGACTTTTGGGAGTGCTTGTGTTCTTTCTTCAGTTCATCAGCACTCACCCTTGTGTATGCCCTAATTTCAATATATTTTGGGCTAATCCATTGCTTCTCCTGTTCCCTATTTTCATAATGTTCAGGTGTAGAAGAGAGATGCTTATTTACCTGCATTGTATGAATATATTTATGTTGGTTCCTGCCTTGCTGATATATTTTTATCCTGACGTGCAGGAGTTCAACGGTGCTTTTCTGCCAATAATATTCGCTTCGTTGGTGAGAAGCTACTTCCAAGTGTCCATATACGTAGATGAAAAGAAAAAATTAAAAAACAATATATAATGAAGAAAACAATTTTATTTGCTGCCACAATCATGGCAATGGTTTCGTCTTGCTCGAACAACGCTGTAAAGACTGACAATAACGAGAGTGCTGACACATTAAAGACTGACACTATTCAGGGTTCAGCCGCTATCCCAACTTTCGAGTCTCTTATGGGTACTTGGAAGCTTGCTCAGGTTAAGGACGAGGCTATAGAGAATGCTGACTCAACTTACTTCCTTGCCCTTTCTGATACAGTGATGACCGCTCAGGCTGGCTGCAACTACATCGGTGGTGCTATCAACCGTACAGGCAGAAGCGTGGACTTCCTTGCCTTCGACAATGTTTTCGCTACTCAGAAGCTGTGCGAGGATATGGCTAAGGAGCAGAAGCTTGTTGAGGCTGTAAACGCTGTCCGCAAGTTCTCTTTCAACGGTGACACTTTGGTATTGTCTAACGAAGACGCAGAGGCAGTTATCAAGCTTGTGAAGTAAGTCTTTTAGATGTCTATCTTACTAGGTGGGAGATTCTTCTCTCACCTTTTTTGTTTAAATAGTCATATATTATTACCTACACAAGTCATTATGTCGTATGAACTTGACAAATTGTCATAGATATATGATGTTTGGCACGCTTTCCCCGTTTGGCACACATTTTGATAATATAAAGGGTGTAACGGTTGCACATCACTGTTAAAGTGTTAAGTGTTATACTGTTCTAATTGTTTAGTTAATAATAAAAAATTATAATAAGATGGGAAAGATAATTGGTATTGATTTGGGTACCACTAACTCATGTGTAGCGGTATTTGAGGGTAACGAACCTAAGGTTATTCCTAATTCAGAGGGTAAGAGAACTACTCCTTCTATCGTTGGTTTCCTTGATGGTGGTGAGCGTAAGGTAGGTGACCCTGCTAAGCGTCAGGCTATCACTAATCCTCTAAAGACTGTGTTCTCTATCAAGAGATTCATGGGTGAGTCTTACGATAATGTTGGTGGTGAGATTGCTCGTGTCCCTTACAAGGTTGTTAAGGGTGACAATAATACTCCACGCGTAGATGTTGACGGTCGTCTTTATACTCCACAGGAGGTTTCGGCTATCATCCTTCAGAAGATGAAGCAGACTGCTGAGGACTATCTTGGCGAGAAGGTTACTGAGGCTGTTATCACTGTTCCTGCTTACTTCAACGATGCTCAGCGTAAGGCTACTATCGAGGCTGGAGAGATTGCAGGTCTAAAGGTTAAGCGTATCGTTAACGAGCCTACTGCTTCAGCTCTTGCTTACGGTCTTGATAAGCTTGACAAGGATATGAAGATTCTTGTGTTCGACTGTGGTGGTGGTACTCACGATGTTTCTATCCTTGAGCTTGGTGACGGTGTATTCGAGGTTAAGGCTACAAGTGGTGATACTCACCTTGGTGGTGATGATTTTGATGAGGCTATCATCTCTTGGTTGGTTGATGATTTCAAGGCAGAGCACGGTATTGACCTTCGTCAGGACCCTCAGGCTTTACAGAGACTAAAGGAGGCTGCAGAGAAGGCTAAGATTGAACTTTCTTCTACTACTTCTACAGAGATTATGCAGCCATACATTACTATGGCTAACGGTACTCCGTTGAACTTGATTAAGACACTTACTCGTGCTAAGTTCGAGCAGTTGGTTGATAACCTTATCAAGCGTACTATCGAGCCATGTAAGACTGCACTTAAGGCTGCAGGCTATATCACAAGCCAGATTGACGAGGTTATCCTTGTCGGTGGTTCTACTCGTATCCCTGCTATCCAGAAGGCTGTTGAGCAGTTCTTTGGTAAGGCTCCTTCTAAGGGTGTAAATCCTGACGAGGTTGTTGCTATGGGTGCTGCTGTCCAGGGTGCTGTGCTTGGTGGTGACCTTAGCAGTGCTAACGGTGGCGGTGTGCTTCTTCTTGATGTTACTCCACTTTCTCTTGGTATCGAGACTTACGGTGGTGTTATGACTAAGCTTATCGAGGCTAACACTACTATCCCTACTAAGAAGAGCCAAATCTTCTCTACTGCCGCTGATAATCAGCCAAGCGTAGAAATCGTTGTACTTCAGGGTGAGCGTACTCGTGCTCAGGATAACAAGTGTCTTGGTCGTTTCCATTTGGATGGTATTCCTGCCGCTCCACGTGGTGTGCCACAGATTGAGGTTACTTTCGATATCGATGCAAACGGTGTAATGCAGGTTTCTTCGGTTGATAAGGCTACAGGTAAGTCACAGTCTATCCGTATCGAGTCTTCGTCTGGTCTATCAAAGGAGGAGATTCAGAGAATGAAGGATGAGGCTGCAAAGAATGCAGAGGCTGACCAGAAGGAGCGTGAGAAGATTGAGACTTTGAACAAGGCTGACTCTATGGTATTCCAGACTGAGAAGCAGCTACAGGAGATTGGTGACAAGCTTCCTGCTGACAAGAAGTCTGCTATCGAGAGTGCTTGCTCTAAGCTAAAGAACGCTCATCAGAGCCAGGATGCTGATGCTTGCGAGTCTGCTATGAAGGAGCTTGAGTCTGCTCTTCACGCAGCTTCACAGGATATGTACAATGCTGCTAATGCTCAGCAGGGTGGTGCTCAGGGCAATCCATTCGGCGGTCAGCAGGGTGGTCAGCAGAGCGGTCCTAACAAGGACGATATCCAGGATGTTGACTTCGAGGAGGTGAAGTAATTCCCGATAAAAATCGGCAAAAATAAATAATCAAAAGTGTGTAAGTCATTGGCTTACACACTTTTCTTGTTTTAAACCAATCCGTTTGGTTATTAGTCAAGTTAAGTTAATACTGTTTTATTTGTTGCAAATTTGTAGCAGCACAAATTTCGGACCGTTGCGTGACAAACTCGCATCGAACTTATTAATAATCAAACAACAAACAAAATGAAGGAAACAATTCTAAAGCCTCGTAAGTGTGCTGAATGTGGCACCTTATTTGTTCCAAGAAGTGTGCTCTCTTCAAACGCGTTCTATTGCTGTACAGCTTGTAAGAGGGCAGCAGCACATCGAAAAGAGCGAGAGAGGGTGATTGAACAGCAAAGAGAAGCCTTTGCAACCCTAGTGCCGGACACGCAGGAATACCTGTCGATAGCACAAGCAACCGCAATTTTCAATGTGTCTAAACGTGCACTTTACACAAGAATCCAAACTGGACAGATTCCAGCTGTCCGTATCAGCAGAAACAAGACACGCGTCAAGCGTTCTGACTTGGCTGCCCTTTATCCCACTCGCAAGGAGCAGAAGAACGCCGAACCACTAAAGCCGAAGGCAAAACTCTACCGTTTGGAGCCAGAAGACTGCTACTCTATTGGCGAGATCAATGAGAAATTCCACATGGGTGACACGACAATCTACACGAATATCCGCAAGTATCATATCCCTATGCGACAGATAGGACGTTTCGTATATGTTCCCAAGAGTGAAATTGATGAGTTATTCAAATCCTAATTCCCTACTATTATGAGTTACAGACAAAGTACAGTTGTAACCGTCAAGTTACGTCAGACTCCCAATAAGGATGGATGGTATCTTTACATTGAGGCCTATCCTTACTTCAAACCAGGGGAAGTTACCCCAAGCCGCTACATCCACATGTGTGGTAGAGTTATTCATACCCCAATCTTCGATCATAACCGACCCACACGAGGCCGACATGATGGCACCGCCAGTTATAAGGTGAAGCGAGACATCAACGGAGTTATACAATGTAGAGCAGAGATCGATACCCAATCATGCATCTATGCTGCTCGTGTTGCTGCCGATATGCAGAAGGAGTTTGACATGAAGCCTCTCTTCAATTCGGACGATGCAAAAGCATTGGCACAAGCAGAACGAGATAAGGCAGATTTCATTGAGTACTTCAACCGCATCCGTGTTGAACGTCACAAGAATGACTCGGAATCAATAAAGATCAACTGGAAACGTGTCGGAGAACTATTGCCTATCTTCTCGAAAGGCAAACCTATCATCATGTCCACCATCAACGCCAAACTGATGGAGAATGTCAAAAAGTTCATGCTTACAGCTCCTCAAGGTGGCACGAAAAAAGGCACACTTTCCCGCAATACCGCCTCGACATACTTCGCCATCTTCAAGGCTGGCGTTCATCAAGCGTTCATTGACGAGTACCTGACCGTTGATATTGCTGCCAAGATAAAAGGCATCACCGAACAAGAAAGCCGCAGAGAGCACTTGACCCTGGAGGAACTCAATCCTCTTGTTCAAACTCCTTGCGACTCCCCAATCCTCAAACGAGCTGCCTTATTCTCGGCATTGACAGGACTTCGCCACTGCGATATCCAGAAGCTCTCATGGAGTGAAGTCGTACGAGTTGGTGATTCATGGAGATTGGATTTCACCCAAAAAAAGACAGGTGGAGTCGAATACATGCCAATCTCAAATCAGGCTTATGCTCTTTGTGGAGACCGTACGGATGATGACCGCTTGGTTTTTGATGGGCTGCAGGATCCATCGTGGATCTCTGTGCCACTAAAAAGATGGATTGAAGCTGCAGGAATCACGAAGCATATCACCTTCCACTGCTTCCGCCACACTTATGCCACACTCCAGTTATTCAAAGGAACCGACATCTTCACCGTCAGCAAGATGCTTGGCCATACCAATGTTCGCACTACGCAAATCTATGCCAAAGTCGTAGATGAGAGTAAGCTTAGGGCAAGTGGTGCCATTGAACTTGACATGGGTGACATCTAAATCTCAACCCTATCGATTTCCCCTCCTTCGATATTAGCGAGAGAGGTCCCGTACCAAACATACGAGACCTCTCTTTTTCGATATTGACAAGAGCCCGTTATGGGTGATATCGAAGAAATACCATAAGAAACGATAGGGAAAGCAAGGTGATAAGTTGTGAACAAGTAAGAATGTACCAGTATAAACCAAAGTGATTTGTATCACCTTTCTTGCCCTTATTTTTCACTCCAGCACGAACTCTTATCTTTGCACCGCAATTCGAAAGTCGATTGTGACCCTTGTAAAAACGCAAGAATTGAGAGGGTCTTTTGTACTACTCCTTTAAATATATAAAGGTATGATCAATCAAAAAACAAGCAGCCCATCCAGCTCCATCAGAAGTCCACAATACGATGGGCTTCTGACCAGGACGAGATTCTGCAACTATCGTCGGCGCCATGTCCTTCTCCTGTTGTACAGCGTGCAGCACTATTCAGTTACTACACCGGACTTCGCTATGACGTCATCCGAGGACTACGGAATGAGAACATTGTCAGCATCCAAGGCACAACACGTCTCAGCTATCGTCATCCGGTCTATGGGTTGTTCGACATTCCTCGTTCTGCTATGACCTTAGCCTGCTGTGATCCTATGCGGCATTCAAGCGACTTGCTCTTTGCCGACCTTCCCGATGTAACATGGCTGTCCCCGATACTTGCAAAATGGGCAAAAGCCGCAGGCATCCGTCACCGACTCACCTTCTACAGCTTCCGTCGTTCACATTCTACCCAAACTCATAACCCTGCCACATGAACAAAGACAACATCACCTTCGACTCCATGCCCGAAGCCTTGACCTATCTGATCGGAGCCATTGATTCCCTTCAGGAAGGCATGAAGGATCTCCGTGTCCATTTTTCCAATCGCAGTGCCGAGGAGGTCTGGTTCAACGTCGATCAACTCCGAGAGTACCTCCCGACCCATCCTGCACGTCAGACCATCTATCAATGGGTCAACCAGCGCTATATTCCCGTGCACAAGAAATCAAAGACGCTGATGTTCCAGAAGTCCGAGATAGACAAATGGCTGGCAACGGATGTCCGCAAGACGTACGCAGAACTCGCCCGAAAGGCACAACAGCACAAACCCTCCAATGTACATACATTATGACAGCGACAAAATGTTTTTCATACTTCAGAGCACCAATCCAGAATACCTGTCCTGCGAAGACTCTGACCCTTGCCGAAGTGTATGCCTATATCACTTCTACTGCTGCCAAGACCGCCACAGAGCAGTTGCGACAGCTAAAAGATGTAGCCGAAGCTCGCAAGTACAAATCCTTTCACTTCGACTTCTGCACCTTTTCCGGCACCTTCACACAACGTAAGGCTCAGTGTATCGAGCAGCATTCAGGTCTTATCTGCCTCGACTTTGATCATGTTGGCAATGTAGATAATCTCAAGAACTCACTTTTAGCAGATCCACACTTCGTCACCAGTCTGGCCTTCCGTAGCCCATCAGGCGATGGATTGAAATGGATTATCGACTGTGAGTTGGATTCCTCCATCTCTCATGCCGACTACTTCATAGCTGTCTCTGCCTACCTTCGCGATACTTACACTATAGAGCCCGACCAATCTGGCAAGGATGTCTGCCGTTCCTGCTTCCTCCCATACGATCCTCAAGCCTATATGTGCGACGATGATGCCAAGGCTGCCATCACACCCTTCCTTCCGTTCGAATGGCTCACTGGACAGGATACCAAGGATGCACTCTCAGATCGCATTGAAGCTCTTGCCAATGAAATCGAAAAATCAGCTATTGACATCACCGCAGGCTATGACAACTGGCTGAAGATAGGCTTCGCCTTAGCCGATGCCCTGGGAGAGCAAGGCCGCTTCCTGTTCCATCGTATCAGTCAGTTTAATGCCGACTATAACCGTCAGGTAGCAGACATACAATACGACAAGTGTATTAACAGCAAGAGCGATGGTATCACATGGCGAAGTCTCTTCTATATAGCCCGAGAGAAGGGCATCAGACTAACTGAATACAATCGACCCTCACAAACCGCAAAAACCGCAGTTCCCTCAAATCTCAGTATCAACCTTACCAAAACAAGCGACATTCCAAATGAGGTAATTGAGGTTTTTAAGGAAATTGAGGGAATGTCGGGCCACAAGTCCTACATCGATCCCTTCTCCAGTCAGCTCGACAAAAGCTCTCTGCCTGTCATCCTCCAGCAAGTCATCAGTCACGCTAACTCTCCAGCCGATGCCGACATGCTACTCCTCGGTTCCCTCGTCTGTCTCTCCTCCTGTATGCCCCACGTCTGTGGCATCTATCTACAGAAGCTTTCATACGCCAACCTGTACTGTTTCATCTACGCCCATGCATCAGCCGGCAAAGGCAGTCTGACTCTCTGCAAGAACCTCGTGCAGCCCATACAGGATCAATTGTATAACGAGTACAACAAGAAATTGAAGGCATATTATCTCGAACTCAAGGAAACGGGCAAGACTCCTATCTCTGACGATGGCGAGACTATAGGCGAACCGCCTATCCGTGTTCTGTTCATCCCCGCAAACAATACTTCCACGGGTGTCTATAATCTCTTGAACAACAACGGTGGCAGCGGACTCATCTTCGATACCGAAGGCGATACCCTCACGTTGGCACTAAGTTCCGATCATGGCAAATTCAGTGATGGTCTGCGCAAGGCTTTCCATCACGAATCGATTGCGTACAATCGCAAGACCAATAGCGAATACGTCAATATTCCAGAACCTCGTCTCTCCATGCTATTGTCTGGCACACCGCAGCAACTTCTCTCGCTCATCGATTCGGTCGAGAATGGACTCTACAGCCGTTTCATATTCTTCCGTCTCGAAACCGATCTCCAGTGGCGAAACGTCTTCGAGGGCGACAACCTTGATCCCGTCTTCCTACGTTTGGGCGATGAGTTCCAGATGCTTTATCGCCAGCTCAATAGTCACAAAGGCATGATCCAGTTCTCGCTTACACCCGAACAACAGGACATATTCAACCGTTCGTTCTCCACCATGCAGGCCGAGGTCTATAGTACCTTTGGCGAAGGCATACTTGCCTCATTCCGTCGCAAGGGACTCATCGCCTACCGCATTGCTATGATTCTCTCCGTCCTACGACTATCTTCTGATCAGGCATTACCATCACGCATCGTCTGTAGCGATGCCGATTTCTACTCTGCAATGATCATCATCAAGACCCTCCTGCAGCACGACACATTCTTGATCAAAACTTACCCACAGCTCTTGGCCCACGTACCCAATCCGCTCAAAGTTCAGAAGCAGCGTAATCTCTACAGCTTTCTGCCTCACGAGTTCGACAAACAGCAATGGAACAAGTGTGCAGCCATGGCCAACATCAATCTCAAGACAGCCGAACGCTATCTGAAGACATGGTGCGAACGAGGCCTACTCATGCACATCGAACAGGATCATTATGTCAAAACCAACCATTACAAAGATGAATAACCACCTCACTAACCGACTCCAGATTACTGCCAGTCATGACCTGTTGCACTTCCTCAGCAAGTCAGCCCATACCACCTCTCGACTCAAGGCCTATCTCCATCTGTTGGGACTCCGTGTTTCCCATGCTGGCGACGTCAATCAGAACGGTCGCACCTATCACCTCGATGCCGGACAAGCCATCGTCTCAGGATCACAATTAGCCGACCAATGGGACTGGGACCGAAAGACCGTCCAGACCTATCTCAAAGGACTTCTCGACCTTGGTTACATCTCCATCCAATCCGTCCCCTACGGTCAGATCATTACCTTCCATCATCTGGTCGATGCTTCCCCTTCTCCAGCAGAGACAGTTTCACCTTCTGCAATAGGTTCAGGTTCCCCCTCTTCGTCATCATAACCGCTCCCACTTCGTAGCCCCCTGACGAAACACCCTCTCCCTGGAATACTACCCAAATCATTAAAACAGATGCCGCTGCCTGCAGTCCGGAATCAAATCCGAAACAAGCAGACAGCGGCAATTCATGCATTTACGCTATCGTCCTCCACTATTACGATTTATCCAGAGCTGTCCGTTTTTCTCCAGCTTCGCTCAGGCTTGCCTGAGTGATTTTAAGAGGGGGTGTAACCTAATACCCAGTCTCACTCGATTACCACTCCGTGTCAATCGCGTTCACATGGGGAAACAGCAAGCTATTTGAGGTCATTCGTATTACGTTTTCTATGATAATCGGCAGGCCTTTTACTAAAGATCGTACAGTGGGCAGAAGGACATTGTTCACATCGCAACAGAACCAATCCGAGCAATCCTCCAACGACCTAACCTGCCGCACCATTTATCTGAGTCCCAAAGATCATTATCCAATCGTGCTGTTGTACAAATCTGTATCTCCCTCTCATCCTATCTGGAATTACACCTTCTGCAGATCCAGACATGGGACTTCTATCAATCTATGAGATACACGGACGAACCACTCCAATGATTTTCGTTTTATTATTCCGCCTTTTACATCGCTAAAGGACTCCATGGAGAGCTGTCCTTCATGACGCAAATGTTTCCTTCTTTACCGAACCAGATACCGTCATTAGTCTCGCGCGTGCGTAAATAAAAAATGAGTGGGTACTTCCGCAATGGATTAACCCACTCATTTCTACTTCTTCACACATTGGCCTCTATAGCTTCATACCTCCTCTGGAAAATGCTCATAATAAATATCTGCTATGGTATCTGCAAATCCCCATCCACATGGCGAAGCCCATTCCACACACTGCTTTAGGCGTGGCTTGAATTGCTCCAGCAAGTTATTCTTGGCAATAAACGCCATAGTCTTCTCGAAGTTATTCTCTACGGAAGTATAGTATTGCTCCCACATATCGCCATAATCGTAAGTGAATTGGCAAGCATTCTCAACGTAGCAGAGCATCAGATCGGCCAGTTTGTCAGCTGAAGGTTTGAGCTTCTTATAATCAGAAACCGCCTTCCGACATACTACGAAACGAGTCTTCCCAATTGGATCCTTTCCTTTCGTCGGATAGAACTCTTCAGTAATAATCTTCTTGTACTCTTCCAACTTACCGTCCTCGTCAGGATTGGCATAGAATTCCAGATACTCTTTCGCTTCCTTGCGAGCATCGTACATTTCCAATACCATGCCAATAATTTCATCCTTGGTCATGGACTGGAGCAATTTCTTTATTGTAGCTTTTGACATTTTTTTGTTCTTAATGTTAAATATACTATTCCTCATTCTCTTCTTTATATAATGGACTTTGCTCCATAGCATGGATAACATCTATTTTTGTGGATTCGTCAAGTTCTAGGCCATTAATTACGAAGTGTATAATTCGCTCAAGTAATTCTTTTTCTATATTACCTGCTGCCACATGCCAGATGTAAGCCTCCATATGTGGAAGGAAATGGAATCCTGCCCATCCATGTCCGTTCCTAATAAGAAAATGTGCGCCAATGACTAAAGAGATGCGTTTGTTTCCATCTGCGAAATAGTGTCCTGTACAGAACCCATAAACCAAATATGTAAGTTTATCCTCAAAAGACGGATAATATAAATCATTTTGAACAAAGTCTAAGATCTTTTCTATCCCGCCTTTCTCACGAATGCCAGACATGCCACCCCCACTTTGATCAATCGTTTCATAATAGTAGGATAATACATCGTCATACGACAAATACTTTGTCTCTTTCATTTGCTAATTTTTTAGGCGCTCAAGGGTTTTCCTGTTCTCGTCATTATCTAATAATTTCTCCAGATCAATAGACTCAGTCCCAATAAAACGATCAAATTCTTCAGGAGAAAGAGCTCGAAGGTATTCTGCTATATTATCATGGAGCACGTCTCGAAGCCCAAGATCTCTAGATGCCATTTTCTGTCTTGCATCATACAAGAAAGGAGCCATAGCTGGACTATCGGCTTGTTCCGTAATAAGTTCTTGAACTTCTGCTATTGTAAGTTTTCTTTTTAGCTCTACCTGCTTATCGTGAATTGCAGCACCCACACCATTTTCAAAAGAACTAATAACTCTGAGTACTTCTGCGTACATTGTTGCTCTAGCATTATCCTTTGGCTCCAACTTAAGCAATTCCCGGTATTCTTTCGCATTTTCCTTGAATACTGCCTTGTAAATCATGTCTGTTATAGAAGAATACTTATAGGTAGGATGTCCTTCAACATATGCGTTAATTGAAGATGTTAAATTCTTCCTATAGTTATCTTCTTGTATCGCTGCGGGAAGAAACTCCCTATCCCGCCAGTTTATATACTTGGTTCCTCCACCGGCTTTCTCATTGATGGTAGAAATAACAATATCCAGAATGATGCTTCTTACATTTTTAGCCTTTTCACTTTCTGCTAGTAGCATTCCGATATTTAAGAATGCACGGAAATCGAATAACCCTAATTGAGTAATTTTGGTCGCGAAAGTTTTTTCGTGAGCAAATTGTAACTTTAAGTCTTTCAGCTGATTACCCTTGCATAAAAAATAACCATTATGCTTAAGCTCAGCCTCATTTGCAGCAAGATAATTATCAATTGTTCGCACGTCGACTTCATAGAAATCGGCAACCATTTGTTTGGTAAGATAGTACTTCCCATCAAAATGGAAAGCTTCAACGTTTAATACCTCTTGGATTCGAGGTATTGCCATATTGTTATTCAAAACATTCTGACGTTCAATAGCAGATGTTGTCAAATCTTTTGCCATAATATTTCTTCAATTTACATTTTTTGTTTAGTTTTTGACATCCTCTATGAGTATCAGCGGTTCTTTCCCAGTAAGCATTGGTTCATGACTTGCTACAGTTGTCATATCTCTACTCGACGCATCTATATTAGAATCTTTCCAAATCTGATAACGGAAAACCTGATACATGTCCCACCAGATGTTCGACTTTTCATCATAGTTCATGCCATAAAACCCATAGGATTTGCCATGCCAACACAGTTTCGATAGCTCTTCCAATTTCTCCTGGACTTCCATAGGAGCCGGTTCTCCATCATGGTGACGAAGATACCCGATCTCAAAGTTGAGTTGTACAGTCAAAGGATCGGCTAACTGTCCTATATGAATCCTCATAGCCTGATTACATGCCAAAGCAAGCAACTCTACTTGCTTACAGGTAGCAGTTATTATGTAATTTGCCATGTGTCAAATTTCAGTTTTTCGGGTTTATCTATTATTTCCATCCAACAACATCAATCCTTTTATAGTCAGCAAATATCGTTGGCGAGGATGATGTGGGTTATCTGGGTACTTCATGCACACAAATCCTTCATTAATGGCTGGTGAGAGTGAATAATCCAGAAAGTTGGGGCGATTCTTCAAACCAACAGCTTCCATCATACCCTTAACACTCATTTCTTCTTTGCCGATTGCCAATACCAAACGTCTTACATTATCTGATGAAGTCTGTATATCGTTTGAACTTGTATGGGTGGTTGTATGGGTAGTTGTATGGATGTCGTCCTCATTGTCTTTATATCCAATCAGCATATAACGATTCTTCAGTTCGTTATTCTCACCGAGCAACAGATTACGGAAGAACTTCACGAGGAAAGACTTGTCAGGTTGAATGCCTTTCTGCGGATTTCGGTAATTGGCGCGTACTAGGGCATTGCGGAAGTACCAGGAATTATCAGCGAACAACTCATTGTTAACCTTGAAGCCACAAGAACGCAGATACTTGATGACGAATACGGCAGTTGTTCGAGTATTACCTTCGCGGAACGGATGATTCTGCCAAAGCAAAGTCACAAAGTCCACAACATGCGAGATAATCTCTTCTGAGGTCAAACCCTTATAACAGAATTCACGTTCTGTTTGTATGTCATATTTCAATGCTGCATGAATGTCTGCAGCACGTCCATACACAACCGTATCTCCTTGCAATACCCATTCCTTTTTACTGATGTCAAAAGGTCGGATTTCGCCAGCATGCTTAAAGATGCCCTCAAACAGATGCCTATGGATATTCAAGAATTCCAAAGGAGTAAGCGAGAAAGACTGCTCATTCAGCAATTTCGTAATATTGGCAGCAACACGGTCTGCCTCTTCCTTTTCTGCATCATCAACATCGTGCGTTGTCTTGTTTATATAGTATGAGCGAAGTTGTTCTCTAACTTCATCGATAGTGATGTCACCCTCAATGTGCTTTACCGCTGTTTCCTTCAGATATTCGGACACACGAAGTCCATCCACATCTTGAAGACCAATAGCGGTACGCCAAGCCGAGACCCTCTCACGCTTATGTGGTTCTGCCACACGTTCGTAAGATTCAAAGTCAATATATTTCTGTTCTTCGTTCATACCTATTACACAAAGTTTAACCTATTGAATCTTAGACTCACTTCGTAATATCTATAACTCTTTGGCTTTAGCAATTGCAGATGGGTCTTTATGAAAAATTTCTACATACATAGCATTATACATGATGTTTTTTCCTTTTGTTGTCATAGGAAACTCATTAACATCAGAAAGAGGTAGTTTCGATATATTTGATACATAATGATCAAAACACCCTTTATAGAACGAGTTTATTCCATATCTATCAATTATATCTCTTAATAATTTCATTAACGCTTCGAATCCAACTGTAGATTGTAATACATTTTTGGGCTTATCTTTGAAATCATATTCCCATAAATCTGGAAATGTTTCTTTGATAGATGAAAAATAATAGAAAAGACAATCAGCAATTGCTTTATCATTATTGTTGGCATAAAACGACCTAAAAGGTAACACTTTATTACCTCTTTGCTTTTGGAGTTCTGATCTCTTTCGAAATCTGTCATTTTCAGCTTCTTTTAATGATTCTGAAATAAAGCCAACAATGTTCTTTATCATTGTTGTTTGAGATAAAGGAGGAAGAACTCCTTCAATAGATCCACCATACAACTTTATCCTTTTATAAAACGGAGAATTAGGATGTGCGTTTAAAGCAAGGGTAATTTCTAATCCGGTTTTATATGGGGAGTCATTTTCTGTTATACCAAACAAACTATGTACAAGATCTTGTGAAACCTTTTTCTGTGTTCTGTTGATAGTTGAGAATATCATTGCTTCATATTCTATACTCTTATCAATAAAACATGAAATCACTAAATCTATATTATATAAATTCTCTAGTTTTTTTCTATATTTCTCTGTATCATCTGTGTTTTTAGATATATATTTTTTTAACACTTCAATGGCTCTTTCTATACCCGCTATTCTATGCTGTCCATCAATAATTGTAACAAAAATATCAGCAGATTCATCTCCATTTTGTGCCTTTTCAATTTCTTCTCCAACTTTAGGATCTAGAGTTAATGTTATTACGCCTTCTTCATTACAGTTTTGTGATACTATGACAGAAGAAGGAATGCCCAATACAATATTTGTGGGGAATGTAGCCATATCGTCAAATATTAAGAAGTCAGATATTTTGGAGATTCTACTTTCCTCAACTTTCCTTTGAATATGATTATTATATATAGGTTTATCTTCCTCATCATATCCAATGATTAATCGTTCTGTGTACTTTGTATACGTAAGTAATTCTTTTATTGTAGTTTTTCCTACAATAAAATCTTGATTATTTTGAGAAACCAAAAAGCCTTTTATAGTATTCATTATATTTATATTTTTTATTACCATCCAACTGTCATCCGTTTTGCATTATCTAAAGTCGATTTCCCATATTGTCCGTCATGATATTGAGGATTACCATGGTTGCCGATAACCCACACTATCCAAGAAAGAAACAGACATATAAATGCACAGATATACTTCTTGTAAATATACTCAAGAATGCAAAGAGCTATTGGAAGTAAAATAAATAGCAATACTGTAAATATTATTCTTGCTTGTTTGTTTGTCTTGTTTTTGGAACATAATATAGACACTGCTGCAGGAATTGCCAATGCAATAGAGTATGTCAATATATTTTGTATCACAGGCCAGAAACTATGATTTGAATCAGAATCATTATTAATATATTCAATAATTGAAGGATATACACCTACCAGTCCAACAAGAACTACAAAGCCAACAAAATAACCTGTAAAAACATAATCTTTCCAAGGTTCTCTAAGGTTATTAAACCACTCTATAAAAATGTTTCTACTATTTTCCATTCTTTAATTGTTAAGCGATACCTAACTCTTATTACACTTTTATTATATTATTACTTACTAGTGTTCTTTCCAATATTGAACGACTTCAAAAACATCGGTTTTGGGATATTCCTTTACATTTGAAATTGCAAATCCATTATCGAGTTTCTCAATATTTCTCATCGCCCTTGTACTTTCTTTATCATTCAGACCTAAGAATTTGTTAATTGCCTTAGTGTTACCTAAATCGTTAATTGGCAATAAAAAAGATGTTTCACATTCTTGCGAGAAGTCAAATGTTCCTTGGTTATATTCAGAAATTCCTTGCGACAGTAAGAACACAGAAACTCCATAAGAGCGCATCTTTCTAAGGATAACTTCTAGAATCTCCAATGATTTTTTTTCTCTAAATAAATCATGAGCTTCATCAATCATCAATACATAGCGCATGCTCTGGTGTCCGTTTACAACATCTGCATTTCCCATATTGGAAAACACATTAAATATATAATTTATAATTAGAAAGACAGATGTGAATCTAACGGTCTTGTCCAAATCACCAGACAAAGAGAGATAATAATTATGGTTCAAGAAATAACTTGGGTCTTCAACATTAGATTCAAATAATTCATATTCGCTAAGACGTCCCATTATTTCTGTGAGAATATCTCGTTTTTCGCCATATCTGTCTAAAAGTATTTCATTAACTTCCTTTAGTGAAGGATATTTGTTATCTATTTTTGCACCAAATGCTTCTACAACAGCATCTTTTAGAGTCTGCTGCTGTTTTTTTCCTATATTTGAATAGCTTGCGATAATATCTACAAACTTATTGATGCCAATAAGCTTGTTTTTTTGATTAAGGTTATCGATAAAAGTGAGTGGATTCAATGGAAACGGCACATCTGGGGCATTTACGAAAGACGTTTCTGTGGAATCAAAGAATCCTTGCATCTTTTTACGGTCTTCATCCTTAATTCCTTTAAAATCAAGAAATAGGAAATTTGTCTTATTCTTAGTCACATCATGTAATTGAGACATAAATTCCTGTGCGAATTGAGTCTTTCCTGAACCTGATTTTCCCGCAACTGCAATGTGGGGATTATTGTATATTTTTGTGTTATTGAAGCAAAAATACACTTCGCTTTTGGTTTCTGGGTTATAACCAATTTTTATATTGATTGGTTCAGAGAAATACGCTTTGCTAATATGCTGGTTTGAATTGACGGCAGGGTCAAATGGAACGTCAATATCTTCTAATGCATTGACCCCCTTATCCAATCCATTCATAAGCAGTTCAAAAAATGTACAGTCTTCATGTTCTTCAAAATATCTACTAATCATTTGAAGACCATGGTCGATATGTAGTTTGATGAGTTTTACTAAATCCTCATCATTGCTTTTAATTTGATAAGCTTGGCAGACTAAAGCGATATAAAAATCTTTATATTCTGCATCAAACAGAATGTGATCTTTATACTCCTTTCCCTGAGAATCATAAGTATCAAACTCTTCTCTCTTGAATCTTTTGCCATTGGAAAGAGAATAACCCAAAGCAATACGTGCGATTACATTCTCCTTTGTATCGCCTGGTAGCTTTCTTGTCAAATCAGTAATTACTTTCTGATTTTCCTCTGATGTTTTAATATTAATCTGCATATTACTCTAGATTTATTCGTAAAACAAGTCATCTTTGCTTATTGGAACAAAATGAGAACCGTCATCTTCATTTTGTATTATGATTGTCTTCTCCGTCCTATCTTTAATAAGAAGATACTCTTTTTCTGTTAATTCTTTGTAAATCAACGGGAATAGTACGACTTGCTTTGACACATTCGGATAGAACTTCTCTAAGATGTTTTTTGAGTGATTTTTATCGAATTTCTGAAGAGGACTATCAATAAATACAGGGAATTGAAGACCTGTCTCTTCGACTAACGCACTTAAAAGGGCTGTGGAAAACATCTGTTTCTCACCATTAGACAAATCACTAATATCTTGTTTCTTGTTAGATTTGTCAATTAATGTGATGTCAACCATATCATTTTGTATGAAAACCTGGACATTAGAAACTAAGTCCGTTTTGTGTAACAGACGTTGAAGATTTATAAGGATCCTCTTTTGCAATGACTGTTTTCTATCTTCCTTGAATCGTATAAGGAATGCATCAACTGACTGAATCAAATCAGTCATGGCACGGTCTTTCTCTTTGAATTGATCAGACACTTGAATCTTGGAAGCGAGTAGTTCTTTCTGCTTTTTATTTGCAATTACTTGATCTGACTTTTGCTTCAACTCTGCTGATTTGTCAATAAGCTCTTGTTGTAGATCAGCGATTAATTCATCTAACTCTTGCTTCTTTTCTCTAAGTTCAACAATAAATGGACTTTCAGAACGTGCTTCGGCATCACGAATCTGTTGTTCAATTAAAGAATACTCTCGTTTCGCACGATTATAACTATCATAAAGTCGCGTAAAATCTTTCTGCGCGCCTTTAATTTTTGACACAAAAGACAGCAATGTGTTGGATTGGACATCTGTTAATCCATGTAACTCTTCAAAGTCTTCGTCACCTTCATCTGAAGTATCATAGAAATGTTTTTTTATCAGTTTTTTTACTATATCTTCATAGAAACGTCTAACCTTACGATCTATAGGGAAGCTAACATCTCTGCTTTCGTCATCTAAATCATTCAGTAAATCGTTTGTTTTTTCTTCTGCTATATCTATTTGAATTTTCTTTTGACGATAATCCACTTCCTTCTTAACCTGATCAACTAATTGAGCAAATAGTTCGCCAGACAATCCAAACGGAATATAGTTATACAAATCTTTGAGGCCAACCTGAGAATTGTCCATTTCCTCTTTGAATCCTTTCTGTTTGTTACGATATTCATCTAATTGCTCTTGTGTCATTGTATTCCCTTCAAGCAAAAGACGCTCTTGTATCGTGTCGGATTCGTCTTGGTAATTCTTTATATCAACTTTTATCTCGGAAATCTTATTTTGTAATTCATTCTTAATTGCATCGGAATTTTCTATCTCTAAAGAGAGCTTGTTAAATTCATCTCTTTCTTTTGAGTTTACGCCCTTCTTACGATAGTCGTCTTTGATAGCAGACAGAGTTTCCTTTAATGATATGTATTTTTGAATACCTAAAACTTGCGAATACGCACTTGCTAATCTTTTCTGTTGTTCAGACGAATCAAGTTCGGCATAAGCCACAATACGTTCGGCATCAAAAAAGAAAAACTTAGCAATTTCTATAGGCATAATACGTTCTCTAATGAAGAACTCTTCTGCTTCGATTCGTTCTTCTTTAGGTACAGTAGGAAAAACTTCATCTATTTGTTTGCCATCAAATAATATAAGTAGATCATCACCATTGGGATTTTTAGTATCATACGAACGAGTTATTTTAATCTCACTACATTCCAACTCACCCGGCAGATCTAAGTCGGTAAGTGTTAGTGATACAGAAAACTTTGTCGTAGAATTAGCCGCAGCCGCTTTATTAAGGCATGAACTCATGTATCCATTATAGCCACCTCTTTTAGCATTTATCTCTTTTTTATACATTTCATCAACTTGTTCCATTTGCTTGCCATAAAGACACCAAACGATAGACATGAGAAAAGTAGTCTTACCAAATCCATTTTCACCACTAATAATAATGATGTTACGTGATTCTGATGTAGTAAGATCAATAGTATTTCTACCCTTATAAATTCTGAAATTATTCAGTTCTAATTCTTTGATCTTCATAATAACTTCTTTTTTATGTAAGACTCAACTTTTGATTCAATTTCGTCATTAAGACCTCGTTTGCGGTTCATCAAGGCTTTGCTTCGTTGAATCTCTAACAAATCTGACACAAGGTAAAATTTGTTTTCGTTATCTTTGCAAATTTCCCTTAGGAGTTGAAATTCTTTATTATCTTCCATATCTATGAATGTATTAGTCAAATGAAATTAATCCTTCGTGTATGCGGTCAAACAAGTAGTCGAAACCTACTAGGTTGGGATTGTCTTTTACGTCTGCGTCAATACGTTCCAAACCATCATCAAGGTGCATCTTGAAGTAGCGAGGAAGGTCTTTGTCCGTGTCCTTGATGCCGTAGTGAGCACACACCATGGCTACGTACAAGGGGAAGAGATTACCAAAGAGCACACTCTTGCTATACTCTTTACCTCCTGCATCCTTGATGTCGGTTGGTTGGAACTTTACTCCACATTTCAGCGAGTATGCGATGGCGATACGTGCAATCACATTCTCTGCTCCCAAAGCAAACTTGCGGGTCAGCTGTGTTACAAGTTCCTTGTTCTTGGCGCTTGTCTTTATCTGTGCTATTGCTATCATACTCGTTTAGTAGTTATAATCGTAAAACAAATGCTCTGCCTTCGCTGCCTTGAATCCAGAACGTGTAGTATCATTCGTAATGAGTGTGGCACTACCCACAAATGGAATCATCATGTCCATCTCAGGCTTAGTCAGTTCCTTGTGTAGCAGCGGGAAGAGAACAACCTGTTTAGAGATTGACGGGTAGAACTCTGTAATAATCTTTGAGCTGTGACTCTTGTCGAACTTCTGCAAAGGCGAGTCGATGAACACAGGGAACTTGATGCCGCTCTCATCTACAAGGGATTTCAGAAGAGAAGTTGCATAAAGCTGTTTCTCACCCTTTGAGAGCTTTTCCTTGTCTATTTCGTCGCCCTCAGGAGTAAACAACAAAATGTCCATCGCATCGGCATCAATAGTAACTTCAACTCGACCAATGAAGTCCTCCTTGTGCATGAGCGAATTGAGCGTTGTCTTGATTCTGCGTTCCAAAGACGACTTCTTGTTTTGCTTCAAAGACGAAAGGAACGTGTCAAGTTCGCTTATAAGCTGGTTGGCAAGTGCATCCTTTTTCTCGTCTGCATCGTCCACGCTTACACGCTTGCTCAAATCCTTAATCTGCTTTTCTAGTGTAGCGAGTTTCAGATTTGATTCGCCTGTCTTCTCATGCAGTTTGCGGATTGCATCATCAGTTTCTTGAATAGCTTTCTCCGTTTCGTTTTTCTTTGTGCGAAGACGCTTGATAACCTCGTCGCTTTCCTTACTGTGCATATTTGAGAGTCGGCGAGAATTGCGCTCCAGCATTACTTTGTTCTTGCGGTAGTTCTCTGCCAGCGTTTCAAACTCTATGCGGTAAGTCGTTGTAATGCTATTATAGACGGCTTCAATTTCTGCATAGTCGTCATCACTGAGTATCATCTGTGGTTCGAGGTCGGATTTCTCACCACGATATTTTGCTACAATACTATCAAGTTTCTTAGTGGCTTCGTCCTTGCTCTTCTTTTCGATTGGCAGGGATGCAAGCATGGCATGAAGTTCCTTGTTCAGCGAGTCAAGGACATGGTTCTGTGCAATCGAAGCGTTGTTGCTACTGATGGTGTCATGATCTGCTTTGGCAAGTTCGTATGCCTGAGCAAACACGTTTCCTGCAATGGCGAATGGTGCATAGTCAATGAATTGCTTTAGCTTGCTCTTCATTTCCACATCGTTTTTCTTGCAGGTTTCAATGAGCAACTTTACACGATTCATTTCTTCTGACTTAACGCTACTACCTTCGCGAGAGAGTTCTGCTTGTAGGGAGGTGTCATCCTGGCGAAGCGTTGTCAGCTTGTCGTTAAGTTTTTGAATTTGCTCCTCAATTTCAGCTGCTTCCTTGTCAGCTTCTTCCTTCTGTACAAGGAGTTTCTCCAGTTCGTGACGCAATCCAATGTCGCGTGACTTCTTGCGGTATCGAAGGCGAAGACTCTCAAGATTTGACTTCAAATCCTCGTACTTGCGGATGCCAAGAACCTCCTCGTATGCACGGCTCAATCTACGGCGGTCGGCAATGGTTCCTGTCTCTGCAAGTTCAACAACTTCCTCTGAGTCGAAGAAGAAAAGGCGAGCAATGTCCTTGTTCAGGATAAAGTCGTTGATGAAAACGTCAGGACCTATTTCTTCGGTCAGCTCGTTGCGCACTCCATCAATCATTATCTCCACCTGTTCCTTCTGGAGAATGGAGTCATAGCTGCGGATTACGTCAATCACACGGCAGGGAATAGCAGGAATGGCAAGCTCGGAGAAACGGATGGTCACGCTGTAAACCGAATCTTTCTTAATCTCTTCAAGTTCGTTGGTGTAGCCATGTTTCTTGATGAGTGCCGTTATCTCTGGAGTAAGATTTGACTGATAACGCTTGGCGGCATTGATGTTCAGGTTGCTCTGAAGGAGTGCATTGTAATTGGCGTTGGCATCCTGTCCTGATGCAGGCACGTCACCCACAAAACGGCCATACAGACACCAAAGCAGCGAGTGCAGGAATGTTGTCTTGCCAAAGCCATTCTCACCACAGATGAGGTGTACGTTCTTCTCTTCGTCGAGTGAGAACTTTATTGTATTAACGCCTTCGTAGAGGCGGTAGTTGTTCAATGTAATGCTCTGTATGATCATGCCTCTGCCTCCTTTTCTTTGATGAATGAATCCAATCGTTCCTCAATGTCATTCTGCAAGCCGAACTTACGCATCAACAGAACCTTGCTCTTCTGTAGGGCGAGGAGTTCTTGAATGAGTTGGAAATGCTGAGGGTCGATGCATGATTTCTCCAATATGAGTCGTTCCTGCAAACCGATTTCAAGGTTCGGGATGTTGTAGCCGTAAACCTCGTTGTAAATGTCATTGACGGTGGTAGTGAAGTTGCCATCGCGGAACCAGATTACCTGAATGGCAATGAGCTCTTGACTGGTGATGAGGTTCACGCTTGAGTGTCCTTCCTGTACGGTCTTCTGCGTCTGCAAGAGTTCGCGAAGCATTTGTATGCGATACTCCATGGTGTAGTTACCAAGGTTGTGTCCGGTTTCGTCCACAGCTCTCTGACCATTGCGGCGAGTGTCGCAACGGAGTTCGGAAACATTACGATTCTCAACAAGTCGGTCGCGGAACTCCAGCAACGGCTTCATCCACTCTACGCCATTCTTGATGAGTGAAGACATTGACTTGTCTTCCTTTACCACGGTACAAATCCAGCAACCGAAACGACTCTGACCACAACTGCGGTGACTATCATCAGTCACTACTGTTGGGCACTCGTAGTCATCGGCTGAGGCATCGAGGTAGATGTTGAAGAGGATTTGGTTGTCGAATCCCCATGGTGAAGGAATAGAATTGATAATCCACCAAACTTCTTCAAGCATCAGTTCCTTGATTGGAGCGTATGTGAAGGTGTTTGGATTCAATGGGTGCTTTGAGAGACGGTGACCTTTGATTTCATGACGACGAATGCTGCGTTCACGCTGTTGGCTCTCGGTCAAGCGAGTACCCACAAGCACGATTGCCTCACCATCAGCCACCACTTGGTCGGTGATGAACTTCGATGTAGGTTTAATCTTCATCTTCTCCGTACAGAAACGGAATGAGTTGTTCGGTACAGGATAGCCCTTACCGATAACACAACTCCAAAAAGTATCTTCAAGCTGTGGCGTAGTAGTCACCACTTGCACCGGAAGCAACTGCTCACGTGCAGCATCAGCAATCTTCAGCAGTACGGTAGATACGTATTCTTCGATGACGGGATTCTCTACCATCGTATCATTACAAACCACATACACACGTCTGTACAGCGGTTGCCCTTCTTCCCTCAACTCCAGCATGGCAATCCATGTAAGCATCAGCAGAACTGTAGAATCCTTGCCCCCCGAAAAGCCAATAATCCACGGACGGCAGTTTTTGTCTGCCTCCATGTACTGATCTTTCAGTTCCTCTATGATAGCTCGGACACGTTTTGATTTTATTTCAGCTTTCATTCGTTGAGGGTTATTTATTGTTGTTCATATCTTTATGTTAATTTACCCACATTTTCTGCAACTAGCATGAAATGTGGAATAATCCTTTTTGGCTATTTCTTTATGAGATTCACGGCCTCCCAATGTCCAGTCTTGTTGCTTCCTACATACTTGATGAGATTCAAATCTCGAAGGATGTAGAGATCGCGTTTGATAGTCTTCTCGGAAACATTAAATATTGTTGCAAGACCAGATGCATTTATCGGGACATTTATCGGGACATTTATCGTATCACCTTTTATGATATGATAAATCTTTACTTGTCTTTCAGTGAGTTGCGACAAGTTTATCGTATCATTTTCTGGGACATTTACCGTATCACCGTTCTGGCTAGTGCTTAGAGGGCTTAGTTCTTTCTCTGTTGTCCATTCTGCCTTCAAAGTCGCTTTCAGTATAAATGCGTTTATGTGGAATGTAGGAATGGCGGAACCTCTTGTTTCAAGTTCGTTGCAGATACGATCAATGCCCTCGCCAAACTCCTTGACGTACTTGTAGGCTTTGAGGTACTGAGCAATCTTGGGGTTGCGAGAGAAGTGGGTATGACGGATGTTGTCGGGACGAACAAGTCCAGGGAGGTCTCCTGGGGTCTCGAAGACAAGTCGGTCATCGAACATCTTGATCTGTATCTCCGTACCCTTGATGTTATATGCTCTATGACAGCAGCTATTGACTACCATCTCTTGAATGGCGAACTTTGGGTAGTTTCGATTGGTTACAAAGAGTCCATCTTGTCCAAGATAAGTGTGTTCGCGTACTTGTGTCTCAAGATAGTCAATGGTGCGTTGCACCTGTTGCAAAATGGCTCCCTCGAACGTCACATCCTTCACAACATTCATCTCGGTACCGACCTTTTCCTCTGTTCCCTCATAGCGAATGAAGCGGGTGCGGGCACGAGGGAAAAAGCGTTGCGGGTTCTTGCCGAAGAGGAGAATGCAGGCGGTGCTGATCTTCTGCTTACCGTCTGCCTCGGTTACGAAATCGTTGTTCTCAAGGAGATACTCCATGGCCGACTTGCCGTAGTCGATGACATTCACATAGTCGATGACAAGATTCATGTCAACGTCATTGATCGTCGCTCCATAGACATCCTTGTCTTCATAGTAGCGTTCGCCTTTGTCATAGAGCAGCTGCATGCGTTCCTCGAAATTTAACTTCTTGCTCTTATCGCCCACACGCATAAAGCATTCATCGGCCTGATTGGTGTGCAGCTGACCGCTGGCCGGAATGTGCATGAGCAGGATTCGGTTGTCATGACCTTCATGATCGGTGCATGGCAGATATTCGCAACGCACTCTCACCGATGGATTGCAGAAGTCGAAAGGTACTCTGAGGATTTCGTTCAGACGTTCCTCGTTTCCGTTGACGCCTTCAATTCTGCGGGTCTTATCAGAGACACCAATGGCAAGCACACCACCATCGGCATTTGCCATTGCGACGATAGGGATGGCCAATGCTTTTGGTTCAATTTGTAAGCTTTTGCAATCGAATGTCTGAGATTCCTTGCGTGTCTGTATATCTTCTATGGTCATATTAGACATGCTTCTTTTCTTGTCAATGATCGACAATATTTGCTATTGCTGTGGTTTTTCTGCCAGCATAAACTTTGCACCTTTTTTTGAAAGTGTTCCCCATCCAAAAGGAGATTGATCAAGAAAGCAGACAAATGGAGAACTGTCTTCCTCTTCGTAAGAGCCAGAAGCAATGCTAACGAGTACAACATAAGAGTCCATCTGTTCAAGATTCTCTTCTACCCAATAGTTTTCTTCTGTACAATCGAGCCATTGGTTAGTAGGAATATCCATCTCTACCTGTTGTATCGCTTGTGTTATATCAGGTTCAAAACCGACCAGTTTATTCAGACAATTCTGGCAATCCAGATATCGTGACTTGATAGCTTTAGAATCGGCTAATGCCTTCACTTCTGTATCGAATTGGCGCATTACCTTCTTAGCCTCTTTTAGTGTCTTGCGAGAAATTGGGTCAAATCCACCAAACTTACCATCACGAGCTGCCATGGAGAAACGACGCTGAGCATTAAGTCCTTTTTCGCTAATCATGTACCAAGTGACGATACAGAAATCCATACACTCTGTAGAATCTTCGACTTCGTTAATCTCCATAAAGACTAGAGGGGGTGGATCCATTTCTACAAAAGCATCGCCTTTCTTGAATCGAGGTGTCATTGCTTGCATTTTGCTGTCGTTCATAGTTATCTTTGCTAACAATCAGTTTAAGCGTATAAGCTCCGCTAGAGCCTGCCACACTATGTAGCGACAAGTTCCAGGACTGTTTATATAATATCGCGGGCAAATATACATTATTTATTTTAAAGATGCAAATTATGGGATTGAAACCTTATTGTTGATAGTCGTTTTTTATGTTCTTTGTTATCGTTTTTTCATTTTCGGACGCTTTTTTGAATGATAAAGAGGAACGGCGAAGGACTAAAACTGATCCTTATGCTTCTGATCGAACACAGTCAATTCAACAATCTCGATGGGTGTATCGACCTTCTTATATAGGTTGCTTACAGATGCCTGCTTTTTGTTATCGCTAGTTGTTTCTACAGGATACGGAATCTCCAGCATATTGGAGAAAAGAGCGATAGCCAAATTGATGCTGTCCATCCGTGAAATAGACTTCGAATAGGCATGACAGGCTGAGTAGATTGTCGTTGTGAGATACTGCTTCGTGTAATGGGGATTGGTAGGGATCGACAACGACAAAGAAGGCAGTTGCCGGCTCTTGAAGTACTCCCGAATTGTCATAATGATAGATTCAAGTTCCTCCTTCTGGAACCGAATGAGCCGACGTGTCACCCAGGTACAGATAATCTCTACTCGCTCTGCCTCTATCATCATATTATTTGTCTTGTGCTCATGTATGATGGCCTCAATGTTGTTCGTACTATGCGCATAGGCAACAGGTGTAATAACACGGACAGACACTGCTGGACGGATGCCCAACAGACAGCAAATTCTAGTGAAGATTGATTCGAGTAAATATGCCATATCGGTTAGCGATCATTTGAAATCGTGGTGCAAAGATATGGCAAAAATAGATAGCCTCCAAATTCTTTAAATCGCAAGACAAGGTAAAATGCAACGCAAATGCAATAAACTCATATTCAAACGATTACTATTTATTGAATTGTCCAAATGTGTCCAGTTGTCCAAAAATGTCCACTTGTCCAAAATGTCCAATCTGCACATAATCAAGCCATCATGTTCGTACTTCATAAAAAATCGTCTCTCTCGATAAGCCGTAATCATCGCAATGTATCTCAAAAAAAGCAATGACGGTGCAATACGGTCATTTCCGACGATGCAATCTTATGCAATACTTAGGTCTAAAGAAACAAAATTTGTGATTTTTTTTAAGAAAATTCAGATTGTCAAATGAGCCTTACAAAACGAGACTCCTTCCGACGATTTTTCCACACCTCATTGAGCTATCCGAAATACTTCAAGATTGTAATCCTCGTTGGCCGAACCTCCACCTTTGTAACAAATCTTTCATCTGATTCCTCATTTTTTGCAACAAAAATTTGGTCAAGTCAAAGAAAAATCCCATCTTTGCGCCAGCAATTACTTATCGTTGTCTATGGCAGATTTATGCCTAATGGTATTAGATTTGTAGTAAAACAGTAGCAAACTGACTTAACGTTTTGATTATTACCTATACTCATATTCGAGGAGGTGAAGTAAATATCAATGCATAATTAATAATTAAATCCGTGTAACTAAATGTTGCACGGATTTTTTTTTTGTTATTTTGTTAGTACGTTAGCAATAATGCATAATTACAGCGTTCACAGACGCAGTCAAACTTCGTTTCAAAGTTATATTCTATCATTTTCCTGTTTTTCTCTTGCTTCTATTGCTTGCAAATACTCGTCCACATCTTCGCTTTTCCAGCCCTTAAACTTGTCTGAACGGTCATAGATATAGCTCTCTCCGTCGTATGTTATTGAGCCGCTCGCAATCTCCTTCTCATAGAGGTATTCAAAAGTTTTCTTGTTAGCCTCGTCAAAGTATGTGTACTTAGTTACATAGCTGCTGCAAGTGTGGTTGGTGAACTTTGCTACGTGACTCTCTATGCGCTGACCTTTGTACTCTACACTTAGGGATGCCTCAGTGGGAGTGCTTGCGAATTTTACTATGGGGTTTTCTGTGACCTCTGCGACTCCGCATCTCACCTCGTCGTCATCACAGGATGTGGATGAGAAACAAAAAGTTGTGGCGGCAATAAGTGCGCCAAAAAGCTTGATTTTTTTCATGGCTATTAGTATTATTTGTTAATATATCTGTTTCTATAAAGCGTTATATATCCGCAAAGATATATATTTTTTTTATATAAGCTATATTTTTTTTAATGAAATATCCGCAAGTATTACTGCTGTTTCTGGTTCGTCCTTTTCGGCGTCTTTGGGCTTCCACGCAACTATAAACCTTGTTTTGCATTCGGTTACTACATATCCCTTGTTATTCCAGTCTGTTATCGTTTGCTGCATGTTCTTGGAAAGCATGGCTATAGGTGTGCAGGTGTTTGATAGCAGGTATGGGAACGAGAATCCCAGTTTATAGCCTCCTCTTAGTCTTAGAACCTCCTTTTTGATGTTTTTGAAGAACCCCAGATTGACGTCCCTGTGAGATAGTTGTAGTGCTACTTCGTCAGGCATATAGTACACCTGTTCGTCTTTTGTGTATCTGTCTGGGTTTATATTGTCAAATATGTTCGAGTTTGTGTGTATGTAAAGGTTCTTTTTCGCTCTAGTTATCGCTACATAATACCTTTTTAGCATAGAGTTGTCTATTGAGTGGCCTCCGCTGACGAGCATATAAACGTTGTCGAACTCCCTTCCCTTGGATTTGTGTATGGTAGATACTACGATGTCGTCTGCTGAGAAGATGTCAAAGTCCTCGATAGAGGATTCAAATACATACTCCTTGAAGTCACTATAGTATTTGCTCTTGTTTGTAGATTCAAACCCCTCTATGCATCTTGTTACATATATCAGTGATTCGCTGTTGCTGTATGCTGTGTAGGTGTTTGTCTTGGCGTATTCCCAGAGTTCATCGTTAATTAGCGGGGTAGTGATTTTCTCGTCAATACATTTCAGGAAGTAACGCATCTCTGCCAAGTTGATAAATCTTATTCCTTCCATTGACTGAATAAGCTTGCACTTTAATCCCTTCTTGCGTAGAAGAGCCACCATAATCACAGCTTCCTCGTTGGTCTGCGTCAGCACGCATGTCGTTTCTTTACTTTCCTTGTTTGTTTGGAAGTTCTGGCATAGTTCGTTGGCCAAAGGCTCGTACAAGAGCAAAGACTTGTGTTTCGTTACACTGACATAGCCCTGGTTTGTCATGGACAATATAGGACTCTTTTTCAGCCTGTTTTGTATGTATGCGGAGAAAGTGTTAGCCGTATTTACGATATGCCTGTGGCTGCGATAGTTTTCCGTCATTTCGACAAATCTGCTTCCTTCCACATTAGTCAGCATTTGCATGTGTCTGGAGTCAGAGCCCCTGAATTCATAGATGTTCTGGTCGTCATCGCCTACAGCTATGACGCGCATGTTCTCGTTGGCAGTCATCAGGGCATTTACAAGTGCGTATTCGTCCCTGCTCATGTCCTGAGCCTCGTCTATAACAAGGACTGTTTTACCGATTCTGTTCGGCTCAACATCTCCCTTTTCAATCATTTCTGCGGCTTGTATGACTACATTCCCTGCATCTTCCAGGTTGCCTATCCTTCCAAGCAGGTCGAAGCAATATGAATGGAAAGTTTTGATTTCTATAAAGTGGGCTGCATTGCCAATCAGACTCATTAGTCTTTGCTTGAACTCTGTAGCTGCTGCACGCGAGAATGTAAGCATCAGAAGTTGCTCGTGTTTGACATCCTCAAGAAGAAGCAGAGATGCAAGTTTATGGACAAGCACTCGTGTCTTTCCACTTCCTGGACCTGCTGCAACGACTATGCAACGGGACTCTTTGTCCTGTATAATCTCCATTTGCCGTTCAGACAGAGTGCCGAACAGCTGTTCGTATTTGCGGGGAGTGATATTCTTCTCTATTTGAGCTTGTCTCTCTCCCTTGAAGTATTTAGAGATGAACTTCTTGTAGTCCATTTGAAAATAGTCCTTGACATAGAGCATTGCTGCGTCATAGTCTTTGACCATCAGGTTTGCATACTCGCCGACTATATGAATCTGTTGTGTTTTCTGCTTATAGAACTCGTTGAGGATTCTGTAATCATCCTGTTTGTACTGGAATTTATTGGCCTTTATTCTGCGTATTTGCATGGCATTGTAGAGGACTAGAAATCCTCCTTCCAGTTTTAGAGCCTCAATCTTTGAAAGGTACAGAAGTGCTTCCTCTACGTCCTCAATCTGTATGCCGGACAAAATGAAACCGCCAGACTTCCTTATCTTGTCAAGGACTTCCAGGACAGAGAATTGCACGGCTTGAGTCTTGCCCTCTTCTTTGGCTCTGTCTTTTGCTATTTCATAAAGATAGTCAACAATCAGTTTTGCTATTTCAATTCTCTTTTGGAATTGGGAGATCGTTGTGTTATAGTCTTTCTTGCGAACTATCTCCATATTGTTCATTCCATCGTTCTTCTTGAAGGTGTAGCCCTTGATGTTCAGAAAAAAGAGTAGCGTCTTTATGTCTTTCTCGCAAGAATTTTTAATTCCGCTGTTTACAGCCTCATCGTTAAGCTGTTTGTATGTAGTTTTTAGGCTGCTGTTTGATATTCGGCCTAGTATGTATCTCTCCAGAGCAGAGAATTTGTCAACAAGCATTTGCGATCTCTTGGCTGAGTCACTGTCTATCAGGAATGCGGAAATGTCCATGCTGTCTGCAAGTATTCCCTCTTGGCGCATTCGCCCGATAATGGATATGACATCGTTTTTTGATATGCCGAGAGTGTCGGCCAAGTAGTCTATACGTGTTTCTGCATCAGAGTCCTGTGCCTTGCTTATGTTCTTTTTTGATATCAGAGATTTGATTATGCGAACAGCCTTTTCTATGTCTTCGTTGTCGAACAGAATGGAATCGGTAATTCGCTTGCGTGCTTCCTCCCAGGTTCTTGACAGTTATTCCCGTAGCGTAAACGTGCGGTATATTGTTGCCTCGTTCCAGGTATCCGCCCTGCTCAAGTGCCGATATAGCAGTCCTTACACGTGTTTCTATGTCGCTGACGGAATCGTCCCAGCCAGCCTTTCTTGCAATTTCCAATGCTGAGCTGCTTGTCTTTTCCTTATGTTTTGTCAGCTCCTTGATAGCTTTCCAGACTTGTTGTATTTCGCTGATGCTGAGCTTGGTCTGGTTGAGCAGTATAAAATGCTTGTTCAGGTCATCTTCGTTGAACAGAACATAGCATTTGGCTTTGAGCATTGGGTTTCTGCCTGCTCTTCCTGCTTCCTGCACATAGTTTTCCAGCGAGTCGGAAATGTCATAGTGTACGACTAGTCCTACATCGCTTTTGTCCACACCCATGCCAAAGGCGGAAGTTGCGACAATGATGCGTGCCTGGTCGTTCATGAACGCCTCTTGGTTCTTGATTTTTTCATCATTGTCCATTTTGCCGTGATACGGCAGTGCGTCGAATCCGTCTCTCTCCAGCTTTTTGGCAAGGTCAACTGCTCTTTGTGTTCTTGAAACGTAAACTATTGTAGGACAGGAGCTTTCTGTGATTAGGCTTCGTAGCCTTGTATATTTGTCGTCGTCAGTTTCCGAATGTATTACTGAGTATTTTAAGTTAGTTCTCGATGCCTTTGATGCGTACAGTTTCAAATCTATGCCCAGAGTTTTGTTGAAATAGTCGCAGATGTCCTGTATAACCTTTGGCTTGGCAGTTGCAGTGAAGCAGGATACAGGTATTGTTGTGCCGTATTGCTTTTTCTTCTGGTATTCGCTGATAAACTTGCCTATGTATAGGTAGTCAACCCTAAAGTCCTGGCCCCAGGCCGAGAAACAGTGTGCTTCGTCTATTACAAATCGTACAACATGGCGTACAAGCAGAATTCTTTCTATAGTTTTTGAACGGAGCATTTCCGGTGCAATGTAAAGGATAGAGGCGTCACCGTCCAAAACCCTTTGTATTGCGTTTGATCGGCTAATCGGGTCAAGCAGTCCGTTTATAGTAACTGCGTCAGATATGCCTTTGTTTGCCAGATTGTCAACTTGGTCCTTCATCAGTGACTGCAACGGAGATATTACCACTGTAAGGCCGTGAACAGTTCTTCCCTCTATAATAGCAGGCAGCTGGAATGTCAGGGATTTTCCTCCTCCTGTAGGGAATATGGCAAGCAGAGATTCTCTGTTTACTGCTGCCTTTACTGCGAGTTCCTGTAAAGGTTCACCTTCGTACTCTCTAAACTTGTCATAGCCAAAGAATGTTTTTAGGTTGGTGTATATGTTTAGTTTGGAGTTGCAGTACTCGCATCCCTCGTCGCATAGAGTATGCCTTAGCCTGATTATTATATTCTCTACGTTAGGGAAGTTATGGATTACCCAGCCAGGTGTAATAGACCTGTAGTCCGTAGTGTCAGCCAAAGCCAGAGCATATGCCAATTCTATAGGCTGTGATGAAATAATAGCTTCTATGTCTGTGTTTTGGCATATCTTGGATCTATAGCATGACTTTATCAGGTCTGCCGTTTCCGTGTTTGTGTATTCCCTTAGCAGTTCCTTGTCTTTCTCGGCGAATGTTATGAAACCTTTGAATTCCTTCTTGTCCAGCAGTAAGGCTATGTAGATTTTTTTCTTGTCCGTTGGTAGGGAAAGCCATTGTTCAACTTCGTCCAGCAGCAAGTCTTGGGCTTTGTAGCAATCATTGACAGGGTTGTTAAGCTCGTCAGTCAGTATTTTGTCATCCTTAAGTAACTTATGGTATGGCCTTTCAGGAAATAGTAGCGGAGATACATATAACGTATCTATAAGCTCCCATTTGCTGTTTTCGTCTCCGAAGATGTACTTTGCGTCGTGGTTGATGATATTGTGTCCGCAAATGAAATCTACTTCGCTGATGAAAGAGAAAAGTGCGTTCTTGTCATTTCCGTGATAGATTTGGCCGTCAAACCTTATGGTACCTATGTCATGGACTTTATGGTCATTGTTGCTAACCTCAGTGTCTATGATAGCATACTTAGAAGGGTCGAGATTTTTCTCATCCTTATTTGATATTAGCTCTTGTATTCTATCCCAAATTGACATAGGCGTTTTTGGATATACATAGAGCATACTATGACTAATATGCTCTATGTAGGTTTGTGTCTTTACACCCTTCTCTTCTCCAACTCTCTCAAGTTTTCCATTTTTTTCATCGCAAGGTATTCTTTTATTGTGCCCGGATGCTCAAGAACCTTACCGCCACCAAACTCATATACCTTGGTAACGAGTCCGTCAAGGAAGTCTCGGTCGTGAGAAACACATATAACTGTACCCTCGAAAGCCTTTAATGCAGCCTTCAAAATATCTTTGGTACGAAGGTCAAGGTGGTTCGTAGGCTCATCAAGAATAAGCAAATTCACTGGCTCAAGCAGAAGTTTAAGTAGCGCAAGACGAGTCTTTTCTCCACCACTCAATACCTTAACTTTCTTTAGAGATGCATCTCCACCGAACATGAAAGCACCGAGCAAATCCTTGATTTTAGTACGTATATCACCCTTTGCAACTTGGTCGATAGTGTCGAATACAGTCAACTCTCCGTCAAGCATAGACGCCTGATTCTGTGCGAAGTAGCCAATCTGGACATTATGACCTATAGTACATTTGCCCTCGAAATCAATCTCATTCTTGATGCACTTTACAAGCGTAGATTTACCCTCACCGTTACGACCTACAAAGGCAACCTTGTCACCTCTCTCGATAGTCAGGTTGACGTTGCTGATTACTGTATGCTCGTCGTATGCCTTCTTCAAGTTCTCTACAATAACGGGATAGCTACCGCTACGAGGAGCAGGTTCAAACCTAATCTTTAGTGCTGAAGTATCCTCCTCATCAACCTCAAGAAGCACAAGTTTTTCGAGCATCTTGACACGTGACTGCACCTGCAGTGTCTTGGAGTAAGTACCCTTGAATCTCTCGATGAAGTCCTTAGTCTCAGCAATCATCTTCTGCTGCTCATCGTATGCCTTTTGCTGCTGTTCACGGCGCTCAGCACGTAACTCTAGATATTTGGAGTAGTTGACCTTGTAGTCATAGATTCTGCCCATAGTAACCTCTATGGTACGGGTAGTGATATTGTCAACGAAAGCACGGTCGTGAGAGATTACTATCACCGCCTTGGCACTGTTCACGATGAAGTCCTCAAGCCACTGAATAGACTCGATGTCCAAGTGGTTCGTAGGCTCGTCCAGAAGCAGTACATCGGGCTTCTTAAGCAATAGCTTGGCAAGCTCTATACGCATTCTCCATCCACCACTGAAGTCACTTGTAGGCTTGTCAAAATCACTGCGTAGGAAACCAAGTCCGAGCAAAGTTCTCTCCACATCCTCAGCATAGTTTGTGTTGTCGATGGCATAGAATTTCTCGCTTATAGCGGATACACGCTCTATAAGAGCCATATAGTCGTCGCTCTCGTAGTCAGTACGTGTCTCAAGCTCCTTGTTTAGTCGCTCAATCTCAGCCTCCATCTCAAAGATTTGTTGGAAAGCTAGGCTTGCTTCCTCCCTAACTGTGCGTCCGTCCTCGGTCATTAGGTGCTGGGGAAGATATGCTATCACAGTGTCCTTGGGTGCAGAGACGTTGCCACGAGTGGGCTTCTGTGCGCCTGCAAGAATCTTTAGAAGTGTACTCTTGCCTGCGCCGTTCTTACCCATTAGGGCTATTCTGTCCTTCTCGTTTACTTGAAAAGAGATGTTCTCAAAGAGTGTTTTGCCACTGAACTCTACGGCTAATCCATCAACTGATATCATAAATCTATGCTGTGTTCTTGTTGTTACTTTAATTTGAATGAGTTGAGTATTGTCTGCACTTCTGCGAATCTTTGGTCTTTCACGTCAGCAGGCAACTCTACCAATACCACAAGTATTTTTTTTGTTTTTTCTATATAGACAAGGTATTGCTCTAAATAATTCCCAGTTTCCTTATCAGTTGCCTTGTATTTGATTGCCTTTGCAGAGCCAAGCTTTCCATCTGTGTATTTTTCTATTGGGTTATATCTACCGTCCTCGCAGTAAATATTCTTGTCAAGAAAGTCCTCAAGGTCTCCAATCGTGAACTTTCCTGCCTGCTCGTCAATCTGCTCGTAAAAGTTGATTACTACTGCAAAGTCATTTTTTGCATAAACTTCGCTCATGTTAAACTTTATATCTCCGTAGTTGCCCTTGTTTCTTTCATCAGAAAAATAGTTCCAAGGCACTTCCTTGTTCTCGTCAGTAGGGAAAATGAAAGAGTAGTCACCCAAATCCAGTACCTTTGCGTCATCTATAACTATCGAGTCGGGGTGTACGTTAAGAATATCGTCGTCATCGTCGTCTTTTTTGCACGATGTAAGTACGCTCATTGCTCCCATGAAGGCAACAAGCATGAATAATAAAGCTTTTTTCATGTTAATAAATTACTGTTATATAGATATTTGTATGTATTAGTACAGCTTCTGGAATTCAACTCGCTTGATTCCGTCACCTATCTTGTAGGTCATTGCAAGGCCGAATGTGTTTGCTGCTCTGCCCGATATTGAGTAGCCGGCTTGTACCTTGACTTTCCTGACATCGACTGTCAGTCCGAATCCCCATCCTGCACCTGTCTTGGTATCGACAAGCATAAACTCCCTGTTGCGCCTGAAGTTGTAGCTTGCCGTAACAGCGAATGTTTCAACGGGGCAGAAGTCAAGTCCGAATACCATGTGCCTGAAGAACATATCACCCCACTTCACCTCTATGGGCTCGTTAAGGTGAGCCTCGTCAATCTGCGACTTTTCTGTGTAGCCGCTCTTGTAGTAGCTCAAATCCCATCGGTTGATGTCGTGGTATGTGTAGTGGAAGACTATCGGAGCATGCTCAAGTTTCTTTGATACACCGAAGTCCAGGTTGAAGGGTAGTCTGTCCCTGCTGTTGTCCGACTCTGTGTATGTTGCCAGCTGCACACCGATGTTGCGTGCGGCAAGCGAAAGGCTCAAGTTGTTGTCCGGATTGTAGTAGTTTGCTCCAAGGTCAAAGGCGAAGCCGAAAGCCTTGTAGTCAGCTATCTGGGAATACAGGAACTTCAAGCCTATACCTGCAGTAAGGTGGTCGGCCAGCTTGCGCGAGTAGTTCCCTCCGAACACCAGGTCGAAGCACGAGAACTTTCCTACCTTTGTTCCGTACTGGTCTGTCTCGTCCATGCTTCCGTAAGTGAGTCCGTTGAAGTATGCGCTCCAAATCTGCTTGTCGTCAACTCCCTTCAAATATGAGCCGCTGAATGAGTTTGCAGATGCTACCTGCTTGACAAACGACAGCTGTGCAGAGCTCTTGTCCTCGCTCTCCGGCTGAAGAAGTGCAGGGTTCTTCTGAGACAGTCCTAGCTCGTCCCTGTGGCTACTTATGTTCTCTTGTCCGGATGCTACCGAAAATGCCGAGAAAGGCAAGTCCAAGGCTGTGAAGCCATAGGTCCCAGTCTCTGCCATGCTTGAGATGGCAAGCGGCAATGCAAGAAGTGAAGTTAGTAGTTTGCGCATGGATTGTCTCTATTTAGTTACCTGTTAGATTTTGGATTTAGTTGTTGCCTTGGCGTCCTTGGCGATGGCTCTCTTGGTGGTGTTGATTCTCGTGTTATAGAACTGCTCGACAGTCTTGCTTCCCCTGAGAGCTATGTCGTCCCTCAACAGCGGAGTTTCCGGGTCAAGCCTGATGCTGCCGCATGAAAGGGAGTATAGGTCGTTTATGATTCTTTCGTTTGTCGTAGGCTTGTTGAAGGCGAAGTACTGGCGCTTCATCACGTTAGCTATGATTATGGCTAGCTGTGTCTTCTCCCTTCCCTCGTTCATGGCGGCGCACTTCTTGATGAGTTCAAGGGTATATACTCCGTAATGTCTGTCCCTTTCGCTCTCCACCGGATAGTTCATCGGTTTCGGCTTCTCGTTGAACTCTTCCTTCCTCACTATCTCGTAAGGGTAGTCAACGTCAAGCTTGAAGTTTGAAAGCAGAGCCAGGTGGTCCCAAAGCACCTTGTCATATTCCGGATTAGAAAGGAAGCTGGGAGTCTTTCTGGCCTTGATTTCGCACATGGCCTCGATGATGGTTCTGGCGCATTGGTTGCGCTGGTCCCTGTTCTCTATGTTCATGCAGTGTTCCACCATCTTTTGGATGTTACGGCCGTATTCCGGCAGGAAAATCTTGCTTAACTGCGTGTTATAGAACTTGTTGTCCTCAGTGAATTTAGCTTTAGGGTCTGATTTTACAGGAAAATGAATTGTGCGGGTATATGCCATTTCGTTTATCAACTTTATTAGAGTGCAAAGATAGTGAAAATTATGCAGACTAACAAGCTTTTTGGATGAAATTTATGAACAAAAACAGTGTAATTTTCGGCTCTCCACGTCACTCGGGAATTGTCTGCAAGTCAATGTCTTTGACTGTGTCGATGGTGGCAGGCAGGACGTATCCTTTTGGCTCTCTGCCCCAATTCCCCTTTTGTGCGTAGTCTATCGTTGATGCAGTCCAAGTGCAGAGCGGCGTCAGCCATATCGCCAAACTGACAAAGTATGAGGCGAAACGTGATGCCAAGCGAGAGGGTATGATTTTCCTGATCAGTTTGTTCAAATAGAACGGCACTATTATAAGCACGACAAGTAGAGGTGTCAGGCACACTGCTAGCCATAACACTTCACCTGTTTCTATGTACAGGTATGCCAGTATTGCGGCACACGTGACGCTTCCTGAAAAAATGAAGACCTTGTCGTCTGAAACGTCCTTGTTGATTCCCCTGATTATGTTGCAGAACAAGCAGATTATCGCAGATATCGTCAATGCTGTTATAATGCCGTAAGTAGTTCCCATATTCTTGTTATTTGTTTTCTTCCAGCCACTTCCTGCAGTCCTCGTCGCCAAGGTCAGCAGCCTTTGTGAAGCACTCTGCCTGCTTCTCCTTCATTCCTATTTCGCCGTATGCAGTGCCGATTTTGATGAACGCAGAGATGTCGTATGGAGTTAGCTCCATGACCTTTTGGAAGCAGGCGTCAGCCTCTGCGCTGTTGTTCCTGTGCAGGTGCGCTATGCCAAGGTTGTAGTGCGCCCTGGCGTATCGTGGGTTGACCTTGATGGCCCTCTGGTAGCAGTCTATGGCGCTGTCCTCGTCGCCCAGGTTAGAGTGGCTTACACCCATGTTGCAGTATGCCTTCTCGTAGTATGGGTTCACGCGTACAGTCTGCGCATAGCAGCGTATTGCGGATGCGTCGTCGTTGAGCGAGGCATAGACATTTCCAAGGTTGTAGTATGCGCCTGCGTTGTCGGGGTCTATCTTGACTGCCTCCTCGTATGATGCTATGGCGTTGTCTCCGTCACCAAGTTTGGTGTAGCACATCGCAAGGTTGTGATATACTCCCGGGTCCATAGGGTTTATCCTTATGCTCTTCTTGTACATTCCCACAGCCTCGACTATCTCGCCCAAAGACATATATGTGTTTCCCAAGTTAAAGAAAAGAGATGCGTCCTCGAATCCCCCGTCAGCGGCCCTGCGGTAGCACTTCAGCGCCTGGTCTGCCATTCCCGCGTCAGTGTATGCGTTTCCCATGTTATAGAGGATGTAAACATTGTCGGGGCTGAGGTTCAGAGCCTTGGTGTATGACTCTATGGCTGCCTGGTAGTCCTTGCGCTCGTACTTGCTGTTTCCTTCCATGAAGTACTCGTCAACCTTTGACGTCTCTGCCATAGTTGACAGTGAAAGCAGTGCGCCCAATATTAAGGGTATTGTTCTTTTCATTGTAAGTCTTGGATTCCTATGTTCTTTAAGTCTGTACTCTTTGTGTATGCAAATATACATCAAATATCGTTTGGTGTCGCAGAATTGTGTCAAAAGTTTTTTCCTGGGGTGCAAATGCTGACATTTTGTATTGTCAAAGTGTCAAAATGTATCTTGTCCGTTCTAAAGTATATCGGAATGTATATGCAAATGAATATAAATGCATATATGCAGATAATTATGCATAAAACAATACTTAAAGCCGACTTGTATGCAGAAACAACGAAAAATATTCAAAAGTATGTGCAAATGGCCTAAAATATATATACATTGTAAAGTGTTGTAAATCAGTATGTATGCAAAATGTATGCAAGTGTCAAAAAGTAAGCAGAAAAACTTTTTTTATAAAATTATGAAAATTTTTCTCAAAAATGTTTGACAGTATGAAAAAATGATATACCTTTGCATTGTAATCGAAAGGGAACAGGGGTTAACGATAGGAAAAACTGATGAACCTGACTAGATTCAAAGTTAATAAACAAGTAAAGGAAGTTTAACATTTAAATATGTACGACTATGATAGCAGTAATTTTTTCTTCGGTAGTTTTGGTTGCATTCGTTGCAAAGGTGTGGGCAGTTAAGGACGAGATTCACTGCATCCACGGATAAAACACAATATGGGCTTAGGCTCATAATAGCTTAGTTAATAACCAATTTTCCATAACAAATCACAGCCTTTAGCACATAGTACTAAAGGCTGTGATTGTTTTTGTCTGCATGGACATCTGTTATGTCCACCTGATACATTGCACAATCATATTGATGACCTGTATCCAGCTGGATACAATGATTACTATGGCAGCAATCCTGAATGACTTTAGTGACCTAAGCTCGTAGTTCACTGTCTCGTCGCCATACCCTTCCTCTATTCCCGTGTACAGTTGGAGTTCAGAGGTTGATTTGTAGGTTGTTATTGCAGTTTCCCTTTGCTCCTCATGGTTGTCTCTAGAGGCTTTAATATCCCTATTGATGAGCTTCAGACCTATAGCTGGCATAATTATACCGAAAAATATCAGAAGCAGTACAGGTAATGATTCATTGACTTGACTCATTATCATCATGCCGTACATATATTCCCAGAAACGCCAGGCAAAACAACCAATCCAGTACAGGCTGAGCAAAATCACACCCAGGAAAATATATTTGATGTACAGTTTTTTTCTTCTTTCATACTTTTCTTTGGAAAGAGATGGCTTGGACTTCCAAAGGCAGAAGATAGAGTATGCCCAAATGATGAGAAACACACCGAAACAGCAAAAATAGGTAATGTATTCTTTGGTGCTTTTGTGTGGGTCGATATATCTGTAGGGCATTTCCATGGCGGCTGAAAAGTCATATACATCTCTAGAAAATATTTCGCCCTTAAAAATTCCAATATCATACCTATAGACCGGGGAATAGAATCGAAGCCAGCTAGGGTCATTTGTCCAGTTATATGCTACACCGCAACTTATTAGTCCTTTGTTGTATATGTTTCCCTTTTTTTTGTTAAAGTCTTTTCTCTTGAAGGTCTTTGGAAATTTCTGTCTGCAAATCTGTGCAGTTGAGTCCATATCCTTGAGTACGGATTCCAAAGGTTTGTCTTCACCAACAAAGACTATTCCAGAGAACAGAACTTCGCCGTTAATCTCAGTTCTTTTTATGGATACCAACTGGTATGGCTTGTTGTTGTATGTTACGTTTCTGTAAGTGCCATCGTTGTCAATATCTGTACTCGGACCAAAGAGGTTGTCAAAATGCTTCTTTGCCTGCTCATAGTCAGTGCCAATCTTTAGGCCGCATAATTCCGATATTTTCTCCTTTTCAAGCTCCTTTATCAGTGCTTGTTTCTTTGCTTCAGTCTGGCATGAGCAAAGGCAGATAGCGAGGATTATGAGTTGTATAAGCTTCTTCATGGCAATTCATAGTTAGGCGTCGGCAGGACCGTGAAGTCTGCTTGCTATCATGCTTTTCCTTTCCTCGTCCATAGATGTGGTGTCTATGGCGATAGTGGTCTCCTCCTGGCATCTGCGAGCGATGAGTAGGGTAGCAATCTCTACCGACTCTCCAAGTAGCTCCACATCTGAAAGGATGATGTTAATAATCATCTCGTTGATGTATCCGTAGCAAAGAGCCACGTCAATGACACCCTCCATGACCATACGAGCCTTGTCTCGGTTCACGTATCCGGTAATGTCAGCCTTGTATTCCTCCCAGGTAGCTTCGTCCATCTCACCAATCTTGATGACTGCGTCCTCGAGTTTGTCGGTGAACTCCACCTCGTCATAGCCAAGGTCCTCGGCAATCTCTATGGCACGCATGAGCTGGACTTCTCCGGCGTTCTCGTAGCCTGATATGCACACAGTGTCCTCTGCGTCTGCGTCAGCAATGTATGTGGCGCATAGGGTAGCGAATACGTCGCAGGTGTTGTATATGTTGTTTTTCTTCTTTGTCATTTAAATGAATGAAAATTGCTTGGAAGAGAACAGGCTGCCAAGAATGCGCAACCAGAACCTCCAATTATTAGCAGGCCTCGGGAAATCAATGATATGGTTGTAAACCTAATGTTCTTTCCCTTCCTTTTGCTGTAGAGCTTTGTCAAGTAATGGCCTAGCAATGGTAAAATTACGTTAGTTACTGTAACGGTAAACGTCATTATATTAAGGTTGTCATCGTCTTTGAATCCTCCCCAAATGCATAACATATAGTACAGGCAAACAGAAAAGAATATGTATGCTGGCAGAGAAGTTGCCCAATTTATCAGCATAACATTCCTCACAAACTGCTTGTCGCTGACATCGTTGAGCTTTTCTATGCTGCTTCTTGTCCTTATGCTATTGATGACTAATAGAATCAGACTAACTCCAGTTAGTATCAAATAAGGGAAAATAAAGAGAAGAATGATTACACCCATAATAATAGATATTTAGAACAGCAAAGTGAGACCTTTCCAGCCAACTGCACCAGACAGACAAATCTCAACTAGACTAATTACCAGGTTCTTGAACTTAAACTGTATGTTGCCGTACAGCTCCTTCTCGATCTTGAAGCAGTCTATCAAGCCCATGAAGGGTATAGCCCAGTTGAGTATGAGTATGAATATGATAGTCCTTCTGCTCAAGTTTATCATTGTGTCGCTGTCAAAGTCGAGGTTTATGCCGCCTGCCATAAAGTCGTTGAACAGGTTGACTATGGCGAACGCCAGAGCCGGAAGGACTGTCATTATGGCTGTCTTTCTGAGTGTCACTAGCTCGACTGTGTCCGGCTCTTCGTTGCATTTCCTGTGCAGTTCAAGGATTGCCATAATTCCCACTATTCCACCCATGACTGTGCCAATAATGTATAGCATATATAGCGTGATGTTAATTCCCATAGTTTTCTATATCAAATAAGTTATTGAACATTTAAAGAAGAAGCCTGAAAACCCAAAGAACGGTGCCACAAGACAGCTCAAGAAAATCGGAAACTCGTCAGCGTACTGACTAGACGAGATGTACTCCGCCGTTTTGCTGTAGTCGTGGCGTACTAGGATATCCTTTACGTATTCGTTTATTGTATGTATTGGCAGTAGTACATTGACAACAAGCACAACTATGGCGTATGGTATTGTCCACTTGTCAAACAGGTACATCAAGCCTTCCCTCCATACTAGTGCAAGCACAAGGGTGATAACATACACAGCTGCGATTAGCTTGTAGTTCCTGTCCATCTTCTCCTTGCACTCCATGTACTTGTAGTCGCCTCGCTTCATGTAAACCTTGTCAAGGGTTCTCCTTCCCACGAAGAAATAGACTATAAGTGCAATAGTTGTGAAGAAGAGATATAAGCCTAAAAACGCATAGTTCATAGTAATTCTGTATGTTGCTTTCAGCTTATTGTTTATTGTTGCTGCAAAAGGCCAGCCACTAGCAATCCAGTACCAATAAGAAGAGACAAACCTGCCTGAGTTATCATAAACTTCTTAGCTTGTTCATTCTTGATCTTCGTAAATTTTAGAGCCATTACTGTCGATAGCCCCAACAAAAGAATTACCAAGCCGTATAACATGAAATCGTTGTTCAAAATATCCTGTACTGTCATAACTATTAACTATTAATCATTAACTATTAACTGAACTACATTTCGCTCTCCTTGAGTCTCTCAGTGTTCTCTGCCACTATAAGCTGGTCGATGATGCCCTGGATGTCACCGCCAACGATAGCTGACAGGTTGTAGAGTGTAAGGCCTATGCGGTGGTCTGTAACACGTCCCTGAGGGTAGTTGTATGTGCGAATCTTGGCAGAGCGGTCACCTGTGCTGACCATAGTCTTGCGTCGTGAAGCGATGTCGTCCATGTACTTCTGATGCTCCTGGTCATAGATTTTTGTACGAAGACGTGATAGCGCTCTCTCCTTGTTCTTGGGCTGGTCACGAGTCTCTGTACACTCGATAAGGATTTCCTCGACTACGCCAGTGTTAGGGTTCTTCCAAGGGTATCTAAGACGCACACCGGACTCAACCTTGTTTACGTTCTGTCCACCTGCACCGCCCGAGCGGAAGGTATCCCACTTGATAAGTCCCTCCTGAATCTCCACGTCGAACTCGTCAGCCTCTGGCAGAACAGCCACAGTAGCCGCAGATGTATGCACACGTCCCTGAGTCTCGGTCTCCGGCACACGCTGAACACGATGCACACCCGACTCGTACTTCAAAGTGCCATACACACCGTCACCGTTCACGTTGAAGATTATTTCCTTGAATCCACCGGCAGTTCCCTCTGTGAACGAGCTTACAGAGACGCTCCATCCCTTTGTCTCGCAGTACTTCGAGTACATCTTGAACAGGTCGCCGGCAAAGATTGCTGCCTCGTCACCACCCGTACCGCCACGAATCTCGACGATAGCGTTCTTGCCGTCCTCGGGGTCCGAAGGGATAAGCATAATCTTTATTTCCTCCTCCATGACTGGTAGCTTAGGCTCAAGCTCGTCAAGTTCAGCCTTTGCCATCTCTCGCATCTCTGCATCGTCCTCGGTCTGTAGTATCTCCTTGGCCTCGGCAATGTGTGAAAGAGTCATCTCGTACTCCTTCTTGGTCTTCATGATACGTTCAAGCTCTGAGTACTCCTTGTTTAGCTTGACAAAGCGCTTCATGTCGGCGATGACAGCCGGGTCAGTGATTAGAGTGCTGATTTCCTGGAACTTAATCTCTAGTCCCTCGAGTTTCTGTAATAGCGAATTTTCTGCCATATCTTAGTTGTCTTTTCTTCAAGTTTTTAAGTCTGCAAAGATACGAAAGTTTTACGAGAAAAACAAATTTTAGGGGTAGATTTCGGCTTGTTTTTAGTCTATTTTTACTCCCTCGGAAGGGGCTCTGAGTATGAATTTTGTGTTTCCTCCGGTGTTGGTTATTACGAAGTCCGTAAGTGCGATGATGTCCATGCCTATCAGTATGTCGTCCTCTATGTCGCCACAATAGGCCTCTACGTCGCAGGCTAGGAAATTGTTGGGCAGAAGCACGTGGATAAGGTATGTCTGAACCTCGTTGTCACCTCCGATTCCTACCACTGAGCCCTTGCTGTAGGGCTTGAGGCTGAGTTCCTCTACGATTCTGTTGGATATAACGGTCACTTGTGCGCCTGTGTCCCAAAGTGCGTTGTCGGTAAATTTGCGTGGAGTTTCGTGGTTAAGGTTCTCCAGCTCCACACCAGGGAATACGATTGCATTGGTTACGATGCTTTCGGCATACCCGTCGAAGTCTTTGGTGTATTGGCTCATAGCACTCCCTCTGGCATTCTTATAAGTTTGATTGCCTTTTTGGGCGCAGAGTTGGAGCCTGGCTTGACCTTGACGTAAGATGTGGTCTGCCTGGCAACCTTCTTGACTCTTGTCTTTGCTGAGGCGTGTGCCTCTATGTTAAGATTTCCGATTCTTATCATATTCAAGTTTTTAAGTGTGCAAATGTACGGAAAAATTACGAGAAAAACAAAATTCATAATTCACAATTTTTTTTCAATCCAAGATGCTCAATTCATAATTGGCACGTGTTTCGTGCGTTAATTATGCATTATGCATTGTGCATTATGCATTGTGCATTATGAATTGTGCATTACCTATTGGTTATTCTCCGCCATATACCCACGATGATGTCAAGCACAAGGTTCACTATCCTTACTGTTTTATCTTTCATGGCAAATTATTGTTAGTTTTTATGGTTTTTCTGTTATTCTTTTGTATTTTTGCATGCTAAAGCAAAAAAAAAATCAGATAGTATGGCAAGACCAATCAAAGAAACACCGATACTGTTTGGCAAGGATGCACGCCAGTTCGAGGCACGTATGCAGGAGAAGCGTACTGAGAGCGCAGAGGCCAGAGAGAAGCGCTTGAAAAACTATGCTTTGGCTATGCAGATGTTCGAGGCTGGCAAGGATGTGGTGATGACAACACGACCTATGACTTTGGATGATGCTTACAGAATCCTTGACAAATAGTTTCATACGCCGGCTCGAGGGCGATGAAATTGTTACCGACTTTGACTGCGGGGACGCTGACCTCAACGACTTTATCAAGAACGAGGCTCAAGCATACCTGAAGGCGAAGCTGGCTGTGACCTATGTGCTTTGCCCAAAGGATAACCCACGCCATGCCATTGCTTTCTGCAGCCTTGCCAACGACCGTATATCTATGTCCGACTTCGAGAACAGGACAGAGTTCAACCGTTTCAGAAAGCATCAGAACTTCCCTCAGTCCAAGCGCATGAGGAGTTACCCTGCTGTCAAGCTGTGTCGTTTGGCCGTAGATAACTCTGCCAAGGGTATGTCTGCAGGCTCGCTTTTGCTGGACTTTATCAAGACCTATTTCGTGACCTCCAACCGTACCGGATGCAGGTTCATTACCGTAGATGCCTACATAAATGCTATTCCCTTTTATGAAAAGAATGGGTTTTCGCCATTGAACAGTGATGACGAGGATTCCGACTACACAAGACTGCTTTACTTTGACTTGAACGACATTGATTAGTCTCTTTCCATTAAAACACAGTTCACAATGCACAATCCACAATCCGTGCGTGGCTCACGCTGAATTATGAATTGTGCATTGTAAATTATGCATTATGCATTATGCATTAGGGATAGACCTCATAGAGTCCGTCCTCTACTGCCTGGTCAAAGGCTCTGTCCTCCTCCGGGGATATGTCCCTGTAGTCGGCTCCGTCGGGCAGAAGCTCGACCTTCTTGAGCGATACAAGGAGCGGCTCGACCTCGGGCTCCGGTTGAGGCTCGTCCTCCTCGTTTCCGGAGTTCTTGACCGACACGGTGATTCGCTTGATCCAGTTCTTGACGAAGCCAAGGAACTCGGTTATCATCTCGAGTCTCTCGACCTCCGACTCTATGTTCGGGCTTAGCTCGTACTGCTCGACCTCGGCCTTCTTGATGATTGAGTCCACAAGCTCGTCAGTAGGGATGCGCAGCTTGACCTGAGGTGGGATGTTTGCAATCATGAGGTCCTCCATCTCCATGAAGCTGACCAGGTTCTCAATCTCCTCGCATATCTCCCTGGCCTCGTCCACCAAAGCCTCTGCGCTGGTACTCTCTACGCCCGACCATGCGCCGAGGAATGCGCGGACGCTCTCGACATAGTCGTGGTTGTTGTTCACGTTGCTGACTCTTGAGAAGTATGAGTGCTTCTCGATGTCACCTCCCTGTCTGCCCATCTCGGCCTCCTTCACGAGGATGTGTCCCAGAGCGGCCATGATGTTGCGGAGTTGGTTGACCTTGTCGTTCCACTGCACGCGGGTGTGGTTCTTGCGGCAGTTGCTGAGGTTCTCGATCTCGTTGGCCACAAGTTTGGTCAACAGAGGTTTCTTGTTGTCATAGATGCCCTGGGGCATGCCCTCTAGGAACTCTGACATGTAGTGCGCGTGTCTCTCGTTGCGCAGCTTCTTGACAAAACTGAAGTTTTTCATTTTTCTAAAGATTAAAATAAAGAACAAAAAAGTTAAAAAACGGGTTGTCCGGGTTAAAACGAGCGCTCCGTAGATATATCCAAACCGAGAACTAACCCGTATCTTCTCGATTACAAGTGCAAAGGTAATACAAGATTTTTATATTACCAAATTTTTTCCGATATATTTTTAGCTGTATATAAAGAAAGTTGTGTAAAATGCTAAATATCAATGTTTAGGAGTTGGAATAAATTTTGCTGACAAATGCTTGTAGGTGGAACAAAGTCGGGTTGAGGCTTCCCGGCTGTTGGTCATCATTTTTCTTTGTACCACGCAGGTACCTTGCAAGGGCATTCGTAGAACATTCCGTTCATGTTAGTCACGTTTCTGACATCCCACTTTGATATGTCTCCGTTGAAAGGGCTGTTGGCGAACATGTTGTGCATGTCAATTACCTTGCTCACATCCCACTTTGATATGTCTCCGTTGAACTGGCTTTCGTAGAACAATCTGGACATGTCGGTCACGTTGCTCACATCCCACTTTGATATATCCCCGTTAAACTGGCTTTTGTAGAACATGTAGGCCATGTTGGTCACGCTGCTCACATCCCACTTTGATATGTCGCCGTTGAACTGGCTGTTGAGGAACATTTCGGACATGTCTGTCACCTTGCTTACATCCCATTTTGAGATGTCGCCGTTGAAAGGGCTGTTGATGAACATGTAGGCCATGGTAGTCACGTTGCTGACATTCCACTTTGATATATCCCCGTTAAACTGGCTACCGTAGAACATGCTGTGCATGGTAGTCACGTTTCTGACATCCCACTTTGATATGTCTCCGTTGAACTGGCTTCCGTGGAACATGTAGGCCATGTCAGTCACGCTGCTCACGTTCCACTTTGATATGTCTCCGTTGAACCGGCTTTCCCAGAACATGTTGATCATGTATTTTACGTTGCTGACATTCCACTTTGATATATCCCCGTTAAACTGGCTTCCCGAAAACATTCCCGACATGAAAGTCACGTTGCTCACATCCCACTTTGATATGTCCCCGTTGAACTGGCTGTTGTGGAACATTCCCGCCATGTTTGTCACATTGCTGACATTCCACTTTGATATGTCCCCGTTGAAAGGGCTGTCGATGAACATGAAGACCATGTTGGTCACGCTGCTCACGTTCCACTTTGATATGTCTCCGTTGAACGGGCTGTTGTCGAACAATCTGAACATGTCGGTGATCTCCGATGTGTTTATGCAGTTGAGGTCAGCCGAGTCTCCCTGGATGGCAATTTCGGCCTCTATGGCTTCTTTCAGCTCCTCTTTGGTCTTGGGGAAGTACTTGTACTTTGCGCTTGCTATGGAGCTGAACATGACTGCGAACAGCAGTAGAATTGACTTTGCAAATGTCTTCATAACACACTGAAAATTTATCACTTTTCTTTGTACCACGCAGGTACCTTGCAAGGGCTGTCGGCGAACATGTTGTGCATGTTAGTCACGTTGCTGACATTCCACTTTGATATATCCCCGTTAAACTGGCTTCCCAAGAACATTTCGTACATGTATTCCACCTTGCTAACATTCCACTTGGAGATGTCGCCGTTGAAAGGGCTTCCGTAGAACATGAAGGACATGTTAGTCACGTTGCTGACATCCCACTTGGAGATATCCCCGTTGAACGAGCTTCTCTTGAACATTCCGTTCATGTTAGTCACGTTGCTGACATTCCACTTTGATATATCCCCGTTAAACTGGCTTCCCAAGAACATTTCGTACATGTCAGTCACCTTGCTGACATCCCACTTTGATATGTCTCCGTTGAAAGGGCTGTCCGCAAACATTCCCGACATGTCAGTCACCTTGCTTACATCCCACTTTGATATGTCTCCGTTGAAAGGGCTGTCCGCAAACATTCCTGACATGTTAGTCGCGTTGCTCACATCCCACTTTGATATGTCTCCGTTGAAAGGGCTGTCGGCGAACATGTTGTGCATGTCAGTTACCTTGCTCACATCCCACTTTGATATGTCTCCGTTGAAAGGGCTGTTGATGAACATTCCTGACATGTTAATCGCGTTGCTCACATCCCACTTTGATATGTCGCCGTTGAAAGGGCTGTTGATGAACATATAGGCCATGTTAGTCACGCTGCTCACGTTCCACTTTGATATGTCTCCGTTGAACTGGCTGTTGTGGAACATTTCGGACATGTCAGTTACCTTGCTCACATCCCACTTTGATATGTCGCCGTTGAACTGGCTGTTGAGGAACATTTCGGACATGTCTGTCACCTTGCTTACATCCCATTTCGAGATGTCTCCGTTGAACTGGCTGTCGATGAACATTGAGGACATGTTAGTCACGTTTCTGACATCCCACTTTGATATGTCTCCGTTGAACTGGCTTCCGTAGAACATGTAGGCCATGTCAGTCACGCTGCTCACGTTCCACTTGGAGATGTCTCCGTTGAACCGGTTTTCGGCGAACATGTTGGTCATGTATTTTACGTTGCTGACATTCCACTTTGATATATCCCCGTTAAACTGGCTTCCCGAAAACATTCCCGTCATGTTTGTCACATTGCTTACATTCCACTTTGATATGTCGCCGTTGAAAGGGCATCCAACGAACATTCCCGTCATGTTTGTCACATTGCTTACATTCCACTTTGATATGTCGCCGTTGAAAGGGCTGTCGATGAACATGAAGACCATGTTGGTCACGCTGCTCACATCCCACTTTGATATGTCCCCGTTGAAAGGGCTGTTGTCGAACAATCTGAACATGTCGGTGATCTCCGATGTGTTTATGCAGTTCAGGTCAGCCGAGTCTCCCTGGATGGCAATTTCTGCCTTTATGGCTTCCTGTAGCTCCTTTTTGGTCTTTGGGAAGTATTTGTACTTTGCGCTTGCTATAGCGCTGAACATGACTGCGAAAAGCAGTAGAATTGACTTTGCAAATGTATTCATGGAATGAAACAAAATAGTTATACTGCAAAGTTAGTGGTTTGTTTCCGGATTTGCAAGAAAACCAGGGATAATGTTAGGTGTCGTGTTTTTTTGGGGAGGGGAAAGAAAAATGCGTGTCAATCTGTGGTAGAATGTATTCTCATCCCCCTCATCCCCCACGGTAGCCAACCTTCGGTTGTCAACCATGGGCTATAATAACGAACCGTTACCTCGTTTCTTTTATAATTCATAATTACGTCAAATCTGTGCCAATCTGTGGTTGAATATTTTCCATTATGAATTATGCATTATGCATTATGAATTATGAATTAGAAAAAATTATGCATTATGCATTGTGCATTATGAATTATGAATATCTTTGCATCAAAACAACACCAATATGAGAACAATATCAAGATACATGTTCGCCATGCTTCCATTCATGGCTTCGTGCAGCTTCACACAGACAAATGAGGGAGCTGAGACGTACGACTATTCGGACTCGGCGACGTACGACTATTCGGACTCGGTGAAAGCAAGTGTCGAGGAAGAAATGGTTAAGGCTACGCAGGACAACTTGCTCCAGGAACAGTCTGACAGCGCAGACAGGGTGAAAATATTGACTGCCATGGCTATTCAGGACAGCTTGTGCCTTTCCTTAAGAGGTGACAAGTTTGAAGCTTTCCCAGACGAACCCGCTGACATGAGCGAGGAGCAGAGGGCGGACGGGTACTGCGATTTCTACGGACTCTCGTACAAAGACAAGACTCTGCATGGAGACATGGAATGGTGTGCCGCAATATACTACCGAGACAGCCTTAGAAGGATCTCTACGGAGGCTTACTTTGACTATCTTAGCAAGCGAATGTCGAACGGGTGTTGCATGGGATTCTATTCAGATGAATTGAACGAGAAGCAGAGGGCTTTCGGTGTCTATGAGAACAAGGTGTTCGGTGTCTATTATTACGATCATGATGACTCTGTTCTTCGTACTTTGCCGTCTCTTTACCCAATTCAGTTTTTCTTTACGAGCATTGCCAGGGTGGATTCGTTCTATGTGGTGACATGTTCGGATGTTACGGACTGTCAAAGGTCGTTCTTCGTAGCCTCTATGGACAAGGATTTCAGTCTTGTTGATAAGATGAGTTTTAGATCTGGAGGATGCACACCTCCGTTTGATCCTTGGGAGGCGGATCCTGTGGCGTATTATGAAGGTGGCGACTATGTGGTCGAGGACTGGGATGAGGAAGGCTATCCGGAAATCTCTGTGTCCGATAAGGGAGAGGTCATAGTCATTCACCCCAAAGGCTATATCGAGATGAACAACTCCACCAAAAAGGAAAATCGTTTCAAGACATACACCTACGAAAGATACGAACTGAAAGGCGGAAAATTTGTGCTAAAGGATTTGGTAGAGAGTGAGGTGAGAATTTGAATTAATGCACAATTCACAATGCACAATGCACAATCAAAAAAAAAATTCGCATGAAAAAGTTTTTTTTACTTGCTTCCATGTTCCTTTCATTGAACTCGTTTGCGCGTAGTGTAGCTATGGGTATTAAAACGGTTTTTGTGGCTGCTGAAGGTCATGATGATGAAGAGGAAGTCTATCGATTTGTGAAGAATGCACTGTTTCCAGGCGGAGGGAGTGCGCTTCTAAAGTTCCTTTCCGAGAATGTTAAATATCAGGAAGAGGCACAGGAACTCGGTTATTCCGGCATTGTAATTGTTCAGTTTGCGGTCAAGTCGGACGGCTCGGTAGATGATGTGAGAGTGGTGAGAGGCATTCATCCGCTACTTGACGAGGAGGCTGTGCGTGTTGTGAAGAGCATGCCAGATTGGACTCCGGCAAAGCAGCGAGGAACACCGATCAATTCATTGATCACTTTGCCGATTAAATTCGCTATGCCGAAGTGATGGGGAAGCGGAAGCTGTCAGATGGATTCCCCGAGGGCAGGATTCAGCGAGCAGAAACCGTATCTTCCGCAAGTGCTTCCACCGTGAAAATCTTTTGCTTCCACGTTTTCTGATTTGTATGTTGCTTCCGCACTTTTAGATATATACGAAGTATATATATCTAAGTTGGAGGGTGGAAGGAGCTTCCTTCCGCACCGCACACACATTTTTTGCCCGATTCCATGACCTGGAACTACGCTTCAAAAATGGCTGTGGAAATCGTGTGGAGACGCAGCGCTCGGACCTTAACATTTTTTAACCTTTGACCATGATTTTTTTGTGGTAGTTTTTGCGTCTTTTTCCGTTGATTCTTATCTTTGCCACATAATCAAAAAAATTATTCGTATGAAAAAGTTTTTTTTACTTGCTTCCATGTTCCTTTCAGTGAACTCGTTTGTGCGTGCTGAAAGTCCGGCTATTGATCCGGCTGTTGCGGCGGCTGAAGATCATGAAGAGGAAGTCTATCGAATCGTTGAGAAGAAGGCACAGTTTCCTGGCGGAAAGAGTGCGCTTGTAAAGTTTATTTCCGAGAATGTTAAATATCCGGAAGAGGCACAGGAACTCGGTATTAACGGCAATGTATTTGTTCAGTTTGAGGTCAAGTCGGACGGCTCGGTAGGTGATGCGAGAGTGGTGAGAAGCGTTCATCCGCTACTTGACGAGGAGGCTGTGCGTGTTGTGAAGAGCATGCCAGATTGGATTCCGGCAGAGCTGCAAGGAAAACCGGTCAATTCATGGTACACTTTGCCGATTAAATTCGCTTTGCCGAAGTGATAGCCGTGGCATTCATCCCCTCCAATCCTTTATTTCCTACGGTAGCCAAGAGCTTGCGCTCTTGTCAACCATAGGCTATATAGTTGAACCGTTGCCACGGTTCATTATGCATTACAAATTTTGCATTATGAATTGAAAAATGTATCTTTGCACCATTACTAAAATAAATTTATAGTCATGAAGAAACTTTTCATTTTCATATCGATGTGTCTTGCTGTGAACTCGTTTGTGCGTGCTGAAGTTCCGGCTGTTGAAGTTCCGGTTAATGATGTTGAAGTTCCGGTTATTTATGATGAAGAAGAGGAAATCTATCGAGTCGTTGAGAAGAAGGCACAGTTTCCAGGCGGGAATAGTGCGCTTGTAAAGTTCCTTTCCGAGAATGTTAAATATCCGGAAGAGGCAATTGACTTCGATATTTCCGGCAATGTAATTGTTCAGTTTGTGGTCAAGTCGAACGGCTCGGTAGGTGATGTGAGAGTGGTGAGAAGCGTTCATCCGCTACTTGACGAGGAGGCTGTGCGTGTTGTGAAGAGCATGCCAAATTGGACTCCGGCAGAGCAGCGAGGAAAACCGGTCAATTCATGGTTCACTTTGCCGATTAAATTCGCTTTGCCGAAGTGATAGCCGTGGCTATCGTTTCCCGACTAATCATCAATCCCCGGCATTCATCCCCTCCAATCCTTTATTTCCTACGGTAGCCAAGAGCTTGCGCTCTTGTCAACCATAGGCTATATAGTTGAACCGTTGCCACGGTTCATTATGCATTACAAATTTTGCATTATGAATTGAAAAATGTATCTTTGCACCATTACTAAAATAAATTTATAGTCATGAAGAAACTTTTCATTTTCATATCGATGTGTCTTGCTGTGAATGTGTTCGCCAGGAGCAAGAAGACTGATGCAAACTCAGGAGCTTCTAACGTCAGAGTGGAGGCTACAGAAGAACATACTGTTCAGGCTTTGGATCATGCTCCTGTAGAGGCTACAGCGGAAACCGAGTCCGATGACGAGATCATCTTTTACAAAATTGAGAAGAAGGCACAGTTCCCAGGCGGAAATCAGCCAATGTACCAGTTCCTTAGAGATAACCTCGTGTACCCAGAGCAGGCTCTCAAGGACTCCATTCAGGGCAAAGTCTTTGTGGAGTTTGTAGTCAATAGGGATGGCTCGATCTGTAATGCTACTGTGATAAGAAGTTCTCAGAACGAGCTTCTTGACGCAGAGGCTGTTCGTGTGGTAAACATCATGCCTAAGTGGGTTCCAGGAGAACAGCTGGGCAAACCTGTACGCAGCAAGTTCACTTTGCCGGTGTTCTTCAAGTTGTAATAATTCATAATGGATGCGCCAGCATGGTTTGCATTATGAATTATTATTGCCTATTTGTTAACTCTTTAGGAATCGGATGATACATAGCGAGTTATTGATTTCTTATGAAACTTCTCGCTAAAATGTTTGTTTGGTGTCCTGTTTTTTCGTAACTTTGCACTCAATAGGGGAGGAGCGGGTCTCTTGATCTTTAGTGACTTCGTTCCGACCTTTTTTATGATGCCACTGTCCGGAGGTTGCGTCATGTCTTTTGAAATTATATCTTTATTTATTAGTCTTTTATGAAAAAATTCAAGAAAAAGCGCTCCAGTGCGCGCAGAAAAGCCAAGCATATCAGCAAGATAGCTCCGCAACAGCAACTTGACATCATCAGGTTTGACGACGAGTCGGCAGAGCCTGTCCCCTCATCTCGCCCCGACTCCGCAGCTCTTCTCGAGGTGCTTAACAGCCCTATGGTCTCAACTCGGAAATTCGACTGCGACCCCCGTCCGGCTCTGTCTCCGGCCGAGGACTCCAGGAGCGTGAACAACGCTGATTTCGGTGGCGTAAACAAATCTTCCGACCTGCCTTCGGATGTGCATGCCTCAATGCTAGGCAAGGCGCTCAAGAACCGCTCCATATCCGCCCTCGAGGATTCGGGCAACAAGACCTGCGAGGAGTATGAGAAGGAGCTGGAGAACTACGAGTTCCTGACCATGAACGAGGCTATGGACCAGGTCGATGACGCCTACAGCAAGCCGCTCCTTGGTCCGCTCATGCACCAGGGCGATGTCGTGGGACTTGTCGCCGAGAGTAATGTGGGAAAGACCATCTTTGCCATGCAGCTTGCCGAGTTCTGGACTTCGGGAAAGTTCGCCATCGAGGGGCTTCGCAACGAGGCCGGTGCGCAGAAGGTCTGCTTCATGTCAGCCGAGATGTCCGACACTCAGATGAAGCGCCGATACAGCAGCGAAAAGGGTGGTGTGTATCGGTTCAGCGACAGCCTCATTTATGTTGACAAGAACATGGAGAACGAGGAGAAGATGAAGGCGATGGTCAAGATGGTGGTCAAGAAAGCCCGTCCCGACATCATCATCATCGACTCGCTATGCCAGGTGGCGGACAGCGACATGACCAAGATGACCCAGGTGAAGCCTCTCATCAAGTACTTCAAGGAAATCGCCAAGGAGAACAGCGTGACTTTCCTCATCATCCTCCACACCAAGAAGCGCTCCGCAGTTGACCGCAAGAAGGACAAGATGGACAAGTACTCGCTCTACGGTTCGTCAGCAATCACGAATATGTTCGACTCGCTTTGGGCTCTGGACCAGGGTTTGAGGGAGCCGGTAAAGATACTCACGCAGGTCAAGAGCCGTGACGGGGACCTGGTGTTCAATAACGACAACGCAATGATTATGAGCATAGTCAAGGACGAGCCGGACAACTTCCTGAGGTTCGAGCTCGAGAGTGTGGCGCCTATCGGCAATCTGCTTACCGAGAGGAAGTCCTCGGAGTCGGACCCGCAGACCGACCACCAGAAGGCCATCGTGGCCGAGTGCTTCGCCCACGGCGTCATCCGTGAGCCCTCTCTGCTCCGCAAGTACTTCGGACTGAGCGCCGGTTCTAGCTGCAGGTGGATAGAGAGCCTCAAGAACGGAACTCCTCTGAACTACGACTACATGCTGAGCGAGGAGGACAAGGAGTCCATACGCAAGGCTGAGGAGGAGGTTGTGCGGATGCGCACCGAAAGAGCCAGACAACTTGAAATTTTTTGAGCCGTTATGCCTAAAAATATCGACTATTAGTTGAAATAATCCCCTAAAGATTTGGCGGGTAAGTAAAAAGACGCTACCTTTGTACATTGGTATATTATGGGCTAACTATGTCCGTGCTGTACCTTTTTAGTAAATTTAGTAAGACTTATCAAAAATATTCATAATAGGACTATGAGGAGACTTTACTCTTGGTTTGAAAAAGTATATACTAGTACAAGCTTGTTTGGAGCGTTGGGAGCTGTCCTAACGACGATACTGCTATGGCTAAATGTTGGTAGTGTTTCGGCGGTTGATTTGCCCGAGAAAGTAACTCTTACCCAAAGTTGGGGCAATTACGAGTATCAGTTCAACACAACCTCAAAGGCGGGCTGTTACCTGTCTCATGCGGATGACCAGATGAGCTGGAATTCGAACTGGTACATCGAGACGTCCGACTCTAGGGTTTTGCCAGTCAAGGAGTTGAGGACTTCCTCTGGCACATTCAGCCCTAACGCTGACGGTGGATTCAAGACATTCGGAAACCTTAACCATGGCTTGAGTTCTGTGAAAAAGGATATCTACGTGTTCTACAACAATGACAGAGAGTGGATTGCTACATTGTCTGAATCTGAATGTTTGACCAATGCGGTGAATCCGGTTCTTGCAAAGCCTACAATCACACCTTTTGATGAGCCTATTTATTCGTGTGGCACTAAACCGATTACTCTGCCGACACCTGTTGTTGACGACCCGGATGCAACTGGCCATTGGGAGTACTACTATGAAGGAGGATTTTTAGGTTCCGGTAAGGGATGGAAAGAGATAACATCATCTTTGACACTTGCCGAAGGTACTTACAGAGTAAGGTACGTTGCTGCCAATAGCATTGGCTCTACAACATCGGAAGAGATGACTCTAAAGGTGTCAAAACCAGAAGTCGGTGCAATTCCAACTCTTCCAACTCTATGCCCTGGCAAGACGATAGACTTGTCTGCGTACATTCCTGATGTAAAGGGCGATTGCATTTCTGAAGAAAAGTGGCAGTATTATAACTCTGGATGGAAAGATTTGCCAAGTACGCTTGCCAATGGTACATATAGAATAAGGTATTCTGCGAAAAATAGCTTGGGTACAACAACCAGTGCAGAAGGTTCATTGAAGGTTCAGGGTGGTGTTCCCGTAATCACACAGTCTTCCATTACAGCCTCTTATGGCGACCCGTTGCCAACTATAACTGTGAATGACAACGGTGTGCCTGTGGAAAGCTTCACTTGGACTAACAACGGTACACCTCTTGACCCAGCAACATTCAGGTTCGCAGAATTAACTACATATAACCTTACTTATACTGCAACAAATGCGTGTGGTACAAGTTCACCAAAGAACTTTACAGTAACAACACCAGCAAGGCCAAAGACATACTACCTTATATCTAATCAGCGTGTTTCGGGAACTAATGTGGATTTTGGTGGAGGTAAGTTTGGAACACCTTTGAATCCTGCGGGTTCTGACTGCTACTCGACCATGATTACCGACGGAGCAAAGAACTCCGAGTGGTTTGTAGCAGAGGATGACGGTGTTCTGATCCCTCTAACAGCCGAGTTTGGATTCGACATTTGGGGTAATCCAGGCAACCCTTATAACAATACAGCCAACAGCAACGGCACTCACAAGCCTTTGCAGCACAATGGTTTCGGCAACAACTTCAGCGGAGACCACTATACATTCTACTTATACAAGAAGGATGACGGCAACTGGTATGCTTCGGAGTTAGGCTGTGGCGGTGAGGCTATGACTGAAGGCTTGGTTATTACTTCAAACATAGAGTCAAGTGACGGTTGTGATGACTATGTATTCAAACTAAAGGAAATCGGAGATTTGGGTACTGACCCAATCGAGTGGTACTATGGAACTACTAAGTTGGAGACAGGTAGTTTGAACAGTAGTGTTACAATAAACGACCATGAACTTGTCATATCCATTAAAATACAAGGTCTGACTTACAAAGCCAACACTCATATCTATGCCAAGAAAGGCTCTTATACAAGTAACGAGATATTGTTTAGCGGTCTTTTGCTGAAGACCTCAAAGGGTAATACCTTCGTTTATTCAAGATACACAAACACGAAGTGTCCCGACATGTGTGCTTTCCAGACAACTGAGAACTTTAATGGAGGTGAGGAGATCTGGTTCGAGAGAGCAGGAAAGAAACTGCCTATTACTATTGCCCCTGATGTTCCGTCGGACATAGACGTGAACTCAAAAGGAAACCTATATAGCAAGTCAAATACAACATATAATTTTAGCTATACGAAGTATTTGTACTATGACAAGAACGATGGTTGGACGTTTACGTTTTCAGCCCCTTGCAAGTGCTTGTTCCTGTCTCTTGACCAGAGCAACCGTTGTGTTGACGGTAGTGCCGACATCTTGGTAGAGAACAACTGTGATGTGCCTAATTGGAACTGGGAGAAGAGTACTGACAAGACAAACTGGAGTGTAGTAAAGAGCAACTCTACAGGTTCACTAAATATTACTGAAAAGGGTTATTATCGTGCCAACAGTACATCAGGAGGAGAGTCCAATATAGTTTTCTTTGACCCTTCGTCTAAAGTGACTATGGCTGGTAGTGGGGCTAACTATGATTTCAATATTACTCCGAACACTTGTGGTGAGTGCTACTATGAAATTAACTCTAACATCGGAGGAGCCGGATGGAATAGTGAAAGCTATTACCTAAGGGATGCATCTGGTAACAACATCGATGCAAGAATTGACCCTTCTGTATTGACGATAGTTGAAAAAACAGGCGACCAATACAAGCCGCTTACAGGTAACAATCATAAGATTTACCTATTGCACGATGGCAACAACTGGACATTGACAGCAGAAAATCCATGTCAGTGCTTCTCTTTGACTGCCGACCGCACAGCTCTAGGTTGTGAGGGTAGTGCAACTCTTACTCTTGACAAGTCGTGTGACGCAATTACTTCTTGGGAGTGGCAGAAGAGTGCAAATGGCACTGACGGTTGGACAAAAGTCAAGGACAACGGTACAACACTGACTGTAACAGAGGAAGGCTACTATCGTGTTATAAAGGGAAGTGATGTGTCCGAGGTAGTCAAGATTGGTGGCTCTGCTATCAACCTATGGTCTAACGGAGATAAGTTCATACAAAAGTATGACAACAACTGTGGCCTATGCTACTACAAGTTTGGTGCAAGTGATAGGGGTGGCTCAGAGTTCTATATCAGGGATGCAGGTGGTAGCAACCTTGATGTAACGCTTGGAAGACTTGACTTGGGTACAGACAACGGAAACAAAGTTGTGTTCACAAAGAACGGACAGGCACTACAGTTGAGTACAGGCTGGTCACCTTACCAGGTTTATTTGGTGAACAGAAACGGTACATACGAGCTTACTACAAATGACCCTTGCCCATGCGTTGAGGTCAACTACACAGGCGGAAACTTGGAGTGTGACAGATATGTCACTTTCGAGGGTGACTTCAAATGCTCTGGCACAGTGACAAACTGGAATTGGGAGAGACAGTACTCTTGGGGTGTTCAACAGAATTACCTGCCTAACACAAAAACTGTAAAGATTACCAAGACTGAGCTTGACGGTGTTTCTGCTATACGCCTAAAGGTTACAGCAGGAGGCAATGACTACTATTCAAACTGGGTGGCTATCGACGAGCTTCCTTTGTTGCCGTTCGAGTTCAAGCCTGCATCCCAGTCTCCGTTCGGCGATAAGTCAACTTCTACGCAGCTATCTGTCAAGAAGGTTGAGATGCTATGCTGTGACAACTATAAGGTTACATTCACAGCCGACTCCAAGTGGGCGGATGACGAGTATGCTTACGTCTATGTTCCAGACTATCGTTTTTATAGTGCGGCTGACGGTGACCCACATATAGAAATGTATTTTGCCCACCAGTCCGAAGACAAAAGCAAGCACTATTGGGAGGTGCTAGGTATTCGTGGTGATGTGAACAACGGAAACGGAAATGCATCTACTGCCGACAAGGTTGTGTACATATACGTTGACAATGCTAACAATAGAATCTTTGTGAACTCCGACGGTTATGCAGGCGGAAACGAACCTTACTTGAAGGAGAAGGTTATCGGTTTCGACTATAACATTCCTGCTAACTTCCCTTGCGAGCCTATTACAATAACTCTTGCAACAAACCCTTGTGGCTCGACAACAAACTCGAGTGACTATCAGTGGTACAGCGGCTATGGCAGAACTAATATTCCTGGAGCTACAGGCAAGAAATTGACTGTTACCGGAGATATGCTAGAGAAGTACGGCTTCTACTACGGTGTCAAGGTCAAGGTTGACGGAAGCAGCGAGGCATATAGAGGTGGTGACTTGTCATGGCGAATCAGCAAGCCTGAATTCACAGGTTCTGATGGCTTGACAGTTACAGGCATCATTCCTTTGTGTTGTGATGACTATGGCAACAAGCACTACAGAATCAACTACACCGGTGCAGGTACAATAACTTTGAACACTGCGAACTATGACGCGGAAACGACCAAGAGTGACGGTGTTTACTCAATCGTCAAGGGTGGCAAGACTGTAAATGTGACTCGTGCTGACGGCTCTTTGTTCGTCTATGTCAAGCCTGACGCGGCATACTGGTCAGTGGAGACTCCTGACCCTATACTTGTCTTGAACGCTCCTTGCAACGTCTGTGACGACAACAAATATACAGCTGTAATAACTAACATCAGCGAGACTATCCTCAACTCCTTCGGCTCTCAGAAGCCTAAGTTCGTATGGGAGGTCTCTAACAACTACCGCGACTGGACTGTAGTCGGTACTGACGATGACTTCCTTGACGGTGCCATAGCTTCTTCATATATGCACTGCAGGGTTTCGACTATGTTCGGATGTAAGGTCTTGACTGAAGAGCATAGCGTCTTGAACTGTCCTAACAAGCCGGTGGCTACACTGTCTTCGGACAAGAACAACAAGTGTGACGAAGCAAACCTCAAGATAAGCAAGAGGGATTTCGACAAGTTCACTTGTGCTTACGTTGAGGAGATTCAGGGTAGCGACGACAAGACTAACTGGTACAAGGTTGATGACGTAACCTCTAGCGAGGTGCATATCGACAAGGTCATCTACACTTACTACCGTTATGCGGCAGTCGTGATGGAGAAGGACCAGTACGGCAATGACGTTCGCACTGACCGAGGCGTATTCTCTGCTCCTTTGTCATTCAAGGATGTCAGCGGCGTTACCTTGACAGCTACTTATGACAGGTCTTTCGTATATGGTGTCAACCCTGGACAGAAGCACGAGGTTATAGTCGAGGCTGAGTCCAACATAGAGGCTAACTATGGATATTGGGAGAAGCTTAACCCTGCGACAGGTGTGTGGGAGGACGCAAGAACTCTTGGCATCCCAGGTGCGGCAACAACCAGACTTGTATATACTATTCCAAACAATGATGACGAGATAAAGTTCAGGTTCGTCTCTGATAAGGTGTGCCAGACTTCAAGCGAGATCAAGGTCGGCATAGACGAAATCGACGTGAACTGTTCCGTAGAGGGTGCTACAATCATTTCATTCAACGGAATGGGTGACAATAACGGCGAGTTCAAAGTTGTCAAGGACGACGTTCAGCCGTATATGTTCATTCATCCAAAGGATACAAGATGTTTCCAGGGATTCGGAAGCGTACACTTTGCAGATGCCTATGACGTCACTACAGGTCAGAAATATTTCCAGGGCCAGGGATTGCCTTTATTGGGAGGTGACCAGACTCAATACACATTCTTGGGAATTGACGACTGCGGACGAATTTCACGTCCTGAAAATCCAAGAACAGGCGAACACACCAAGTTCCCTCAGTATAGGGATGATATCTTCACAATGGGTAGTGACGGATGTGCATACCAGATTGCTAACCGCAACAAGTTGTCCGAGATTGCAGGCACTAACTTGGTACTGCCTCCTACATACAGCGATAACGACATATACTATGTATGGCATCATGGCGGTGCCCACTACATTACCCACAATGACTTGAAGTCTGTTCCGACTATCTATCCGGTTTTGGGTATCCAGTATCCTAGCGACATATATCCTGGTGCAAAGGGTAAGGTTTCCCTACGCTTCTGGTTCGTGGGTACAAACGACGACAGCCCTAACAACGGAGGTTACTTCGGTTTCTTCTCTGACCGACACGGAAGCTCGGAACCAGCAGGAGAGCTTAGCAGTAACCCTTTCTTGGGCGGTACGTTGAAGTTCGAGGGTGACGCAGACACTCCGTCATGGACTGTGTCTATGAGCAACACAAACGAGCTTATGGCAAACAGTAACGAAAATGACTGTTTGACTCACTGCTACGTGTCCAACATCAAGCCGGGCTGGTACACTATGACAGCCGAGTTCAAGTTCGAGGGATTCATTACTGACAACCACTGTCCTGTCTTCTATCCTATGGTACTGCCAGAGAACAACAACTCTGCGGTGGCTGTCGAGTACATGATGACAGAGATGAAGGAAGTTGACGGACATCAGGTTCAGGAGCTTCCTTTGAAGCCGGTTGTCTGTGCAAGCACCGAGAGTGCATGTGCGCATGACGCCATAAGCCTGTTCGTAAAGAACTTGAAGAACGTAAGGGATTTTGTTGACGAGATAGAGATAAAGTGGTACAACGACGCTACTGGCGAGCAGGTCGGCCGTACTCTTGGCTTGGATGACATCGCAAGCAACATCGGCCATGAGGAGGGCGGTGTGGCTCGTCTTGACACAGAGTTCCCTGACGCTGACGTCAACTATGTGAACTACCGCTGCGAGGTCACTATGACCAAGGACGCTACTGTATCGACATTCTCTAACAATGTCATTGTCGGCCGTGACCCTAGGTGCAGCAACTGTGTGAACATCGGAGAGGACGTTAAGGACGTAGTCTATACCAAGACTAACGATATCCGTATCCAGTCAACTTTCGTGAACCTTCCTGTCGGTGTCAATTACGTTTGGCAGTGGAGCGACAAGAGATACAAGCCAGACTCACAGTGGGAACCAATCCCGTTGACTGGCAGCGATGCAAGGGGTAAGGTCAGTGACGGTGGCGCTACATTGACACTAACCAACCTCAAGAAGACAGATTTCTTTGGCGACAGCCTTTACATCCGTGTAGCTGTCATGGAGGGCAATGAGCCTAGCCAGGTGCTTTACTGTGTTTCCAACGGAATAAAGCTTACACTTGCCGACGAGCAGTGCGGATGGAGCTTTGAGGGTGTTACCATCATTAACCCTAGGGAGTACGAAGCTCCGGCAAACAGCACATACCGTATGGTGTTCCATGTTGCCAACAATGAGGAATGGAGCAAGAAACAGCCTAAGCTCAACTTCATTGACGTACAGACTGGAAGGAGCGGACAGTGGGGACCTACTGGAAAGAACGAGGATGGAGACTGGTACATCGATATACCTGCAACCACTGACTATGAGCTTTGGGTGAACGGAAATGTATTCTGTCAGAGCACAGAGCACATGTTTGTACGTGCAATAAGGGAGTGCCAGAGCCTTAATGGTGATGTTGTGCGTGTATGGTACGATGACTTCGGTGAGTTCAGCGACTATGCAAACAAGTCTTTTCCAAGAGTAGAGAAGGGTGGTAAGGACAACAAGTATTCATACCACGAGAACATACTATATCCGAACCTTGGATTCGATACGTACTCGCGTGAAATCGAGATTGACGGCAAGCCTGCTACAGATGCCAAGTACAAGTACAGCTACACTCTTGAGCCGGAAGCTGAGAAGATTTGGGCAAGGGACAACTCCGGTGCGTTGAATGTGCCGTTCGTGACGGAGTTCACATCTTTGAAGAATTGTTGGGATATTGACGGATTCCAACTCAGACAGTTTGCCTCATACGAGGTTACCGACGGTTCCTATGCCATTGTAAGTAATGCGCTTATTGGAGGTTGTGGAGACTGGTCTATCAATTCAGGCGACCACACCCAGGCATCCCCTTCAGGCAAGGCTGGAGGTATGCTGTTCATCAACATGCCAGGTACAGGCGAGGTATATTCCGGCGAGTTCAAGACTCAGTGCAAGAACGCTGTGGTGACAATATCATGCTACGTGGCCAACGCCTCGCAGACAGTGGGTAGTTCGCCTTGTAACGTCAAGATGAGCGTGCTTACAGAGGACGGTACAGCTCTTTCATCGTACCAGTCCGGTGATATCTTCGCACGTATCCAGAACGGATATCAGGACAATATATGGACTCACCTGACTTTCCAGGCACCTTTGGAGCCGCAGCCAGGTGACGGCAACCTTCATGACGGTGAGTACTACTACAAGTTCGTCATAGAGTCCAATGCTTCTTCAAACCAGGGTAACGACTTCCTGTTCGACGATATCGAGGTTTACGTATGTAACCCTGACGTGTCTATTGCGTCAGAGAACAAGGTTACTCACGAGCAGGAGATTGACCTATGTATTGTTGACCCTCTTGACGCCAAGGTTTATGCTGTTCCAGAGCTTCCATTCTCGAACTTCTTTGCTGATATAGAGAACTTGCAGGTTAACTGGCAGCTATGGACAGGAGGAGAAGACGAGTTCATCGGAGAGTGGGTTGATGTCTATAGAAGCTGCGCTGACTCCGGTCGTGCGGTGCATCCGGGATATGTCGCAGGTGACCCTGGTGACAAGTACGACTTCTTCTATCCTCTTTCTGAACTTGGTGACTACAGACTTCGTGTCGTAGTGGCTGACAAGTCCGACATCGAGGGTATCCTTGACCAGATTAAGCCATACAACAAACAGTTGGATTTGGGCTCTATGTGGCCTAAGAATGACTGTGCCTTGATATATGCTCACTCGGATGACTTCTGGGTTCATGTCCACGAGAGAAAGAACTTGAAGACAGTGGAGTTGAGTGCATGTCCTAATGACATTGTTGTGCTTCAGGACACACTTCCTAGGGGGTATGAGTACGAATATACCGACGTCAACGGCAAAGTCCTAAAGAGCGGCAAAACTACTGCTGACGACGAGGTCGTTTCTGTTGATGTGGTCAAGACCTCTGTATTCGACACATACTACTTGGTGGCTCATCCAGGTCACTTCAAGTCTGTAGGTAACGAGGAGACTTTGGTATGTCCTCGTACAACTGAGTACAAGTTGAGCGTACCGCAGTCGATTATTATCGAGTGTGAGCCTAATGCAGTGACTCTGGCCTGTGCATCTGACTATGAGAAGGGTGTTGACTTGCTTCTAAGCAGGCCTGCTCTACCATTCTGTATCCCTGACGCAGAGGTTGTCATGGAGTTCCAGAGATATTATAAGAACGGTGTAGAAAAGGGTAACAAGAACAACAAGGCCGGACTAAAGCTTGACAATGGAGACTGGTACTTGAAGGATTTGCACGCTGCTGACAAGGGCGAGTACGAAGTCATGTGGAGTGCCTATGCCTACAAGCTTGACCCAGTGACTCACGAGCGTGTGCTTGACGGCGATGGAAAACCTGTCAGGGCTTCTTTGCCTACCGTTACCAAGACTTGTAAGGTTAGCTTTGACGCATATACAGAGCCTACAATCACCCTAACTGCCCCTGACGGCAATATATGTCCATTCAAGAACGACATCTCGGAAGAGAGCGAATTAAAGACATTGTACGAGGCTCATGAGTCTCTTCACGGTGACTATGACAAGTACAACAAGCTTACTGCACTAAAGGATGTTAAACAGGTCTCAAAGACTCAGAACCCTACTGTTTACGAGCTAAGGGAGATAGCTGCCTTTGTTCTTAGAAAGTTCATGAATACCGACAGAGACAACAGCTACTTGTATTCGACATTCTACAACTCTTCGTTGGAATTGACTGCTCCGGCAGAGGTGTTCTCTTTCGTAGTGAACAAGGATAAAGATGCCAACACAACTCTAGAGCAGACACTTGTGCATGACGCACATCCTTCAAAGAACGTCTATGTTCAGTTGGACAAGCTGCCTAACAACAGCAAGGACGAACCTGTATATATTGTGACTGTAGCTTCCAGGGATGCGGCTAACAGGCAGACTGTGGATGGTCTTGACTATTATTCGACAGTGAGATTGTATTCAGCTACTGATGACAAGAAGGAGGCTGGTGCATACTCCTTGAACACTTTCATTGACGGTGGCAAGAACAAGTTGCTTACTGAAAATAGCGCATTCAAGTCTAGAATGGATGCTGCTGTAAGCAAGGATGACGATGCTTACGACAAATTCTATGACTTTGCTAAAGACCAGTACAACAAGGTTAATGTCAAGGTAGAGAACGGTACTGCTCCTTTCCATTTCGAGTACGAGAACGCCTTGGGTATTGGCTGGGTTGATACTGAGGACGGTGAGAATGACGCCCTTGTGATTATCAAGGACTGTTCTAACAAGGAGGTAAGCTATAGCGTGTCTGTGACTGACGCTATGGGTTGTGTTACCAAGAAGGAGGGAACAGTTGAGTTTACACTAGCCGATGTTCAGGTTGTCTATGGCGACTTCAAGGTCGAGGACGGTAAGGATGAAGACCACAAGCTGCTTGTCGAGGGAGTGGGATGCAAGTTCAAAGTTCCTGACTTTACTAAAGATGCAAACTATACTACAGCTACTAGCGGCTGTGAGCTTGAGTTGACTTACACTCAGTCTCCTGCAGCAGGTATTGAGATTACAGGTGATACAGAGGTTGTATTGACTGCAACAAACGGCTGTGAGGAGTCTGCTACCAAGAGCGTGTTCTTGACTACAAACAAGCCTGTATGGCCTGATGGTGGCACACTGACTGCAGCCAAGTGTTACGGAGATAACAGCACTTACGAGTTGGACGGTGATTTGACCGCATACGATGTTGCCGTTTATGACAAAGATGGCGCTAAGACTACCATCACACCTGATGGCAGTACATTCACTTTGCCATATTCTACTAAGTACTCCATTAAGTTGAGCCATGCCGCAAGCGGTTGTGACACAACATATATTGTTGCTATTCCTCAGGTTTCATTGGTTACCCTTGATGCTGAGGCAAACAGTCCTGTCTGCTACGGTGGAAACGGAACCATTACAGCAACTCCTGCTGGTGGAAACGCTGGCACTTACACACTAAAGTGGGGTGAAACTGAATCGACTATAACTAATGTTTTTGTCTCTGCCACTACAGAGTTTGAACCAGACAAGACATACTACGTCCAGGCATTTGACGCCGAGAACTGTCCAAGTGCCAAGATACCTGTGTCTATTTCTCAGCCGGAGAAGGTTGTCCTAAAGACTCATATACCAAACAATGCAGAGTGTAACGGAGGTAAGGGTACAATCACCCTTGCAGGAGACAAGGGCAATGGCGCTCCTTACACATTCAAGTATGGTAGCTCTGCAACTTCTGTAACCGTGCCTTTGACTTCTTCGACACCGCTTGATGCCGGTATATACTATGTCAAGGCATTTGACAAGGAACTTTGTGAGAGTGACGCTGAAAAAGTTACAATCACTCAGCCGGAGCCTTTCGTAGCCGGAGAAATTGCGGCTGACGGACAGTCAATCTGTGAGGGCAAGGCAATCAGCACAATTGAAAGTTCTGTACCTGCAACTTCGGGTGTGGGAACAATATCATATCAGTGGATGGTATGGAACGAGACAGCTGGCAAGTGGGACGAGATACCAGGAGCAACTTCCGCTTCATACAAGCCTGCTGTGTCGGGCAAGTACTCTCGCTGGGCTAAGGACGGAGTCTGCCAGACAGAATACTCTATGGCTACAGGCGAGTGGACTTTGACAATCCACCCTAAACCTGTTGTCAAGTTCGGCGATGCGCCTACATATTTGAGCTGTACAGAGACTATAGAGGCTGTAGTAACCACTCCTACTGCCGGAGCTACAATAGGCTACTGGTGGAATCGTGAAGACAAGGCTGACCAATCATCGTTTGTATTTAACAATGGAGACAAACCGGCAACCCTTTATGTGGTGACAGATTACGGTGTAGTTCAATGTACTTCCGATGAGATTACTTACGAGCCGACTTTGAAATCGACGATAACAATTACTGCTCCTGATGAAGTGTGTCCTTTGGCAAATAACTTCACTCAGGGAATGATTGATGAATTAAAAGATGTTAGGGATGAAGCGTTATCTGCGTATAACTTTGCGAAGGATACTACAGGTTTTTATGATGCTGCGTCTCTTAGCCCTGCAGACGGTAATGTGTACTGGTACAAGGAAATCGCTGCATATATATGGCGTAAATTCTCTAATGTCGATAACGATAACAACTATTTCTATGTTCAGTACTACAAGAACATTCATCAAGAGAAGCCTTGCGCGGAAATAAACTTCTGTCACAAGGATATTATTCAGGGACCTGTTTTCTTTGATGCGACATATACAGAAACTAGTACAAAGCAGGATGCAGATGTTGTCAAATACTTGTTCCAGCAGGAGTTCAAGGGCAAACTACCTGCAAGTATAGAGGGATTCTTCTTTAAGCTGCATAGAGATTACGACCAGGACGGAAAACCTGTATTCCAGATTACTGTTGTGTCTTTGAGCGAAGCTGACAAAATACTAGCCAAGGATAAGGATGGTAATCCTATGATAAACAAGAATCTGCCAAATGATTCGGCAGACCGCTCGCTGTATCTATATCCATGTGTGAGATTCAGTACTGCGTCTTTGTCTAAGGAGGTTTGTAATAACATCAAAGATCCGTACACAACGAGTCCAAAAGTTATTCAAACCATTCCTGCCGGCTTCTCTATAGCTCGTACATATTATATGAAAGCTGACTATACCGGTATTGAAGGAGACGTCACTAACAAGAATATAGCTATGCCGCGTGCCGCTATGGACAGATACAATGTTGCGGAAGCAGCATACCAAAAGGCTTTGGTTTCTTATCAGAAGCAGTTGGATGCGTTAGGTACAGTGAACGAAATCAACGTGAATGTAGAACCAGAGCACAGCTATATGTTCACTTATGACAGTGAAAATGCCATACCAAAGACAGCAAACGACGCCAATCCAAACTCTGCGTTAGTGAAGTCGGGTGATTGTGATGCTACTGAAGCTCGATTTGTTGTTCATATTGATGATAAGACTACAGGTTGTAAGTATGATACTGCTGTAGTGTTTGGTGTGAACGGTGACAATAAAGTCTGGTTCGAAGGCATTCCGGTTGAGCATAAGACTTGGACAATTCTTTCTGACGAATGTGTCTTTACAATACCTGACTTCGTACACCCTGATCAGGACGCTATCGACAGGTATATGAATGATTCAAGAACTCAGGATTTGAAGAGGTACCTTATGGCTAAAAGCAACTGTGACTTGAATATCACATACACTCAAAATCCACCTAAGGGTACAAGATATGATCCGTTTACAAATACTCCTAGCCAGGTAGTGCTAACTGCTACTAACGAGTGTGGAGGAAAGGATGAGTATGTTATTGAACTTACTTCAAATATGCCTACTAGATGGCCTGAAGTTAAGGTTCTTAACCCTCAGTGTCCTGTTGAGCCTATTACTGTGAACATCACTGGTTGGGAGCCAGGATACCAATATAAAGTTTACTCTTCTCCATGGGATATGCACAAGGGTGGTGTGAGTCAGGCAGATGAAGTTATTGTGGATAACGTAGATGAATCAGTTCCAGGACAACTTTCATTCATACTTGATCCAGGTCCTTACTATCGTGTGCAGTTCAAACACATAGAAAGTACTTGCTACAACAACCCTGTTGTGTCTGTGGGAAAAGCTCAGCTAGAAGGATTGGCTATCAATGGTACACCAAAGATGTGTGATGCTGAAGCTGACTTGACAGCTACTGGTTTGAGCCAGTCTGTCATTGATGGTATTGATAGTGGTGATTTGACAGTCAAGTGGGAAGTGGCAACATATGATAAGGGTAAAGATCTATATACTATAAAGGGTTCAAAAGAGTGGGAATCTAGTGCTGATGTCAATATTAACTTGACTGAAATATTAAGGAAATCATATGCTGATGCTGTACCAGGTGGAGACTACTATGTAAGGGTGACTGGAAAACTTAAGGGTTCAGAGGAATGTAACTGGGAGACTGACTGGTATAAGGTTAGCCTTAAAGCTATGGCTAAGTTTGTTAATGTTAATAAGAGGGAATGTAATACATCTCTATCTCTTGTTAGGGATAATGCAAGCTTGGCTTATCCAAACTTGAAGGAGCTATATGAGAATAATCAATTAGTTCTCGGTTTTGACTGGAAATATTACGGAAATGTAAAGAAGTCTGTAGTTGATCCATCCAAGGATTCTGTTGCTAGGTTCTACTTTACTCCAGAGGAACTTGATAAATATGTTTCTGTAACCGGAGACAATGAGATTGTAATCACTTATCCGTTCACATGGACTGACTATGACCACATAGAAAACGGAAAGGAATTGTTGCAATCAAACTATACAGTTTTTGCTGAAATCACTGATGAAGAAGGTTGTATGTGGAAGGCCACTTCTTCATTTAGTGTTACAAATGATGACAAAGCCATCGACGGCCCTGGTCGCTGGTCTAAGTGTTCTTCTCCGACTTATGTGCTAAAAGAGTATAATAGTAGTACTAAGGTTATTGGCGATGAAATTATCCCTACAGGTATTGATAGTATCAATTGGTACTATAAGCTAAGAAATGGAGATTATTCAATTCACGATAGTTTGAAGGGAGGAAAAGAAACACAGTTCTCTCCATTGCTTGATGTTACTAACACATATAAGATTTATGCCTTTGTTTATGATGAGAATGGCTGTAGGTCTTATTATTATAAGGATGCAGAAGTACCTACTCCTGAGATAAGAATTAATGACAAAACATCAGCTCAGAGCAAGTCTGTCCCAGATTCCATTGCCCTTTGTCAGAAGCTTGATTTGACTGCTACTGCTTGGTCTGAAATAGTTAGTAAGCAGCCTAAGGTTGACATTACTGAAGAGTATGAAAATGTTAGATGGGAAATTTGTAATACAGAGAATGGTGTATATCAACCTATTCCAGGTAATCCAACAACCAAGACATACTCATTCTATCCTACTGAGACAGGTATATGGTGGTTAAAGGCTACTTTATTCAATTACTATACAGACAAGAATGGTGATACTCAGGAATGTCCTCTTTGGGCAACTCACAAGATAGTCGTTACTAACCCTGTAAAGGCTAACGCTTCTGAGGTTTGTGAGGGTAGTGAGATCGAGATTGAGTTTGACTTTAAGTCTAACTTGGACTCTCCTATTTATCCAGACTTTATAGTAAAGAATAGCGAGGAAAATGTAGTTACTGCAGTAGGTGGTAAGTACACACTTTCTGAGGTGGGTACATATAAACTTACTTATACAAACAGTAGTTTATGTAATTATAGTCTTGCCTTTACTGTCAACCCTAATCCAGAGTTTGACCTTGAAAAGACTACAGCTTGTACTCAGCATGAGGTTTACTTGGAAAAGGGCAAGACTGTGGTTGACGATGAGAAGAATTTGGAAGGAACAAACACAAAGAATACATACGGTTTCACTTATTATGATGCTCGTATGTACAATACTCTTGGCAGGAGTTCTGGTGATGACAGACCATTCTATAAACCATTTGCAACAACTCCTGAAACTCAGTTGTTCGAGGAGATTATTCGCTACATCGACTACTTGTTAAGTTCTGGAAGCTTGACAAAAAGTGATGGTGTTGTTGTGACTTACGATAATAACAAGATACAGAATAATAATACTATTGAGACTCGTAATAATGGTTCTCTTGGTGGTAGTCAACAACTTGGAATCTATAAGAAGTTGGTTGATAAGTTCGGTCAGACAGTTATTGACAACATTAACTATGAAGTACGTAACTACAATACAACTGCCGATCCATGTGTGTCTATCACTGTTGCCAGCAGATTGAATTATGCTTACAAGGATGAACATATTGCTGTCAGGTACATCACGGGTGCTAATGAGCAAGTCTCAGGACGAAATGCATACAAGACTGGTTATAATAATACTAAGGCTATAAAGCCAGGCTGGTATTTGTTCTCTAATAAAGCTTCTACTCATACTGATGACGGCAGATTGTCTGGCTTCCTTATTGACGCTGACTATGTTCGTGGTACTGACAACATTGTTCGTCCTGACGGCTATAATACTTTCGATCCTGCTCAAATGCCACCAGTTGCAGAGCATAATAGAGGTTTCAAGGTCTCTGCGACGGTAAAAAATGCTGAGACTGGTGACTACTTCGACTATGACTGGGCAAACAAGGCAGGAAAGCCTTGGGGTAATGCAGGAAGCAATAACGCTTACATCTTCTCTGATATTTGTGAGGGAGACATCAATTATGGCTTGACTGTAGTCAACAGAAGAACTTTGTGTCACACAACTAAGAATGATGGATTGCTATCTATAAAGCTTGGTGATTTGAAGTTCGACGGATATGATGCGGTAGATGCAGTAGATGCTTCTGCCCCAGTAGTAAATGTTGACGGAGTAAGAGGTGCTGAATGTAAGATATACGCACCAGAGATTGACTTTGTCAACTGGTCATTCATCCCTTGTGATGCTACAATCGATGGTGATTTCGTTTGGTCTCAATCTCCTGCAGCAGGTACTGAGGTAAGTGCAGGTGATGTAATCGAACTTACAGGTACTTATACAACTAAGCATGGTTGTAAGGTAGTAAAGAAGGTAAATGCTAAGTTTACTATCTCAGAGCCAGCACCTATGTCATTGTCTGATGTTGCTGATGGCCGAGTTTGTGAGGGTGGAGAATACTCAGCAGTAATCAATGTTACCAACGGTGCGGGAGGTTATAGTGTTTGGAATAAAGATGTCAAGATTGACGCAAGCAAGGTAACTATAGATGAGAACGAGATAACTGTCAAAGTTCCTGCTGGTTCGCATGTGCTTACAGTAAAAGATGCCAACGATTGTAGCGCTGATGCATCTTTCAGTGTGACTACAATCGAGGTTAAAAAGCCAGAGATTGACTTTACTAAGGTCTGTGAGTATGACAAAGTTTCTCTTGCCGTGAAGAATCCAAATGAGGCTCTATATACCTATTCTTGGGTTGATGGCGAGGGTAATCCCGCTACGACTACAGATTTGACCTATGCAGACAACGATGGCGACAAGTTCACATTGATAGCTACCGCCAAGGTAAAGGCTACCGATGAATCTGTATGTACTGAAAAGAGTGATGTGTTTACTTTGTCATTCCACTCCGTGCCAGAATTGACAGCAAATGTTGTTACTCCTAAGGTGTGTGAAAAAGATGGTGTCATTACAGTATCTGCGGAAGGTGGAACAGGAGAATACACGTTCTCTATCAATGACAGTGAGGCGATATACTCAGCTGGACAGTTCTCAGGATTGGGAGCTTCAACAACAGCTTACGTTGTAAAGGTTACTGATGGAAATGGCTGTGAGGATGCTAAGGGAGATTTGATGATCGACTCATACAGCGACTTGAACGAAGGCTCATTGAAAACTATCGAGCCACTATGTGCAAACGAGACATCTGTCGAGCCTGTTATATCGTTCGCTACGTCTCCTACAGGTGGTTCGGAAAGCTTTACATACACGTTCAAGAAAGGCGATGTTGTGCTTCAGTCCGGTTCGGCAGATAGCTATAAGCCGGAGTTGAGCAAGGCTAATGGCAACTATGTGCCAGGAACTTATACATATATTGTTAACGTTTCCGATGGTACAATTTGCGGAAGCAAGAATTTGCCGGCTACAATTACAATCAAGCCTCAGCCTGTTGTGACATTGAAAGTTTCTGCAGAGAAGTCATGTGAGACAGACATCACATTCACTCCGGAGGTCAAGATAGGCGAGACAGTTGTGACAGAGGGCATCACATACGAATGGACAGGAACACCTGCCCTAGCAGACGCTTCTGCCGCATCTCAGACATTGAAGCTTGCTGCCGGAGCTACACACTCAACTGCAACATACACAGTTGTGGCTTCTGTAAACGGCTGTGAGGCAACTTCGACTCCTGCAAGCGCAACAGTATATCGCAAGCCATATCTTGGTGATTTCCTTGTTGACGATATTGATATGGTTACTGGACTTAGAAAGACAGGCTACTGTTCAAGTGAGGACAGATATGGTGTTGAAGCTACATTCGTAACCGGTGAAGGCGCAGGATATACTGAGGGTACAAACTCTTATGTATGGACAGCAGTGGGTACAGGAGTTGTCGAAGATGGTGCTCATGTCAAGATTAAACGAGACATGACAAAGCGTTGTGGAGGAACATACAATTACTCACTGACAGTTACAAATGACGAGAGCGGATGTTCAGCCACAAATGATGGCAGTTTCTACGCAGGTTTGGAACAGCCAACAATCAACAAGAATCCTGAACCAGTCAAGTTGACAACAGGAGTGAACTGTGAGTTCCCTGTTGATATCGACATGATCAAGACTAACATACAGTTCAAGATTGCTGACTGCTTGTTCGAGAAAGACAACGAATACATATTCAAGGTTGGAGACAAGGACGGAGAGCCTTTGGGCGCTACAATCTCGAAGGATACAAAGGTATATGTCTTGGCAAAGGATACTTGCGGACAGTCACAAGAGACATACATCACTCTTACTGTTCCTGAGTCATTGAAGCTAGACACTTGGTCTGCAGATGTGACAGAGGTTTGCCACGATGTGAAAACAGACATCAATTTGGCTATAAGTGGTGGTACAAAACCATACACTTACAGGGTCAACAGTGATGAAGCTGTAAAAATGGGAGAAACTGAGTCAACAGCTACAATCCAGGAGGCTCAGGGTACATATTCTGTTGCAGTGACCGACGCCAACGGATGTCCTGTTTCAAGTGAGACTAATGTTGTGATTTCTAATCCGTCAACATTCACGGTAGGAACAATATCTCCGGCTGGAGACATCTGTGTAGGCGATGAAGTTCTCCCTGCATCTGTGATAGGTTCTGCATCGTCATTGGAATGTGAGGACTGCATATCTTACGCATGGACAAATGATGCTGACACAAAGAGCCCTAAGACTATCCTTAGCAAGACATCGTCATTCAAGTCAGAAGAGACTGCAGTAGGCATCTACAAATATACAGTCTCAGTCAGTGACAAGTGTTCGAACACAAGCAAGGATCTTCACTACACATTGTCAATCAGTGGCAAGCCGACTGTTGAGTTGACAGGAACTGCAGCCAACATCTGTCAGGGTAGTGCGTTCGACCTTTCAGCATTGACAAAGGTTGTCGAAGATAATCAGAAGCCAATATTAAATGAGGGCTGGAAGTACAGGAAGTCTGGCGCAGAGACATGGTCAGACTACACTCCAGGCACAGCAGTCAACGAGGTTGGTGCATACGAAATCAAGTACTATGCACAGAACTCTTGCAAAGAGACTTACTCGGATGCGACAATCACAGTCAATGTAGATGCAACATCTCATGTAGAGTTCGCAGACGCAAGCGTAAGCGTATGTCCTGGCAACGATGCTTCAGTGACACTTAATAATGTTGTCGGAGATGTCACTGCATACATCTGGAAGGATGGAGACGCAGCGCACAAGACATTGGCAACAGTTACGGATAGCAAGATTACTCAAGCTATCGGAGACGGTGATGTATGGCATATATCTGCAACAGCCAAGAACGGAACTTGTAGCGCATCTGAGCCTGCTACTGCCACAATGACAGCTTCCGCAAGACCTTCGGTAACCATCACAGAGACAACAGCGTTGTGTAAGGATGGAGACGAGGAAGCACAGCAGAAGGCTTTGTTGACAGCAAACGCTACAGGTGTGACATACAACTGGTACAAGGAGGGAGCAAAAGAGACAAGTCTTGGCACAAAGAACACTCTTGAGGTTGCCGAGGCAGGCACATACCATGTCGAGGTGTCAATGGGCGAGAACTGTACAAACTCGATATCTCACATTGTATCAGCAAACTCTAAGCCTAGCGTATCGCTAAGCTATGATAAGGTTTGTGAAGGAAAGAATACAACACTTAAGGCTAATGCCACAGGCGTTACATACAAGTGGGACTCAGAGACTGAATACAGTGACAAGCCTTCAATCACAGTAAGCTCTGACAACAAGGAGCATACAGTATATGTCAAGGATTCTAAGGGTTGTGTGAACAGTGACAGCAAGGTAGTTGAGTTCAACGAACTTCCTCAGCCTGTTATAGAGAAGACATATGCTGACGACTACTTGTGTAACGATGGAGTTGCATTGGCTTTGAGTACTTCTGAGGAATACACTACATACAAGTGGAGTACAGCAGAAGTGACTCGCGAGATTAACGTGAGTGCAGCAGGCAAGTACACTGTTACAGTCTCTGACGCAAACGGATGCGAGAACACATCAGGTGAGTTCGAGGTGAAGATGTATACCTTGCCTGTTCTTGCCGAGGTTGATGACAAGAAAGTATGTAAGGATGCTACAGCAACAGTTACTTTGTCTCTTGTAACAGAAACAGAAGGAACATACACATACAAGGTAGATGGTTCTAAATCATCAACAAACGATGCAGTATTCTCACTTGGAGCGAAGTCTGGCAGCTACTCAGCGACAGTGACCGACAAGTTCGGATGTACAAGTGAACCAGAGACATTCTCTATTGACGAATATACATGGACAGAAGCGACACTTGCCTCTACTGCGCAGACAATCTGTAAGGAGAAGATTGAAGATGTTGCCCAAATCAAAGTCAATGCTACAACAAATGGAGAGGAGAGCGGTTTGACATACAAATGGACATCTGAATCCATAGATGCTATTGCGGAGGACATGTCTTCCGTGACAACAAACTCATTTACTCCAACAGTTACAGAGGTAGGAACTTACACATATAAGGTTACAGTTAATGACGCTTGTACAAAGGGTAAGACAGAGGATTTGACATACACATTGACAATCAATTCTGCGCCTACAGTAAGCATGTCCGGTGTATTGGCGAACATCTGTGAGGGCGGCTCGCTTTCAGAAACAGCATTGAATGGATTGACAAAGACAATCGACGATAACGGCGATGCTATTAAAGAGCAGGGCTGGCAGATTTCAGAAGCGGGCGAGGATAACTGGGCTGATTATACTGCGGGAACAGCAATATCGAAAAACGGTTCTTACGAAATTAGATATATGGTTAAGAACGACTGTGGCAGTCCGGTTTATTCAAACGTAATCACAGTCAATGTAGATGCAACGTCTCACGTAGAGTTCGCAGACGCAAGCGTAAGCGTATGTCCTGGCAACGATGCTTCAGTGACACTTAATAATGTTGTCGGAGATGTCACTGCATACATCTGGAAGGATGGAGACGCAGCGCACAAGACATTGGCAACAGTTACGGATAGCAAGATTACTCAAGCTATCGGAGACGGTGATGTATGGCATATATCTGCAACAGCCAAGAACGGAACTTGTAGCGCATCTGAGCCTGCTACTGCCACAATGACAGCTTCCGCAAGACCTTCGGTAACCATCACAGAGACAACAGCGTTGTGTAAGGATGGAGACGAGGAAGCACAGCAGAAGGCTTTGTTGACAGCAAACGCTACAGGTGTGACATACAACTGGTACAAGGAGGGAGCAAAAGAGACAAGTCTTGGCACAAAGAACACTCTTGAGGTTGCCGAGGCAGGCACATACCATGTCGAGGTGTCAATGGGCGAGAACTGTACAAACTCGATATCTCACATTGTATCAGCAAACTCTAAGCCTAGCGTATCGCTAAGCTATGATAAGGTTTGTGAAGGAAAGAATACAACACTTAAGGCTAATGCCACAGGCGTTACATACAAGTGGGACTCAGAGACTGAATACAGTGACAAGCCTTCAATCACAGTAAGCTCTGACAACAAGGAGCATACAGTATATGTCAAGGATTCTAAGGGTTGTGTGAACAGTGACAGCAAGGTAGTTGAGTTCAACGAACTTCCTCAGCCTGTTATAGAGAAGACATATGCTGACGACTACTTGTGTAACGATGGAGTTGCATTGGCTTTGAGTACTTCTGAGGAATACACTACATACAAGTGGAGTACAGCAGAAGTGACTCGCGAGATTAACGTGAGTGCAGCAGGCAAGTACACTGTTACAGTCTCTGACGCAAACGGATGCGAGAACACATCAGGTGAGTTCGAGGTGAAGATGTATGACTCTCCTGCACTTAACGAAGTCGAGCCTAAGACTGTGTGTGAGGGTGCTACAGCAGAGTTCAAGCTTACTTTGAAGACAGAGACAGAGGGCGAGTACAAGTACACAGTTGACGGTACGGAGTCGTCAGATGCTATAGACAAGACGAAGTTCGCTCTTGGCGAGGGCACACACAAGGCAGTTGTAACTGACAAGTACGGATGTCCTAGCGAAGAGGTGAATATCGTTGTAAACGTTTACGCCGATCCTGAGATCGGAACAGCCACATTGACGTCAGTCTGTGCCGGTGCTGAGGGAGTTGTCCTTCCTTCTCCGTCAGTGACATGGAACGATGCGAATGTGAACAACTCTTTGCGCGAGGCAGAGTGGTATGACGGAGACATCAAGGTGACTTCGGACTACATCAAGGGCTTGTCGGCAGGCAACCATACGTTTACATATAAGGTGAAGAACGAGTGCGGCAAGACAGATGCAAATGACTTCACGTTTACAGTCTATGCAAACCCTACGGTCACTTTGGCAGACAAGAAGAGCTGTGAGGAGGGCATCGAGTTCACTCCTGAGGTGAGCGGGGGAGTTGCTGCATACCACTACTACTGGAACGGCTCAGCTGAGGAAGGCGCTTCAAAATACACAGAGGCCTATGCTTCGACATACACAGACGGCGAGCAGAAGTCAGTAAGCGTCAAGGTCAAGGATGCCAACGGATGCTGGTCTGAGCCTGACACAAAGACAGCGACATTCAACAAGAAGCCGGTGTTCACATTCACAAACCCTGCAGCAGCATGCTCTAAGGCGGCAAGCTACGAGGTTACTGCAACTGTGACAAATGCCAAGGCCGGCCACAGCTACAAGTACTCATGGTCCGATGATGCAACTGGTACAACAAATGTAGGAACTCTTTCAAACACAACAGGTGCTTGCGAGCCTTCATTCTCATACACATTGAAGGTTGAGAACGAGACAACAGGATGTAGTGACAGCAAGTCAGGCAGCTACACTGTAGAGAAGAACAACACATTGTCATTCGACCTTGTGAAGACAGAGTTCTCGGCAGAGGGTGCGAACTGCGAGTACACAGTTCCTAATGTCTTCACAGACAACACAAAGGAAGAGGTTGACGGATGCAGCATCGGACACCACTTCGAGCAGACTCCTTCAGCAGGATCAACGATATCAAGCTCGACAACAGTCAGCGTTGTGATGGTTGACGAATGCGGCAACAAGTCTGAGCCCAAGACAGTCAAGATCAGCATACCTAACACGTTGGATATTGCCGCACCTACGGTTACTTCGGTCACTTGTAACACAGCCAATACCGGCTATACGGCTAACGGTAAGGTTGACTTCATAGTTGACAAGGATTTGGCTGCTTCCTACGAGTTAAAGAACTCTAGCAGCGAAGTGGTCAAGAGCTCTACTAATATTACAACTAGCGACATCCAGCTCACAGGTCTTGCTAAAGATTCATATACATTGGTAGTCAGCGACAAGTTCGGTTGCTCAACTTCCCCAATAAGTGTAGTGATAGGCGAGCCTGCAGAGTTGAAGTTGTCTGCATCTGACATCACAGTATGTAACGGAGTTGAAGCCGATATCGAGCTTACTGCTGATGGAGGAACAAAGGCATCCGCCTACACATTCTCCGTATCAGGCAAGGCAGACCAGACAGGCGCAGAGAACACAACATTCTCTGGCTTCAAGGGAACTGCAAGCCATACGTTCACAGTAAAGGACGACAACGGATGTGAAGCTACAAAGACAGTTAATGTTACAGAGCTTGACAAGGTGGAGGTGGTTCTTACTCCTGCCACAGCGTGCGGAGAGGCAACTTTCACAGCTTCGGCCAAGGTTGGCGGATCTGATGATATTGAGAATATCAAATACTTGTGGAGCAGAACAGAGACGGGCGCATATTCAGAGAATGACAATAGGAACAATGCCCAGTCATTCACTGTCGCTTCCGACGATGCGGACTTTATGGAGACTCAGGAATGGTTCGTCAAGGCTGTCAAGACATTTGCATCCGGCAACGAGTGTGAGTCTGAGCATGTAAATGCATCAGCGACTTCTTATCTTGCTCCGAATGTGATTGCAGTGACTCCAGAACCAATCTGTAGCGGTCAGACAGCAACAATCAAGACTTCCGGTTTGATTGGTACGATGGAGACTCCTGCAGGATTGACTAAGGTCGGCGACGACTACATAACTGCAGCATTGACAGAGACTACGAAGTACACATTCGTTGCAAAGAACGGAACTTGTACCGACAAGGAGGTCGATGTCATCGTGACTGTCAAGCCTCAGCCAACAGTCAAGATTATTGCCCAGGAGAAGTCATGTGAGACAGACATCACATTCACTCCATTGGTCAAGATAGGCGAGACAGCTGTGACAGAGGACATCACATACACATGGACAGGAACACCTGCTCCGGAGAACGCTTCTGCCGCATCTCAGACATTGAAGCTTGCTGCCGGAGCTACACACTCAACTGCAACATACACAGTTGTGGCTTCTGTAAACGGCTGTGAGGCAACTTCGACTCCTGTAAGCGCAACAGTATATAGGAATCCGGTATTGGGAGGTTTCTTGGTTGATGATTTCAATACTGACGGCACAAGAAGAACAGGTTATTGCGCAAGCGAAGACAGATATGGTGTTGAAGCTACATTCGTAACCGGTGAAGGTGCAGGATACACAGAGGGTACAAATACCTATGTATGGGTTCCAGAAGGTACAGAGATAGTAGGTGAAGGTGCCCAGGTCAAGTTCAAGCGCGATATGACTAAGCGTTGTGGCGGTGAGTACAAATACACTCTACAGGTTAAGAATGACGAGAGCGGATGTGTCAGCGAAGTTAAGAATGGCAGATTCTATGCAGACTTGGAACAGCCAACAATCAACAAGAATCCTGATCCAGTCAAGTTGACAACAGGAGTGAACTGTGAGTTCCCTGTCGATATCGACATGATCAAGACTAACATACAGTTCGAGATTGCTGACTGCTTGTTCGAGAAAGACAACGAATACATATTCAAGGTTGGAGACAAGGACGGAGAGCCTTTGGGCGCTACAATCTCGAAGGATACAAAGGTATATGTCTTAGCAAAGGATACTTGTGGTAACAAAGATCCAGAAGGCCATTCTAGGGAGACATATATTACTCTTACTGTTCCTAAGTCATTGAAGCTAGACACTTGGTCTGCAGATGTGACAGAGGTTTGCCACGATGTGAAAACAGACATCAATTTGGCTATAAGTGGTGGTACAAAACCATACACTTACAGGGTCAACAGTGATGAAGCTGTAAAAATGGGAGAAACTGAGTCAACAGCTACAATCCAGAAGGCTCAGGGTACATATTCTGTTGCAGTGACCGACGCCAACGGATGTTCTGTTTCAAGTGAGACTAATGTTGTGATTACTAATCCGTCAACATTCACGGTAGGAACACTTTCTAAGGCTAACACTTCAGTCTGTGAGGGTGGCGCAAATCCTGAGGTTGAGGTTGTAGGTGCTTCTTCAAGTTTGGCTTGCAGCAACTGTATCAAGTATAATTGGGCAGCTGTTGACAAACCAGATGTGTCTCTTGGCTCTGATGCCAAGTTCACTTCTTCGGAGACTGTTCCTAATACTTATGAGTATATGGTTACTGTTTCTGATGAGTGTTCTAACACATCAGATAAACTTTATTATACTCATGTAATCAACGAGAAGCCGGTTGTTACTGCTCAGCTTCCAAAGACATTGTGTTACAATGCTACCACTACTATCGAACCTGAGGTAAGCAAGGGTAAGGCATCGTACACATATTCTTGGACTAAAGACAGTGACGCGTCTTTCAGCGCAAGTACTTCTTCAGTAACTACTTCTGCGCTTGACCATTCAGCGGTTACCTACTCGTTGGTTGTAACTGACGCTAATTCTTGTAAGTCCGATAAGGTTGACTTCAAGGTTGAACAGCCGTCTGAGGCAATATCTAGCACAGTTTTGGATGTTAAAAAGCCTTCTACTTATGGCAATAACGATGCTTCATATACAGTCACTCTTGACGGTGGATATGGAAGCTTCAAGTACTGTATGACAGACAAGGATGGTGACGATTGCACTCCTGGAACATCATACAACGGAACTTCAATCGTTGAGTCCGGTTTGACAGCAGGCACATACTACTATAATGTAGTTGACGGCAACGACTGTCCTTACCCGTTCCAGGTGGTTGTTGGTCCTTCTGACGCCGCAGATGTTGAGGTTACTCATGAGGATGCCCTATGTATGGCAAATGATGAGAATCCTGGTGACGAGGGTACAATCACTATCAAGTCAGCGTCAGGCAAGTTTAAGGTGGATATGACTGATGGCAGCAAGTCTGTTACATCAACATACAATGTTACAGAGGGCAAGCATATTGCCAAGTTCACAGGACTTGTAGCAGGAGAGTACAACATGAAGTTTATCCTTGACGCAGACAATACCATAACTGAGGATATAACTGAAACTATCAGCCAGCCGGCAACAGCTGTTTCCTTCGACTTGGCTTACTCTACTGATGGTGTTTCAACTCCTTGTACATACGACTATTCGGTTGTAGAGTTGAAGAATGTGACAGGTGGTACTCCTTACACAACTCCTATTACGGGAGACAACTACCAAAATAAGTATATCGTAGAGATATTGACCAAGGAGGATGTAGCATCTTACGCAGACAGCAAGTTCGCTTTGTCCGGCAATGTGAAGTTTGCTAGTCTTGGTGTCAAGCTTACTGATGCAAACAGCTGTGTCGTTACAAGAGATATCAAGTACGCCGCTTCAAGTGAAGACCTACATATCACATGCGAGAATTTCAAGGGTATGGTATTGCCTCTTGAGGATGGCTGCAAGAAAGATGTCAAGATTTCGGTTGAGGATGTCAAGGATAGTGTTTCAGCAAAACTTTGCGCTCCTGATGACGAGATTATTGTTGAGTACGCATTGGATGGTACTAATTTCAATCCTATGCCATTTGAACATGTTCTAACAAATGACAAGCAAAGCGAGACAATTACTTGGAAGTTCTCAACTAAATATGACGGAATCTCCGAGACTTGTACACAAAAGATTGAGGCTATTGATGACAAGGCTCCTGTGATGAAAGATCTTCTAGAGTACTCGATTTCGTACATGGAGAGTTCTCACAAGACTTGCGGTGCAGATTACATCAGAACAGATTCAGAAATCAAGTTACTTCTTGGTGTTAGTGATTGTTCGTTGAGCGAGGTTAAGTACTGCTTGAAGAAGACTGAGTCAGATACAGAGTGCTTGAAAGAGGGTACAGTCTATGACAAGGTTAACGGCTATTCTGGCATAAAGATCGAAGACTTGCACTTTGGCGACTACGTCATTACATATACAGCAAAGGATGAGAACGGCCTCGAGACATCTAAGAACGAGAAGTTGACAGTCGTTGATGATGTAGCGCCTGAGTTCGAGTGTGTTCATGAAAACACATTGATTCTTGACGGTGAGTGTAAGGCTGACAGCACGATTACATTCCATGACTTTGCCAAGGATTATTTGTACAAGGCTGGTGTAATTGACACTGTCGGAGGAGTAGTCACTAACAAGACTACTTCAAGCGGTGTTACTTTCAAGACTGATGATGTTACCGGTAAGATTACAGAGATTACTGACGAGTGCGGTGATCCTCTAACAGTCGAGTACAAGACTAACAAGGACGCTTCGGTTAAGGAGTTGAACACTACAGACCTAAAGGTTGAACTTAGCAGCATGTCTGACAAGGTTGAAATCGAGTGGACATTGGTTGATGCTTCTCCAAGCCAGAATCGTTCGGAGTCTTGCACTACAACAATCACTCCGGTCGATACAATCAGACCAGACGTTTCCGCTGTATCTCTTGTTGACAAGACAATCAATTACAGTGAAACACCAGCTGACAAGTGCTCGGCTAAGTACAAGACAGTCGAGTCAGACCTTAAGTCAATGATAGCTGACAAGGTATTTGATTGTTCTGAGTTCAAGTCTATCGACATTGTAATCAAAGACAAGGACGGTAACGTGGTTGCTTCCAAGGACAATGTTTATGTTGACAACAATGGTACAGTTGACTACAGCGAGATGACTAAGGATCTTGTTCATGGTGAGTATTCAATAGAGTACACAGTCACTGACAAGAGTCCTGCGGCTAACAAGTCAAAAGTAACTCAGAATCTATATGTCAAGGATGATATTGCACCAGAGATTGCTTGTTACGGTGACAATGTAATCAATGTTCCTGTCGGTGTCGAGTGTGATACAGTAGTTGACCTTGACTTCGATAAGTTGTTGTTCGCTTCTCGTGCTAAGACAATTTTGGGTGCATCTGCTACAGACCAGGACGGAAAGGCAATCGAGTATGTAGAAAGCAATTCTGTAGAGAATTCTATCTTTAATACTGAGTACAACTTCTTTGATGAGCAGAAGACAGCTATGAAGAACGATTGTGATGAAGGTCTTACTACTAAGGTAGTGGTTGCTACTAAGGACGAATCAAACAACTTCATAGCCGATGGTGACACTCTTCGTTCTAGCTCGTCGATGACAATCAAATACAAGGAGGAGAAGCAGGTAACTATTGTTGTTGCTGACGCTTCTGGTAACCAAACCGAGTGTGTATATACATTGGTTGGTGCTCCTCAGATTTTGACTACACATGCTCTTGCTGATGAAACAGAATTCAAGACAAAGAAGGATGATTCTGACAAAGAGGAGTGTTCATACGACTACGCTAAGACATTCGAGGATGTATATAAGGAGATCTATCACCAGGAATACAAGGATTGTTCTCCTGTTTCAGAGTTGAAATATACAATCACAGACGCTAACGATAGCGACAAGAAGTATGACGGATCTATCAAGCCTACTGAGTCATTCAATAAGCCTCTTGTACCAGGAGACTACACTATCGAGTGGAATTCAGTTGGACTAGACGGAACAACAACTGCTAAGGTTGACGAGCATGAAATCAAGGTTACTGACGGTGTAGCTCCAGAGATTGCCTGCCCTGATACCATTAAGGTTAACTTGGCTGATAATTGCGAAGCTTCAATAGTAATGGATCTTCACCAGTTGGCTCTTGGTCACTTGAAGGACAAGATTTCTATTGGTTCGGATGGCGTAATCAGCGCAAAGAATACTGGTGACGAGGATTATTTCAGAACTTCAGTTGATGATGGAAACAAGACTATCACAAACATCTATGACGATTGTGGTAAGGATTTGACAGTGAAGGTTTCTGACACAGAGGGTGTTGCCGGTAATGTTGACAAGATGACAGTTTCATTCAATCAGTTCGATATTGACAACAATACATTGAAGAAGAATGTTTACTGGACATTGAATGACGGAACTCTTGACTCTAAGCAGTGTAAGACTGTAGTCAAGGCTGAGGATGTTACACCTCCGACTCTTGCTTCTTACTTGAAAGATATGGAGCTTGTGGCAGACAACAAGTGTGAGGGTAAGACAGTAATGACTAAGACTGACGTAATAGATCTTCTAAAGGTTGCTGACTGTAGCGGATATGATGTCACTTACAAGGTGATGAACTCTGACGGCACTTACGTTCAGGATGGCGATAAGGATAAGATCTTCATTATAGGTGAGAAAAACAGCATCACAGTAACTGACGGACAGACTATCGAATGGATAGCTACAGACAGAAGCGAGAAGCACAACGCAAGCTCGGTTACTCAAAATGTGGTTGTCAAGGATATGGATGCTCCTGAGGCTGTCTGCAACAAGCTCGTTCCTGACGTGACAATTACTGAGGCTATGTTGGGCGGTGCCAAGTGCATTGACTCTACATTCTTGAAGGCTCACGGTATGTTGACTCTTGAGAATATTGACGCCAAGAAGCAGTACATCACTGACAACTGCTCTCCTTACGAAGAAATCACTAAGGTTCCTACTCGCTACTTCGGTGATGTGGCAGAGGGTATTGATGCTCCATTCAAGGTAGGTGAGACTCAGATTCAGTGGGTATTCACAGACAAGGCTGGAAATAGAAATGATTTCTGTACACAGACAATTACCGTTCCTAACATCGCACCAGAGATTGCTTGCCCTGATACAGTGGTTGAGATTGCTGTTGACTACGACAACTTGTGTTTGGCTACTGCATCAACCAAGAGCGAGGATATGATCGAGTTCTTCCGTAAGCCTGTTTTGGCAGAGCAGGGAGTTGACGAGACTTCTGCTGACTATGACAGCCTATTGCATCACAGCGGTTGTGGAAGCAAGTTGAGTGTTGAGAACGACAGACTTGATCAGGATGTAGAGTTGACTATCGGCAAGACTCAGACTGTCAAGTACACTATCAAGGATGAACTTGGAAACACTACAACTTGTACGGTAACATACAAGGGTGTTGATAAGAACAGTCCGGTTCTTACTACGGAAGTTATCGATACATTGTTGAATCGTGGTGAGGACTGTAAGGCTGAATATGAACTAACTCGCGAAGATATTTATACACTACTTGACATCAAGGACTGTACAGAGAAACTTACTATAGAGTACTCAATCAATGATGGCAAGAAGGTTAAGGTTAACAATAAGTTCAAAGAAGACTTCGCGGAGTTGCTAGGTGTCAATACAATTACTTGGTATGTGAGCGATGGAATCAATCCTGTAAGTACTATGGATCAGAAAGTAACGGTTCAAGACGTCCTTGCTCCTGATTATGTCTGCCCTACTGAGCCAGTTAAGGTTTATGTCGGAGACGATTGTATGAACACTGACGTTATATCCGCTAAGCAGATGTTGATCAACTTGCGTGCTGATGCAGTATTGACTCCTAAGGGTTCAAGCTACTGGGGTACTCCTGAGAATATGCTTACAACTAGTGACATGGACAAGGTTTCACATGATTGCCAGGATTCAGTATTGATAAAGATTAAGGATGGTAGCTCATTTACAAGCTTCGACAATATCTCGTTGTCTTTGACAAGAGGAGAGTCTAAGTCTTATGAATTCGAGGTTACAGATGGTACAAACTCATTCGAGTCTTGTGTCGTGACATTCCTTGCAGTCGATACAACATCTCCAAAGGCTGACAGGTTGCATGACTTTGTCATCTACTCTGAGCCTGGCAGATGTGATGCAGACTACGAGGCTACTCTTGCAATGATGAAGGATTCACTTCACCCAGCAGACAACTGTACTTCTAATCCTACTATCTCTTATGTTAGCGGTAATGACACTATCGAGTTGACTGACGCCAATCCATTCAAGATTCAGGAATTGATGAAAAATGCAAGTCAGGAAATTACTTGGGTAGTTTCAGACGAAAGTGGCAACAAGGTTGTTCGCAAGCAGTCTGTGGTTGTAAAGGACACTGTTCCTCCTGCTTTGGACTGCAGCAAGTATCCTACATTGACATACGTGTTGAGGGAGCATAACAAGTCAGTCTCTATCGCAGACTTCCGCGAGTTGCCTAACTATGCAGTAGAGGATAAGTTCAATGACTTGTGTGACGGTTTGTTGAATCCTCAAATCGAACGTCTTGACGGCAAGAACTTCACAGAGGACATTTATCCTTTGGATGACACTGTTGACGTTAAGATTACATTCACAGATTTGTCAGACAATTCTAACTATTGTATGACCGAGCTTGTTGTTGTTGATAGTGTTCATCCTGAGATTATCTGTCCTATGGATTACCAGGGAGTTCTTGCTTGTCCTGATGACAACAGAATTCCAGAGATACCTTCAGATCTTGACTACTTCAAGTCTTATATTGGTGGTAAGGTGTTGACAGAAAGAAATGTTACCGGATTCAAGGTAGAGGATTCTATGGAGGGTGACAAGTGTGACGGCTATGTAGTCCGCACTTACACAATCTATGACAGATTCAGAGATTCAAGCGTATGTGTCAATAAGTTCGCTATCAAGGATACTTTGAGGCCAAACTGGGTAAACAAGTTGGTTGATGAATTCCCTGTTATCGCTTGTCACGAGACTTTGAACGAGTCGGTACTTCCAACTAATTTGAGTGCAGTCGATAATTGCGGAACAGCTACTGTCAAGTATGTATATAGCACTACTCAGAGCGATGACCCTAAGGAGTGTAGCCATTACAACTATGAGCATATCTATACATACTATGCAACTGACGAGTGTAACTTGTCAACAGCAGACAGCGTTGTGTTCAAGATTTTGGTTCGCGATACTATCGCTCCTACATTCAACTTGACTCAATCATTCATTGACAGTGTGATTTCTGTTCAGTTCAAGAAGGAATGTATCTTCGAGATGATGGATATCACTAAGTTCTCTTACAACTGGAACGATAATTGTGCTGACTCTGCGGTAATGCATATTTCCCAGGTTCCTGCAGTTGGTACAAATCTTCATGAAAATACCGATGCGGTTATCACTCTAACCGATGTTTGTGGTAACAAGTCGGATTACACTAAGAGCATTGTTGTTCCAAACCGAAAGGTAATCGTTGACATATCTTCTCATGATGAGGAGTTCTGTGAGGGATCGCGCAAGGATTTGAACTTGTTGTCTTCAGAGCTTGTTCCTGTTCATGGTAATTATTGGTACTATGAACCAGAAACCAAGAAGTTCGAAAACAGAATATCATTGTTCTCTTACGACGTATTTAAGGAGAGTGTTGATGATGATCATGTAATATGGAGTAACAACAGAAATAAGCCTTATTACCGCAAGTTCTTTACAAGCGACAAGGCTGAGCGTGACTCTATCAAGAATGTGGCTCTTTCTTTGAATAATGTGTCTCATACAGGAACATACTTCGTAGTTGCTACTGATACATTGACCGGATGTAAGGATACCACTTCATTCTTCGTGAAGATTATGGAGAAGCCACGTGTGGCAATGGCTACAAGCTTGGTTGAGAGCTGTGAGAACTTGCCACTTCCAATCAGCGGTCCTTCGGGTGAATACGTTGACATCTATAATGTATGTGTTGAGGATATGGGTTCACCAATCATCAGTTCAGGTTGGATTTTGAGTGACTCGGTTTACGCCGGACGCCCTGTAACATTCGGAGATGACGGTGCTAAGCTAGTTTACTACGCAGAGAACGAGTGTGGTGTTACACGAAGCGACAGTTCTAAGTTGTGGAGTTGTGACTACTCTTACAATGTTAACAACGGAACATTCGAGAGTGACACTACGGTAGCCGGTCTGTTGAGAGACTCTTCTTCTAACGCTCTTGAACTTGATGTTCGCGAGCAGATCTTGCCAGAGAAGATCCTTTTGACATCTAATCCAAGTGACAAGCCAAGAGTTTGGGCAGGTGATCCTGTTGACCTAAAGGTTACAACTCACTACAGCGAGGATGTAGAGTTGTTGTGGTACAAGGTTAACGGTCAGTTCGATGCAGTTTCAGGCAAGTTCGATGGATACGGAAATGTTGTTGAAAGCTACTTGAATCCTCTTGACGAGCGAGACGAGTTGATCGGTACAACTAACAGCTACGAGGAGTTCTTCAAGAACATGAGGGTAAACAGCGTTCAGGACACTACATTGTTCTATGTGGTCGCTACTGATAACGTATGTAGCTCTGCTGCTTCTAACGTAGTCGAGATTGATGCTTACGACTTCATCCCTACAGCATTCACTCCTCATAACTCAATCGGAATGAATGACGTATTCATGAAGGGCTTCAAGGTCGAGATCTATAACCGTTACGGTAACTTGGTATTTAGTGGAGATGACGGTTGGGACGGTATGATTCGTGGTATGCTTGCGGACCCAACAGTTTACTACTACGTGGTTACTAGGGACCGTGATGTTATCAAGGGTACTATTGAGGTAGTTTACTTCAAGTAAGGAATTTTTACTAAAAAAACGAGGCTATACAGTTGTATGACCTCGTTTTTTTTGAAAAAATGGCTGTTTATAGTTTTAAAATAGATTTTCGTTAATTTTATTTATATCTTTGCATCTCTGTTCAGAAATTGATATTCTTTTTCTTTTATAAACGTGAAGAAGTTTGGATTCAAAAAAATATTTTTGACTCAGTTCCTCTTGACAATATATCTTATGATAATTGCCAGTGGTTCTGTTCACGTTCATGAAGACCATGAGAATTATGAACCCATAGATTGTGAAGATTGTTTAAGTCACGGTCATCCTCATAGCCATCTAGTTAAATGGTTTAGTTCATGTGATGATTGTGCCTTGTGTGATTTGCTTCATAGTCCGTATTTACTTCCGACTGAGTTTGAAATAGCTCTTTTATCACCTAATTACCCTGTTTATTGTATGCCTGCGTCAGATGATGAAGTCTGTCGTATCGCATATTTGCCAAGTCAAAGAGCACCTCCATTCTCTTGTTAATCTTTTGTTTTTTGCTAGAGAAAGGGAAAGTCTAGCTTGATATATAAACTTACGATAAGCGGAATAAGTTGCGATGTAACAAGAAGAAATTGTTTTTTTGTATTGTTTATTGTCGCAATTGAACTTGTTGTTTCGTGGCAGTCCCTTCCGTTGGTTAGGTTTATCTGTCAGTTTCCCTAATACTTTTTGTAGAAGATTATTACAATGAGAATTAAACAAACAATCAGACTTGTTCTATTGTTCTGCTTTACTTCTTTAAATCTCTATGCGCAGTCTGTTGAACCAGTGGATTCATTCCAATTGGATGAGTTTGTCATAACTGGAGTGAAAAAGACAACAACAGATGCAGTGCTGCTTCCTGTCGTAAATATTCCCCATGAGGCTCTTGATTTGCACATGGGTCATAGTTTAATGGATGCTCTTTCGCATACAGAGGGCGTGCAGTCTATGGATATTGGTATAGGTTTCAGCAAACCAGTTATTCGTGGGTTGGGATTTCAGCGCATAGTGGTCATTGATAATGAAGTAAAGCAGGAAGGTCAGCAATGGGGTGCAGATCATGGCCTGGAAATCGATGCGTTCAATGTTGAAGATGTAAAGGTTGTCAAAGGTCCAGCTTCTGTTATTTATGGAAGTGATGCTATGGGAGGTGTGATAGAATTGTTGCCACCTCCTATTCCGATGAATGATACTTTGTTAGGGGAATTTCTTATTCAGCATCAAAGTGTATGTTCGGGATTTAGTGGTTCAGTCATGATGGCTGTCAAGCGTAATAAATTCTATTCTCAGATAAGATATACTGAGCGGCATTGGGGGGATTATCGCGTCCCTGCTGACAGCTTTACATATTTGAGTGTTAGATTCCCTATTACGGACAGCCGTTTGAAGAATACTGCCGGGAAAGAGCGATGTGCAAATATATTGTTCTCTTTCAAGAATGAACGCTACGAAGGCCGTATAGGTATAACTGACAGTTATCAGAAATCAGGTTTCTTTAGTGACGCTCATGGAATTCCCAGCAGTAGTAACTTGGGTGCAGATGGCAACAATTGGAATATAGACTTGCCCTATAGTTCAGTTAATCATTTGAAGATATTCAGCTCAAACAAATGGACTTTCAAGTCTTTGCAGACATCTCTTGTTCTTGCTTGTCAAGATAATCATAGGGAGGAGTGGAGTTACTTCCATACACATTCTGTGGGACAGTTTCCTCCTTCCGTTGATCCAGATAAAGAGTTGATGCTTGACTTGAAGACCTTTTCAGCTAACTTGAAGTTAAAACAATACACTTCAAACATATTTAGTCAGAGTTTTGGAATTTCAGCCTCTTGTCAAGATAATGAGATTGGAGGTTATGGATTCTTGATTCCCGAATATAGGCGAAATGAGTATGGAATTTACTATCTTTCAAATTTCAAAATCGGAGCATCTTGGGAACTGAATGCAAGTGCGCGTTATGATTTGGGCTATATAAACACCAAGTCCCATGGTTCTGATGTTAGTGGTGTGGCCAGACATTTTAATGATTATTCTTTTGCTGTGGGAACAACCTTTTCTCCAGACAAGGAGTATGAATTTCGTGTTTCTGTGGGTAGAGCCTATAGGCTTCCTTCTGCCAACGAACTGACTTCAAATGGTGTTCATCACGGAGCTTTCCGTCACGAACTAGGAGATGAGTCCCTTGATGGAGAGAAAGGTTTGCAATTCGACTTGTCATATTCTTTGCACAAAAAAAGGATAGAGATTTCAGTTTCTCCTTTCCTTAGCTATTATTCCCATTTTATTTCGTTACATCCTACTGGACAATGGTCAATGTTGCCCGATGCGGGACAGATCTATAAGTATGTAGATTCGCCAGCGAGTTTTTATGGCGGGGAACTGCACGTAAAGGTTAATATGGTGCGAAACTTCTATTATGATTTCTCTGGAGAATATATTTATTCTATGGATTTAGAGTCGCATACCTCAACGCCATTTTCTCCGCCTGCTTCTATGCGTAATACATTAAGTTGGGAATGCAAACAATGGCAAGTCTATGTTGAATCACATAGTGTTGCACCCCAGAAACATGTATGCCATAATGAAGATGAAACTCCTGGTTATAACTTGTTTAATGTGGGAGGGAAGGTTGATTTCCCTATAAAGGAAGGGAATTTATCTTTGCTTGTCAATGCAGGCAATATATTCAACACTTCCTATTTGAATCATCTAAATTTTTATAGGAAAATTGAACTGCCAGAGGCTGGATTCGATTTTCAGACAACAATTCGTTTAACTTTTTGATTAAAATAATGGAAAGAAATATTTTATTTTTAGCTTTTTCAGTGTTCTTTACTATATTCGGTGCTTCTTGTACAGATGACAACAATGCAGATACAGAGAAGCCTGTCATCATGCTTGATGAGCCTGAGAATGGAGATTCCCTTCGCATTGGAGACGGAGTTCATTTCGAGGCAGACTTTGCTGACAACGAGAAGTTGGGCAGTTATCTTGTTGAGATTCACAGCAACTTTGATGGTCATGGACACAAGGTCTCTTCGACTAGAGCTGAAGGTACAGAGCCTTTTTTCTTTAAGAAGTCTTATGATTTAGAAGGCCTTCGCAACGCACACATCCATCATCATGATATAGTAATCCCAGAGAATGCAGCACCTGGGGCATATCACCTTGTTGTATATTGTACTGATGCGGCAGGAAATCAGTCTATGACAGCCCGAGATATTTTCTTGTCTAATGAAGTTGAGTCTCATGAGCATCATGGTGCTGACCACGATGATGCAGACTAACAATTTTTAGCCGTCAGATTAACTAATCTTGCAAATTCCGAGAGAAATGGAATTTGCAAGATTCTTTTTGCTTTGTCCCAAAGCGTCTTTCCCTGTTTTTTGATTGTAGAATGTTTTTTAGCCAATAGTTTGATGCTTTTTAGTCGTATATGACGTTATGTGTCTTATTGTTATGTGGAGTTTGTGTTTTTGTCTTGTGCTGTATTGGAAAAATTAAAAGGATTTTGCTTTGTTCCCTTATTTGCCAATCGAAATTTATTTGGTATTTTGTTTTATGTTTTTCCTAAAAGACAAAATCAAGTTGTAATTGCTTGTTATGTAATTCTCTGCAGCGTTTCTCTTTTTGTCTGTAGGTGTGTGTGCAGTCCAATATTACAATATCTGTATTATTTGGGTTTGTGTTAATTTATCTTAATTATTACTGTATATGAGGTGAAATTTCGCAAATATTAATTATATTGCGCATTATTATAATTTTTAAGAGGCAGAATATGAAAGAAGAAATTATTTGTAGCCTTTACAAATTAGGCGGAGTTGTGTTGTTTATTATAATCTCTCTTGGTTTAATAAGACTTTTTCATTTTGATAATATAGGAGCTTGGTTATGGTTGGGAATTTGTATAACAGCACCATGGCTTTGGATTGCTGAAACAATAATCCAATTAATACTAAGAAGGTTTGAAGCTAAAGATTTTGTGCATTATCTCGCTTTTATATTATTGTACTTTTTACCTCTTATTATTATATTGATAGTGGAATTTTTTATGGGTATAGTATTGTCAGGTATAGTCTTGGCTGCGGGACTGCTTTATTATAAAGCTATAGGCGGAAATGACAAAGATGTTGTCCGTTATTCTATTTATGGCTATATTTTTGATTGCTTGGTGTTAGCTCTTCCTTTTATATTCAACAAAATCATTTAGAATAAGAACAGCCGGAATCGGACCTTTTAAAGGGTTTCCCATTCCGGCTGTTTGTTTAAACAGAATAGTCTGGTTATTTAGTTATTTCTCTGTCTCTGTATTCTCTTGGACTGATACCTACAGCCTGTTTGAAATACTTGCCAAAGAAACTCTGAGACGGGAAATTGAAATGGTATGCTATTTCCTTTATCGTCATGTTTCCGTTAGCGAGAAAATGTTTGATTTCCTCAATTACGATTTCCTCTATCCACTGCTTTGGAGTCTTGCCGCTTTCAGTCCTGATTGTTGTCGAGAAGTATCGTTTGGAAAGTCCCTGCTGGTTGGCATAAAACTCAACTGTGCGAACTTTGATATAGTTGTAGTATAGAGAGACAAGGAACTTCTGAAGTATGATTGACCTGGTTGTTTTGGGCTGGTCGCTGCACGTGTCGAAAACTCTGGATCTGGAATAAAGGTCCATGACATAGAAACAGACGCTCTCTAGCAGAGCCTTCTTGGTCTTGTCATGAAAATCAGCGTTTGTTGCACTTTGCTGTCTGTATTCAACCTTTTCTGAGATGATGCCAAAACATGACTCTATAAGGTTGAAGAGCTTCTGCCTCTGTTCCTTTTCAAGGTGGAACGTTGGGTTGCTTCTCATATAAAGTACACGCTCTGCGCTGAATATCGAGTGAATGGCATTGTGTATGAGTTTGTTTGAACCACCTACAAGAACGCCGTTTATGTTTTGTGATATGGATAGAATTCTGATGTCTCTTTCCGGAGTGTAAATGCACACATCTCCGTCTCCAAGTTCATAGTTTTTGCCCTCGAGTTGAATTTTTGCTTTTCCGTTTATGCAGATGAACAGACAGTATATGTCTCTGTTAAACCCTTTCTCAAATAGTTCTACAATCTTTTCATCTTTGTTTTCAATTCTATGGAAGAAAATTTCATTTGAGTCCGTCATTTCCCTTTGTTTGTAAATTAGTGTATGTTAGTCCGTAATAGAAAAAAAATAAAGAATTGAAAACTGACGTTTGCTTTTTGTCGTGCGTCAATTTCCAATTCTTTAATATGTGTCTTATTAGATCATTTGTTCGATATTCCAAACAAATGCCTTGACTCCTACCTCTTCAGCTCTTAGGTCGAGTTTCTTGATGGTAAGAAGTAGCTCGTCAACTTTGTCATCCTCCACTACAGTCATTATGGCAGAGTTCATTTCTGGCCAAGTGTGTGTGCCACGTCTAGGCTCACCGTTAACAGAGCCGCGTCCCTGAACTTGCTCGAACATTGTGAAACCACGAATCTCAAGCGTATCAAGGATGTACTCAACTTTATCTGTATTTGCCTGGTTGAAGACAATAAAAACTGATTTCATATCATCATATATTTTTGAGTTGTGTCGAGGGAAATGGGCAAATACGCACACCCATTAGCCTCGATCAACTCAATGTTTTATTAATTTATTAGTTTTTGTTTTTCAGCCTCAGCCTTTTCTACGTCGATGTTCATGAAGATGAACTGGTCTCTAACCTCCTTCATTTGGTCTCTTTCACCCTTCTTACTCATTAGTCCATACATTACAGGAACAACGATTAGGGTAACCAATGTACTGACAAGCAAACCTCCGATAACGACGATACCCATAGGAATCCACATCTCACTACCTTCAGCCTTGCTCAATGCCATAGGAAGCATACCAAGTAGTGTAGTGGCTGCAGTCATAAGTACCGGACGAAGACGGCTCTGTCCAGAAAGAGCGATAGCCTCGTAAAGTTCGTATCCTCTGTCTCGCATCAAGTTGATGTAGTCCACAAGCACGATACCGTTCTTTGTTACGATACCCACAAGCATGATGATACCAAGAGCACCAATCATATCAAGTGCAGTATTTGTGAAGTACAACGCCAGTATGGCTCCTGATATGGCGAACGGCACAGACATCATGATGATGAAAGGCTTAGCTAAGCTCTCGAACTGGCTTGCCATAACGATATATACGAGCATGATGATTAGGGCAAACAACATTCCCATGTCTGCGTAAGACTCCTGCTGGTCCTCGTATGCTCCCGAAAGTGCAACTGTAATTTCGTTAGGCTTATCAGACTTGTCAATCACTTTCTGGATTTCAGCGGCTAGCTCACCAAGAGAAGTGTTGAATGGAGTAACTTTCAATGTCATGTAACGCTGACGGTTCTTACGCTCAATCTCAGGTGGTGACCAATACTCCTCAAGCTTGGCAATCTCGTTAAGCTTAACGTTTCCTCTGGCTGTAGGAATTGTAAGCTCGTTGATTAGGGATAGAGTGTTTCTGTTTTCCTCCTTCAATCTTACTAGGATAGTGTACTCATCTCCATCCTCCTTCAAGAAGCCTGCATTCATACCATTGATACGGTTTCTTGCATAGCTTGAAATCATAGCAGATGATAGACCTAGACGGGAAGCCTTCTCCTTATCAACTGTAATCTTTAGTTGTGGACGGTCCTTCTCTCTTGAGTTTGTGATATCACGTGCAGTTGGCACTTTACTCTCTATCAAGTGGCGAATTTGCTCAGCGTATGCACTTGTAGTGTTGAAGTCGTATCCATAGATTTCGATATCTACGGTTTGTCCTCCACCTCCTCCAAATCCAGACTGAGCCTGTGCTTGATAGTCAACTAGTTCAGGATATTTCTTCATGATGTTACGAAGAGTTTCGCTGATACTATCTAGAGGGAAGTCACGGTCGTACTTCTTAGTTGTGATGACACGCATCTGAATCTTGTTGTTAGTTGTGCTAGAGAACAACGCTGAGATACCAGCATCATCGTTAGAACCACAAGTAGTAGAGATCAAGCGAATATCTTTAGGATAAGCTTTGAAGAATTCAGCCTCAAGCTTGCGGGCTATCTTTGCAGTTTCCTCAACTCGATTACCCTGCTGTAGCTCACAGTTTACGATAATCTGTCCACGGTCAGAGTCACCTACGAAGTTTGTTCCGATCTTGCCTAATGCTATAGGAAGCATACTCAAAACGAAGAACAAGCCTACACCTAGTACTGTGATTAGCTTATGAGACAGACACCATCTTAGTACGTTAGCATAGAATAAGTCAAGTTTGTCAAGAAGACGTACAACATACTTATGGTACAAACCTTCTTCATCCTTAACTTCTTTTAGTGTTCCATTTACTATCTCAACCTCTTTGCTCTTCAATAGCTTTGAACATAGCATTGGAGTAAGAGAGATGGCTACGCAAGTTGATGTACAAACTACGATAGTAACAATCCAACCTAACTCTTTGAACAAGATACCAGCCATACCTGTTACCATTGTCAAAGGAACGAACACGGCTACAACTACGAGTGTGGTAGCGATAACTGATACCCATACCTCGTTAGTTGCATAGATGGCAGCCTCGCGTGGAGAAGAACCACGGTCGATATGAGTTGTGATGTTTTCTAGTACCACAATAGAGTCATCCACAACCATACCGATGGCAATAGTCAATGAACATAGCGAAATGATGTTGATTGAACTTCCTACACCAAGAATGTAGATGAACGCAACAAGTAGTGAAATCGGAATTGTAACACCGATGATGATACTTGCTCTCCACTTACCAAGGAAGAACAATACGACTAGCACCACGAATAATAGAGCCCACATGATACTCTCCTCTAGTGAGTTAATCGCATTTGTGATTTCTCTTGATTGGTCATGAATCTCTGTGAATTTCACATCAGAAGGAAGTGTTTTTTCGATCTTCTTTAGCTCTTTCTTCGCGTCAGTACAAATCTTTACAGTATTACCTCCTGTCTGTTTCATGATCATTAGACGCATACCATCCTTACTATTGATCTTCTCCTCTAGGGAAAGGTCTTTGATAGTATCCTTGATAGTTGCGATATCCTTTACATGAACAACTTTTCCGTCGGGTGTTGTTGTTACCACAATATCACCGATTTCAGCACTCTCGGCGTACTCACTTCTAACCTCAAGCTCGTACTGCTCCTTGTTCATCTTTACAGTACCAGAAGCAAGGTTAAGGTTGTTGCCAGAGATTGCCTGACCAACCTGCTCAAGGCTAAGTGCGTAACCGTCCAACTGTGTTTGGTCGATATCGACATACACTCTACGAACTGGCTCTCCGGACATTGCGATGTTACCGATACCATTTACGCGGTTAAGCTGAGGAATAACCTGGTCGTTCATCAGTTTGTCAAGTCCTGCGTATGACTCCTTGGCAGTAACAGCGTACTGAAGGATAGGCATTGAACTTGTGTTGAACTTTAGTAGCAATGGATTACTTGTTCCATCCGGAAGGTTATCCTTGGCCATATCTATGTATGAACGAATGTCGTTTACAACCTCGTCAAGGTCCTGTCCCCACTCGAACTCCATAACACAAAGTGAAAGGTTATCCTTAGAGATACTTGTCATATCTTTAAGTCCATCCACTGAGTTTAGACTGTTTTCTAGTACTTTCGTTACGTTCGTCTCAATCTCACTCGCATTGGCTCCACCATAGGCTGTCATTACGCAGACAATCGGTGGCTCCATCTCTGGGAACATGTCGATTGGAAGGCGAAGGAACGAGAATATACCCAATATCATTACAGCCACAAAGATGAGGACTGTCGTGATTGGCTTCTCAATCGCCGTTTTGTATATACTCATTTCTTTTGGATTTTATGATTTATTTCTTTGATTACTTTAGGAATACCTCGCCGTTATCAGTAACAATCTCGATAAGAGCACCGTCAGTAAGCTTACCCTGACCCTGGCTTACGATCATGTCACCCTCTTTGATGTCTCCGCTCTCAATAGCGACGTCCTCATTTACTCTTTCACCAAGAACAACATCAACACGCTTAGCCTTGTTGCCATCAGCAATAAATGCGAAACGATTGTTTGAACCGATAAGCTTTTGAACTGACATGTAAGGGATAACAATAGCGTTTACCTTTCCTACGTTTACGTTAGTCTTGACATACATACCAGGACGAAGGTTGTTGCCGGTATTAGGGATTCTAACCTTGATCTGGAAAGTGTGTGTGCCTGCGTCAATAGTAGGGTAAACAGTCTCAACAACTCCAGCAAAAATCTTGCCTGGATAGATGTCTGATGTGAACTCCATCTTCATTCCCTTCTTGATTGTTGGGAAGTAAGTCTCTGGAATGCTAAGGATAGTTTTCAATACGCTGACCTGAGTAATCTGAAGAATACCGCGAGCGCCATTGTAAAGTTCACCGTTCTCGTAGTTCTTGGCAGCAACCACACCTGCTGACTCTGCCTTGACAAAAGTGTTCTTCTGAAGGAAGTCAAGGTTAGTTTTAGCCTGGTCAAGCTGAAGCTTTACTGCATCATACTGCTGCTGAGTTGTGTTACCACCAGCAAGCAAAGCCTCCATTCTCTGGAATTCAGTCTGAATGTTAGCGTAGGCAAGTTTGGCTGCGTTAAGCTGAGTCTGGTCCATACGTGCAAGTAGTTCTCCTGCAGCCACGCTCTGACCAACATCTTTATAGACCTTCTCGATGATACCTGTTACAGAAGGACTGATTGTCATTGTCTCCCAACCTTCAAGCACAGCAGTACAAGAAATCTCTTTGTTGATAGCCTTCTTCTCTACCTTAGTAACTCTTACTGGTAATGCGATTTGCTCGGCTGCATCCTCGTTGTTATCAGCATCTACGTTTTTAGTTACCTTTGTAGAGTCCTTGTCCTGGCCATTGCTTGTCTTGTTTTTGTTTCCGCAAGAAGCAAGCGTCAATGCCATTGCTCCGAAAAGCGAGATAGCGCTTAAATATTTTCTATTCATTGTATTGTATGTTTTTTCTATTTATTTGTTCAATAGTTTCTTTAGCGAGATGTTTGCATTCACCATGTCAAGAACAGCATTGATGTAGTTTGTCTGTGCAGAAACTAAGTTAATGCTTGAGTTTGTAATATCCATGCTCGAAGCCTTGCCATACTTAAGCTTTTCTCCGTAAGAGTTGAATACGTTGGACATTACTCGGATGTTCTCCTTCTGCACATTATAGTTTTCGTATGCGGAAGTAAGGTTGAACTTTAGTTGCTTCTCCTGTACTTTCAAGCCGATTTCAGTCTGCTCGATAGTGTTAGCTTGTTCTTGCTGAGCAATTTTTGCCTCCTTAACTGCGCAAGTTCTCTTGCCTGATGAAAATACAGGAACATTGACAGTCGCAACGAAAGTGTTAGTAGGCGTCATGTCAAATCCAGCCTCGCCAAAGTAGTGCTTGTGAGCATTCTGGTAGGCAACTCCTACAGTTGGGAAGAATGCGGCTACAGCCATCTTCTTCTGCTTGTCAGAAATCTCAGAACTCTTCATCAACATCTGGTAGTCAAGGTTGTTGTTAAGGTCGAGGTCTGTACCAGTCAAGCTAAGTATTGTGCCATCATTAACAACATCATCAAGTGTCTGAGTCAATTTTATCTTTACATTGCTGTCTGCTCCTATGCTAAGAATTAGGGCATTGTAAAGAGTCTCTATAGAACGCTTTACAGAATTTAGTCCGTTCAGCATAGAGGCAACTTGTATAGAGATTTGGTCTGCATCGTTCTGCTCGGCAACACCCACCTTAACAGCATTGTCAATCATTGACTTTAGCGAATTAAGGTTTTCCATGTTCTTGTTTAGTAAGTTGGCTGTCTCCTCAAGTGCTAGGATGTTGATATAGCTGCTTTCTACGTCATATTTAGTGTCTTGTTCTGATTTGAGAACATTGATTTCTTGAATCTCTTTGGCAAGACGCTGCATCTGTGCACCGATGATGCCTTGAGCGGAAACGCCAGCAGAAGCCTGCCAAGTCATCTGTCCGTAAGGATTCATAGGAATTGGCATGCCGCCAAGGTTCATTTCCTGCCCAAACATATTTGTGTACTGGAATGTTCCGTCAATTTGAAGTAGCATCTGTGCAATAGTCTGCCATCTCTGCATTTCTGCTTTCTGAACCTCCAAAGAGGCGTTCTTTAGGGTGCGGTTATGCTCTAGTGCATACTTGACTGCTTGATCCAGAGACAAACTAAGCTCAGTTGCATTTGCTTGTACGGCCGTTGTGTTTGTGCTTTCGCTCTCTTGCGCCATGATGCAAGGAGTAAATGCCAACGACGCAAGTATTAATCCGATAGACTTAAATACCTTGTGCATTGTTATGTTATTTTTTATTATATTTTCATTGTTTTGATTATCGCTCTGCCTTTGTCTGTGGCAATACCGTTTAATGATATGCTCCATAAGGTTCTAAAGACATCAAAGAACGATATTTGGGAAAAATCGTAGAACGAAGACTGTCCAAGTGCCATCATTTGTGATTCAATAATCTTTACCACTATTTCTGGCTCGTACTCTGTTAAAATATCGCCACTTGCTTGTCCTTCCTTAATGACATTTATAAAGTGGTAATGGTATTTCAGTTTGTCTTCCTCTTCTCTTTTTTTTCTTGCCTCCTTCATTCTGCTCATCAGTTCGTCAAGAAAGTTCTTGTTTGTGCTGCGAATTATATTAAGCTGACTCTCTATTAGTTTAATCAACTTTTCGAATACACTGCACTGGCTTTCTGTTATTTCGGAAAATCTTTTCTTGCAGTTTTCGTGATAGAATGCAATACATTGTTCTACAAGTTCGTCTTTGCTTTTGACCTGTTCGTATAGGGTACGCTTAGAGATTCCAAGTTCTGCGGCAATTTCGTCAACGCTCACAGCCTTTATTCCTCTCTTGACAAACATATCTGTTGCAGTTTCGACTATCTTGTACGTTAAATTCATAAAATTTTCCTACTATTTGCTTGATACATTTTCTATATCTCTAGTTTTTGTTAAGGTATTACCTTCCCCATAGAAATACGATGCAAAATTACAGAAAACTTTTTTCGTTTCCAAAGTTTTCTCAGGAAAAGTTTCCCAACAAGTGTGTTTTTTAGCAATTTTCTCAAAACTTTGTAAACAATTTCAGTTTTGTGTAGTTGCGCGGATAAAAAGTTAAGGAGCGGATTGTCTTTCCGCTCCTTATTTGTTATATTCTTTGATTAGCTCCTTGGCTCTTTCTACTTTTTTATTCATCGGCAGTTTGTAGTCAATCCATTCGATTTTAGTGCCTCGTTTCTCCATGCCTCTGAACCATGTCATCTGTCTTTTGGCGAACTGGTGTATGGCTATTTCGAGTTGAGATAGCATCTCTTCGTATTCCAGATTCCCAATCACATAATTTGTCAGATACTTATACTCAAGTCCATAGTATATAAGGTATTCAGGAGCAATTCCGCTGTCAAGCAGTCTCTTTACTTCATCCACCATTCCGGACTCCACTCTTGCTCTAAGCCTTGAGCTTATTCTGTTTCTTCGCTCCTCTCGTTCTATATCTACGCCTATTACCAGCGCATTAAGTCTAGGGGTAGTATGTTCTTCGACTTCATCCGGATGAAGCGAGTAGTATTCTTGTATCTCAATAGCTCTGATGGCTCTCTTAGCAGTATCGACATCAGTAGTATTGTGCAGAGTTTTGTACTGCTTAAGTATTTCTGTCAGCTCTTCCAAAGATTTGTCTGCCAGTCTTTCGCGCAGTTCCTTGTTCTCTGGAACCGATAGCAGAGTGTAGCCTCGCAATACACTTTCAACGTAGAGACCGGTGCCTCCACACACTATCGGAGTTATTCCTCTGCTCTTTATTTCCTTATAGGCGTTGTTGAAATCTCTCTGATATTCAAAGAGATTGTACTTGTATCCGGCGTCCGCTATGTCAATAAGGTGATACGGAACAGTCTGCCCGTCGATTGTGTAGTCGTCGATGTCCTTGCCCGTTCCCAAATCCATTCCGCGGTAGATTTGTCTGGAGTCCGCAGAAATGATTTCACTTTTTATTTCGTGTGCAAGGTGCGCTGCAAACGCGGTTTTGCCGCTCGCAGTCGGTCCGACTATTGCAATCAGGTCTATCATTATTCCTTTAACTATTTTGTCTCGTCTGTAGGGATGACTTTGTCTGTGCTGGCAGCTTTTTCATCCTCGCTAATAACCGAGCCGGCACCTTCAGTGCTGTTTTCTGCCTCAGCGGCTTTTGCAGCCTCTTCCGCTTCTCGTGCCAATCGTTCAGCCTCAAGTCTTTGTCTCTCCTCCTCGAAATTTGTGTAATAGAAATGTATTGTTCTCTGCACGCCGTTTTGTGTAATCATGATGAGCATTACATTTCCGTCCTTGTTGTATATGTAGGTGATTTCTCCAAATTCGATGCTGCTGATGGCTTTCATTCTCAAGTCTGGGTAGTATGAGAATTGTTCGTCGCGCTGGATGTTTCCGTTTTTGTCCTTCACGACAATTCTGTTTATCATGTTCTTGGCTCCACCTTCCATTCCGTTGGCGTAAGACTCGTACGATATCGAAGCTGTCAGAATAGGTTCTTTGTCAAGCCCCTTCATCTTATATATGTTGCGGTTGGCAACCTTGTTTTCTCTCAGGTAAGTGTCGCCGTTGTCCTTGCAATAGTATGTAAATATGTCGTAGGGCTTTTCCTTTGATGCCTTTTCATTTAGTTTGTACACGATTGGTGCGTACACGCTCGACTCGTAGTCGGAAAACTCGAAAAGTGTAGTGGTCAAGTTTCCGTCCTTCTTCATCTTGATGGATTCGACCCTTTTTTGTGGAGTGTACGTGAATGTAGCGGATATTTTGCCGTCGGAGTTTGACGATGCAGTAGCGGTGAAAGGCATTGAATTCTTGTATGCCCAGGAAATCTTCTCTGTTGTCCTCTTGTTTTCGTTAAGCTCGTAGTGAGTTGGTTTGCCTGAAGCCAACTTATAGATCATTTGGTCACCGTTTCTGTATTCGATGTCTCGCTCTATCTCCTGGTGTTTCTCGTTCCTCTTGATTTTGATTTCAGCGTAAACATTCGGGCCATCCTTGATAGTCTGGTTATCTAGATAGCCAAGAGAGTCGTAGCATAGAACCACTTTGCCGCCACCTCCGTTTTCGGAAGCGATGACAACACTGTCAAGTCTCTCAGCTCCTGGATTTATGACGTATCCTGTCAAGGAAGTGTAGTACGGAGGCAGAGCCGGAACCTTATGCATTCTTGTGTATTCAGCAAATTCCCTTATACTTAGCGGAATCTGCTTGTCTGACGGGATAGGAGTTGATGAGAACAAGATGTACTCTCCGTCCACAAACGGAACTCTTTCCATAGGGAAGCGGTGTGGATTTGCATTTCCAATCATATATGTCGATGCTGACAAAAGTATTCCCAATATTGTTCTCTTTATTCCCATTTTTAAGAATCTGCATTTACGTTTTTTTGTTGCGCAAATATAAGACAGAAAATTTGTAAAAGAAAAATAAACTTCGATTTTCTTTGTCTTTTGGTAAAAAAATAAGGTTTTATGTGTTAAAGAATTATATTTTTAATATATTTGCGCAAAATTTGTAAATTATGAATCAAACTAAAATGGATAATAAGCGAAACAACTTACTTTTCTTTGTGGTTGTCTTCGCAATAATTTTTGGTTTTCAGTGGTATAACCAGCCTTCCGCTGAGCAGTTGGCGGAATTGAGGACGCGCGATTCTATAGCTCGTGTTCAGGCTGAGGAAAAGATTAAGGCTGCCGAAATAGAGCAGGCCAAGAGCAAGGCGTTGGATCTTTCTTCTATGGATTCCGCCAAGCTTGCTGCATTACAGGATGAGTATGGTGTGTTCTATCCATCATTGTCTGGTGCGGAGAATGTTGTCTCTTTGGAAAATGATTTGATAAAGGTTGACTTTACAACCAAGGGCGGTTTTGTAAAGTGCGCTACCTTGAAGGAGTACAATTCCTACAGAGGCGGAAACGTCAAGTTGAATGTTGACTCTTTCTCTAAGTTCGATGTTGTGCTTCCGACTACAACAAAGAATGACATTCACACTGCGCAGATGAACTTCCAGGTTAAGGCAAAGAGCGACACTTCGATAACTCTTGCTCTTCTAACAGCAGGAGGCGAGAGCCTTGATTTCATCTATTCATTGCCTAGTGATGAATATATGCTTGGATTCAAGGTCGTTTCTAGCGGAATAGACAAGTACATGAAGTCAGATAATTCTATCGGAATAGAGTGGAACCAGGATGTCTATCAGAATGAGAAGGGTAGGGATTTCGAAAACAGATATTGCACTATATATTATAAGGAATATGAGGGTAGTGTCAGCTATTTGTCCGAGACATCTGCTGACAGCAAGAAGTTCGATCAGGATGAACCTTTGAAGTGGGTTGCTTTCAAGGACCAGTTCTTCTCTTCCTTCCTTATTGCCGACGATAAGTTCAATTCAGTTTGCGTCGAGTCGTCACTGCCAAAGGATAAGGATTCTTATTACCTAAAGAGGTTTAGTTCGAATATGTCATTGCCTTTCGCTACAGACAAGTCCGGTTCTGAGGCTTCGATGCACATGTATTTCGGCCCTAACAAGTATTCAATCCTATATGATTATGACGATAAGCTTGATGCCGATGTCGATATGAACAGAGTGCTAACACTAGGTTGGGGTATTTTCCGATGGGTGAACCAGGGATTGGTTATTCCGATGTTTAATTTCTTCGGTTCATTCCTTTCAAATTATGGTTTGATCATCTTGTTGATGACAATCGTTATCAAGATGCTCATCTTCCCAATGACTTATAAGTCATATTTGTCTAGTGCAAAGATGCGTGTCCTAAAACCTCAGATTGACGAGATCAACAAGCGTATCCCAGAGGATAAGCCTATGGAGCGTCAGCAGGAGATGATGAAACTATATTCAAGTGCAGGAGTGAGTCCGATGGGTGGATGTCTGCCTATGTTGTTGCAGATGCCGTTCCTGTTCGCAATGTTCTCATTCTTCCCTGCATCTATCGAGTTGAGGGGCCAGTCTTTCTTGTGGGCAGAGGACCTTTCATCTTATGATTCTATTTTGAGTTGGGACTACAGCTTGCCGGCTATAGGAAATCATATCAGTTTGTTCTGTCTCCTAATGACAGTGACTAATGTTATTTACTCTTATTGGAACATGAAGCTTACTGATAACGGTATGCAGCAGGGTCAGCAGGGAGTAATGAAGATCATGATGCTAGCTATGCCGGTTGTATTCTTCTTTGTGTTCAACGATTATGCTTCTGGTTTGTCGTACTACTACTTCATTTCACTGCTAATCACTATCATTCAGACTTATGTGATTCGAAAGACAATCAATGAGGCTGAATTGCTAGAGAAGTTGAAGGAGAATCAGCGCAAGCCTCAAAGCAAGTCATCTTGGATGTCAAGACTTGAGGAAATGCAGCGCATCGCCGAGGAGCAGAAGAAAAACGCTCAAAAGTAAAATTTCCATTACTTTTTTGATGTGATAAATCGTCCTTTGATTGTTATTTTAACACGCTTTAACAAATTTTAAGGACTTTTAATGAAATCTTTGCTACGTAATACAATAATATGTATTAACTTTGGCACGAAGTTAAGAGATATTTATGGTCGGAAATGACATAAAATCCCTTTGAAAAGTTCGGAATACTAACAATTGAAATTTTTAGAAAGATGAAATTGATAAGAGTTATATTGGCAGCGTTTGCTGTGTTCGTTTCGACTGCATGTTCTATGGCTCAGTCCAATGAGGCTAAGTCGTTCGTTAAGCATATCGACTCTCAGGAGTTCAGAACTGAGATCTTTGACTTTGTTCAGGAGAACACATGGAAGTTCAAGGGAAACAAGCCTTGTATCGTGGATTTCTATGCTACATGGTGTGGACCTTGCCGCTCAATTTCTCCTTATCTAGATGAATTGTCTGTTAGGTACAAGGATCAGATCAATATCTATAAGGTAGATGTTGACAAGAACAAGGAGTTGGCTCAGGCTTTCGGTGCCCACAGCATTCCTTTGTTGATCTTCATTCCTAAGTTTGGTGAACCTCAGTCTAATCGTGGTGCTCTTCCTAAGAGCGAGTTGGAGCGCGCTATCAATACTGTTCTGTTGAAGTAGAATCTAATTAGACAGAAATGAAAGGAATTATTCTTGCAGGCGGTAGTGCAACACGTTTGTTTCCATTGTCGAAAGCTATCAGCAAACAGATAATGCCAGTGTATGACAAGCCGATGATTTATTATCCGCTTTCTACATTGATGTTGGCTGGAATCAGAGAAGTGTTGATCATTTCCACTCCACGCGACTTGCCGATGTTTGAGCAGTTGCTCGGTACAGGTGAGAGCCTTGGAATGAAGTTCTCTTATAAGGTTCAGGAAAAGCCTAATGGCCTTGCTCAGGCTTTCGTGCTTGGTGAGGAATTCCTGAATGGTGAGGAGGCTTGTTTGATACTAGGTGACAATATGTTCTACGGACAGAATTTCTCGACAATGCTACGTAAGGCTTCAGAGATAAAGTCCGGAGCTTTGGTGTTTGGTTACTATGTCAAGGACCCTACAGCCTATGGTGTAGTTGGTTTTGATGACAATGGTAATGTAACTTCTCTAGAAGAGAAACCTAAGGTGCCAAAGAGTAATTATGCAGTTCCTGGTTTGTATTTCTATGACAATACTGTTTGTGAGCGTGCAAAGGCATTGAAACCTTCCGCTCGTGGCGAGTATGAAATCACAGACTTGAACAAGACATATTTGCAAGAAGGTAGTTTGAGAGTAGATTTGTTCGGAAGAGGCTTTGCTTGGCTTGATACAGGCAATTGCGATTCCCTTCTTGAGGCTTCTAACTTTATAGAGACTATCCAGAACAGACAAGGTTTTTACGTTTCCTGCATTGAAGAGATTGCATGGCGTAACGGTTGGATTAACGATGACCAACTGCTTGCATTGGGAGATCAGTTGAAGCAGACCAAGTATGGTCAGTACATTATCTCGCTTATAAAGAAATAAAGAGAAGATTATAGTTCATAAGACGGCGTATTTGCGTCGTCTTATGTTCATGTTTAGGAATAAGATATAAAACTTTTTGTAATGAATTTTATAGATACTGACATCGAAGGAGTATTTATCATCGAGCCTAAAGTTTTTGGTGATAGCCGCGGTTATTTTTTTGAGGCGTTCAAGCAGAATGAGTTTGACGCTCATGCAGGCAAACATGTTGAGTTTGTTCAGGACAATGAAAGTAAGTCTTCAAAGGGAGTTCTAAGGGGACTTCACTACCAGAAGGGTGACTGCTCCCAGGCAAAGTTGGTTCGTGTTGTCAAGGGTGCTGTGCTTGATGTTGCAGTGGATATTCGTAAGGGTTCTCCTACTTTCGGAAAGCATGTGGCTGTTGAGTTGACAGACGAGAATAAGAGACAACTATTCATCCCGCGCGGTTTCGCTCATGGCTTTTTGGTGCTTAGCGATGAGGCTATCTTTACTTACAAGGTGGATAATGTTTATGCTCCTCAGGCTGATGCAGGTATCATGTACAATGACCCTGAGATTGGTATAAAGTGGCCGGAGGTCAATATCGAGTTGTTGCTTTCAGACAAAGATTTGAAGCATCCTAACTTGAAAGATGCTGAGGTCTTCACTTATGGTAAAATCTAATTTTTTAGAGAAGAATGAATATCTTGGTTACAGGTGGAAACGGCCAACTTGGTAATTCCATTAGAAAGATTTCTGTAAACTATCCTCAGCATAGTTTTCTGTTTACTGATATGCCGGAGGTTGACATTACAAATCTTGAGGCATTGAAGTCTTTGGTTAAAGAGAAAAATATCGGTGCTATTATCAACTGCGCTGCTTACACAGATGTTAACAAGGCAGAGCAGGCTGAAGAATTAGCATACAAAATCAACGCTATAGGTCCTAAGAATTTGGCAGAGGCTGCTAAGTCTGTTAATGCTAAGCTGCTTCATGTCAGCACTGATTACGTTTTCAATGGAAAGAGCAACCTTCCTATGAAGGAGACTGACGCTACATCTCCACTTGGCGCTTACGGACGTACTAAGCTTGCAGGAGAGGAGATGGTCAAGGAAGTTGGAGGTGACGCTGTTATCGTACGTACAGCATGGTTGTATAGCGAGTTCGGTAACAACTTCGTAAAGACTATGATGCGTTTGGGTAGCGAAAGAGAGAGCCTAGGCGTTGTTTACGACCAGGTTGGAACGCCTACTTATGCAACAGATTTGGCTCTTGCCCTTATGACTTTGCTTGAGAAGGGAATTTCTGGTGTTGAGGTTTACCACTATTCAAACGAAGGTGCAGTAAGTTGGTATGACTTTACAAAAGCTATTTTCGAGGAGACTAACTGCAAGGCTAAGCTTAACGCCATTGAGTCTTGGGAATACCCAACTCCTGCCGAGAGACCAGCATACAGTGTTCTAAATAAGAGAAAGATTAAGGAGGCAGGCGCCGTTGTACCTTATTGGAGAGACTCTTTGAAGGAGTGCTTGAAGTTGATGTAATAGAGTATTTATAGGCAATAATAACAAAAGGATGTTCATAACGAACATCCTTTTGTTGTATCTATGTGTGCTGAATATGAAAATTTACAACACCTTGTTTTTTGCTACTGTAGTTTGGAACTCCTTCAAATAGAAAGGCTCAAAGTATGCAACATCTTCAAACTTGCCACTTTTGAATCGCTCCTCAGCGAATCTAACCATGTACTTTGCTGATGGGTGTATGTTCGCCAAGAAGTGGGCCTTGTCGCTCTTGATAGTTTGTTGGCATTTTTCTGCACCGTTTCCGCAGAAATAGATGTCTTGACTTTTTAGTTCCTCCGCGAAAGAAGTCTCGTCAATAATCTTAGCCTCAACTTCAGTTGACGAACCGTCTGCTTTATATAGTGCTGTGTAAACCTCCATTCTGCGAGCGTCTATCATCGGGCAGATAGTTCCGTTTATATTGTTCTCTTGGCGTGCCATTTCTGCAATTACAGCAAGAGTGTCAACCGCAATCAGCTTTGCTCCAGAGCCGAAACAAAGTCCCTTTGCTGTAGAGACTCCGATTCTAAGTCCTGTGTATGAGCCGGGACCTTGGCTGACACAAACAGCATCTAGAGTGAGATTGCGTTCTCTGATTGTGTCCATAGCCTGCTTTATATATGTGCCAAGAAGTGTGGCGTGATTCATTCCAGAGTTGTCTTCGAGTGAAAGAATGACCTCAGAATTGCAGGCTACAGAAAGCGAGCAAGAGGGTGTAGAAGTCTCGATATTTATTATTGTTGCCATAATCTTTAAACAACTTTTTTGGTATAATTCTAAAAAAATCGTACAAAAATAATACTTCTCAAGGAGAAAAAGATTATTTTTGCCATAATTTAGTAAAAAACTGTGGCTTTCCGTAAGAAGAAGGTCACAAAATAGTTATTTTTTCAGGTATGATTTTGTCGATGACAGGCTTCGGCAAGGCAGTCGGAGAATATGGCGGAAAACGCTTTACAGTAGAGGTTAAGTCTCTTAACAGCAAGCAGATGGACCTCTTTATGCGTTGGCCAGGTATATATAAGGAAATAGAGCTTGACGCTCGTTCTACTATTGCAAATGTCCTTCACAAGGGTAAGGTTGATTTTGTGCTTTCAGTAGAAACTCTTTCCGGAGAGTCTGCAACGAAAGTTAATCTTGCGGCGCTAAAGTCCTACAAAGAGCAGATTTCCAATGCTTGCAAGGAACTTGGTGTGGCTGAGCCTCAGGATTGGATGAAAATTATGCTTCGCCTTCCTGACGTTATGCAGAGTGAGAACCAGGAGATTGAGATGGCTGAGCTTGAGGTTGTGAATGATACTGTTCGCCGTGCGCTTGAGGCTCTTGTGGATTTCAGAAAGACTGAGGGTAAATCGCTTCGTGCTGTGTTCGAGAAGAACCTTAATGCAATATCCTCTCTGTTGAAGGAAGTCGAGCCATTCGAGAAGGGTAGAGTTGAAGGAATTAAGGCTAAATTGATTCAAAGACTTCAGCAGGTTAATGTTGAGTTCGACAGAAACAGACTCGAGCAGGAAATGATTTACTATATCGAGAAGCTTGACATTAACGAGGAGAAGAATCGCCTTACTCAGCATATCAAGTACTTCTTCGAGACTATGGATTCCAACTGTGATACTGTCGGTAAGAAGTTGGGCTTCCTTGCTCAGGAGATTGGTCGTGAAATAAATACCCTTGGTTCAAAGTCTAACGAGGCTGAGATGCAGATTATCGTTGTCAAGATGAAGGACGAACTTGAGCAAATCAAGGAGCAGGTTTTGAATGTGTTGTAATAAATACAATATATGGATAAGATAGTAATTTTTTCAGCGCCTTCTGGTTCAGGTAAGAGCACTCTTATCAACCATTTGATGAAGGAGATGGACATATTCGAGTTCTCTATTTCTGCAACAAGCAGATTGCCGAGAGGTGAGGAGAAGAACGGTAAGGAATACTACTTCCTAACTCCGGACGAGTTCCGTGCGAAGATAGCTAACGACGAGTTCCTTGAATATGAAGAGGTTTATCATGACAAGTTCTACGGCACTTTGAAGAGTGAGGTTGAACGTATTGTGAAAGCCGGCAAGGTTGCTATCTTTGACGTTGATGTTAAGGGTGGTGTGAATATCAAGAAGTTCTATGGAGAAAGGGCTTTGTCCGTGTTCATTCAGCCGCCTAGCATCGAGGTGCTAAGACAAAGACTTGTTGGTCGAGCAACTGACGCACCTGAAGTTATCGAGAACAGACTTGAAAGAGCTTCTTTCGAGTTGAGTTTCGCCGATAAGTTTGACAAGGTTGTTGTAAACGACGACCTTGAACAGGCTAAGAAAGATATTGTTAGCGTTGTAAAGGCTTACATTGAGGCATAGGCTATGAGGGTTGCGCTGTTCTTCGGCTCGTTCAATCCGATTCATATCGGTCATTTGGCTTTGGCCAACTATGTGGCTGAATTTGGAGGCGTTGACGAAGTGCAGATTGTCGTTTCCCCACTGAACCCATTAAAGAAGGCTTCGGATATGCTGCCCGATGAAGTGAGGTTCGATTTGGTTAGGAAGGCCGTAGAGGGTTACCCTAAGATTAAGGCTCAGGACATTGAGTTCTCGCTCCCTCGTCCTTCTTACACCTACACTACGCTTACCCACTTGAAGCATCTGCACCCTGAGAACGATTATGTTCTGGTCATTGGCGCTGACAATGTTGAGTCTTTCCCCCGATGGAGAGACTACCAAAAGATTTTGGCTGAGTTCGAAGTGATTGTCTATCCTCGTTTGGGCTATACGAACGAGATTCCATTTGACAATATGAGCTGGCTTCAGACGCCTATTATCGAGGTGTCTTCCACATTCATCCGTGAGTCGGTTTGGGCTGGCAAGGACGTCAGGTTCTTTCTACCTTCAAGCATTTGCGGTGAAGCCATAGAGGCAATTCAAAAGTTGAATAATAAAAAGAATAATATACAGAGAAATGAAAGAGAAAATTAGTTCATTACTCGCAGAGATAGAGAATATCAAGGCGGAGAATGCAGAGCAGCTTGAGGCGTTGAGAATCAAGTATCTTAGCAAAAAAGGTGAGGTTACGGCTCTATTCTCTGACTTTAAGTCGGTACCTGCCGAGCAGAAGAAGGAAATGGGTGCCTTGCTTAACGACTTGAAGAACAAGGCAACTGAAAAGATTGCCGAGCTAAAGGCTAAGTTCGAGGGCGAAAAGCAGGCTGAGGAAAAGATTGACGTTACTCGTACTCCGGATCCAATCGAGATCGGAACTCGCCACCCGCTTTCAATCGTCAAGAATAAGATTGCGGACATCTTCTCTCGTATAGGTTTCACTATTGCTGAAGGTCCTGAAATCGAGGATGATTGGCACGTGTTCTCTGCTTTGAACTTTCCGCCAGAGCATCCGGCTAGAGATATGCAGGACACTTTCTTTATCACAAAGAGCCCAGATGTTGTGCTTCGAACTCATACTTCTTCGGTTCAGACTCGTGTGATGACAAGCCAGAAGCCTCCTATCCGTGTGCTTTGCCCAGGTCGTGTTTACAGAAACGAGGCAATTTCTTATCGTGCTCACTGCTTCTTCCACCAGGTTGAAGGTTTGTACATCGACAAGAACATTTCGTTCGCCGACTTGAAGCAGGCGCTTCTTTACTTTGCTAAAGAAATGTTCGGCGAGGAGACTGCAATTCGTCTTCGCCCTTCATATTTCCCATTCACTGAGCCAAGTGCAGAAATGGATATTTCCTGCAACATTTGTGGCGGAAAGGGTTGTGCCTTCTGCAAGAATACAGGTTGGGTTGAAATCCTAGGCTGTGGAATGGTTGACCCGGCTGTGCTTGAGTCATGCGGAATTGACAGCAAGGTTTACTCTGGCTACGCTTTCGGAATGGGAGTCGAGCGAATCACTAATTTGAAGTACAGAGTTAAGGATTTGAGAATGTTCTCGGAAAACGATGTGCGTTTCCTAGACCAGTTCAAGTCCGCTTATTAATAACTAATAGGGCTCGTGAACTTGAAGCGTGAAGCCGCCGACAAGCCGGGCCTAATATAGAAATCGAAAAAATTCTAATGGGAATTATGTCAAAAGAAACAGTGAACGCCGGTGCTGAGTACAATACTATTGCTGCCGGAACAAAGATTACAGGAGACGTCGTTGCGGACGCTAGCTTCCGTCTTGACGGTCAAATCAACGGAACACTAACTTGTAAGGGAAAAGTTATCATCGGTGCAAACGGCTCTATGGAGGGCACTTTGACTTGTGCGAACGCTGAGTTGCTTGGAAAGTTCAGCGGCAAGATTGTAGTTTCTGACACTCTAAGCTTGAGATCTTCGGCAGTTGTTGACGGAGAAATCAAGACTAAGGTCTTGAGCGTCGAGCCTAATGCCAAGTTTACAGGAACTTGCGACATGTCTGCAGCTCAAGCTCAGCCTAACCAGCAAATCAAGAAGTAAATCAAGTCTCTCACTTGACAACTTTATACGAAAAGACGCATGAAAATGCGTCTTTTCTTGTCTTAGGAAGGTGTGCAGAGATGCTCATGTGACAAAAAGGTTGTGCAGTGCAGTCGGATTCACATAAGTTCATAGATTCCGTATTTCCGATTGTATGCCTGTTTGCCAAAGCTTTGAATTTTTGATATAGTTTGGATGACTTTGGCCCTTGATAGCCTATTGTTTTCTTGCCATTGCATCCTATAGTGAAGAAGATTCAAAAATCAAACTCCCTATTGCATCTTCAAAATCATTTGATTGGAAAAATAATGATATCTACTCCATGTTTGAAAACATTGAGCTAGTAAGAGACTTGCCTTTTCGTTCTGTTAAAAGTTCTTATGAGAATGAAGAAACAGTCAGATTAAGAAAATAAGGTAAAAGCTTGGATAGTATAGAGGAATTTGATAGGATGCAGTCAATTTTTGCATTAGCGGATAGGCAGACAATGTCTTTTATGAATTATAGATAATTCTGCCAAATTTCAAGTCTAACCGAATATTATAGTAACAGTTAGGTCTGCCTCGTCGAAGAAATAGTCCGCCTTGCAAAATCGAGTCTTTTGAAAATGAGACAAGAACTTCATGCCCCAAAAAAGTTTGTCCGCCGTTCGTGACTTCTCGAAAATTATTTGTAACTTTGCTCCGTTAATTGTGCATTGTGCGTTACGCATTATGACTTATGATTGATTACTGATGGCAAAAAAAGAGAGTTTTCTACATAAACTTAACTTCAAATACAAGCTTACAATCCTGAACGAAAACACGTTAGAGGAGGCTTGGCACATACGTCTTTCCCGCATTCAGGTGATTCTTTTCTGCTTCGCCATTGCGGTGCTTTACTTCTTCTTCATAGCATTTTTGATTATGAAGACGCCGTTGCGCTCGTTCCTTCCGGGCTACACTGACGGAATCGAGCTTGACGCAAAGGTCAAGAACCAGGCGCTAGTGGTTGACTCGCTCCAGGAACTTACGGCTCAGAACCAAATGTACCTGGAAATGCTTCACAAGGTTGTCTGCGGCGAAATAGAGACCAAGGACAGCAATGCGGTTCTCTCTGATCTTGTGAACGTGGAGCTTGAAAAGGTCAAGATGAATCCGAGCGAAAGGGAAAACGCCTTCTGTTCGACCTACGAAATTGAGCAGAAGTATTCAACGGACTTCAAGGTTTCTTCGCTCAGCCAGCGCCTCGTAATGCAGAGGCCTTCTCTTGGAGTCGTCACAAAACCCTACGACAGCAGTATCGAAAGGTACGGAGTTTCGCTTGCCGTGGAGCCGTTGGCTAGCATTTACAGCATCTTGGACGGACACGTGATTTTCACAGGCTATTCAGCCCACAACAGATACTGTATTCAGATTCAGCATGACGAGAACCTGGTTTCGACATACAAGTTCACGCAGCCGTTCTTCAAGAACATCGGCGATGTTGTTCACGCTGGCGAAATCCTTGCAACCCTAAGGGATAACGAGACTCAGGAAATGACTTTCGAGCTTTGGCTTTCAGGAAAGCCTCTAAACCCTCAGGAGTACATTTCTTTCTCTACGGGAAAAGTTATCAAGGATGAGGCTCAGAGCAAGAAGAACGCAAAATTCCAGGTTTCACCGGTTGACTTGAATTCTGTTGCCAAGAAGCAGACTCAAAAGCCTGACGCTGTAACTCCGGCAAAGAGCGTGACTCCTGCAGAAGCTCCGGTCGAGGTAAAGAAGGAGACTCCAGCAGAGGTAAAGAAGGAATCTCCGACTGAAGTCAAGAAGGAGGCTCCGGCAGAGGCTCCAGCTCAAACTCCAGCTCCGGCTCAGACTCCGGCTGAACAGTAAAGTACAAGAACATTTTTGGCCCACTGAGGCAGAAAACATGAAGAAGATTTCCATTTTAGGTTCTACGGGTTCCATTGGTACTCAGACTTTGGATGTAATCCGTGAAAACAAGGACAAGTACGAGGCCTTTGCAATTACGGCTGGACGAAACGCAGATTTGCTTGTCCAGCAGATTCGCGAGTTCGAGCCAAACTTCGCCGTTATCGCAGACGAATCAAAGTACGAGTTCGTCTCTGAGGCTGTCAAAGGTTTGAAAACCAAAGTTTTGGCAGGAGAAAGGGCAATCTGCGAGGTTGCCGAAATGAGCGAGGTGGACATGGTTCTCGTTGCCCTTGTCGGCTATTCGGGGCTTGCTCCGACAATCTCGGCAATCAAGGCTGGAAAACAGATTGCACTAGCGAACAAGGAGACGCTTGTCGTTGCTGGTGATTTGGTCTGTGATCTCTGCCAGAAGTTTGGTGTGAAGCTTCTTCCCGTCGATTCTGAGCACTCCGCAATCTTCCAGTGCCTCGATGGAAATCGACACAATAGACTTGAAAAAATTATCCTTACTGCTTCAGGAGGTCCGTTCAGGGGCTGGACTCGAAAGCAGTTGGAAAATGTGACACCAGCCCAGGCTTTGAAGCATCCGAACTGGAGCATGGGAGCGAAAATTACAATCGACTCAGCTTCAATGATGAACAAGGGTTTCGAGGTAATCGAGGCAAAGTGGCTCTTTGACCTGACTCCAGAAATGATTGAGGTTCAGGTTCATCCGCAGAGTATTATTCACTCTATGGTCCAGTACGAGGATGGAGCGGTTCTTGCTCAGCTCGGAACTCCAGACATGAGGATTCCGATTTCGCTCGCAATGAGCTACCCGAACAGAATTCACCTCGGTGGCGAAAGGCTAGACTTCGCCAAAGTTGCAACTCTCACCTTCGAAAAGCCAGACCCCGAGGTGTTCAGAAACCTTGCCCTAGCTTTCAGAGCCTTGGACGAGAAGGGAAATTCGGCGTGTGCGCTCAATGCGGCAAACGAAGTCGTGGTGGCAAAGTTCCTCAAGAACGAAATAGGATTCCTAGAAATGAGTGACGTAATAGAGCGAACTATGGACGAGGTCAGAAAATCCCATTTCGTGCAGAAGCCTTCGTACGAGGACTATGTCGAAACGGACAAGACCGCTCGAAGGCTGGCTGAAAGCTTTTGTTAATGATTTAATTTGTTGATAGATAATATTTATGGCAGTATTGCTTCAATTTTTCGGGTGTCTTTCGCTCTTGGTGATGATTCACGAGTTCGGACATTTCATTACTGCGAAGATGTTTGGCGTGAGGGTTGAGAAGTTCTACATCTTCTTTAACCCAGGCTTCAGCCTGTTCTCGTTCAAACCCAAGAACAGCGAGACGACTTACGGAATCGGCTGGCTTCCGCTTGGCGGCTATGTCAAGCTTGCGGGAATGGTGGACGAAAGCATGGACACGGAGTTCGCCGGCAAGGAGCCTCAGCCTTGGGAATTCAGAAGCAAACCAGCTTGGCAGAGACTCATAATAATGGTTGCTGGAGTTTTCATGAACTTTCTCCTTGCAGTTGGAATTTACATAGGAATGCTCTATCACTGGGGGGATGACTATGTGGCAATGAAGGATGTGACTTACGGACTTGAGTTCTCTTGGTCAGCCCAGGAGGCTGGTTTCCGGGACGGAGACATTCTTGTATCTGCGGACGGTGAGGAAATTGTCAGCCTAGACCAGGAAAGCGCAACCAGAATCTTCGAAGCTCAGAAAGTTACCGTGAACAGAAACGGAAGCGTCGTGGAAATAATTATGCCCTCTGACTTTGTCAAGAAGATTCTGACCGAAAACAGAGGCTTCGCAACTTACAGACTTCCATTCATTGTCCAGGAGGTTATGCCGAATATGCCGGCTGAGAAACTCGGACTTCGCAAGGGGGACCGAATCCTCAAGGTGAACGGAAAGGAAGTGTTTTTCACTGAGGCAAGCAGAATTTTCGGGGCTAATGCGAACAAGCCGGTGGCCTTGTCCGTGGCTAGAGGCTCGGACACGCTACAGATGAGCGTAACTCCGAACAAGGACGGAAAAATAGGTGCGGCAATAAATGGAAGACTTTCGGAAATTTACAAGGTCACTCATGTGGACTACGGCTTCATGGAGGCTGTCCCTATGGGAATTTCAAGGGGATTCGGCAAATTGACGGGATATGCGAGCAGTATGAAGTACGTATTCACTCCCGAAGGGGCTCAGAGCATGGGCGGTTTCGGAACTTTGGCCTCGTTGTTCTCTTCGTCGTTTGACCTTCGCTATTTCCTTTCGATTACGGCGTTCCTTTCGGTCATTCTTGCTTTTATGAATGTTCTTCCAATCCCTGCATTGGACGGTGGACACGCAATGTTCGTCCTCTATGAAATAATAACGAGAAAGAAGCCGAGCCACGAGTTCCTGGTCAAGGCTCAAATGATTGGAATTGCGCTTCTGTTTGCGCTCATGCTGTTTGCAAACGGACTCGATCTGTTCAGATTTTTTAAGTAATAAGTAACTAATTAGAATTATAAAGTACAAGATATGCACAAAGCCGGATTCGTAAACATCGTAGGTAACCCGAACGTGGGAAAATCTACATTGATGAACGCATTAGTCGGAGAGAGAATATCTATCATCACTTCCAAGGCTCAAACTACGCGTCATCGTATTATGGGAATAGTAAATGGTGAGGATTTCCAGATTGTTTACTCTGACACTCCCGGTGTGCTGAAGCCTAACTACAAGTTGCAGGAGTCAATGTTGAACTTCTCCAATAGTGCGCTTACCGACGCAGACGTGTTGCTTTACGTGACCGATACAGTCGAAAACGCCACCAAGAATATTGACTTCATAGAGAAAGTGAAAAAGCAGAACGCCCCAGTGCTTTTGATTATTAACAAGATTGATCTGACTGATCAGCAGAAACTTGAGGCTCTTGTTGCGTCTTGGAACAAATTGTTGCCTAAAGCCGAGATTATCCCGTGTTCGGCTCAGAACAATTTCAACCTTGACTATATCCTGAAAAGAATTAAGGACTTGCTCCCTGATTCACCTCCTTATTTTGACAAGGACGCTTTGACTGACAAGCCTGCACGATTCTTTGTCACTGAAATTATTCGCGAGAAGATTCTTACTAACTATGACAGGGAAATACCATACTCTGTAGAGTGCGTGGTTGAGCAGTTCAAGGAAGACGAAAAGCTCATTCGAATCAATGCGGTAATCTATACTGAACGAGACACACAGAAGGGCATCATTATCGGCAAAGCCGGTGCAATGCTCAAGAAGGTCGGTATGGAAGCCCGCAAGGATATAGAGGCATTCTTCGGCAAAAAAGTGTTCCTTGAACTTTTCGTGAAAGTTGAGAAGGACTGGAGAAGCAAGGACTCGAAGCTTAAGTCTTTCGGGTACGAACTGGACTAATTCCCAGAGCAAAACATTTTGTGTAATTGAAAAGAGAAGATTAAAATGGCAAGTAATATAGTAGCTATAGTTGGTCGCCCTAACGTGGGAAAGTCAACGCTCTTTAACAGACTGACTCAGACTCGTCAGGCCATCGTGAATGAGCAGGCGGGAACTACGCGCGACCGTCAGTACGGAAAGGTTTTTTGGTGCGGTAAGGAATTCTCTATAATCGACACCGGTGGTTGGGTTGTCGATTCTGATGATATTTTCGAGGAGGAGATCCGCAAGCAAGTTGTCATCGCCATAGAGGAGTGCGACGTTATTCTTTTCGTAGTTGACACAATGAACGGCTTGACAGACCTTGACGCTCAGGTGGCTCAGCTTCTTCGTCAGAGCAAGAAGCCTGTTTTGGTTGTTTCCAACAAGGTGGACAACTATGATTGGCAGTACGCTTCGGCTGAGTTCTATAAACTCGGACTAGGAGATCCGATGTGTGTGTCTGCAATCAATGGCTCAGGTACAGGAGATTTGCTTGACAAGATTCTTGAGATTATGCCTGCCAAGGAGGAGGACCTTGAAGAGGACTCTTTGCCTCGTTTCGCTGTAGTAGGTCGTCCAAACGCAGGTAAGTCGTCAATCGTGAACGCTTTTATCGGCGAAGAGAGAAACGTAGTGACTGATATTGCCGGAACAACAAGAGACAGCATCAACACTAGATATACTAAGTTCGGCTATGATTTTTATCTTGTCGATACTGCCGGAATTCGTAAGAAGGGAAAGGTGACCGAAGACCTTGAGTATTTCTCAGTAATTCGTTCCATTCGTTCCATCGAGGATTCTGATGTCTGCATTCTTATGATTGACGCAACTCGTGGTCTCGAGTCCCAGGATTTGAACATTGTTCAGTTGATCCAGAAGAACAGCAAGGGACTTGTGGTTGTTGTCAACAAGTGGGACTTGGTCGAAAACAAGGATGCAAACACAACAGTGAAGTTCGAGAAGGTTGTACGCGATCGCCTTGCTCCTTTTACTGACTTCCCTATCATATTCACTTCTGTAACAAACAAGCAGAGAATATTCAAGGTTGTAGAGGAAGCTATGGAGGTTTACAAAAACCGTACTCGCAGAATCAGCACAAGCCAGTTGAATGAGTTCTTCCTTCCTTTGATAGAGAACTATCCGCCACCTGCATTGAAGGGCAAGTACATCAAGATAAAGTACGTGATGCAGTTGCCGAACACAGCAGTTCCATCGTTCGTGTTCTATGCAAACCTTCCGCAGTATGTCAAGGACCCATACAAGCGATTCCTTGAGAACAAGTTGCGTGAAAAGTGGAGTTTGACTGGAACTCCGGTAAACATCTACGTTCGTCAAAAGTAAGTTCATTATAGGGAGTGGGGTAGAATGATCCGCACTCCCTTCTTTTTCTGTTTTATCGTATGAAAAAGCTAGTGGTATTGACAGGAGCCGGTATCAGTGCAGAGAGCGGAATAAATACGTTCCGAGACATGGCAGAGGGGTACTGGCACAAGTATAAAGTCGAGGATGTTTGCACACATCGTGCCTTAGTCGAGCATCCACAGGACGTCTTGGACTTCCTTAACTATTTCTATGATGATGCCAAGGACCGACAGCCCAACGCCGCTCACAAAGTGTTGAGGGAGCTTGAATCCAAGTTCGACGTTACTGTTGTCACTCAAAACATTGATGACCTGCACGAGAAGGCAGGCAGTTCCAAAATAATTCATCTGCACGGGGAACTCGCTACAGTTTGCTCGACTAGGAATCCCAAACTTATAGTAAGGCGTACTGATTTGGACAACCCTCATATTACAGTTGACTCTGTAGGCCCTGATGGAAACGGGTTGAGGCCCAATATAGTTCTATTTGACGAGCCAGTCCCAATGTTCGAGGAAGCCATAGACGTTGTTAGTGAGGCTGACATATTCGTAGTTATCGGAACATCAATGGTTGTATATCCCGCTGCCTCTTTGATTCAGTATATTCCCAGCTCTACACATACATATTTCATAGATCCAAATCCAAACAGTTCTATGCTAGGCAACCCAAGGATAAAAGTAATCCCGAAGAAGGCTAGCGAGGGGGTGGTTGATCTTGTCAAGTTGTTGGAAAACGAGCAATAGAACGATAAAAAAGATAGTCAATGTGGCTGTCTTTTTTATTTTTACTATTCAAATAATGTTTTTCAGCATTAAATATGCTTTTTTTACAGCCTAAATTTGTTAAATAAATCAAAAATTATCTATTTTTGCATTTGAGTATGCTCTTTTTTAGGGCATTTTGTACTGATAAATAGGTAATAATAAAAATAACATTCTATTCTAAAATGAAAAGAATTACATCTTTAGCATGTGCAGCATTGGCATCTCTTTCGATTGCTTCTGCACAGAACGAGTCTAACCCATGGGCTATCGGTGTTTATGGTGGTTTGACTGAGTATGAAGGAGAGTTGGCTTCCGATATGTTTGGAATCCTTGGTAAGGGTTACACATTCCACGGACACGGTGGTCTTCAGGTTTCACGTTTCTTGAACGAGCGTTGGGACGTTTCTTTGTTCGGTGCATATGGCCGTATCGGAGCTAAGTTCAATAAGGCAGTTGCTCCATTAAGCAATGGACCTGTTTACAAGCAGAACGAGATCTATGCTGACTTGACTGCAGCTTTCAAGTTCGTTAAGAACGAGAAGTGCAAGTTCCATCCATTCGCTTTCGCCGGAGTTGGTTACCGTAACCTTTCTACAGTAGATGATTTCATCGGTGTTGACGGTGGTGATTTGGTTATCCCTGCAGGTCTTGGATGCGATCTTCGTCTTACTGAGCGTGTTGCTTTGTCTTACATCTGCCGTTATGGTTTCACTCTTGGTGATGACAAGGATACTCGTGACTGCGGTAAGGCTAACGATCAGCAGATGATGCACTCTCTAGGAGTTAAGTTCGCATTCGGCGCTCCTAAGGATTCTGATAAGGATGGCGTTGAGGATAAGCTTGACCAGTGTCCTAACACTCCAGCAGGTGTTGCAGTTGACGCTAACGGTTGCCCACTTGACGATGATAAGGACGGTGTTCCAAACTATCTAGACAAGTGCCCTGGTACTCCTGCAGGTGTTCAGGTTGATACTCTTGGTTGCCCAATTGATTCAGACGGTGATGGTGTTGCTGATTACCTTGACCAGTGTCCTAACACTCCAGCTGAAGCTAAGGGTATGATTGACGAGAAGGGTTGTCCTATCGATTCAGACGGTGATGGTGTTGCTGATTACCTTGACCAGTGTCCTGGTACTCCAGCTGCTGCTAAGGGATTTGTTGACGAGAAGGGTTGTCCTATCGATACAGATGGAGATGGAATCTATGACTACGAGGATGCATGTCCAAACGAGAAGGGTGTAAAGGAGAACAACGGTTGTCCTGAGGTTAAGGAGGCTGTTAAGCAGTTGTTCAAGAAGGCTCTTAACGGTATTCAGTTCGAGACAGGTAAGGCTACTATCAAGAAGTCTTCTTACAAGATTCTTGACGACGTAGTTACTGTAATGAACGAGAACCCAACTTACAAGTTGTTCATCGGTGGTCACACAGATAATGTTGGTAACGCTGACAAGAACCTTAAGCTTTCTGACGACCGTGCTGCAGCTGTTAAGGCTTACTTGGTTAACCACGGTGTTGACGAGTCTCGTATGAAGTCTAAGGGATTCGGTCAGGAGAAGCCAGTAGCAGACAACAAGACTGCTAAGGGTCGTGCTGAGAACCGTCGTGTTGAGTTTAGAGTAGTATTCGAGAAGGTTGTTGAGGAGTAGTTTCTGACTCTCCTATCTACGAGTAATTGATAAATTCAATAATCTTATAAAAGAGGTTGTCCATTGGGCAACCTCTTTTTTCGTTTTTTGAAGAATCCGTTTTTTATGTCTGTTCTTTTGATTTGAGCTTCCATCTGTGTCTTTTTTATATTGTCGAAGTATGGAATATGCCTTATAGCCGTTTTTTCATGTTAAAAATTCTTAAAGTGGATGTATTTTGTCTTATGTTTTGTTTGTTTTAACATTCCTTAACAAAATGCACAAATTTTTATGTAAAAATATCATTTTGTATAATTTCCTTGCTATATCTTTGCAATGTGGTTGAGATGAAAACAGTCTCGCACAACTTCGATAATCTAGTTAGAGGGTTCTGCTAGAGTCTATGAGGTATATTGAACAAATTAATCAGAACCCAATTTGTATATTTTATATTATCATGAAAAAGCTTATTTTTTCTGTAGTTGCAGCACTTGGATGTCTATCTTCGTTTGCCCAGAATCAGGGCGAGGACAATGGTTTCGGCCTAAAGTTTGACTTCGGTTTCAGAGGTGACAAGTACGGTGCGTACGAGGGTGTAGGAATGTCAGCGAATGGTCAGTCTATTGACATAGTTGACGGTACCAAGAAAGTTTTCCCAATCAAGGAGTTTGAGAAGGGTGACAAGTGTTCGGTTAGCAAGATACCTATGTTCGGCCTTACAATGGATAACCGTTGGTATGTTGCAAATCCTGGTAACTTCGGAATCGGTATTTCTGCACGCTGGTTGGATGTTTCTGTTGGTGCATTGAAGTACGAGGTTAACGGAGAGGTTGTGTCAAGAGACCTTGACGTTAAGGTTGACTTCCTAGGACCTGGTTTGATGGGTACTTACTACCTTGGCAATGACAAGGCTATCGACGTTTACTATCAGGTTGCTCCAAGTATTAATGTTGTTGGTTCAACTGACTACAAGGACGGCAAGCAGGACGATGATTCATGGAGCGGAAACGGTGAGTTTGGTTTGTCTCACTATTTCGGTGGTGCTTTCCGTTACAAGAAGTTCCAGTTCGGTTGTGAGTACAACATTGCAAACATGGCTGGTATCAGTTTGTTCAGTGATGACGACAACAGCTCGGCTGGATTCGAGATTGACGCTACCAGAAGAAACTCGCTTCGTGCTTTCGTAGGATTCAAGTTCTAGTCCGAGTATTAGCAGAAGGTTAAAAGAGGATTTGCCCTTGGGCATTTCCTCTTTTTGTGTCTTTATGCATGTGTTAACGATAAATATGCCTATATTTGCATATTATCAACTCATATAAAATTGTAGTTATGAAAGTACTTATCATCAATGGAAGTCCTCGTCGTGATGGAAATACAAGCATTGCATTGAAAGAGATTGCGGCACAGTTGGAAAAGCATAATATTGAGAGCGAGTTGTTCTGGATAGGAAACAAGCCGGTCCGAGGCTGTATCGCCTGCAATACGTGTCAGAACAACCGTTGTACTTTCGATGACGACGTTGTGAACAGAGTAATAGAAAAGATGGAGAGGTGTGATGGACTTGTTATTGGCTCTCCGGTGTATTATGGACAGCCCGCAGGTCCAGTCTGCTCGCTTCAGCAAAGAATGATGTATGCAGGTAGTTCTGTGTTTGCAAACAAGCCTGCTGCAGGTGTGTGCGTGTGTCGAAGGGGTGGAGCTACGTCAGCATTCCAGACTCTTAATATGCCTTTCCAGATGACGAATATGCCAGTCGTTACTTCGCAGTACTGGAATATACTTTACGGTTGTGCTGAAGGGGAGACAAGCCTTGACGCAGAGGGCTTGCAGACAATGAGGACACTAGCTAACAATATGGCGTGGCTGTTGAAGAAGATTGCTACCGGGGAGGGTGAAACACCCGTTTTAGAGCCTCGAGAACCGATGAACTTCATTCGCTAGGCATATTTGTTCGAAAGTAATCGTAGATATACAGAAAGCCTCGCTAAAATGGTTTAGCGAGGCTCTTTTGTCTTATGAAAGCGTTTTCTTTATTTGATTTCGTTTCCGCAAGAGAATGCCTTTCCGATGATGTTTCCCATTTGTATGTAGCTGTGGCTGATAGGCTCGTAAGCAATCAGCTTCATCTTTTCCACGTCGGGATTACCGCTTTCGTCAAGATACTTTTCGTCGCATAGAACGTTTACAACCTCTGCAACAAGATAGTAGCCTTCTTCCGACTCGTCAATCTTCTCTTTGATGCGACACTCGATAGTTAGCGGGAAGTTTTTGAATAGAGGTGCGTTGATATTGGGCGCTTTCTCTACTGACCAACCTGTTTTCTCTATCTTCTTTGGCTCTTTCTTGGCAGATACGATGCCAACGTAGTCGCTAGCCACCATTGTCTCTGCAGTGGCAAAAGCGACAGTAAATTCGCCGTTGTTCAGCTTCAGGTTCTGAGTTGTTGCATGAGCTCCCATAGAGATTACAATCTCGTGCATGTCCCATTGTCCTCCCCATGCCGCATTCATGGCGTTTGCAACGCCGTTCTCGTTATAAGTTCCGATGATTAGTACAGGCTGAGGTACTAACCATGGCTTTGATCCGAATGATTTCATAGTCATAGTATTTTATTCTATATCTTTCTTGTTTTCATCACAAAGAGCAACTATAACAAAGTTACCATACTCATCAACTTTGACACGAGCATACTCTGAGTTACTATACTTATCACCTGTACCCTCTTGGAAGAAGTAAGATTTTGTTGGAAGGAAATGCCAGTAGTCTTTGTGTGCAAGCTTTATAACGACCTCATTATCTTCACAAGGAGATGGTTCGTCCTGACCTCTCAAATACTTACAGCTGTCCTGACTTACCACAACATACTTGAAAGGGAATTTCATATCATCTCTTAGGTATCTGATATAACTAATTTGATTGTCCAAATCAAAAGATAAGGTCATGTAGTCACCTTGCATCAACGAGCGAGGATCGACAGGCGCAAGTTTCATGTAAAGTTCCTTACCATTACCCCTTATATTCTCCATTTTAACTACAGAGAATATAAACAAACCAGCCAATAGAATGAAGTTGGCTGTTATTAAAATATATTTCAATTTGCTCATAGTAATTCCTTTTTATTCTGTGACACCTTCTCCTGCTTGACAATGTAATAACCGCAAAGCAAGAACACTACACCCAATACCATAAGGGAATATGACTTGTTGAGTAAAGTGAAGTTTGTATTGTAGTAATAGAATATTGTGCTGCCAGTCAGAAGCAGCAGAGAAAGAATCCAACACTTTCTTTCCTTTACCCAAAATCCCAAAATTGCGCAAAGAACAGACAAAATTATAGGACGATAGAATGTAGATAGTGCGCATACCACTAAGCACAACAAGATAGGAACCAATGCCGGCTTACCCATGTAATCACTTATCCAATATACTGCCAAGGCAAGCGCACAAACTCCATAGATTAAAGACAGAACATCCACGTTATAGATTCCGTCATAAATATATTGGTTAGCATTAAATGTACTGCTACTAAAAAGTTTGATTCGGGCAATTACTATGTCATTACAAAAAACAAGGACAAATCCAACAAACTGTGCAGAGAACCTGAAGGAAGTCAAATGATCCTTTGCTTCGGGCATATTCTTACAGATTTTATCTTGGCATAAGCAAGTCAAAGCATAGATAACAATATATATCAGTCCGATTACACTCAATATCTCCTGCTTATTCTCCACATATGAAAACAAGCAAGGCACAAGACTAAAGCATTCCAATATCAGAATGCTCCTAAAAAACTTGTTGTTTACAAAGAAATACGAAACTATCGCAACAACAAGTAGCATAAAGCATGCTGGCAAAAAAGTATCGCATTTTAAAGTAAATCCCCCGACCATCAATGCTATACCGTCGAAGTATGCAGGCAAAACCAGAGCATAAACTAGTTTTTCGTCATTAACTATTTTGGCTCCTACAAAACTGACAACAATAATTACAACTCCCAAGATTCCATATACTACTGGCTCGTCCAATCTTAGAGTCATAGCAGTCATAGCAATGAATCCCAAAGAGAATAACGCAGTAATCTGTCCGGCAAGGAACAGAAGCACCTTTATTCCCCAATGAAGTTTCTTAACTTCATTTGTATTATTATTACTTGTTTCCATCTTTATTCCATTCATTATTTTTATCAATCAAATGCTTAGAAAGGAAGTACACTCCGACCACCAATACAATAGTATCAAACAAAAGGACCGTTATTGCTTCAATATTTCCAATATTTATAGAATATCTTAAGAACAACATCAATCCTCCTATGAAAATCAAGGAGTATGTCCACAAATTCTTCTGATTTATTGAATAGTAATATAACAATGCAGTTGCCATCAAAAACACTAGCATTGGAAAACCATTATTTTCAAACATTGAAGCAATAGTCAAATAAATATGACTGGTAGTAAAGATTACATTCATAAACCATCTTGGTGCAGGCTCTCGTCCAGGTATCATCTTATGCAGAAACGTAAACACTGCAGTCACAGAAACCAAGAAAGTGGGCGAAAGAACCAAATAGCAATGTCTCCAAGAAGAACCTTGGTTTTTATACAATGCTATCGACATGCAGAACAAACCAATTTCTATAAGCCATAAAGGATAGAAGTCTGCAGCTATTGCCCATACTAAAATAGCCAGTCCCCAAGTCAGGAACATTTGGTAGCTGTCTGCCTCAAGCTGATAGACTTGGCCATAAAGGGCAAGCATGACACCAACGATAACGCTCATCGCCGTAATAAGGACATTTTGAACAATCAAGTTTTTCTTTGTTAGGAATACACCTCCGTAGCAAGCCAGCATCAGTGCGCCGACAATTCCCATTTTTGTGAAGCGGTGCATCTCGCTCCAGTTATAGGCAAAGAAGAAGATAACACCTGACAACAGGAATCCCGCTCCCGCTCCAATAGAGAGGAATTTAAGGAATTTAATCCATTCAGCGCCTGTTGCTTTGGTTAACAAATTTGTGTTTTCTGTCATAATGTTTTAATTTTCTGCTTGCAAAAATATGTAAAAACTTTTATAAAGACTGAGTTTTGCTAATTTTTATGCTTACTTTTAACAATAATTAACAGCGATTGTACTGCCCGAAAAAATGAAGGACGTAAGTAACATCTGCCACTTGCGTCCTTCTGCATCAGTATTTGTTAAAGTTGTGTATTGTTATTTCAAAAGTGCTTCTATTGCAGGTGCTAGAGATTCTGTTCTGGCAGCTGATTCAAAGCGTGCAATGACTTGGCCTTTCTTGTTTACAAGAAATTTTGTGAAGTTCCAGTATATGTCCGGCTTCTCATTTGCCTCTGCTTCGCTCTCTACAAGAACAATGTCCTTGATCGAGATCAGCTTGTTCTTTGGCTTGACCCTTACATAGTTCTTCTTATCCTTCAAGTAAGAGAACAGAGGTGCCTCGTTTTCTCCGTTCACTTCAACCTTTGTGAAGCGTGGGAATTTCGTATTGTAGTTTGTTGTGCAGAACTGTTCGATTTCCTCATCTGTTCCCGGAGCCTGAGCGCCGAACTGGTTGCAGGGGAAGTCAAGAATTTCAAATCCCTTGTCCTTGTATGACTCATAGAGTTCTTCAAGTTCCTTGTACTGGGGAGTATGTCCGCAATGGGTAGCTGTGTTCACGACAAGCAGCACTTTGCCCTTGTATTTTGAAAGGGGAGTGTCGTTCCCCTTGTTGTCCCTGACTGTGAAGTCATAGACGCTGTTCTGTGCAATTGAAGCTAACGATATTATTAGTGATATCGTTAGCGAGACAATTCTTTTCATTGTTTATAGTTTTCTTTACATTACTTCGTTTATGTCGTAAGGAGTATAGCCAAGACAGTACAGAACAGCCACGCTGACAAACATAAGAATGATTACTGTGCTGTAAATGTTGCTGATTAGCTTCAAACGCGGAAACCAAGTTGAGTTGTTGATACCAAGTGACTGCATGGAACTCCAGATTCCGTGATTCAAGTGGAACCACAATGCTGCAAGCCATACAATATAAAGCAGTGTATAGACAACGCCCATAACTGTGCGCTCGCCTATTCCGTGGAATATGTTTATGATATGGTAAATGCCGTTTGTGGCAAGTTCCTTGTTCCCTCCAATAATTTCCTCTAGCATCATGTTGCCGAAGAAGTTGTAGAGATGAAGAAATATTCCGCCAAGAACGATTATTCCAAGAGCGAGCATGTGTTGGCTTGACCATTCTATTGCGTCATTCTTGTGAGTGACTGCGTATTTCTCTGGTCTGGCCTGATAGTTCCAGACTGATATTCTGATTGCTACGGCAAAATGTATCAGAACCAAAATGCCTAGCACTATTGTTGCCGCTACTGCATACCAGTTAGCACCTAATGATTCGCAGATGGCATTGTAACCCTTAGCGCTTATCAGTGAAACGATGTTCATGCAAGCATGAAAAGTTAGGAACAACACTAATGCTATTCCTGTAACTGACATTACTGCCTTTTTCCCTATTGATGATTCAATTAGCCACATGTTTGTTTTTTTTTTATTTGTTTATTAATTCTTGGTATAGACTGTATAGTCTTTTTCGGATGTGAACAACTGTATAATGCTTCCTCGAAAGAAACGTGTTCTGAGATATTCCCAGTTTCTCTGCTGACTCCTTGACTGACAAACCTTGTATCTCTGTCATTTCTATTGCTTCCCTCTGCTCCTGAGGCAGTTCTGTCAGTGCCTTGTCAAATTCCTTCCACACCATAGATCGGAGAATCTTGAAGTCAGGGCTTTCGTTGTCATCGGCAATTAATATCTCTGAGATTTCAGTCATGAAGTTCTCGTTGTTGTCATCAGTTTGTCCGATTGCTTCCTCTCGATTCCTTTTGCTATGGTTGATAATCAGGTTGTGAGCAACTGTATAGAGCCAAGAAGAAACGTGCCCGATTGGGTTCTCTAGAACCTTTATTGTCCTTATTAGTTGATATAGAGTGTCTTGAACGATATCGTCTGCATCGTCTCTATTTCTTACTTTTCTTCTAACAAAAGCACGAAGCCAAGATGAGTTCTCGCGAATTATGTCGTCAATCTCTTTATCTTTCATCTTGCTATAGCTCGTCCGAACTGCTACATTTGTTTTTGATTTCCTCCATCACTTTCTTGCGTTCCTCAGGTGTCATGTTCTCCCATTTCTCACGCAGTTTGTTCTTGTCATTGTTGCATCCGCAATGTCCGTGTTTGCCGTGGCAATGTTGGGCAATTCCTGTTCCTCCGAACAATATCTTGCAAAGGGAAAGAAGACCTACAGCCTGCCAGAAATTTATCTGCCCCATGCTGAAAATTGATGGCATAAGCCAGTTCCATAGCAACATAACTATATAGCCAAAACATGCTCCAAATAGGACGAAGCACACCGGAATGAATATCAAATGTTTCTGTAATATTGTCATAGATTATATTTTTTGTTCTATATGTATGGACAACGGGTTTGAGGAAATATTTTACAGGGAAGCCTATTTTTTTACAATTTTGAAGATTTTTAGTTATTTCAACCGTATTTGTAAGTGTTTTTAAATGTCATTTTGAATACAAAGCTAGGCGAGTGATGAATTTGAATTTATTTTTTTGTATCAGTAAGATTTTGATTGATTTTGTTTTTTAGGAAAGTGTTTGTGTGTTATAAAATAAAATTGTATGGCTCGAGCAATGTCCAGCCATACAATTTGTTAGTGCTGTGATATTTTATTTCCCTATAGGAAAGTCTTTGTCAGATTTTCGACTTCCTCTATCCAGATTTTGCTGCTTGCGTCACTTGGCATTCTCCAGTCTCCTCTTGGAGATAGGTTTACGCTACCAACCTTAGGACCGTCTGGCATACAGCTTCTCTTGAACTGCTGTGCGAAGAAGCGCCAGTAGAATGTCCTCATCCACTTCAATATCACTGCGTTGTCATACTTTCCATAGAAAGCTTTCTGCGCCATAAAGAATATCTTTGTTGGCGAGAATCCGAAGCGTAGGGTATAGTAGATGAAGAAGTCATGTAGCTCGTAAGGTCCGACCAAGTCCTCAGTCTTTTGTGAAATCTCACCCTTGTCATCGGCCGGAAGAAGCTCCGGGCTTACAGGTGTGTCGCAAACATCAAGCAATGTTTCGCGAGCAGACTCGTCCATCTCGTAAAGTGCGGCATATTTGACCATGTACCTTACCAAAGTCTTAGGGATGGAAGTGTTCACGGCATACATGCTCATGTGGTCTCCGTTGTATGTCGCCCAACCCAAAACAAGCTCTGACAAGTCTCCGGTTCCTACTACGAGACCGCCGATTTTGTTCGAGTAGTCCATAAGAATCTGAGTTCTTTCGCGCGCTTGAGTGTTCTCGTAGCTCACATCAAGAATTGCCAAGTCATGGTCTATGTCCTTCAGGTGCTGAAGGCAAGCCGGCTTGATGTCAACCTCCTTGATAGTTACGCCCAGGCTTTTCATCATGTTGAGCGAGTTGTTGTATGTTCTGCCCGTAGTTCCGAATCCAGGCATAGTTATTCCTACGATGTTTTCTCTTGGTATTCCCAATTTGTCAAAAGTCTTAACCATGACCAAAAGAGCAAGTGTAGAGTCAAGTCCACCGCTGATTCCGACAACTGCCTTCTTTATTCCTGTGTGGAACAGACGTGTTGCAAGTCCACCCACTTGGATGGAGAAGATTTCGTTGCATCGAGTTTTCATCTCGTCCTCAGGTGGAACGAAAGGATGAGGTGCGAACGTTCTTGTTATGTGTTGAGGCTCTGCGTAGCTTGATTGGTTGTCAAGTCTGTTTACAGGAATCTCCTCCTTGTTCGGATTTTGGTTGCCGATGATGAATGATGAATTTCTTAGTCGGTCAGCCTGAAGTCTCTGGATGTCAAGGTCGGCAACTATTAGCTGCTCGTTGATAGAGAAACGCTCTGCAGTAGCAAGCAGACTTCCGTTTTCTGCTATGATTGCAGTTCCAGAGAATACAAGGTCTGTGCTGCTTTCTCCGAATCCTGCGCTTGTATAGACGTATGCGCATGCGTTAGTCGCTGACTTCTGCTTGACAAGTTGTCTTCTGTAGGCCTCCTTGCCGATAAGTTCGTCGCTTGCAGACAAGTTGAAGATAACCTCTGCTCCGCCAAGGCAAAGGGCATCACTCGGTGAAGCTGGCATCCACAAGTCTTCGCAGATTTCTATGGCGAACCTTAGCCCTTCGATTTCAAATATCTGCTTCTTCTCTCCGAATCCGGGCGTGAACCATCGCTTTTCATAGAACTCGTTGTTGCTTGGAAGGTACTGTTTGTCAACCTCAGTAGATTTATAGTCGTCAGTTCCAACAACGAAGGCCGCATTGTATAGCTTTCCGTTTCTATAGACCGGAGCGCCTACAAGTGCGTATATGCCATTATTTTTTGCGGCTTCGTTGACTCTGTCAAGCTGTCTCGCTGTTTCTTCGATTAAAGCTCTCTGAAAGAACAAGTCCGCACATGTGTAGCCAGTCAGACAAAGCTCTGGAAAGCAGACAATCTTTACATTTTCCTTTGCGGCTTTCTCTATAAGCGATATTATTCTGTCTGCGTTAAGCTTTGGATTAGCAACCTCTACAACGGGGATTGCACTTGCTATGCGGACAAATCCTAAGTCTTCTTTTCTCATTGTGTGTTGTGTATATTTGTTTTGAATTGCCTAATTGTTACTTGTCGGAGGTGAGTCCGGCTGCATAGGATGGAAAATTATCCAATGCTTCCCTTGATTGCGTCAATAAACTTCAGGTCTCCGTTGAGAGTCAAAGCCTTGGCATATTCGTCCTTCCACTCTTTTTTGTCGAGTTGTGAAAGAGGTCTTAGATAATATGCAGCAGTGTCATACTCATGGTTAGCCATGTGGATTACTCCAAGCATGTATGCGGCTTCCATCATCATCTCTTTGTCGATATTGTCGATCTGGTCAGTATATCTTTTTGCCGCTACAAGTTCGTATGCTTGAGATAGGAAGTAAAGCGCAGTGCCGTAAATCTTGTAGTTGAATGCCTGCAAGCCCATGATGAAGTAGTAATGAGCCTCTGCGTCCATACCCAAAGAGAAATATTCGCCATAGCCAAGTTCCTCCTCTTTCTCTGACACTTTCTTGATGGACGAACTGCGAAGTTCGTTGAATTGTTCCGGAGTCATTACTGCGTTCAAATAGTATTTGAATGATGCGACCTGAGGGTAACCGTTCAACTTGTTTGGCAGTTTGCTGAACGAAGGCACCATTATGTTCACTGTGGCAATGTCGTTTATTCTGCTGATGTGGACGATAATTTCTCCGTTTGTCTTTACCTTTGACTTGTCTGGGCTTGCGTTAGGAATTTTCTTGGACTCTTCAGTAGGGTAGTCTGAGTCCTCTCCCAGCAATTCTTTGCACACATAGTCTCTGCTTGAACGGTGTGATATGTATAGCGTCATGTCGTCGCAGCCATATAGCTCAGGTACAATGTTGAAGCCGATAATCTCGAGCTGGTTGTCAACAATGTATGGCCTTAGACCTTTCTTTTCGACAATCATTGATGAAACTTCGGAATGAATAACTCCAAAGAAGTTTAGTATCTGATAGAAAAGATTCTTCTCGTTATTGGGTTCGTGTGTTGTTTTTAGAACATCCTCTATGTTTGAAAGGAAGTTCTGGTATTCCTTGTCATTGTGAGCTATTGCGTCAGCCTCCTTCTTAGCAGTCTCCAATAGCCACAGTGTGTTCAAGTCATTTGCGCATGCTGAGGAGTGGAGCAAAGCTTGGGAAGTCTCCTTGTTGTTGCAGAAAGTGTTAGCCACATCAAAATAGTGAAGTGCTTTCTTGAACTGGTAGCGCTGAAGATAGCAGGCGCCGATATTGTATGCCAGTGATGAATATAGTTTCTTGTCTGCATCCGGCTCTCTGTTCAGCTCTCTATATTCGTATTCCAGAGAACTCAAGGCATCAACGAACTGCCCGTTGTTAAGGTATGCTAGTCCTATTTCTGTATTGTCCTGGAATGCTTCCTTAACTATCTCTTTTTCGTCGTTAGACAAGGATTCTACGTTGTTTATTGATGCTTCAATCTTGCTCTTTATCTTCTCGAATCCGTTGCAGTCGTAAGTAATAAGTGCCAATGCAGAGTTAAGCACGTTACCTTCCTTCCACATTATTGATGCGTTGACACAGGCATAGCTTTCGCAAACCTCGTCCCCTTCGTAGCCGTATCCGTTAATGTGAACATGAATAGGAATGTCCAGGTTTGTGTCCTGTCTTCTATAAGTTATGTGTAGAACTACGTTGTTGTCCGGAGCAATAAATTTTAATTTGTCATTGTCTATTTCTATAAAGTCCTCAAGAACTTCGTAGTCTTCGAAATTGTCGCATTCGTATGAATTCTTTTCTTCGGAATTGTCAGACACAACAGAAAAGGATACAATTCTTTTATTGCTTATTATGTGGTTAGTTATATTCTGCAGTAGGTCTTTTATCAGTATTTCTTCCTCTTTTGAGGTCCTGAATACATAAGTGTTTTTGTTGTTATTCAGCTGGTCAACTTTCTTTTCAAATTTGTACCTGTTTATTATAGCCTCTTTATTTGTCATTTTTTCTTTTGTTTTAGTTTTCTTTATAAATGAAAAGAAGAGCGAACCCTATAGCATTCGCTCTTCTTGACTTTGTATTTGTACCTCGATTATAGAGGAATGTTTCCGTGCTTCTTGGCAGGGTTCTGACGATTCTTAGTCTGAGCCATGTCAAGACTCTGGATAATCTTCTCACGAGTCTGTGAAGGAAGAATGATCTCGTCAACATAACCAAGCTCTGCAGCACGATATGGGTTAGAGAATGTCTTCTCGTACTCAGCCAAAGTCTTGGCCTTCTCCTCGCCAGTCTGTGTGCGGTAAAGGATGTTTACTGCACCCTCAGCACCAAGTACTGCAATCTCTGCGCTTGGGTAGGCAAGGTTGATGTCTGTACCGATGTTCTTGGATGCAAGAACGATGTAAGCACCACCGTAAGCCTTACGAGTGATTAGGGTTACCTTTGGAACTGTAGCCTCTACGTATGCGTAAACGATCTTAGCTCCGTGACGGATGATTCCGTTATGCTCCTGAGTGCAGCCTGGAAGGAATCCTGGAACGTCCTCAAGTGTTACGATTGGAATATTGAAACAGTCGCAGAAACGAATGAATCTAGCAGCCTTGTCAGATGAGTCAATGTCAAGCACACCTGCCTGGAAAGCTGGCTGGTCGGCAACGATACCAACAGTCTTGCCTGCCATACGTGCGAAACCAACGATTATGTTCTGTGCGAAATGCTCATGTACCTCAAAGAAGTTGTTGTCATCAACGATGCTGCTGATTAGCTCCTTCATGTCGTAAGGCTTGCTTGGATCCTCTGGAATCAAGTCGTTTAGAGCCTCGTCCTCACGCATAACGTCATCCATTGTGCTAACGTATGGAGCCTCCTCCAAGTTGTTAGAAGGCAAGAAGCTTAGCAACTCACGAACCATCATTAGTGTGTCCTCCTCATCTTCTCCTACGAAGTGAGCGACACCACTTTTTGAAGCGTGAACCATAGCACCACCTAGTCCTTCCTTGTCGATATCCTCGTGTGTTACTGTACGAACTACATCTGGTCCAGTTACGAACATGTGGCTCTTCTCCTTAACCATAAAGATGAAGTCTGTCAATGCTGGAGAGTAGCAAGCACCTCCTGCGCATGGTCCCATGATAACTGAAATCTGAGGAATGACACCCGAAGAAATAGTGTTCTGGTAGAAGATGTCACCGTAGCCTGCAAGTGCAGAAACTCCCTCCTGGATACGTGCTCCTCCTGAGTCATTGATAGCAATGATAGGAGCTCCCATCTTCAAAGCTAGACGCTGAACCTTAGTGATTTTGTTGGCGTTTGTGCGGCTCAACGAACCACCAAGAACTGTGAAGTCGTATGCGTAAACATATACCAAGCGACCGTCTATCTTACCATATCCTGAAACGATACCGTCTCCACTAATCTTTTTCTTGTCAAGACCAAAGTTTGAGCAGTTGTGAATCACAAACTTGTCAATCTCTACGAATGTACCCTTGTCAAGAAGAACCTCGATTCTCTCTCTTGCAGTTAGCTTGCCCTGCTCGTGCTGCTTGTCAATCTTGTCCTGACCGCCACCCAACTCGGCAATTCTACTGAACTCTTTGAACTCTTCGAGTACTACTTTCTTATCTCTCATAGTATTTTAGAATTAAGCATTCTCAGTACCTGGGATGTCCTTCAAGGTGATCAAAGTCTGATCTCCGTTGATTACGTCACCCACGTTAACCAAGATATCCTTTATAATACAATCACGCTTTACCTTGTACTCACTCTGCATCTTCATAGCCTCGACTACGATAACGCTCTGTCCACACTTTACCTCCTGGTCCTTCTCTACCAAAATCTTGACTACCTTACCAGGCATAGGCGAGAATACTCGGTCCTGAGCCTCGCTTGCGTCACCCTTCTTGCGGTTCATCAAGTACTTGGCCTGCTGGTCTATGATGTCAACAGGGAAAGTGTTGAAATGAGTGTTTACTAGATAGCTCTTGCCACCTTTTTCTCTCTTGAACTCAGCATTATAGCTTCGTCCGTTGTTAGTGATGATTGAGCAGCTACCGTTTTCAGCCATAACGATATCGACCTCGTAAGTCTTGTCGTCAATCTTGATGGTAACTTTGTTATCCTCTTTGCTGATAAGTTCAACCTCAGCAACTCGGTTTCCTACATGTACTTCCATTCTCTCTATTCTTAAGAATTAGATTCTGACCATATTTGTGCGCTTACCGAACTCTCTCCATCTGCTGATAGGTCGGTTGTCGCCTGTCTTTGGAGAATTTTCCTCCAAGTTAACGATATAGTCCATATATGATGCGATGATAGCGATGTCCTCTACCTCGCTCTTCTCTGCCTCGTAAAGCTTCTCTTCACTTAGCTTGTCGTTGTTTTCAGCGATGAACTTAGTGTTGTATTTGCCTTCGACGAATGCAGGTACATCCATAATCTTTCTTAGGTACGAGATGTTTGTCTTTAGACCAGTGATTCTGTACTCGTAAAGAACACGTCTCATTCTCTCGATAGCGAACTCTCTAGTTACAGCCCAAACGATTAGCTTACCAATCATAGGGTCGTAGTGAACAGGGATTTCGTAACCCTCGTAAACGAAGCTATCTACACGAGTTCCGATTCCAAGAGGCTCCTGAAGCTGCTTGATCACGCCAGTGTCAGGCATAAAGTTGTTCTCGGCGTCCTCTGCACAGATACGGCACTCGATAGCGTGACCTCTCTGTGTCAAGTCCTCCTGCTTGAATCTCAAAGGAAGACCGTTAGCCACGTTAATCTGCTCCTTAACAAGGTCAACACCAACCACTTCCTCTGTGATAGGGTGCTCAACCTGAAGTCGAGTGTTCATTTCAAGGAAATAGAAGTTCAAGTTGTCGTCAACAAGGAACTCGATTGTACCTGCTCCTTCGTACTTTACTGCCTTGGCAGCGCGTACGGCGATTTCTCCCATCTTCTTTCTTACGTCCGGAGTCATTAGCGGAGACGGACTCTCCTCAACAACCTTCTGGTTACGGCGCTGGATAGAACACTCACGCTCGAACAAGTGTACGCAGTTTCCGTGCTGGTCTGCAAGCACCTGGAACTCGATGTGGTGAGGAGTCTCGATGAACTTCTCTATGTATATTGTGCCATCGTTGAACGATGAAATAGCTTCACTCTGCGCTGTGTTGAATGCCTCGGCAATCTCCTCCTTCTTCCATACAAGGCGGATACCCTTACCACCACCACCGGCACTTGCCTTAAGCATAACAGGAAGTCCGATTTCCATTGCAACCTTTACAGCCTCGTCAGCATCCTTTAGTGCCTCCTGAGTGCCAGGAACGACTGGCACACCGGCAGCGATCATTGTTTGGCGGGCCATAATCTTGTCACCCATCTTGACCATTGCTTCAGCAGGAGCTCCGATAAAGATGATGTCCTCTTTCTTGCATCGAGCTGCAAACTCTGCATTCTCGCTCAAGAAACCATATCCTGGGTGGATTGCGTCTGCTCCGAATTTCTTGGCAGCATCGATAATCTTGTCGATGCAAAGATAACTCTCTCTTGATGCAGCGGGTCCTATACAAATAGCCTCGTCTGCGTAAAATACATGCTTAGATGTTCTGTCTGCCTCAGAGTACACAGCAACCGTCTTGATGCCCATCTCTTTGCAAGAGCGCATCACTCGCATTGCTATCTCACCTCTATTGGCAACTAAAATCTTCTGTATCATTTACAACCAATTTTCGTATTTCTACATTTATTGATGTCATCAGTTTATTTGAAATAAACGAACATTTGACATGCAAAATTAGTATTATTTTTCTAAATAGTTGCATTTTTTATTATCAAAATGTCGATTATTGTTGCACATACATCGATAAAATGTGCATATAGGTTGCGTTAATTATCTGAAACATAATGTAATATGTAATATTTTTCTCTTTCGAACAATCGTTCGTTTTTTTCTATTTTCATGTTCATTTATGGCCTTTTTGTAAAAAGTGTTTATATTTGCATCCATAATATTAAACTATAAAAGGTATGAAGATAAGAAGAGTGTTAAGTTCGTTCCTTGTTTCCATGTCGCTTGTTGCCGCTGTGCCTATGATGACTGGTTGTGAGGAGGTTGCCGATGCATTGCAGGGAGCGTCGGACGGAGAGACTGCAAGCGCTTTGAAACAGGCATTGCAGATTGGTGTATCTACTGCTGTAGAGAAGTTGAGTACTGACGGTTATATGGCTGAGGTAGCTACAAAGATTGGACTTCCAGAGGGAGCAGTAACTGCATTTGAAGTTTATAATTCATTGGCAAGTACTGATGCTGGCAAGTCTATAGTTTCTGCTGTTGGCCTTGGTGATAATCTTCAGGAAAATTTGGTAACAGCTTTCAACAATGCTGCTACTGATGCTGCCCCTGAGTCTGCCAAGATTCTTGCTGACGAGGTCACTGGTCTTACAATTCAGGATGCAAAGGATATCCTTTTTGGCGCTGACAATGCCGCTACAGTAAAGTTGGAGACTGATACAAGGTCTGACCTTATGGCAGCATTCCATCCTACTATCACAGAGAGTATGCAGAATGTAGGTGTTGGTGAAGTTAATGCTGTTACATTGTGGAGTAAGTTTGCTAAGGGAAATAATGCTCTATATGATGCTTTAAATAGTACTGCAGGAAAGACTGCTTTGCAGTTAGCAAGTATAAGTGGTAAGATTCCTGCTTCTACTATGAACAAAATTAGTTCAGTTCAGCCAGTTGATAGTGATATTTCCGACTACGTTACCGGTCGTGCATTGGACGGTTTGTTCACAAAGATTGCTGAGAAGGAGTTGGGTATTCGTACTAATGTAGCTGAGCGTACAAACGACTTGCTAAGAAGGGTATTCGGTCAGTTGGATAAGTAAAAACCTTATTTAGAGTACTTTAAGCTATAAGGGTGGCTGTCTAGAATTTGACAGTCACCCTTATTTTTCTAGTTAAAGCCGCGATGTTCCTTTATGATGTCGTAGGCTTCGTTTATCTTTTGTGAATTGAGAGTTGCCTTTTTTATTGCTTCCTCTCCTTGTTGTGCGTAGAGGTCCGGATGCCACTTCCTTAAAAGTTTGTTTTTCCTTGTTTTTATCTCGTCGTCCGTTGCGTTTTCATCAACTCCCAAAGTTTTGTAAGCCTTCTCCAGCTCACCTGCGGAAGTTTTGTTTGCAGTTCTCTCGTACCCATAGCTGTAATTGTCGTTTGTGTTTTGGTCATAAGAGCTCCTATGGTTATGCCAGTCGTAGCTTCCTCCGTTTTCCGACATGTATTCGTCGTATGTTTGTCTGGCGCTGACTCCAATTTTCCTTGCAAATGACTCTATGAAGTCTCTCTGGGTTGTGTTCATGCCGTCACATATACTGCAAATTTCAAACAGATGCTTTAGCAGAGTCTTCTTGTAGTATGTGCTTGGGCTTGTTCTGATTATAGTGTCACCTGCGTTCTTTACTAGGTTTATCAGTGTTTCTCTGTCGATTCTCGTGTACTTTGCAAATACAGAGTAAGCTTTGTGCCTTGTAGCCAGATCGTTAAAGTATGTAGGTATGATTACATTCTGGATGTAGTAGTTTACCTCGTTTTGTTTCTCCCTTGTCGGGTTAGACGACATTCTGGCAACCATTATTACCGGAGCTGCTATAGAGTTGAAGTATTGGTCTATGTTCGGTATTCCTCTGCCCGAATCGTCTCCAATACTAGAGCCATTCAGAAAAGACGATCTGAATATTTTGTATAGGATAAATATGATAATTATAAAGAAGCTGCTCATTATTATGGATTTTATACCTTGCAGATTTTTCCGGCAAAATTATATATAAAGTTCTTAATATGCAAAAAGAAAGGGCACACACCTCGCGGTGCGCACCCTTTGACCATAAATATTTATACTGGATTACTTAATGATCATTAGCTTGTTAACTGAGTCACCCTCAGTTGTAGTTACAACTACAACGTATGTTCCGTTAGATAGGTTTGAAACATTTACGTCAGCGTTGTTTGTCTGAAGCAACACTCTTCCGCTCATATCCATAACCTTTATAAGCTCTATCTCAGCTACAGAGTTAACTGTAAACTTGCTTGATGCAGGGTTTGGAGCAATCGAGATAGCAGCCTCTGACTCAACATCCTCGTTAGATGTAGCGATGATTGAGATGTTAACCTTGTAAAGCTGGCAGTCCTCGAATGAGTAAGTAGTTGCGCTCTCAGTGTACTCAACTCCGTTAAACTCAAATGGTGCGCTTCCCTTTACCTCCTTAGTCTTGATGTCAGGAGTTGGCTTGTAGATCTTGAATGAACCACATAGGTGAAGCATTGACAAGTAGTGGACAAGACCGTCGTAGTAGCGGTAAGTGCCTGTTGCAAGGCTTGCGTTCCATGCATTATTTAGGTTAGTTTTAACTTTTGTAGCGTAAGAAGGCTCATTCATCAACGCGTAGCAAGCAACAGCATTAGCACCAGTCTCACCAAGGGTGTAACTATCTGAGCTCTTTATTCCCAAAACTGAACCGTCCCAGTTGAAGCGGGCGTGCTTGTAACCATCCTTCTCGAAGTGGTCGATGATTCTCTTAGCCATCTCAGTTTGTCTCTTAGCGTCCTTTCCGAACAAGTAGCAGTCCATACCGTAGTTCATCGCGCAACGCATAGCATCGTACAAGTAAGTGTTAGATGGGTTGTTGTTGTCGAATCCTGCGTGAGGAGTACCGTCGAAGTTATTGTAATCAGTGAATAGTCCAGAACTTGTATTGCATGACTTGTAAAGGTGGTCACGAGTTGCAGAAACTGTCTGATTCCATCTGTTGTTGTTGCTAGTTGACCAACGAGAGAACAACTCGAGGAATGCAGGAAGGTCGTAAGAAGGGTCAGAGAAGTCTGAGCAGTTGTATGGCTGGAATGTGATAACATTGTATTGCTCGTTGAACAATGAACCAGTTCCGTTCTTCCAGAAATTCTTTAGGCAGTACTGAGCATCGTCCATGTATGACTTCTGTCCCCAACGATTAGCTGCAAGCATAAGTGCTGTAGTGAAGTACATCTCTCCATCAGGAGCACAGTTAGCATCCTGTGCAGAACCATCGGGATTGCACTGCCACTTGAAGTATCCCTGCCACTGACCTGAAGTGTGAAGCATATTTTTCTTAGCAAATGCCCAAAGCTTGTCAAACTCAGCCTTATGGTTAGTTTGTACACAGATCATCATACCGTAAGACATACCCTCTGAACGAACGTCATTGTTACCTGTGTCAAGGATGTATGCGCTACCATCATTCTTTTCGAAGTAAACTTTGTTAGAACCCACGAAGTAGTGGTTCCATAGTTGGTCAAGTTTAGCTTGAATTTCTGCGTCAGTCTTGCCTAGAACACTCTTGAAAGGAGAAGTGTAGTTTCCTGTATAGTAAGCACCTGTGTAGTTTGTGTCGTCACAGCTAGGTCCGAAGTAAGCACCATTCTCGTCGAAGTACTCTCCTGAAGCAGTTGTTTGTGTTGTATTTCCCTGATTACCTTCTTCTTCATTACCTTGGTTGCCCTGGTTGTTTCCTTCTTCAATAGCATCCTTAGAGAATACTAGGTAGTCAATGTTTGTATAACTATTGTCAAAGTTAAGAACAAGTGTATGCTCACCCTTAGTTAGGTTGATTGTTCCCTTAGCCATTGCATAAGTGTCCCAATCACCAGCACCAACGCCTGTTAGTGAGGCAGCTTTCTTGCCATCTATACTAAGTGAAATCTTTGGATCAGAGCTACCGTTAGCCATGTATGCACCAACGTTATAAGTTGCGCTCTCCTCGACATTGATAGTGTACTTAAGCCACTCAGAATCTGTTGTATAACCGATAGCCCAGTTATCGTTAGCTTTGACGATATCTACGCCATCTTTGCGATAACCATCTCCCTCGTTCTCGTTGTCTGTATCGTAGTAACCGAATCCATTACCTCCCTTGTCATAGTTCTCGCACTCAAGTTTGCCAGGGATAGCGATTTTGCCATTGTATGGCTCCTCTGTCTCAGTTGGCTTTGCTGGTTCTGCACCTTCTGCGCTTCCAACCCATACATTACCATACTTCAAGTCGAAGCTACCTGTTCCTGCACCAACCTCGCAAAGGAACTTGCAGTCATAGAGCTGACCAAGCTTAAGTCCTTTCTTCTCCCACTCTCTCATGTGAGCTGAAATTGATACATGACCGCACTTACGCTGGGTTCTTCTGATTGCATATATCTGTGTAAATGTTGAGTTACCCGAGATAGAAGGACCTGTACGTGTACCTGTTCTTAGCTCGTATGTGTCTCCGTCCATAGTGTACGAACCTGCAGGGTTCGAATTCCAGTAGTTTCCTTGTTGCTTTTCGTTGCTATTAAAGAAACAGTTCTCTACGATGTAGTACTCAACCTCTGTAGGAGACTTAGTCCAACCATATACTCCGATGTAGTTGTAACCGCCACCAGAACCAGACTTTTCGAAGTTGAACTCACAGTGTAGGTCTCCGTTCAAATCACTGTATCTAGGAGTGTTTCCTCCACCCCAATATAGTCCGATACGGCAAAGCAAGTCATTAGGGTCGTTGCTCCAGCGTGCCTGAAATTGGAACTTGTCCTTGTCAGCTTTGTAAGTCATGCTAGACGAGCTGCCAGGATTCTTAGTCTCTGTCCACATCTCGTAGTTGAAAGGTGTTCCAGAGATGTCGTGTGTACCTCCGTTTTGTGCCTGTGTTCCACCACTCATTGAGCTGAATGATCCGCATGGGTCAACAGCCATAGCTGTAGATACAGCCGATGCCAAAGCAAAGCCCATAAGAGCTTTCTTCATAGAAGAATGTTTCATTGCGGTTTAATTTAGATATTACTATTAATGTTTCGTTATGCGACCATGTTTTGTAAGTTAATCGCACAGTTTTGTATGTTTATTCTGTAGTTACTTCTTTATTGTAACCTTTCTTGTAATGACACTGTCCGAAGTCTCTATCCTTAGCAGATAGGTGTTGTCAGACAGCATTGTAACGTCAAGTCTGCTATGCTCGGTGCTTATGATTTTGTTTCCAAGCATATCGTACAGTTCTATTAAAACAATGTCGTTGCCCTTTACTTCGATAAACTCAGACGCAGGGTTAGGCATTACAACTACCTCGTTCGCAGCAGGAGTCATGTGTGAGTCCGGTGTTGGCTTTGAGAACTTCATGTAGTCAATGTTGCTATAGCTCTTGCCTACTGTCAGCCTTAGCACATGCTCGCCTTCTGTCAGCCTTACAGTCTGCATTGCGGCTGCGTATGTGTCCCAGTCGCCCTGGCTCTTGCAAGTGAAAGAAGTCACAGAGTCGCCGTCAATGGACAAGTCGAATACAGGATCGCTTCCGCCGTTTGACATATAGACCTCTATGTCGTAGTCCGCAGTCTCCTCGACGTTTACAGTGTATTCTGTCCACTCCCCAGCCATAGTGTAGCCAATAGCGTAGCCAGTAGGGGACTCTACAATATCGACTCTGTCGTTGCGATACAGACTGTCTCTGTTCGGCTTGTCAGTGTCGTAGTATGCGACGTTCTGTCCGCCCTTGTCATAGTCCTCAGCCTCAACTATGCCAGGAATTGTTAGCTCCTTGAATGGCTCTCTAGGTTCAACCGGAGTAGGGCCGTCCTCGTCACCGATCCACATGTTGGCGTATTTGAAGTCTATGTCTCCCTGGTATCCTCCAGTCTCTATGAAGAACTTGCAGTCATACAGTTCGCCAAGCTTGATGCCTAGCTTCTCCCAAGCCTTGAAATGCTCTGTGATAGAGATGTGTCCGCACTGCCTTGTTCCTCCCTGTCTTATTGAAAAGACTTGAGTGAAGTCAGAGTAGTCATAGATTGAAGGGGCCAAGTCTCTCTTGCCGCTATAGATGTTGTAGGTTGCACCGTCAACAGTAACCTTGCCAACATATTCAGTGTTCCACGGAGTAGTCATTCTGTTGAACGAGTCGTCAACAATATAGAACTCCACTGTGTTAGGCTTCTTTGTCCATCCATAGATGCCTACGAACGAGTAGTCGTTGCTAGTACCGCTCTTGGTAAACTTGTACTCTGCATGGATGTCTCCGTCAAGTTCGGCATATTTGGGAGATGTACCCTCTTTGCCCCAGAAATAGCCTACTCTTGCGATAAAGTCGCCTGAGTTCTCCCAGTGTGCTTTGAATGCGCAGTTCTCCTCGCCTCCAAAAACGGTCATGTAACCCTTGGAGTTGTTGTTCTGCCAAAGCTCATAGTTGAACCCGTTGCCTATGTTCTCGATTGAATTTTCTTTTACGACAGTTCCCTTGCTGTGGCTGCCGGCAAAGCCGCACGGATCTATTGCGCCTGCAACAGATGTACTAGCCAACAAAGCTAAAGAAGTTAAAGTGTGGTAAAAGTTAAAATTCATTTGAAACTGTTTTTATTGCCTGTGCAGGTCGGATTGCTCCGACCCGCTTCGGCAACATTGTTCATTATTTTCTTATGGTTAGCTTCTTCACCACCTTAGTATTTTCTGTTTCGATTTCCACAGCATAAATACCAGGGTTTAGGGAGCTGACATCAATCTTTTTTGACTCTTCAAAGTTAGTTACTTTTCCTAACATGTCAAAGAATTTTACAGACTTTATTTCGTCTTTAGTGCTGATTTCAACGAATGAGTTTGCAGGGTTTGGCAACAGAGTGATATCATCTGCGTAAACATCCTCGATGCCAGAAATTGTACCTGTGAACTTAACGTAGTCGATGTTAGTGTAGTTGCTGTTGAAGTTTAGCACGATAGTATGCTCACCCTTAGTTAGCGGGATAGAAGTGCTCTCGCTCATTGCGTAAGTGTCCCAGTCGTCGCCGCCTTGTCCAACACCATTGATTGTGTATTCGCTCTTTCCGTCAACAGTTAGTGTGATCTTCGGAGTCTTAGTGTTTCCGTTTGCCATGTAGGCCTCGACTGTGTATTTGTCGTCTTTTTCAACATTAACTGTGTACTTTAGCCACTCTGAGTCAGTTGTGTAGCCGATAGCATATCCGTCTGTAGTTGTTACAATATCCACACCGTCCTCACGATAAGCCTTGCCCTCGTTCACGTTGTCAGAGTCATAGTATCCGAATCCGTTGCCGCCCTTGTCATAGTTCTCGCACTCAAGAGTTCCAGGGATTGCGATAGCGCCGTCGTAAGGCTCCTCTTTCTCTGATGGCTTGATTGGCTCAACTGGTAATGGAGTGTAGTCGCCGATAGTTACAGTTGCGTATGTGAAGTCAACTGTTCCCTTTCCTCCACCTGCTTCTACAAGAATCTGTGCCTCCATAATCTGTCCAAGCTTTAAACCAAGTTTGTTCCACTGACGGAAGTGCTCAGATACATTGATCACACCACACTGGCGAGGAGTTTGACGAATAGAGAAGATCTGTGTAAATGTTGATGTTCCCCACTTTGAATCTCCTGTACGGCTACCTGACCAAACCTCATATACGGCACCGTCAACTGTGATCTTTCCGTAGCTCTTTCCGATGTATGAACCGCCGGGAACACCACGAGAGTGCATCCAGTCGTCAACAACATAATACTCAATCTGTGGGTTGTCCATCCAACCATATACGCCGATGTAAGAGTATGTATTGCCATCGTAAGCATCTCCCTTGTCGTATGCATAGCTTGCTACAAGCTCACCGCCAAGGTTGTTCCAAGCTGGCTTGTTGAATGTCTTTCCTACACGGCCAAGGAAGTCTCCTGCATTGTCCCAAGATGCCTTGAAGCAAGCGTCCTTAGGGTAAAGTGTAAGCTCTCCACCAGTTCCGTCTCTCCAAATCTCATAACTGTAACCAGTAGAAGTTGTACCAGTCTTGTTCTGGTTGTATAGTGTAGTACCGCCGCTTAGCTTTGTCTTGTAGTCGCATGGGTTAAGTACGTCGCTTGACTGGCCGCCCTGCTGCTGTTGGGTACCTTGCTGCTGACCGCCCTGTTGCTCTCCAGGATTATCCTCTGGTGTAGAAGCTCCGTCACCGCTAAGTACGATGTCGCCTGCATCTGGTGTTGCGTCGAAATAGATGTATCCGTTAAGGATGTAGGCCTCGATAGTCTTTGAGCCCTGCTTTCCGCTAACCTTAGACCAACCTGGATTCTTGTATCTCAAAGAAAGAGGGTAGTTGTAAATGTTATCGTCAAGGTTGTCTGACAAGCTGAATGTCAATGTGCTTCCACCGTTAGACTTTAGTGTAGCCTTTGCTGCGTCTCTCTCCTTGATGTACTTGATAGCCTGGGCGAATGTACAGCACCAGAAATCCTGGTCGTTCTGGTTGATGTGCTTCAATGTACCTGCTATGCAGTCAGCGCTCAATGGCGAGTATCCGGAACCGTTGTTTACCTCGTGAATTAGGTAAACGCACCATCCGCCCTTGCTCTTTGCTGTGTTAAGGTGGTTGATAAGTCCCTGAGTACTATTGTTCGAAGCCATTGTGTTACCACAAATAATAGAACCAATCTCGTAGAAGTTGCTTGGAGTCTTGCCCTCGACCTGTCCGTTACAGATACGACCACCGATGTAGGTCTGCTGTAGCAGGTTTCTGTTCGAAGGTACGTTACAGTTAGGGTATGCGATAGTTACACACTCGCTTCCTGTATTGTTCTTGATTGTAGTCTTGGATGCTGTTAGCTCGTTGTCTCCGTTAACTGTGTGGGACACTGTGTGCGAAGTTACCTCGTGACCGTTGTTGACAAGTGTCTTCCACTGTCCCCAGCTGTTTCCTACCCAGTTAGTTACAACATTAAATGTAGCCTTGTAACCGTATTGGTCGAACAAAGGTACTGCGTATGTTATCTGGTTCTGTAAGTTGTCATCAAATGTGAAGCTTACAGCAGAGGTTCTGAACCCCTTCCATGTAGCAATCTCTTGTGCAGATACCATCTGTGCAGATGTGGATGCCAAGAGAGCTGCTCCTATAAGTAATCCGTGTTTCATATTCTAAAAGTTTTAATGTTAAGTCGTTTTTGTTTTTTGTCTGGTGCAAAACTATTGCTTTTGCTCATTTCCATTTTGCAATATACAGTCAATTTCTTGTAATTGTATTGTAAAATTCAATCTTTACTATAAAAATTCAATCTTTTGATGTTGTAGGGCAGATATTTTCTATATATTTGCTTAAAAATTAATTGTTTTTTTGGAATGAAAGAATATAAGTTTGAAGAAGAATTTGATGTTCGTGACTATGAATGTGACCTTCAGGGCATAGTAAACAATGCAAACTATCAGCATTATACAGAGCATGCCCGCCATAAGTTCCTCCTATCTAGAGGTGTGGACTTTGCTGACCTTCACAATCGTGGCATAGACGCCGTTGTTGCCCGCATCAGTATAGACTACAAGCGCTCGCTCAAGAGTGGCGACAAGTTCGTGTGCCGTCTGAATATAGAGAAGGAGGGTGTGAGGTACATTTTCTATCAGGATATTTATCGTTTGCCAGACAATGTGCTATGCGCAAAGGCTAAGGTCGAGACCGTATGCACTGTGAACGGTAAGCTTGTCATGGCTGTTGATGAGTTGGAAAAACTGTTGGTGTAATCGATAGATTTTTGTATTGCAAAGATAGTGAATTTGTTTGAAATAACCAAGGATTTAGGGTGGAATTTATCAATAATTTCACCTTTTTTTGTCGCTTTTATTGTGGCTCTTCTTGTCTTCTAATATCGGAAGATTTTCGTCACTACTATCTTCATTCTCGCACTTTGTCATGCTCGTGGATTCATTCCCGTCTGGCTCATTGAACAGGTCATCGCCGTTGCCATATTTCTTCTGTGGTTGGTACAGCTTTATTAGTGTGTGTGCTAGGAATAGCAGCCTGACTGCAACTAAACCCAATGGTATCCATAGTTGGAAAATAACTAAAAAAAGCATAGGGCAGAGGTAAAGGTGTATTTTAAATACGGTAGTGTATTTTTTGGACTGTCTGTAATATTCGTTTAAAAGCATTTTAAGGCCGGTGTATATCGCAGCACACCCCGAACCTACAAATAGAAAAACAAACCATTGTTTTTCCCATTTCCAAAATGGCTCTAATAATCGTATTGAAAGGTATATTGTGCATACCAAAACTCCTATAATATAGATTTTGTGTATATCTTTTATCTCTTGGTCAATCTCTTTGCCAAATCTATTATCCATTTTTATGCTTTTTAACCATAGTTTTTCGCGTCTTTAATATCGGAAGATTTTCGTCACTACTATCTTCTCTCTCGCTCTTTGTCATGCTCGTGGTTTCATTCCCGTCTGGCTCCACGAACAGGTCATCGCCGTTGCCATATTTCTTCTGTGGTTGGTACAGCTTTATTAGTGTGTGTGCTAGGAATAGCAGCCTGACTGCAACTAAACCCAATGGTATCCATAGTTGGAAAATAACTAAAAAAAGCATAGGGCAGAGGTAAAGGTGTATTTTAAATACGGTAGTGTATTTTTTGGACTGTCTGTAATATTCGTTTAAAAGCATTTTAAGGCCGGTGTATATCGCAGCACACCCCGAACCTACAAATAGAAAAACAAACCATTGTTTTTCCCATTTCCAAAATGGCTCTAATAATCGTATTGAAAGGTATATTGTGCATACCAAAACTCCTATAATATAGATTTTGTGTATATCTTTTATCTCTTGGTCAATCTCTTTGCCAAATCTATTATCCATTTTTATGCTTTTTAACCATAGTTTTTCGCGTCTTTAATATCGGAAGATTTTCGTCACTACTATCTTCTCTCTCGCTCTTTGTCATGCTCGTGGTTTCATTCCCGTCTGGCTCCACGAACAGGTCATCGCCGTTGCCATATTTCTTCTGTGGTTGGTACAGCTTTATTAGTGTGCGTGCAAGTAATAGCAGTCTGACTGAAGCCAACCCAAGTAATATCCATAGTTTACAGATGTAGAACATAGAAAAGAGAAAGAGGTAAAGGTGTATCTTAAATACTGTGACGAACTTCTTGGAATTTCTATAATATCTTTTAGAAAAAAGTGATGAAGCAAATATTGTTAGAAATATCATAGAGTTTCCACATAGTACTAAGAACCATTCATTTTCCCATTCCCAAATCGGTTTGTTACCTCTCGATACTACTGATATTCCTATAATAATGGCAAGAATATAGAGATAATTTAGATCTTTGATGTCTTTGTCAATTCTTTTAGACATTTTTTCCCTCCTCCTTACTTCATGCCTCTGTGTTGGCAGATCAAGTCGTATGCCTTGTTTATCTCCTTAGTTTTCTCCTCAGCTCTATGTATGGATGCTTCACCCTCCTGAACGAATCTGTCTGGATGCCACTTCTTGATTAGTCTCTTGTATGCTTCCTTTATCTCTTCATCAGATTCACCTTCCACTACACCCAGAGTCATGTATGCGTCCAAGAGTGCATAGTTAGTTGTTCTGGTTTGAGTTTGCTGTTGCTGTTCAGTAGAATGCCATCTCTTCCTTCCATAATGGTCACGATACCAGTAACCGTTCTGCTGTTGGTTTTGTTGTTTTTGCTCTTTCTTTTCTTGTTTAGCCTCTTGTTGCTTAGCCTCAAATTCCTCTTTCTTCTTGAAGTATTCAGCAATACTGAATTTCATACCAATGCAAAACAGTATGTAGAATATTATTATAAATATCCTAATATCACCATCTGCAGCACTTAACATTATTGATGCATGAACAGCAGTAAAAATATATACAATTATGTATGCAGTTGTTTTATCCATATTTGTTGCAGTTTGCGGGTTAATTCATTTTTCTCTTGTGCAAGGCGATTGTCTCGTAAGCTTGGTTGATTTCCTTGCACTTCTCCGTAGCCATGCGCACGGCGTTCTCTCCCTGTACCGCGTATAGGTCTGGATGGAATTTTTTAAGTAGTGTGCGTTTCTGGCTCTCCAGCATTTTTATGGAGCAGTCTGGAGAAAGCCCAAGAACTGAATATGCCCGGCTGAGCTCGGACGGTGCGGAACTGAATGTCCTCGACTGGTTGCTGTTCCTGCCCGACTGATAGCTCTGACTTGACTGATAGCTCTGGTTTTTGAAGATGTATATTCTTGCCCTGACTCTGTTCTTGTATATTTTGTCGAACTTCTCAAGGGTGCTGTCTGACAGCTTCATTCTGCCCATTACAGCCTCATACAGAGCTCTCTGCTCGCTGTTGCCTCCGTCATATTCGACTATTGCTCTCAGTACCAGGTATAGGTTCCTGTTTGACTTGAAGTCGTCGAATATAGGCTTGTCCATGAACGAGTCATCCACCTCCCTTTTGAACAGTCTTTCCATGTTTGCGCCTGTAGAGAAGCTGTTGTAGTAGGATTGATCAGTTTCGCTTTTTATGGCGCTGTATGCTATCTTGACAAGGTATTTTCTGGAAGTCGTGTCGTTCCACGAGCTGGAAAGCTGGCACATCCTGATAATGAGCTGTTTCCTGGCATCCAGGCTTTTCAAGTCGTTCCACCTTTCCCCTATCATGCTGATGACTAAGAGTATCAGTATGAGCGATCCGAATATAATGGTAATTATCTCAAAAAGCTGGTTCATGATGTGCCTGTGCTAGTTTATACCCCTTCGACTGCTGATGATGTCGTATGCCTTGTTGATGATCTTGCAGTTTTCAGTTGCCCTGCGTACAGCTGCCTCGCCCTGAGCCTCGTACAAGTCCGGATGCCACTTGCGTAGTAGCTTCTTTCTTGCGTTCTTGACCTCGTCATTAGTTGCGCTCATGTCAATGCCCAGAGTCTTGTATGCGTGCTCCAGCTCCTTGTCGCTGTTTTGGGTGTTGCTGTAGCCGGAGTTGTTATAGCCGGAGTTGTTGCTGTACCCAGAACCTCTGTTGCTGTATCTGGAACCATTACCATAGCTAGAGCTGTTACCATAGCTGGAGCTGCCCCTGTTGCTGTAGCTAGAGCTGTTACCATAGCTGGAGTCAGAATAGCCCTCCCTTCGACTATATTTGCGTTCGTATTCTTTCTCGTCCTCCATGTATGTGTCACCGTGTAGTCCAGCTTTTTTCTGCACTCTGAACATACTTTCCAAGGTGTCGTATTCCACATCAGTGATTCCAAGACTGCGATATATCTGTTTGATTACCTCTTTCTCGGCTGCTTGATAGACTCCGTCTGCAAAAGCTACCGATAGAAGTTCCAAGATTAGAAGCTCGCAGGTTGACTTGTTGTACGAACTTCTGATTTCCTGGCATAGTCGGGGAATGTTCACCCTGTAGTCTTTCAAGTACCCCTTGAACTTGTTTAGGGCTATCTTCTGCTGACTCTCTGACTTATACATCTTTTTGATGCTTTCCTTAACTTGGTCAAGTTCGCACACCATCTGCTTGCCGTTTGCGTTCATCGTAGCAGCCAAGAGTCTGAGTACATTCTCCCTGTATGTGTCAGACTTTGTCTTGGTGTAGCTGGTTTTGTTCATGTGGCTCGTAGAGAAAGGGTTGTACCTGCCCTGATTGTCACCAAAGTCGTTTGGGTCGCCCTTGAACGAGTCCGGGTTGTCCATGAAAAGCTTGAAGGTATATGACACTATTGCAGACAGGAACAATGCCGCTAAGAAGTTGATTCCACAAAGTCCACGAAAGAATAGTACAGCTAAGAAAAATACTGTTGTATAGGTGGTTTTCATTTTCCTGTGATGTTAGTTCATACCGCGCGAGCGTGCGATGATGTCGTATGCCTGGTTGATAATCTTAGAGTTCTCTGTAGCGTTGCGCACAGCTTCGTCTCCCTGGGACATGAATAGGTCCGGATGCCACTTCCTTAGCATCTTCTTCTTTGCCGAGCGTACCTCGTCGTCTGTAGCCGAGGAAGTGATTCCCAAAGTGCTGTATGCCTCGTTGAGTGCAAAGCTAGAAGCCGAAGAGCTGTAGCTGTTGCTTCCGCTTCCACTGTTGCTGTTGCTGTAGCTATTGCTGTTGCTGTAGCTGTCGTTGGTCTTGTTTTCATGCCAGCGTTTTCTGCCGTAATGGTCGCGGTACCAGTAGCCTCTGCCTTCTTCCTCTGCCTTTTTCTTCCTTTCCTCCTCTTTCTTTTCCTCGTAGGTACGGTCCTCTTCGTTCTTCCATCGGTCACTGTTGATGGTTGAGTCGCCATAGAATCCCTCCTTCTTCTTTCTGCGGAATATGGTAACGATGGATATGTATTGCTCCATTATGTCCATCCTTTGGCAGATTTTATGGATTACGTCCTCCTCGGACTTTTCAAAGTCTCCGTCTGCATAGGCAACCGAAAGAAGCTCCATGATGATTGCTTCACGGCTTGAATCTGTAAGTATTCTGTTGATTTCGTCGCAGACCTTGTCGATGTCAATGGTTGAGTCAAGGTATGTTTTGAAGCGCTGCAGAGCCTCGTTCTGCTCTGATGTGCTCTTGTAGTATCGGCTGATTGTACTTTTCACACGGTCAAGCTCGCACACCATCTGCCTTCCGTTGGCGTTCATCACGACTGAAATAAGCTGAAGGATGTAGTCCTTGTACTTTTCCTCGGTCGAAGGCTCTTCGTCCATGCTCATGCCTCCCATGAAGCCGTTGCCTGTGAACCCTTCCGTTTTCTTCTCCTTTTCATTGACTGTCCTCAAGTACTTTGACAAGCACCAGTATAGGGGAAGCATTGTCAGTAGGAGCAATGCAGAGGTTGCACCGCCAATGATTTTTGTTAAGTTTTCGTTTGTTACGGCAAGGAATGTTACAAGTATTGCCGACAGGATTGTTATGACTTTCGATATTTTCTTTATCTGTTCCATTATGTTTTCTAATAGAAGTTTACGCAAAAATAGTTGTTTACTGCAAGTCCTAAGCTATAGGATGCGGTAATTTCAATGCAAAGATACTGATTCCCCTGCTAGTCTGCAATACGAAACGGAGACTTTTGCGGGAGATTTAACAATTTTTAGGAATCAGCTCATACCCCTTGCCTTGCAGATGTTGTTGTATGCCTCGTTTATAATCTTAGAGTTTTCCGTTGCGTTCCTTACAGCCTCTGCGCCCATGGACTCGTATCTGTCCGGATGCCACTTGCTTATCAGCTTTTTCCATGCGGTGCTAACCTGGTCGTCTGTGGCAGATGATGTTATGCCCAAAGTCTTGTACTCGCTTTCCAGTACCGAAGTGTATGAGCTGCTCTGTCTTGAGCTTCCGCTATAGTTAGAGCCGGTGTTCTGGTTAGTATTGCTCTGGTAACCCTCATCCATGAATCTGTAGTCGGTCTGCTCCCACTTCTTCTTCTTGTCCGCTCCGGTCTTCCAGTGGCCCATACCGTACTGGTTAAAGTCGTGTGTTCCGTACTCATTGTATTTTTGCAAGGTATGTAGGTCTTCGTCGTCAGAGGTGATGGTTGAGTCACCGTAGTATCCGTCCTTCTTCTTTATCTGGAACAGGTGCAGAGTATGCATGTATTTGTAATAGCTCATTCCCAGTCTGTATGCTATTTTCATGACCACAGCAACCTCTGACTCGCTGAACTCTCCGTCGGCATAGGCCACAGCCATAGCCTCCATCAGTAGGTCGTTAGGCGCGGTCAGTTCATCTCCGATAAACACGGGGTTCTCCTTGATTCTCTCTATCAGGAAGGTGATGCTGTAGTTTTTCTTGAGGTACTGCTGAAAAAGTTTCAGAGCCTTTTTCTGCTCGGCTTCTGTCTTGTAGTACCTTCTGATTGTTCTCTTGACCTGGTCAAGTTCGCATACCTTGTTCTCTCTGTTGGCGTTCATTACGACTGAAAGCAGCATAAGTACAGTCTCTGCGTATTTCTGCTCCGAGTCGTCATCGGTCATTGTACTGTAGCCCCAGCGGAAAAAACAGAGCATTAGAAACAATGCAATTCCTCCGACAACATTGCTGGTTTTCAAGTCGCCCGTAGATCCTGCATAGGTTAATATTCCTATAAAAATTGTTGCCCAAATGAATAGAATATTACAGCCTGCGTTGTTATTTTTGTTATCCATCTTCTGCTGTCTTTAGCTCATACCCCTTGCCTTGCAGATGTTGTTGTATGCCTCGTTAATAATCTTAGAGTTTTCCGTTGCGTTCCTTACAGCCTCTGCGCCCATGGACTCGTATCTGTCCGGATGCCACTTGCTTATCAGCTTTTTCCATGCGGTGCGAACCTGGTCGTCTGTTGCGGAGGAAGTTATGCCGAGAGTCATGTATTCGCTCTCGAGTGCCGAATGTGTGTAGCTTCTTGTGTTGTAGCTGTTGCTTTGGCTCTGGCTGTTGCTGTTGCTCTGGCGTTGCTCGTCGCTTTGTTTGTTTTCCTTCCTCTTGTTGGAGTTCTTGGCGAATCTGTAGTCGGACTGCACCCAGGTCTTCTTACCGTATTTGTCACGCTGCCAGTATCCCAAGCCGTACTGGTTGAAGTCGTGAGTGGCGTATTCGTTGAACTTGGCCTCGGTCTGGAAAACGTTGTCGTCGTTGCTGACACGGGGGTTGCCATAGTGTCCGGCCCTTTTCCTCGCCTTGAATATGTGAAGGGTTGAGATGTATTGGTCGTAGGTCATCCCTAGCTTGCTTGAAAGCCTCTGCAACAGTGCCACTTCAGGCTCGCTGTACTCCCCGTCTGCAAAAGCCACAGCCATAGCCTCCATAATTATGCTCTGGACGTCGAAGTTAGAGCTGCGCTTGAGGATGTTGGCAATGACGTTGATGTCCATGTTGTCGAACTGCTCGAGGTACACCTTGAATTGTGCCAGGGCCTTCTTCTGCTCCCGTTCATTGTCATAGTACCTTCGTATGGTGTCCTTGACTTGGTCGAGTTCGCATACCAGGTTTTCCCCGTTGGCATTCATAACCAGTGCCAGAAGCTTCAGTATTAGGTCGTTGTACTTCTTTGAATCGTCCTTTAAGGCGTTCAGATATGGCTTTATGAGGAAAATGAATATCAATGTGAAGATGAACGTGGCTACGAACAGAATCTTGCCGAATTCTACAAATGCCCTGTCGCTGTCGCCCATGCACCTGACTGACGCCAAAAACGAGGATATTATGATAGGTATGCACCAGCTTTCTATTTTGTATGCTTTCCTGACACTTTCATTTGCCATGTTGCTCCATATTTGCGTAAATATATGCAAAGGTAGTGCAAAAATTGAGATTTCTATATCATAGGCTGATATTTTTGAGGTTAACGTAAACGGTTTGAATCGAGAACTATATCTTTATTATATCTTTATTGACTGCAAAGTTAGCAAGTTTGTTTGAGATATGCAAGCGAAAACGGAAATATTTTTTCGTTGGGAGAGTGTTTTTTTGGGGGGAGGGTGTTGTATGTGTATATATTCGTGGGTTATATATTCGTGGGTTATATAGCCGTGGGTTGAAACCCACGGCTGGACCGAGAAAAGCCACTACGTGGCTATGCGCATGGTGGCGTGCGTTGGTTGTGTGTTAATGTGTTTTGGTATATGTTTCTTCACGTATGAGTCACGTTGTCGCGTAGCGACATATCTCTGTCCAGACGGGGATTTCAATCCCCGGCTATCTATGATTGAATTATTATCCCGTCTATCAAACACCCATGATTAACCCATCATCCCCGTCACCCTCCCTCCCTCCTTCCTTCCCCTCCACATTTTCCGCGGAAGGAACATGATTTGCGGAAGGGTGTTTTTCAGTCCTTGGAAGTCATGGAAATCTGGACTGTCAGGAGGTGTAGTTGAGGCTAGTTTTTTCGACCTGAAATTCCACTTGAAAATCATGTCAAAAAAGTGTGTGTAAGTTGCGGAAGGAAGCATCTTCCACACTTCAACTTAGGTATATATTTATATATACCTAAAATTGCGGAAGCTAATAGAAATTCATAAATCGTGGAAGCAAAATTTTTTTTGGTGGAAGAAGGTGCGGAAGCATGCAGTTTTTCTGTCGTGTTTTCGGTGATGTCTGCTGTTCGGATTCCTTCCCTCCGTGACTGCTTCCGTTCCACATGAAAAGTGAAAATTTTCAGATTATTTTCCCTCTAAAATTTTGTGGAAAGGAAGATTTTTTGTAATTTTGTATGGTTGTAGGTGAAACTTTGTGTTTTCAGTTTTTATGAACAAGATTATTGGTTTTGCAATGTTGGACGCATTTTTTGATGGTGAGTGGTGCGGAGATGTCCTTGAGCGTCTCAGGGTTTTGTTCGGCACGTTTTGGCTGCAGGAACCGGTCAATGTGACTTTGCTCTGCGTGTGGCTGTTCGTGTTCACTGTGTCTTCGGTGCAGATTCACAAGATTGTCAAGAGAAAGAGCAAGGGCAAGCTGCTCTATAACGGCGAGGCTGAGAACTTGAGGTTCTTTCGCATGATAAGGACTTGGGCTACGATCCTTCTTCTTGTCGATGTTGCCTGGAGCATATACATGTTTTTCAAGTAGTTCCTTTGTGAGTTCATGAATTTCTTTATTTCGTTTTTCTTGTCGCCTCTGGCCTTGTCGCTGTATTGCATTATGGCAGGTGTTCTCATTCTGCCTCGTATGTCAAATGCTCGAGAAGGTTCGCCAAGGCAGTTCGGTTTGGGATTCCTGATGCTTGGCGTGTTCTCGTTCACGCTTATGCTGATTTTTAATAAAGTTGTTTCCCCTGTCAGTTTCCGTTCCAATATGGTTTCTGTTTTGGGTGCCTATGGCGTTTACATCTTTGCAGTGCTTTCGCTGTTGTGCCTGTGGGGGGTCAAGCGAGATGTCAGTGCCAGTGACGACTTGTTCGATAATTTTACGGACAAACGGGTTCTTCAGCAACTACACGAAAAAGGTGCCGTCAAGTTCAGCAAGTTTATATTCCTGTTTTTTTTAGTTGTGTCCTTGTTTGGCTTTGTGGTTTCAGAGAATCAAAGGAAAATAGTTCAGGAAATGAGGGAATGGTGCATTGAGTACAATTCCAAAGTGAAGGAAATGAGGGATGTAATGCGTGAAACATACGAATATGACCGCGTGACAAGAGAGCTGTACAACAATTTCTATGATTCTCTCTCTCATTGGAGGGAAATGGAGAGGTATTACAACAAAGTTGTTCCTATGGTTGTACCCCAAAGAAGTGAAAATGAAATGATACGAGAGTCTTGTGAGTCATATCTTAAAAAAATGGAGTATCAGCTGATTAGGAAGGAGGAACTTGCCAAAAGGTACGACGAAAAGAATGCAGAATTCATGTCAGAGCTTCAACTGTTTATTTCCCAAGTGCCTAACAAACTGGACGAAGTACAGTACAAGTACAATGTAGAGACTCTGTTGTTCATCCATGACAGCTATTCGCAAATTTTGTATTCGTATGCAGAAGCGGAAGAATTCTCTCCTGCAGCCGCTCAGTTGTATCAGGAATGTGTTCAAGAACTTGAAAACAGAAGACAAGTCAAAGAATAGTGTGTTTATTGTTAGAAATTTTAGTCTATGGATTTTTTTATTCCGTTTTTTATGTCGCCCCTGGCCTTGTCGCTATATGGTGTTTTGGGGGGATTGCTTGTTATCTATCGTTTGGAAATTACTCCACAAGACTCGTTCAAAAGAATTGCACTGGCATTCTTGTTGTTAGTGTTAATAGTTTCTGACTTTGCGCTGTTTGTGTGTACAGCGAAAGAACCTATATATTTCCGTGAAAATTTAGAAAGTATTATGGCAACCATAGGAGTGTATATCTTTGGTTTGCTTGTGTTGTTGTGCCTGTGGGGATACAAACGGGCAGGCAAGACGTACAATGTCAACCTGTATGGTACTGGTGGTTGGCGTAGCCCTAAGTTCAGAAAGTTTGCTTTCTTGGCCCTTTGGGTGGTGTCTATGGTTGGTTTTGTGTCTTCGGAAAAGCAGAGGGAATACAGAAGTGAAATGTTTGAAATGCGCAGTGAGTATAGCACAAAACTGCAAGAAATGAAGGAAGAACTAACCAAAAATCGTTATAACGACAGTCTGACAAGCCAGGATGTCAAGGCTTATAATGACTCGCTGTCCGCATGGAGCGACAGGTACAAGAAAGTTTCCGAGTATTTCTTGTTTGGTTTGTCAATTGATATTAGAGATTGTCAGAAACTGCTTGAAGAGATTCAGAAGAGTGTTGAACGCAAAGAAGCGTTTGACAGATGGCGCATAGAAAAAAGCCAAAAGTTGATTTCTCAGCTTGAAACATTCCTTTCAGAACTGCCTGACAGGTTGGACGAAGACCAGTACGCATATAATTATTCAGTGCTGAACAACCTCTATGTTACTCGTTCGGGCAGCTATGACCGCACTGAAGCTGCCGACTACTTTACTCCCGCAGCCATTCTTCTGTTTGAGCATTGTGAGCATGAGCTTGACAGAAGAAGGCAAGTCAAAAGGTAATATGTTTCATTTGATTGATTGTTAGAATTACTATGGATTTCTTTATTTCGTTTTTTATGTCGCCAGTGGCTTTGGTGCTGTATGGTGTTCTAGGGGTAGTGCTTATTAATCCTTTGATTGAAAAAGATTCAGTATTTGGTAGATGCAAGTCTTTAAAGGATGAATTGTTAGAATTGCTTCAAATTGCCATAGTAGGTTCTGTTATTGCTTTGATTACGTGCCAGGTGCATGACCCTTCTGGTTATCAAGATATAAACACACATATTTTGAACCATTTCGGAATGTATATCTTTGGTTTGTTCCTGCTGTTGTGCCTGTGGGGATTCAAGCGAGCTGACAAGGTTAAAGATGACTTGTTTGAAAATTACACGGATGGTGGTGAACTCAAAAAAGGACTAAGCCCTAAGTTCAAGAAGTTTGCTTTCTCTGTCCTTTTTGCGGTGTCTTTGGTTGGATTTGTGGTTTCTGTAACTTATGAGCAATGGTATGAGCAACAGAAGGCCATGCGCAAGGAATATAACAGCAAACTGAGTGTTGCTGAGAATAGAATGAAGGAAGAATTATATTACTCGGATAGGTTGACAAGAGAGAAGCATAAGGAATTCTCTGACTTGCTCTCTGCCTACAATGAGAAGTACGAGAAAGCTATCAAAATACCTCTTTGGGACGAGATTAAATTGCGAAAAAAGTGTGAAAATATGCTTGCTGACATAGAGAAGAAGGCAGAGCAAAATGAGGAGAGAATCAGAATGTACAATGAAATCAACGAAGAATTACAGTCAGAGCTTCAACGATTCCTTTCTGTTCTGCCTGACACACTGAACGAAGAGCAGTGGGATGAGTATAGTGCTATTCTGTTGAATATTCGTGAAACGTATCGGACGACTTTGTCCAACAATACGAATAACAGTGAATTTTCTGCATCGGCAGAAACGCTCTTTGTACAATGCCAGCAAGAGCTTGAAAGCAGAGGACAACTCAATAAATAGCATATACCTATTATATTATAGTTATGGAAATATATGTAAACATATTTTTTTCTACGTTCAGTCTGGTTGTATATGCTATCATATTCCTGCTTTTCTTTGGCGTAAGGGAGATGTCGAACATATCAAAAATGAGTTTTCGATTTCAAGCTAGAGCTGTCTCCGGTTTGTTTCTTTGGGTTGCCTTCATGATTATTGGAATTGTCGCCTATGCTTATAACAATATAGAACGTCATCTTTTGGCAGGTGCAAGGGATTTCGTGTATATACTGCCGTTAACAGCACTGTTGAGTCTTTGGGGTGTGCGCAGGGCAAAAAACTCTATGAAGCTGGAGGAGGAAAGGAAGCTCGGTGTGATTACGGAGGAGAACAAGGATGCTGTTGTCGGCTTCAACCCTGGTTTCAGACTTGTTGTGTTCTGGATTCTGTTTGCCGCTTCAGTTGTCGGCACTTGTATAGCCGCCTATTACCGTCTGTTCTCGATTCCTACGGTTTAGATGCGCTGTTTTTATAGCGGAAAGTGAGAAAAAACGTAAAATTTTGTCTTGTGACAAACAACTTTCAGCAGTTATGGATGTTTATTCCTTGAAAAATGTGTAGTTTTCCAGATATTTACTATCTTTGCAGTGCTATTGGGTTTTCGCTTCATGTTGCTCCGGTAGTATAGTAGAAGAGGTTTATGTATTTTTAAGGAATTTATTTACGTTGTATGAATGAGTTTTTTGTAGGCGCAGGCATCTTGGTAGCTGTTTCGTTCGTGTTCCTTTTTATCATTGTGGGAGTATTGAACAAGAGAAGAGCCGACGAGGTTATTCGTGGAAACGAGGTTATGGTCGAAAGAATTGAAAAGTCGAGAAGGCTTGTCATCGTTCTTGGTACGCTTCTTACCCTGTTGGCTTGCGGATGCCTGTTGACAGTGTTCTTGGCTGAGTAGCCTCTACATTAGGGACTTGCAACTAATTTCATAGTTTTTCAGGCTTGACAGGGTTGGTCAGATACATACTTGTTCTGTGCGTGTTGTTTCTTAACTGTGCCATTGGCTTTTCAAGAGACAGCGGTGCAAAACGCACAGTCAATGTCAAGAGAGGCACTGATGTGTCCCTGCTCAACAAACCTGACAGAATCTACGTTTTTGAATTCGACCATCACATTGACAACAACTGGGTGGTTCCGGACAACTGCACACTTGACTTTCGTGGTGGTACAATAACCGGAGGACTTATATACGGAAGCGGTACGGACATCGTATCTGCGAAGGATACCTTTGCCATTGGAAGCGTTGTCAAAGGCTCCTGGGGTGTTTCGGGATGGAAGCCGGAATGGTTCAGGAATAGCGGAACGGAATACTGGAACGAGGCTCTGCAGAAGTGCATTGACCTCTCAGGCTCTACGGGAATACCAGTACTGCTTACGGGAAGCGAGTATTTGCTTGACAACTACGAGCGAACAGCTCCGACCAAGGCCAATCCAGAACCGGACTGCTACAACTCACTGCTTAACATCTGCAGCGGCATGACAATCGTTTCAAAGAACAAGTCAAGGGTAAAGGTCAAGCCGATAGCCATGCACTCCGGCAGGTACTACACGGCTGTTTTCGGACACAGGTACGAGGGTTGCGGCGACTATCCATCGACAAAGACAATAAAAAACATAACCTTTGACGGAATTGTCATAGACAACTATGACGACAGCCTTGCCGAAGCTCCCAAGTCTTCTATAATCAACAAATACTGCATCTATGGCTACAATGTCAGCAATCTGACTGTGCAGAACTGCGAGCTTTACTGCAGCGGCTCAAACTGTCTGTTCATGGACGTAGCCTACAAGAGGGGCGGAGTGAGGTCCTATGAGGGCATAGCGCAGAACTGCGTCATAAGGAACAACTATTTCCGCATCAAGGAGAAGGAATTCCCGTACGACCTCTCTGCTCTGTTCGTAGCCATAGAGAACACCGAAATCTATGACAACGTGATAGAGCACAACTACCGCGCCGAGGCCAGTGACCGCTGGGGATGTGCCGGTATAGAGATTCATGCAGGCAGGTTCAAGGTTTACAATAACCGTATAATAGGCTTCAACAACGGCATCAACGACTGCAACTATGTCGGTCCTACGCGCGGCATCCACGACATCTACGGCAACAAATTCGAGGACTGCTACGCTCCGCTGGCTTTGTGGAGCTACGGCTCGCCTAAGCTGTTCTCTGCTCTGACCGATGTCTCGTTTCACAACAACGTCTGTACCCAGTGCAGACAGCCGGTCAGGTCCAATTCTACGGACCAGAGCATGAACGGTATCAAGGTCTATGACAACGAGTTCCACTGCGAGACAGTGAGGGGTGGGGCAGTCTCTTTCAGCAGGATAGAGAACGGACTTGACATTTCTTTCGTTGGAAACTCGTTCTGGAACGCTAACCCTACGCCATTCTTCGAGTTCCAGGCAAAGTCAGGCATGACTGAGTATGCCAAAAGCAGCATCGTTGTACGTGGAAACGTCTTTCATGATAGTTTCGAGGACACTTCGTCAGGCTATCCATTCTTTTATTTCGTACCTCGCAACCGAACCACACGCCTGGAAATATCCGGCAATGACTTCAGGATCTCTGCAAAGACAGCAGAACCTCTGTTTCACAAGGCTGACGCCCCTTCAGACCAGGTGTTTTGGGGAGCGGACAACAAAATAGGGAAAAATCCATCGGCTGAATAGAGTCGGGTACACATTTTGTACTTTTTTTGCGCCTTGCTGTCATTTTCTTGACAGTTATGCTTTGAAAATCCGTTTTATTCAGTAATTTTGCAGCACTTAATACTATACTTGTTAGATTCGTATAATTCTTGAGGAAGAGGTTCGCAGTTGTGAACTTGTTTTAATACTGTCTGTTGCGTACGTGTATGTGACTGGAACGCATCGGAAAAATCCCTCTTATAATACAAATCCATAATAAGGAAGTAACCGGACAGGCACGGCTTTTGTCCAGGCTGAGTCAGTCGTGTTCGGAATGTGCTGCTTGGACCTCTGTGCAGAGCTTCAGTGTGCCGGGCAGACGAGAGTAACGGCGAATGGGGTTTCCTCTGCGGAGGCTCTGTTCAAAATCTTCTAAACAATGAAAATTTTGTTTATACATAGTTTTTGTAGTTAGGTTAATGCGGGTTAGGGTGCGCTTGGGCGTATCCTAATCTTTTTCGAAAAAAAGACGATTTGTGCTCAATTTTGGTACATATATCACGTCTTAAAATTTGGAAAATAGCGAGAGTTTTCGTAACTTTGCTATTGTTTTCAAAAGAGGTCAAGTGTGTTAAAAAGGTTTATGATATGAGAAATATAATTAGGGCGTTAATACTTGTATTCATGACAATATGCAGTGTCATGAGTCTTGAGGCACAGTCGTGGTCGCTTGTTTGGAGAGAGGACTTCGGTGTGGCAGAGGATACGGTTTTGAAAGACTTTGCTGATCCGGACAAGAAGGTTGATGGTCATTACTTTGCTTACAATGCTAAGGAGGTTTTTGGTTCGGACGGTAAGTCTCATTTGGAATATGATCCAGTACCTGACAAGAACAGATGTATTGTTGATGGAACATATGCCATTGCTAATAGCGTAAGATGGTCGTTTATTCGTTATAATGGTGGACCTGGTTACTTGACTCCAGGTCGTGACCATACCGGAAACCAAAACGGAGCTATGCTTATCGTGAACTCTGGTGCTGGTATTGACCGTGAAATCTACTCTCAGGATATTGTCTTTGACCTTTGTGATGCTAAGAAGTATCGCTTTGGTATTTATACTGCAAGTGTGTGCCACTATGGTTCTATCGATGAGGTGGCAGCTGCCCTTACTCTGCAGATATATAACAAGAAGACAGGTAGATTGATTGATGAAAAATTTACTGGTGATATTCCTCTTTGGAAAGGTACATCTGACCCTCATGCTGTGCAAGACTGGTCTTACTACTATATAGATTTTGTGGCTAATAGTGGTGATGAGTTGGAGCTTAAAGTTATCAATCACAAGCCTTCCGGCGGTGGTAATGACTTTGTGCTTGATGATATCTCTCTATTCCGCTATGACGAGGATGTGGAAGTTCCAGAGATGAAGATAGAGGAGAGTGCCATTGCTTCTGCTGATGGCGGTAACTCATGCTCCTACGAGGCTCAGTTCACGGTTGTTAATTCTGTTTACGAGGCTTGGCAGAAGATTGACAAGTCTGTATATATCCTATGGCAGAAGTCAACTGACGATGGACTAACTTGGACAAACATCTCCGACCAGAGCGGCGTGGGTAAGACTAAGCTGAAGATGACTGTTGACGGTACAGAGACTGAGGTCTTTCGTGTTATTGTTACAGCAAGCCCTACTGATGCCGAGGCTAAGTCCCAGGCTGAGTATATTGCCCTACATGATGCACCTCAGAACGGTTGTGCATACTACTCAATCTCTAACACGATTTCAAGTATCAAGCCTGAACCTAACTGCTCTTATAAGGAAACACTTAGAGAGTTGTGGAAGGAAGACTTCGGAGTATGCGACACAATGTATGCCGGTACTAATGCCGGTGTGGTGTTGACTCCTTATGTGCCTGGTGTAAAAGTGGAAATGAAGCAGAACGGAGAGTATGTTATATGCTCTGTGCCTGACTCTGCAATCTACCACATGTCATGCGACTGGAGTGGCAACAACTGTGTGCCAAAGAAACAGTTCAGACCTAATGAATATGGTCCTAGCGATGTTTCTTTCTTCAGACTACCAGAGGTGGGCAATGCCTTCGCATTCATGCGTATGAACAAGAATGACAACAAGGCTAATCAGGTGTTCTATAAGAATACTATAACCTTGCCTCTATGCCCATGCAAGACTTTCATGTTCAATGCGGCAGTGATGTGCAAGGGTAGTGACTGGGGTACTTATATAGTGCCTAAAATGACAGTCTATGACAAGGACGGGGAGGCCCTTGGCTCTGAGTCAGTAGTGTTGAAATACGAGAAGGGCTTTGGCAGACACGTAGCTTCAGTGCCATTCTCAGTGCCTCTTGGCTATACAGGTAATATAACTGTCGAGATGGCTCTTGACTATGACGGAGTACAAGTTGGCGGAAATAATTATACTACATCTGACTGGCTGGACTTTGCCATTGACGACCTTTCGATTACTATCTGCGGCGAGACTATGCCTAAACCAAAGTTGTGCATAGACGGTGACGCAAGCCTGCAGATGCTGTCCGGATTCGAGTGCAATGACGAGACTCCTCACTCAGTAAAGATGTTGGGTATGAACGATGTCTTGAAGGAGTACCCAAGCGCAGGCTTTGTATGGCAGTATTCTGAGGACGGAGGTATGACTTGGACAAGCATGACTGCTACAACTTCATCAGTAAACTATGAGGGAGAGCCTGACATACTTTATAGAGTGATTGTCGGTGAGACTATTACAGTGGCCAAGGAGGTAGCTACAAGCGGCACTCCTGCTGATGCTTGTTCTGTGTTCTATATCACTAACGAGGCTGGGTTCAAGTGCAAAGAAGCAGGTTGCAAAGATGCAATCTTCACTTTAGTGAAGGGTGACGAGGTGTTGACTCTTGACTCGTTGCTATGCGAGAAGCCTGCCGGTGACATAAAAGTCAAGGTTTACCAGACAAACAAGGCTAACGTAGATGAGTTCTATATCGAGAAGAAGATAGCTCCGAACAAGTGGGCGGACGCGTCTCTGCTCTCGCCTAAGCCGATTGTGTCTGACGGAGCATGGACTTTGAACTTTGCACCTGTGAGCGGAGAGTACAAGATCTATGCCATGAACGACACTTGCAAGAGTGACAGCTTCTATATCAACCTTGATGTCAGGGAGAAGCTTGAACTTGAGCCGTTAGAGGACATGATATTGTGTGAGGACGCTGTTCCGGAGTTCGTTGTAAACCTTTCAAGCGGTAAGGCTAAGCAGTTGGTTATATCTATAGAGAAAGACCCTAACGAGATAAATTTCGGCGGCTCTATTCTAACCAACACATTCAACGTAGATGGAATCAAATTCAAGGCTAAGGAGTTGAAGTCTCCAAACATCTCGGTCGTTGCAACTGACGGGGAATGCAAGTCCGAGCCAATTAGTTTCAAGATTGACTACGAGGATATACCTTCATTCTCTTTGACTGCAGACGAGGATAAAGTATGTAAGGGTAATTCTACTAACTTGAATATCACTAAGGATGCGGCTTCAAATGGAGCTGTAAACGAACACACATACACAATTACAGGTGATGATGCAACAACTTACGCAGACAAGGCTAAGGTTGAGGTGTTCCCTAACGCATTGACCAAATATACGGTCTCTGCTGTCGGCAAGTACTGTACTACACCTGTGACTAAGGATGTTACGGTTGATGTGGATCTTCCTCAGGCTATAGATTTGACACCTGTCCCTACACCGGACTTGACACCAACTTCTGCAGTTAGTGGAATTGTCTGCGCACCTGCAACAGTTGACTTCGAGACTACAGGAACAGGTCTTACTACTTGGGACTGGGAGTTCAAGGAGGATGGTGATGACTCTTGGACGATGTGGGAGCAGGGAAGTACAGACCTCACTAAATCAAAGTCAATCACAAAGAACACTTCTTTCCGTGTTTCTACTCCGGTGGCTAGTTCAAATGCGTGTGACAGGGCTACTTCCGATGTCATTACTATCAAGGCAGAGTACTTGGTGAACTTCACTCTTGCTCTTGACAAGGAGAGAGTCTGCGAGAACGGTGATGTGGAGCTTTCCATTGTTACTGACGAAACATACGATGCATCCAAGGTCGTAGCCTCTGCAAACGGTACACCTATAGCAATTACAAACGGAAAGTATAAGGCTTCCATTACCGACGACACAGAGTTCTTGGTAAGAATCGAGGGAGAGTCTTGTGTGGCTACAGACCAGGACAAGACAGCTTACGTTGACCATCCTTTGGACTTTACGGCTTCTGTTTCCGATGAATTAGTATGTAGGGGAACAGATGTGACTTTCAGCTTGACAGGAACTACTACAGGTCTTGTCTGGTATTCGAGTGTTGACGGTAATACTTTCGAAGAGTTTTCTATGCCTGCAAATTTGAAGTGGAAGGCAGATACAACAAGAGTTTTCTATGCTGCGGCACCTGCCAACGGCGCTTGCGGAAACTTTGAGTCTGAAAAGATGAAGGTTGAGGTTGAGAGACCTCTTGACGACTTCAAACTTGTCTATATCTTCCCTTTGCATAAAGATTTGTTATGTAAGAGTACCGGAGCTCCTTTCGGTTACAGATTCGACAACGGAGCTCCTTCCTTTGTCGATGTGAAGTGGTACGTAGATGATGCTTTATATACGCCTACAGACGGAACACCTTCGCATTTCTATTACCCTCACGTAAAAGACACAAAATATACAGTAGAGCTTACCGGTAAGGTCTGTCATGTGGGTAAGCCAAAGACAAGTACATGGAACATTCCTGCAGAGGATAGACCTGTGGTTTCGCTTGCCATTGACAACACCACTATCTGCGAGGGCGGGGCTTTCACTTTGACTCCTTCGTTCACTAATGTGCAGGATACTGCAAAGAGATACTATCAGGAGGTTGACGGTGTTCGTACCGAGATTCCTTCTTTTGACAACCTGACTCCTACCAAGAAAACGACTTACTACGTCAGTGGTGGAGGTAAGCACTGTAAGTCGGTAATGTCTGAGGGTGTTACTCTTGATGTTGAGCAGAAGATTGACTTCGAGTTGTCTAAGAACACACCTGACGTTATCTGCGAGGGTACAGAGGTAAAGCTTGACATGAACTTGAAGAAGGGAGACGTCAAGAATGTTCTCTTCACAGTAAACGGAACAAAGACCGACAACACATTCCTTACAACCAAGAACTATATTTCAAAGCCAACCGAGACTGTCGATTACGAACTTGTTCTTTCGGGTGACGCTTGCGAGCCTGTAAACAAGGTTGTCAGCATCAATGTCGAGAAGAAGCCTCAGCTTGACTTCACTGCTTCCGAGAGCGGTATTTGCGAGGGTGACCAGGTGGTGCTAAGCGTAGAGTTTAGCAATGCCGACGACTTGTTGTGGGAGTCGAGTGTTGATGGAAAGCCTTTCGTGGCTGACGGAAACTATACAACAGAGCAGACTCGTGAGCCGAGCGAGACCACTGTATATCGTGTTTCAACTTCAGGCAAGCAGGTTTGCGAGGAGAAGGTCTTGACACAGCGTGTGGTTGTAGAGAAAGCCTTTGACGTGACTATCGACCCAGTTTCTGAGGTTTGTCCTGGTGTTGCCAGCGTTATTCAGGCAAACATTACCGGAACTCCTAGCAGCATCTTGTGGGAGTCAAGCACTAGCGGAGGCGCTTTTGTAAAGGCCGGTACTTCCGACAAGATTTCTGTCTCTCCAGCCGCAACAACTACATACAAGGTTACACTTAGCGGTAAGTATTGTGAGCCTAAGGACAAAGAGATTACTGTCGATGTTACCAAGGTTCCTTCCTTGACTTTGGACGCTTCAAGCAGTCACATCTGCGAGGGTGATCCTTTGACATTGCAGACTAAGTTCACTACAGATAACTTTGACGAGAGCTCTATAGTATGGACTATAAAGGAGGTTAAGTCGGCTGAATCGGAGGAGGAGACAGGTATCCAGGTGATTACTCCTAACCCTGCATCGACAACCGACTATTCGGTAACTGCCAAGACTCCTAACGGATGCGACATCGCCGCCGCTCACAAGATTGTTACTGTTGACGAGCAGATTGTCGCTGAACTTCGCGATACTGTTGTCTGCGAGGGCAATCGTGTAAAGATGTCCGTAGATGCCGCTAAGCGATACAAATACGCGTGGACTAGCACCGAGGACGGGGCTGAGGTGTTGGCTACATCTTCAAACTATTCTGCTGTGGCTTCAAGTTCGAAGCATTTGAATGTCAAGGTGATTAACGGAAACTGCGAGAAGAATCTCGAGGCTCTGCTTGATGTGGTTTCCAAGCCGGTTATTGAGGAAGTTGTAGATAACGGGAACCGTGAGCTGTCTGTCTTGGCTACCGGTGGAAGCGGAAGCTTCAAGTATGACTTCGGTTACGGCGAGCAGGACGACAACACTCTTTCCGACATTACCTACGGACGAAAGTACAGAATCTCTGTCATTGACGAGGCTGGATGCAAGACTGACACTCTGTTCTATACTGAGTTGTACGACATAGAGATTAACCCTGTATTCACGCCTAACGGTGACGGCGAGAATGACGAGTGGGAAATCAAACACATAGAGAAATACCCGTCTGCCAAGATTACTATCTATAACAGGTTTGGCAAGGTTGTCTTGAAGACTACGGGTGCGGACTTCACCTCTTGGGATGGCTCATATAACGGTAATCTTCTGCCTTCTGACGACTACTGGTACGAGATTCACATCTTTGAGGTAGGCAAGACTTACACAGGCCATTTCACTCTGTTGAGAAAATAGCCGATAGTTAATCTGCTTACATCGTCGAGCTTCGTTTCATAATTGGTCGGGGAAAGAACCCGACCAATTTTCCCCCTACAACATAGGCACAATTCTTCATGCAAAGAAACCTATACCTCAAATAGCCGACAGGTTGTGCATTTTTGAACCTATAATGGTTTTATGGCGTGTACAAATTGTTTTTTTGCCTCCGTTTCCCCTGAAAAGTCTCATGAAATCCTAAAATTTGATTTCAAGAGCAAATTATTCATGAATTATTTTTTTCTTTTTGGAAAAAATACTAATTCCGCGCCAAATTTTAAGATACGGTTTATTTCCTAATAGGTTGAGTGGCATTTGGAAGTATCATTTTGCGCTTGAGACAGGCTAGGGAAACGAATTGAAATGTGATGTTTTCTCATTCAATGAAATGGTATCATAATCGAACAATTTTAAATTAGAAAGTTAAATAAAGGCAATTTTATGGCTGTTCTGGCTTTGGTTGCTGTTAATTTTATAATAATAACAAACTTCAAACAATAACATGGGTTATTTATTTAGACGCTTCATTGTTTTAGTAGCATTATTCTTGTGCTCGCACGTGTCTTTGTCTGCACAGTGTACAACTCCGGTAATCAAGTCGATAACTTTCTCGGAAAAATATTTTTGTTCGAGTGAGAAGCCTGAGTTTACTGTCGATTTGGGAACTACTAAGGCAACTTCATTTTATGTTTATAAGGAAGGTGATCCCGACACTCATATTTTTGAAGGTACTACTGCTGCAACATCTAGCTATACTGTGCTGTTTGATGAAATATGTGATTATTATGAAAACAGTGCTGGTGTTATGCCAGTCATGTATGTCGTAGCTGCGGATGGTGCGTGCGAATCTGAACCTCTAAAGTTTAGCGTGAATAATCAAAATACAGGTGGTTTGACTGTAGCTTATGATCCTGTTGCCTTTTGTGAGGAAGGTGGAGAAAATGAAAAGACATTCAAACTTTGTGTCGGAGATTGGCAGCAGGACATTTCTGTTTCAGTTTATGACAATAAAGGTAATATTCTTGAACCGACTATGAGTCATATGGACAAATGGCAGCCTCGTGGTGGAGGTGATGTTTACTCTTATGTTGTGACAAATGACCCTGATATTCGATATTATTGGAAAATAGATGTTAGTAAAAACAGATGTGTAAAAGGGTTTGTTTACGATGAAGAAATAAAAAGGTATATGACACCTCCACACAAGTTAGCTATTGATGTTGTTCCTTCTCAAAGTCTAAAAAAAGTTGCAGAAGACAAATATGTTGTATGTAAAGGTGAGACGGTGACATTAAAAGTAACTGAAGAGGAAAATATAAAAAAATTTTCATCTCCTAGAATACCGTCAAATGCAGGAAATCCTGCAGTTGTGGAAGGTTATTTCTATTGGCGAAGAGATTATGTAGGCATTGACTTTCCCACTTTTTTGGGTGAGAATAATGATCAAACCGTTAGTTGCGTTATAGACAAAGCTTATGAGTTCAAGGTAAAATCCACTACTCGTATTGTTAACGCAATAAATGGTTGTCCTATGGTTACTTCAAATATTATTACAATAGAGCCTGAGGATAAGCCTGACTTCTCTTTAAAGCCAACCCCTGACTGTGACAACAAGCAGGTTGAACTTTCTCTTGTCTCGTCGCGGACATACGAGCCGTCTCAGATTACAGCGACAGCCAACGGCAAGCCAATCAGCTTTACTGGCAAAAAGGCTACGGTCGAGTTTACCGAGGACACGGAGTTCGAGGTCTCTGTAGCAGGCGAGGTCTGCCCTGCTGTAACAAAGACAGCAACTGCTGAATATGACTGCGTGGAGACTGAATTCTCACTTGAAACAAGTTATGAGCGTGTCTGTGAGAAAAGTGAAGTTATATTGTATCTAATCGCAACCGGTCCATACGACGCGACAAAGGTTTCAGCCACAGCCAACGGCAAGCCTATAGCTTTGGCAGGAGGAAAATATACTTCTGCTCTTACAGAGACAACTAAGTTCGAGGTGGTGATTGCCAATGCTGACGGAACGAAGACTACACTTGACAAGACTGTCGAGGTTGAGAAGAAACCAGAGTTCTCGTTAGAAGCAACCCCTGACTGTGACAACAAGCAGGTTGAACTTTCTCTTGTCTCGTCGCAGACATACGAGCAGTCTCATATTACAGCAACTGCCAACGGCAAGCCAATCAGCTTTGCCGGCAAAAAGGCTACGGTCGAGTTTACTGAGGATGTTAATTTTGAGGTGTCTGTCTCAGGCGAGCTCTGTCCTGCTGTAACAAAGACTGCAACTGCTGAATATGACTGCGTGGAGCCGTGTCCGGTTATTGAATCGATAACTTTCCCGGAAAGATATTATTGTTACAATGAGACACCTGAAATGACACTCGATTTTGGAAGTACTAAAGCCTCTTCCATTGCTGTATTTGAGGCAGACGATATGGAGAATTCTCTTTTTGAATTTTCATTTCCGCGTTCATCCAATATATTATTACCGTTTAAGGGAGTGGCAGGAGATTACTTTGACTCCCAAAAAAGAGTATTTAAAGACATTTATGTTTTTGCTTGGAATGATAAAGGGTGTAAGTCAGAACCAATAAAGATTCAAGTTCCATATAATAACATAAATTTTAATATAGGTTGGGCTCCTGTATTATTTTGTGAGGGTGGTGATGATATAGGTGAATTTCAAATAAGTGTCGGAGATGTTGAGATTGATAGTGACATTACGCTTAACGTATATGATAAAGCTGGTAATATTCTAGAACCTAAAGAAGTAGTACATTCTGATAATAACTGCGGTTGGCAAGGAGGTTGTTATGAATACACCTATTTGATTACAAACAATCCTGATGAAAGATATTATTGGGATTTAGACCTTAGTAAAAACAGATGTGCTTCTAATGCGGGGGGAGGTAAAACCGAAATTAAAAGGTTTATGACATCTCCTCATAAATTAAGTTTGGACATTGAGGCTTTGCCTAATGTTCAAAAAACTTCAAACGGATATGTTACTTGTGAAGGAGAAACAGTAAAATTATCCATAAATGAGGAGAATATATCTAATTCTGTCAGTACAGAAATAACCACTAAAGAAGAAAAGCCTTGTACTGTTTGTGGTTGGGTATGGGAATATAGGAAGGGTTCCAGTTCATGGAGTACTTATTCAAGAGATAAGGTTCTAACTATTGATCGTACTATTGATGATTCTTATGAATTTAGAGTTAGATCTAATGTAGGATCAACTTATGATGTGTGTCCACAAGTTGTGTCTAATGTCATTTCCATTGATAGGGAAAAAGCACCCAAGTTTACATTGGAAGCAACCCCTGACTGTGACAACAAGCAGGTTGAACTTTCTCTTGTCTCGTCGCAGACATACGAGCCGTCTCAGATTTCAGCCACAGCAAACGGCAAGGCTATCAGCTTTGCCGACAACAAGGCTACAGCAGAGTTTACCGAGGACACAGAGTTCGAGGTTACTGTCTCAGGCAAGGCATGCCCTGCAGTGACAAAGACAGCAACAGCTGAATACGACTGCGTGGAGACTGAATTCTCACTTGAAACAAGCTATGAGCGTGTCTGTGAGGAAGGTGAAGTTATATTGTATTTAATAGCAACCGGTCCATACGACGCGACAAAGGTTTCAGCCACAGCCAACGGCAAGCCTATAGCTTTGGCAGGAGGAAAATATACTTCTGCTCTTACAGAGACAACTAAGTTCGAGGTGGTGATTGCCAATGCTGACGGAACGAAGACTACACTTGACAAGACTGTCGAGGTTGAGAAGAAACCAGAGTTCTCGCTTGAAGCAATCCCTGACTGTGACAACAAGCAGGTTGAACTTTCTCTTGTTTCATCGCAGACATACGATCCGTCTCAGATTTCAGCCACAGCAAACGGCAAGGCTATCAGCTTTGCCGGCAAAAAGGCTACAGTCGAGTTTACCGAGGACACGGAGTTCGAGGTTACTGTCGCAGGAGAGCTCTGTCCTGCTGTGACAAAGACAGCTACTGCTGAATACGACTGCGAGGAGAAAGACTGTGAGGCACCTATATTTTTGCCTGCTCAAGTTTCTGGTCTTGTCCAGGGAGTTCCGGAGGTTGGGAATGAAATTTATATTTGTGCAGACCATCAGGATCATATACCATCAATGTTTGCTGTAAATCAGGGAAACGATGTAAATGTCGATAATTTTTATTACCAGTTTACTGAGGATAATATTGACGGCTCATCTACTCCGAATTGGTCTGAACCGAAACGTGTGCCGCATGCTAATTTTTTGGATGAATTTAAATATTGGATTGTAGATTTTACAGGAACTCTGTCAAAGGAAGGTCACTATCGTTGGTATGCTATGAGTGGCGAGTGTAAAAGTAATGAATATATAATTACACTAGGCAAAAGACCTGTATTGAAGCCACATGATGATGTTGTATTGTGCTGGAATGATAAAAGTGCTGATAGAGGAATTATTGAGGTAGAGTTGGAAAGCGGAAGTATGCCATTCAAAAGTATAGTTTGCAATCCTGGAATAACTTTCAGTATAAATAACCCGACGGGAGAATCAGTTACAAAATTTGCTTTTAATATAGAAGAAGGACTTCGTGAGAATTTACCTTTATATGAAGATTCTCCATATACTATTAAACTGATGGCTAATACGGGTTATCATTGTGCTACTGAAAATATTGAATTTAAATTTCTTCTTGAGGGTAAACCTTCATTCTCTGTCTCAGCAGATGATGAAGCTATATGCTCTGGGGAATCGACATCTTTAAAACTAAAGAAGTATGGAGTATCCAATGTAATCATTAACAAACAGACATACACAATTACAGACGACAAGGGTAATGAGTACGAAGACGCTCCATCTATAGAGGTTTCTCCAACTGAAAAGACTGTCTATACAGTGACAGCAACAGGAGAGTATTGTAAAGAACCGGTAACAAAAGAGGTTACTGTAGATATAGATCCAGCCTGTGCGAAGCCTGAATTCTCACTTGAATTGGACAAGGAAGCAATATGCGAGGGTGGTGACGTGGAGTTGACTCTTGTTGCAAACGGTGAATACGACGCAACAAAGGTTACAGCTACAGCCAATGGCAAACCTATAGCATTGACTGACGGCAAATATACTTCTGCACTTTCAGAGACAACGAAGTTCGAGGTTGTGATTGCCAACGAGGACGGAACAGAGACAACACTTGACAAGACAGTCAAGGTTGAGAAGAAGCCAGACTTCTCGCTTGAGGCAACACCTGATTGCGAGGCAAAGGAGGTAGAGCTTTCCCTAGTCTCTGATGCAGCATACGAGCCTTCTCAGATTACAGCAACTGCCAACGGCAAGCCAATCAGCTTTGCCGACAACAAGGCTACAGCCGAGTTTACCGAGGACACAGAGTTCGAGGTTACTGTCGCAGGTGAGGCATGCCCAACTGTTGCTGTGACAAAGACAGCAACTGCTGAATACGATTGCGAGAAGAAAGACTGTGAGGCACCTATATTTTTGCCTTCTCATTTTTCTACTCATGTCCAGGGAGTTCCGGAGGTTGGAAATGAAATTTATATTTGTGCAGACCATCAGGATCATATATCATCAATTATTGCTGTAAGTCTGGGAAACGATGTAAAGGTAGATAATTTTTATTACCAGTTCACTGAGGATAATATTGACGGCTCATCTACTCCGAATTGGTCTGAACCGAAACGTGTGCCGCATGCTAATTTTTTGGATGAATTTAAATATTGGATTGTAGATTTTACAGGAACTCTGTCAAAGGAAGGTCACTATCGTTGGTATGCTATGAGTGGCGAGTGTAAAAGTAAAGAATATATAATAACATTAGGCAAAAGACCTGTATTGAAGCCACATGATGATGTTATATTGTGCTGGAATGATAAAAGTGAGGATAAAGGAATTGTAGAGATAGAGGTGGAAAGCGGAAGTATCCCATTCAAATCACTATTTTACTCTCCAGAACCTGTATATGAGGTTCCTCAAAGTCAATGGGTCGGGGCGGTTGTTAGCAGTCCGACTGGAGAGCCAATCACAAAACTTGCATTTAATTTGAAAGAACATTTGGATGAAGATCTACATTTGGATTATGAAGATTTTCCATTACGTATTAAAGTGTCAACTTTTGATTCTAATGGTTGTAAATCCGACCCAATATCTTTTAAATATCTTCTTGAGGGTAAACCTTCATTCTCTGTCTCAGCAGATGATGAAGCTATATGCTCTGGGGAATCGACATCTTTAAAACTAAAGAAGTATGGAGTATCCAATGTAATCATTAACAAACAGACATACACAATTACAGACGACAAGGGTAATGAGTACGAAGACGCTCCATCTATAGAGGTTTCTCCAACTGAAAAGACTGTCTATACAGTGACAGCAACAGGAGAGTATTGTAAAGAACCGGTAACAAAAGAGGTTACTGTAGATATAGATCCAGCCTGTGCGAAGCCTGAATTCTCACTTGAATTGGACAAGGAAGCAATATGCGAGGGTGGTGACGTGGAGTTGACTCTTGTTGCAAACGGTGAATACGACGCAACAAAGGTTACAGCTACAGCCAATGGCAAACCTATAGCATTGACTGACGGCAAATATACTTCTGCACTTTCAGAGACAACGAAGTTCGAGGTTGTGATTGCCAACGAGGACGGAACAGAGACAACACTTGACAAGACAGTCAAGGTTGAGAAGAAGCCAGACTTCTCGCTTGAGGCAACACCTGATTGCGAGGCAAAGGAGGTAGAGCTTTCCCTAGTCTCTGATGCAGCATACGAGCCTTCTCAGATTACAGCAACTGCCAACGGCAAGCCAATCAGCTTTGCCGACAACAAGGCTACAGCCGAGTTTACCGAGGACACAGAGTTCGAGGTTACTGTCGCAGGTGAGGTCTGTGCAGCGGTTACAAAGACAGCCACAGCAGAATACGACTGCACAGAAAGTGAATTCTCACTTGAATTGGACAAGGAAGCAATATGCGAGGGTGGTGACGTGGAGTTGACCCTTGTTGCAAGCGGTGAATACGACGCAACAAAGGTTACAGCTACAGCCAATGGCAAGCCTATAACATTGACTGACGGCAAATACTCCGCATCACTTACCGAGACAACGAAGTTCGAGGTTGTGATTGCCAATGCTGACGGCACAAAGACAACACTTGACAAGACAGTCGAGGTGGAATCTAAGCCAGACTTTTACATAGTAACTACATCAACTAATTGCAACAAGAATTATGTATATTTAGAAATTAAATCTGATAAAAAATATGACTTGTCTCAGATTTATGCATCAGCTAATGGAAACGTTTTTAGTTTTAACAAATATTATCAAGCTACAGTTTATGATTTTACAAAAGACTTAAATGTCGAGGTGACAATTAGTGGAAACACTTGTCCTGCGGTGACAAAAAATCACTTTGTTAGTTTGTCTGAATGTAATAATGATTATGCCGATTCACAGAAAAAAGTCTGTGATAATGAAGAGGTTGAACTGCAGCTTGTCCCATCTGAATCGTACGATCCATCTAAGGTTTCAGCAACAGCTAATGGTAAACCTATAACTTTGACTGATGGAAAGTATAAAAAAGTTTTCACTGAAGACACTGATCTTTATGTTATAGTCTATGGTGAAAATGGAGTTGAAACAACTATATCAAAACACATTGAAGTCAAAAAGGTACCAGTAGTAAAATCTGTAGAATGTAAACCAGTCTGTGAGGATGAGATTCCTTATGTTGTAATTACTACAGAAGATGATGCTCCTGCACAATGGGCCTTTGTGTATTATTATAATGAGGATGGAGAAATGATATTTATTGACGAAAATATAGGAGGAAATACTAAATATTATGATATGACTTCAATTACAGAACACATGCTTGATAAAGCATCGACATATCCTCTTGATAAGGAATATTATATTGCGGCAGAACATAGTGATTCTTATGAATATTGTCATGCTAATCCTTTCCCATTTCATTTAAATTACGAGAAGAAACCAGACTTCTCGCTTGAGGCAACACCTGACTGCGAAGCAAAGGAGGTTGAACTTTCCCTAGTCTCTGATGCAACATACGCCCCGTCAAAGATTACAGCGACAGCCAACGGCAAGCCAATCAGCTTTGCCGACAACAAGGCTACAGCAGAGTTTACCGAGGACACAGAGTTCGAGGTCACTGTCGCAGGCGAGGTCTGTGCAGCGGTTACAAAGACAGCTACAGCAGAATACGACTGCGAGGAGAACGACTGCGAGGCACCTGTAATCAAGCCGATAGAGGACTTGGTGTTCTGCTATAACGAGAATCCTGAATTCATGGTCGAGCTTGCCGGCGAAGTCAAGGCTGACAAGCTTGAGATTTACGACCATCTTCCATCTTTGGGCGGAACTCTGATAGATGAAATCGAAAGTGCGGAGCCTGTAGGCGAGTTCACAGTCAGCAGCCTGAACAACATGCAGACTATGGAGATTGTGGATAAGGCATACGAGATAAGCGTCGTCGCAGTCAGCGGCAAGTGCAAGTCCGAGCCTGTCCAGATAAATCTCAACTACGAGGTTTCTCCAAGCTTCAGCCTGTCGGTAGAAAAGGATATAGTCTGCGAAGGTGAGCCGACTATCCTCGAAATTGAAAAGAAGAAGACTTACAATGCGGTCAGCAAACACACTTATACAATCAAGGGTGATGACGGCAGCACCTACGAGGACAGGGCTCCAATAAAGATTGCTCCGACAAGGATGACAGTCTATACTGTGACTGCAGTGGGCGAGTACTGTAAGGAGCCTGTGTCGAAAAGTATAGCCATCGACATAGACCCATACTGCGAGGATCCGGTGTTCACACTAAAGGCCAACAAAACACATATCTGTGTTACCGACGAGGCAGAACTGTCCCTAGAGGCTACAGGACCATACGGAGAGTCATGGATTACGGCAACAGCCAACGGCAGGCCGATCACATTCACTGACGGAAAGTATTCAGCCACACTTACCGAGACAACGAAGTTCGAGGTGGTGATAAACAGACCGAGCGGAAATGTGACAAAGCTTGACAAGACTGTAGAGGTCGAGCAGAAGCCTGAGTTCACTCTGGACTATGACACAGACTGCGACACAAAGTCAGTGGAGCTGTCTATCGTTTCGCAGCAGACATACGCTCCGTCACAGATCTCGGCAACAGCCAACGGCCAGCGCATTGCAATGGTTGGCGGCAGGTACAAGTCAGCAATTTTAGGAGAGACCAAGTTCGAGGTAACAGTGGAGGGAAACAATTGTCCTGCATCCACATCAACAGCCTTCGTGTCATTGGAGAACTGCGACCCTGAGAACTGTCCAATGCCGCCAGTTCTGAAGCCTATTGCAGACATGTCGTTCTGTGATGCGGCAAACCCTAAGTTCAGCGTAGAGCTGAAGAGAGAGAAGGCGGACAAGATAGAGATTACATCTCCGGCCCTTGCAGACAAGATTGTGGTGGAGAACGCAGAGCCTACAGACAGGTTCGCTGTCGAAGTCTTGGATAAGACAGCCAGGGAGTTTGCAGGTTCGGAAATAAAGGTTGTGGCGGTAAATGGTGCGTGTGTCTCTGCTCCTGTGAAATTCAGGATAAGGCATGACGCCGAGCCTTCCGTCAGCCTTGCAGACGCAGTTGCGTGCGAGGGCAATGTGGCAAGAATGAAGGTCTCATCAGCGGCAAAGTACCAGTATGTGTGGACAAGCCCAGATGAGGGGGACAACATACTTGGCAGGTCTCAGATCTATTCAACAATAGCATCAGAGAGCAGGCGCTTGAACGTGACGGTTACTAACGGCAGCTGTGACAAGACTTTGGAGGCGGACCTTAAAGTTGTGCCTAATCCGTTCATAGACGAAATCCAGCTGGACGGCGAGACCAACGAGATTGCTGTCTTTGCCAAGGGAGGAAGCGGTGAATACGTCTATGACTTCGGATACGGCGATCAGGTTGAGAACGTATTGACAGACATCTCGTTCGGCCGCAAGTACAAGATTGTTGTTACCGACGAGTCTGGATGCCAGGCAGATTCGATATTCTATACAGGTATCTTTGACATTGTGATACCTCCGTTCTTCACACCTAACGGGGACGGAGACAATGACGTATGGAAGTTGGAGAACATAGAGAAGTACCCGTCTGCGATAGTAACTATCTACAACCGCTTCGGAAAGGTTATAGCAAAGACAACAGGAGGCAGCTACAAGCCTTGGGACGGTACGTACAACGGACATCCGATGATTACGGACGACTACTGGTATGTTATTGACATTGCAATTATAGACAAGTCCTACACAGGTCACTTCACTTTGTTGAGAGACTAGTCAGGACATACCGACTGCAGAGTCGGTCAATTCATAGACCAAGGCAGGGGCAAGCAATTTGTCCCTGCTTTTTTGTATTCCTGTGTTTTCTCTTTTAATGAAAATAATTTGTTTTTTGTTTTGATTTTTTTATTCTTATTCCTAATTTTGCGACGTTTTCGTAGAGTCTTTTCGGGTTTCTATGATCATTTTTTGTATTATAGTAGGGTAAAAACAAACATATAGCATTATGTCTTTTTTTTGTAGAACGCTAAAAGTCCTTCTATTCCTAACATGTATAGCTTTGAACATAAGCGCCCAGACATGGAATACTGTCTGGAAGGAGGATTTTGGAGTTGCCGAGGACTTTGTGGTCAAAAAGCATGGTAGCAAGTCCTATATTACGAACAGCACAAAATGGATGCACGACAAGGTGTCAGGATTCCCAACACTTTACGCCGGCAGAGACCATTCTGGAAACAGAAACGGAGCCATGCTCGTTGTCAGTTCTGCGAGCAAGGATAAAGCCATATATACCCATGACATCACATCCAACCTATGCTCCGGCAAGCGCTATCGTTTCGGCTTCTATGCGGCAAATGTCAGCGACAATACATCGACCTTGGTTATGCAGGTATGGAACATGACAACCGGAAAGATGGTTAAGGAGGGCAGCACCCAGAAGCTTCCCATCTGGAAATATACTCAGGAAGCCAAGGAGGTGCAGGCTTGGTCATTCTATTCGGTTGACTTCAGTGTCGAGGACGGAAACGAGTATCAACTGAAGATTCTAGGTACAGGTTCGAGCTCTTCGACCGATGTGTTTGTCGTTGATGACGTGACTTTGTTAAGAGACAGTGAGGTGTCTGTGCCGAAGGTTGAGATTGAGGAGGTCTCCATCGCTTCGGACTTCGGAAACGGTTGCGAGTACGAGGCTGTTTTTACAGTCAAGTATCGTGTCATGAAGTCATGGAAGAAGCTTGACACTTCAGTCTATATACTTTGGCAGATGAGTGAGGACGGAGGTGTGTCCTGGACTTCACTGCAGGACAAGAGCGGTCTGAATGTTGACGAACTCAGAGTTATGGTGGAAGGTACGGAGAACAAGACTTTCCGTGCTGTAATGGTGGCTGCTTCTTCAACTCCCGAGGCTAAGGACATTGCAGAGTACATAGGTGAGTACGGAGCTCCGCAGAACGGCTGTGCGATATACGGAATATCAAACATTCTTTCAAGCATGAAGCCAGAGGCAACCTGTGACTTTAACCCTCAGTACATGGCTATTTGGGACGACCGTTTCGGCTTGTGCGGAAACCATAGCCACAAATATTCCGACCACATACTCGTAAACAAATACGAGCCGGGAGGTACTGAGAAGATGACTTGGGGACAATATCTGTTGTGTTCAGATCCTGACTCTGCGGTATATACAACCAAGAAGGATGCAAACGGAAATACGGTAAAGAGCTATCAGTTCGCTTCCAAAAGGGATGCTAGCGGAACAATCATCGACTCATCTTTCACATCAAGACTGAGACCTACGTTCAAGGGTGATGCCTTTGCTCTGATTATGATGAGCAAGGAGGAGTATATGAAGAATCCTATCCTATACAAGGCTGAATGCGGAGCTAAGGAACTTTGCCCCTGCAAGTCATACCTAATTCACATGAATTTTGCCTGTGTGGGTGACGAGACCAAGGGAACAAGAATCTATCCCAAGGTTACAATATTAAACAACGTAACCGGCGACACTCTAGGCCAAAGAACATTCTTCTATGAGTTCAAGGGATTTGACAGAAAGACTGCTGCTGTGGATTTCTTGCCACCTGAAGGCTATGGAAGGGAAGGCTTTACATGTATAGTTGAGCTTGACTACAAGTCTAAGAACGAGAGAGGCGAGCGAATGAGCGACTACATAACTTTCTCTCTTGACGAGTTCTCTATGGCTACATGTGGCATGAAGGTGCCAACAACAGACATTTATGTTGACAACAAGAGGAACCGAATCCTATCCACAGGGTTCTTCTGCGGAAACGACGAAGGAAGGCGTACTGTAACATGGAGAGGCTATACGGAGTGGAAAGACAAGTACCCTGAAGCCTATTTCGTATGGCAGAGACGCAACAATGCAAGTTCTCCTTGGGAAACACTGTACGAAGAGAGAGATACCGTTGTAACCTACTACTATGACGAGGAGGAGTACAAGCCTTTGTACAGAGTTCTTGTTGCTGAAAATAGAAAGGCTATAGAGGACAAGCTTACCTATGGCGGACCGAGAGACCCATGCGTCATAAGAACAAACCCTTACGATGTCGGTTTCTTCTGCGACAAGTTCAAATGTCCAAAGACAAAGTTCAGCTATGGAAGCAAAAACGGCGGTGTGACTGAAATGGACACTGCAGTGTGCTTCGATGCCAAAGATGCAGTCAAACTCAAGGTCTATCAGAACAATGGCGAGCAGATTGACGGCTTCCTGATGAGGGCTTTGGACGAAAAGTCAAACAAGTGGGGAGAACTTACCAGAATCGGTTACGAGGAAGGTAAGGAAGGTGAGTTCACAGTCGCTGTAGAACCAAACGAAGGCAAGTACAGAATCTATGCCTTGATTGACACTTGTCGCACTGACAGTTTCTACGTGACGATAAAGAAGCAATCCGAGATAGTTCTCGCACAGATGGATGATGTCCTTGCGTGCGGCGATTCACTTGCGCAGATGGAGTTCATGCTTACTTCTGGAAAGGCTGACAAGGTGCATGTAAGCTATGGCTCGTACAAAGGTGACGGTGAGTTCGGCTCAGACAACAAGGCTGTAGTTTATTCTTCGATAGAGTCCTCTAAGTTTGCTCCTGTAAATGCTTCTGCTTATGCAACATATGGCGAATGTAAGAGTAATGAGATTCGATTTGGAGTAAGCTACGAGTCAATATCTGTGTTCTCGCTAAGAGCTGACAAGGAGTCTATATGTTTGGGAGATTCTGTGTCGTTGTTCTTTGATGTTCAGGAAGGAGTGTCTCAGGAAAGTGTATTTACAATCAACGGAATCGAAGGTGATTTTGTAGGCGTTGACAGTCCTCAAGAGATGACCGTATATGAAATGACTCAGATGTTCGAGGTTTGCCCTCCAGCAAGCCAGCAGGTTGTGGTGGAGGTTCTGCCTAACCCTGAGTTCGAGAAGATTGACGACAGCGGCAAGTGCGAAATAGTTGTTGATGCAAAGGGCGGAACGGGAAGCTATATGTATGACTTTGGCGAGGGACTTCAGCCAAGCAACGTCATGAAGGACATTGTCTATGGACGCAGCTACAACATCAAGGTTCAGGACGATGCAGGATGCAAGGCTGACACCATATTCAGGTCAAACCTATATGATATAGAGGTGAAGCCGGTGTTCACTCCTAATGGGGACGGGGAAAATGACGTGTTCGAGGTCAAACATCTTGACAAGTATCCGTCTGCAAGCATTGTTATCTATGACCGTTTCGGCAAGGTTATAATGAAGTCAAAGGCTGGCGATTTCGAGTCTTGGGACGGCACCTACAATGGAAATCCGATGATTTCTGACGACTACTGGTACGAGATAGACATTGATGAAATCGACAAGACTTATACCGGACATTTCACGCTAATAAGAAAATAACGAAATAGTGCGCAGTGCTTTAGTGCTGTGCATTTTTTTTATTTTGCCGTGATTATTCTATAATTATTCTTAACTTTGCGTCTATAAATCAAAATGTATGAATAAATTAAAGTATTTACTTATAGGCTTGGCTGCAATATCTTTGCCAGTTATCGTTAGTGCAAAAATATATAGTGAAAGAGACTATATGAAGGTTGCCTTTGAGCGTGATTCTACAATGGTTGCCAATATGAAGCTAAAAAAGGAGAACTTGTCTTTACATAATACAATTGACTCGTTGAATATTGTCAATCTGGAGTTAAGCGAGGCTTTGGAATATTTCAAAAGCAAGCTTGAACAAGAAAGCGCAAAAAAGTAGCATTTGAAATGCAAGAAAAGTCTTTGCCGAATTATTTTAACGGCATGAAATGAGTCTTGTATCAAATGCATTGAATTTGGAATAGCATAAAATTCTGTCTAAACTTTGAATTAGAAAAATAATTTTTATCTTTGCCACATGAAAGTGGAACTTGGTATAATAAAGGAAATACTGAAAGGATGTGACAAGGATTGTATGGTGAGTGACAGCACTAACCATTTCTATGGTCTTTGGAGGGTGAGGCATCTCAGTGTTATGTCCAGGGCAGAGAGACTTCCCATCTTCTTTTATGGCTTTATTATATCCGGCGAGATTGAAATAGAGGTTGATTTGAAGCCTTATACATTCTGTTCCGGGAACATATTGAGGCTAAGGCCGGGACAGGTGATGCAGGTGCGAAACGTGAGTGATGATTTTTGTTGCTCGCTGTTCTTCTTTGACAAGCGTGTTGTGGGCGAGATAATTGCCGGTATTCAGGTGCCTCTGGTCAGTACAAGTCCATTGCTGACTACGAGCGAGGCTCTGCGCAAAAGCTTGTCGGTGTATCTTTCCATCATGTTCGAGAAGTTGGAACTGATGAAAAATGACAACAGCCCGTACTTGGGCAAAATTGTCGAACAAGTTGTAAAGGCTATGCTTTGTGAAATTTTTCACGAGATTTCCAAGGGAAGGCAAGACAAACCCATACAGACCAATCGTGCGCAGGACATCTTTGTCAAGTTTTCGAGCTTGGTTGACGAGAACTATGCCCAGCATAGAGATGTGGCGTGGTATGCCGACAGGTTGAATCTGTCACACAAGTACCTTTGCAAGGTTATGAGCGAAAGTATAGGAACGTCTCCGGGTCAGTTCATTGACCAGAAGGTGTCTGCAGAAGCAAAGCACATGCTCGCCAATACGTCGATGACTGTGCAGCAGATAGCTCAGGAACTTTCTTTCCCGAACCAAAGTCTTTTCGCAAGATATTTCAAAAGGAACACGTCTCTTTCCCCTATGGAATTCAGAAATATGAGGGTGGAGGCTTCTCAGACAGAACTATAATTACAAACAAACTTAGCTATATTTTTATGAAATTAACAAGATGTATGAATTTGAGAGGTGCTGTTTATCGTGGCTCCGCTCTGGCATTTTTAGGAGGTGCTTTATTTATGGGGAACTCATGTTCAGCTAAAGAAGAGGTGAAGGAGAAGAGTGTTGCCACTTCACAGATAGGATTCTATCCTGCAGATAAGAAACTCGCTATCGTAAGAAATCCAGCTGCCGGTGACAGCTTGTTCGAAGTGTACAACGAAAACGGTAAGGTTGTATATGAAGGAAAGTTGAGCGAACCTAAGTACTGGGATGCAAGTGGAGACACTATCGCTTGGGCTGATTTCTCTGACTTCAAGGCAGAAGGTAAATATTCTGTGCGTGTACAAGGTGTTGGCTCTCACACGTTCTCTATAGTTAGCAGTGGTGTCTATGATCAGCTTATCCAGAGTTCCTACAAAGCATTCTATATGTGGCGTTGTGGTATGGACATCGAGAGTCAGTATGCTAAATTTGAAGGTATAGATTTCTCGCACAAGGCAGGTCATCCGGATACTCATGTTGCTGTTCACGAGTCTGCTGCAAATGGTAACCTAAAGGAAGGGGATTTTGTGTCATCTCCTGGAGGATGGTATGATGCCGGTGATTATGGCAAATATACAACAAACGGAGCTATAGCACTGACAGTTATGCTCAAGGGTTATGAGTCATTCCCTGACTACTACAACAGCCTAAATCTTGACATTCCAGAGAGTGGAAATAAATCAGCCGATGTGTTGGGTGAGTGTAAGTACGAGCTAGACTGGTTGTTCACTATGCAGGACACTACAGACGGCTCTGTGGCGCACAAGGTTACTACGCTAACATTCGCAGGTATGGTGATGCCGGACAGCGAAGGTGCTAAAGCCCAGCGCTATATGATCGGAAGATGTACAGACGACGCACTTTCATTCGCTGCAGTAATGGCTCAGGCAGCCCGCGTGTACAAGGGGGATGAGATTTATCCAGAGATGTCTGACAAGGCCTTAAATGCTGCTAAAAAGGCATGGAACTGGGCTATGAAGAATCCTGATGTTATATATCACCAGCCGAGTGATGTTCATACAGGCTCATACGAGATACACAATATTGACAACCGTTGGGTGTGGGCAGCTGCCGAGTTATTCGCAACTACACACGATGAGTCTTACCTTGACCATATAAAGGTTATAGATAACTGGAAAGTCTCTACATGGCAGGATGCTACAGGCTATGCAATGATGACGCTTCTGCATGACGCAATGACTTGTAAGAGAGAGTCTATGTCAGAGAAGTTGTCAAGTGTTCTTGATGCTACAGTAAAGAGCTACAAGAAGCGTGCAGAGGAGATTGCCGATTCGACTCTTTCTTGCCCAGGTATGCTAGGATTCGATAAGTTCAGATGGGGAAGCAACGGTATAGCTTCTGACTATGGTTTGGTGTTGCTAATGGCTTACAAGCATTTCGGAGATGAGAAGTACTTGGATTTGGCTAAGCAGTATGTCAACTATTTGACAGGATGTAATGTTACAGACTACTGCTTCATTACTGGCTTTGGCTCTAAACACCCAGTTAGTCCTCATGATCGTAGAACTCAGTCGGATGGCATAGACGAGCCTATCCCAGGTTATCTGGTAGGAGGACCTAATAACGAGGCCACTCATGACTTCGAGGCGTTCACTAAGACTCATAAACCGACAAAAGAGTTGAAGCAGTATCCAACAACAAAGTATCCTGCAAGAACTTATGTTGATGAGGTCTATAGTTTCTCGACAAACGAAATTGCTATTAACTGGAACGCTCCATTTGCAGTGCTATTGTCGGGAATAGATGCTGTGTCCAGACCAGTAGTTACAGATGATACCGATACTAAGATATCGAGTGTTGACAAAAAATAAGTGCTGATTTGTTTCAAAAGACAAAGACAAGAAAAGACGAGATGCCTCAAATCTCGTCTTTTCATTAGTATTAAGAGTTGTTGAGGTTAGTATAATATGTTGGTAGTATTGTTTTTGTATCTGGCTACAATTTTCTGTATATCATTCTTCGTAGGCAGACGCAGTAGAAATGAAAATAACAAAGAGTTTTTTACAGCTCAAAGAAAGTCAAACTGGCTGGCTGTCTCTTTTGGAATGGTGGGAGCTACTATTTCGGGTATTTCTGTTGTTTCTGTTCCCGGACAAGTGATTAGCTCGTCCTTTTCGTACATGAATACAGTATTAGGTTTTATACTGGGCTACTATGTTGTAGCGTATGTCTTATTGCCGGTCTATTACAGGAACGGGTACACTTCAATCTATCAGCTTATAGGCGAGAGGTTCGGCAAATACACTCACAGGACAACCTCAGCATTATTCTTGATATACAAGCTCTTGGGAAGTGCAATAAAACTTTTTGTTGTGGTCAAGGTCTTGGACAAGTTGCTATTCCCTATACTTGACATTAACTTCTATGTAGGTACAGCTTTTATAATATTGATGATCTATCTTTACACTTTTCGTTCTGGTGTAAGTACAGTGGTTATTACTGATTGTATTCAGACTTTTTGTTTGTTCGTTTGCTCTATAGTATTGCTGTGTCAGGCATATAATTATGCAGGAGCTGTTTCTGATTCTCCGTTAGCCGATGTCTATAATGAGCATTTTGGGAAGATATTGTGTATGACATCCACATTCGATATTGTCTCCACAGTTTGTCAGATTCTCTCGGGTATGTTCCTGGTTGTTGTTATGACAGGATTGGATCAAGATGTTATGCAGAAGAATTTGACTTGCAGGGATCTTAGGTCAGCACAGAAGAATATGGTCCTTAGTGGTTATATGTTTGTGCCTATAAACTTGATTCTGCTTGTTATTGGCGCATTGCTGATTATTGGTTCAAATACGGATGTAGCGGCATTGTCAAATACATCAGATAGTATGGTGATAGAGTACGCTCAAAAGTTTGGTGTGGTTTCTGTATTGTGCCTTGAAATAGGATTGCTGTCTGCTTCGTTATCCTCTGCAGATTCTGCTCTTGTAGGACTTACAACATCGTATTTTTTTGATTTAAGGGGAATTAAGATAGATGATATAGAGAAAAAGCAGAGGTATCTTGTCCATGCCATTTTTGCTGTGCTGTTATACCTAATCATCTGCCTTTATCACATGTTTAGTGGAATGTCTGCTTTGGATATGATATATACGCTTGCTTCGTATATGTTTGCTCCGCTACTTGGTTTGTTTCTGTTTGCAATATATAGCAAGAAGCAGGTTAGGGATGGTATGGCAGTACTGATTATTATTCTATCATTTCTCCTTGCTATATACTTTAATAAATTTTTGGCTTTTACTGGAATACCATATAGCTATTCGATTTTACTCATAGTAGTGTCTTTATTTGTCTTGTTCTTACTAAATAATCCTAAAGGCTATAAGAAGACTGAAGACTAAATGATTTATCAATATAAATGAAATCAATAGTTAAGCTTGCAATCCCAAGCATTATCACCAATATCACAATCCCATTGCTTGCTCTGGTTGACCTAGCCATAGTAGGAAGGTTAGGTAGTGCAGAGTATATTGCAGCAATCAGCCTTGGAGGAGCAACTATTAGCATTCTTTATTGGAATTTTGGTTTCCTTCGTATGTCCACAACAGGACTAACTGCGCAAGCCTATGGTGCAAAAGAGATGTGCAGATGTGGAGGGGTGCTTTTGAGAGCTTTGACCATTGCCATTGTCGGAGGCATTTTGCTGGCAATGTTCCGTAATCCTTTGATTAACCTGATACTTGGTTATGTCGATGCCACGAATGAAGTCAAGGAATTTGTAAAGATGTACTTCTCTGTCTGTATTCTTGGAGCCCCTGCCGCTCTGATGATCTATGCAATGAAGGGTTGGCTTGTCGGTATGCAGAACACCCGTGCCACTATGGTTATCGCACTTGGCGTGAACATAGCCAACATTATTCTGAGTTGCATTTTTGTTTTCGTTCTAAAGATGAAGGTGAGTGGTGTGGCAATGGGAACGCTTATCAGCCAGTACATAGGACTAGGTATATGCGTTATTATCCTCAGAAGCAGATATCATGACGTTATGGCAGAAGTCAGACGAAGCGAGGTGTTCAAGGACCTTGGTATTTTCTTCAGGGTGAATGCTTTGATTATGCTTCGCAACCTGTGCATAATAGCTGTCACCAACGGATTTACATTCCTTGGAAGCAGGTATGGTGAGATACAGCTTTCGGTAAATACCATGCTGATGCAGTTGTTTTCGTTCTTCTCCTATTTCATGGATGGGTTTGCTTACGCAGGAGAGGCTTTGACGGGCAAGTTTACCGGAGCTAATAACGAGGAGGCTTTGCGAACAACAATCAAGAAACTTTTCACAATCGGAGCTGTAATGGCTTCCATTTTTACCGTTGCATATATATTCTTTGCCTATGACATTGTAAGGTTGTTGACTGATAACGAAAAGGTTTTGGAGATGTCAATCCCTTCCCTCCACTATGCGGCTTTCGTTCCATATGTCAGCTTTGCCGCCTTCCTATGGGATGGTGTAATGGTGGGGAGAACCCAGACCAAGGCAATGGTATTGACTCTGGCAATCTCATCGGCGATATTTTTTGTGTCCTATTACATCCTAAAGACACAATATGGCAACGATGCTTTGTGGTTTTCGTTCCTTTTATACCTTGCTTCACGTTCTATTATTCAGACTCTGTTGCGAAAAATGAGATAATTATATAAAAAATTACTACCTTTGCGTCGAATATTAAATTTTCAGCGATATAAACCATAATCATTGTTCCCAAAAATGAGCAACATCGATGAAATGACTGCAGAAAATATGAATCAAAAGGAGATAATATTGGTTTCGATTTCGGGAGAGGACCGTCCAGGTTTGACTTCAACTATGACGCGAATCCTAGCCAAGTACAATGCTACGATACTCGATATTGGTCAGGCCGACATACATAACAACCTGTCGCTTGGAATTCTTTTCTCGAGTGACCAGCAGGTGTCCGGTTTCATATTGAAGGAGATGCTGTTCTCTGCTTCCTCGCTTGGTATCAATGTGCGTTTCGACACTATCAGCGAAGACAAATATACTGAGTGGGTTGGACTTCAGGGTAAGAACAGATATATCATTACCATATTGGGAAGAAACATATCCGCTGAACTGATAGCCTCTGTCTCGGGTGCATTGAGCGAGCAGGGACTTAACATAGATGCTATTACACGTCTTTCAGGTCGTATTCCTCTTCAGGGGAACTCAGAGGCTAAGGCTTCCGTAGAGATGTCTGTCAGAGGTACGCCAAAGGACAAACAGTCACTTCAGTCATTGTTCCTCAGGATTTCGAGCGAACTTGGCTATGACATCTCGTTCCAGGAAGACAACGTGTTCCGTAGAAACAGACGACTTGTATGTTTCGATATGGATTCCACACTTATCAAGACAGAGGTTATTGACGAACTTGCAATGCGTGCCGGTGTCGGTGACCAGGTTAAGGCTATCACTGAAAGTGCTATGCGCGGTGAGATTGATTTCTGTGAGAGCTTCAAGCGTAGAGTCGCATTGCTTGAAGGCCTTGACGAGAGTGTGATGAAGGATATCGCTGTCAACCTTCCTATCATGGACGGTGCCGAGCGAGCTTTGAAGATGTTAAAGAAATTCGGTTTCAAAATTGCCATACTGTCCGGAGGTTTCACTTACTTTGGAAACTATCTGAAGAAGATGTATGACATTGACTATGTATATGCCAACGAGTTGGAGATTAAGAACGGCAAGCTGACAGGCAAGCACCAGGGTGATATAGTCGATGGCAAGCGTAAGGCTGATTTGCTTCGTCTGATAGCTCAGGTCGAAGGTTTGGACCTGCAGCAGGTAATCGCTGTCGGTGACGGCGCAAACGACCTTCCAATGCTTTCTTTGGCCGGATTGGGAGTTGCCTTCCATGCAAAGCCTAAGGTTAAAGAGAATGCAAAGCAGTCGCTTTCAAATTTCGGACTTGACGGTTTGTTGTATTTGTTGGGATTCAAGGATTCATATATGGATTGAGTAGTATAGGCTATGAAAAGGAAACTGTTTTTTTTCATTTTAATGATAGTTTTGTTTGGTGTCTTATACCTTGTTAATCATGGTGAAGATCCAAAGCAAAACAAGCCTGGCTATGTGCGTGTAGAAGGTCAAGTGTTCGGTACTTATTACCATATCACTACTTGCTCTGGTGACGCTTCCTATTTGAAGCAAATGATAGAGTCAAGGCTTCAAAGGTTTGACAATTCACTATCTACGTTCAACCCTAACTCTGTTATTTCCCGTATAAACAAAAATGAGGGAGATACATTATGGGTGGATGATGACTTTGCAACAATGTACGCTGCTGCCAACTATGTTTGGCAAGTGTCAAACGGGGCATTCGACATAACCTGCGCTCCGCTAGTTAATGCTTGCGGATTTGGATACAAGCCTGACAGAAATGTAACTCAAGCTGAAAGAGACAGCATAAAAAACAACTATGTAGGTTTCCAAAAGGTTCATTTCTGCGGGAAACCGTCAGGCAAGTGCTGGATAACCAAAGACAATGCCAATGTGAGGCTTGACGCAAGTGCTATTGCAAAAGGACAGGGTGTTGACGTAGTAGCAGCACTCTTGGACTCTTTGGGTAATGCCGACTATATGGTTGAAATAGGTGGCGAGGTAAGGGTTAAAGGCGTTAATGATAAGGGCAAGGACTGGCTTATCGGCATAAGCAAACCTATTGACGACACTTTGGGAGCTTGTTATACTGCTCTGCAGTGTGCTACAGAATTGCATAACCAGTCTATGGCAACAAGTGGAAATTACCTTCAGTTCTACTATAAGGATGGAAAGAGGTTTTCTCATACTGTTGATCCAAGAACCGCAGCACCTGTTGAACATTCGTTGTTGAGCGCTTCCATAATAGCTAAGGACTGTATGACAGCCGATGCGCTTGCAACTGCGTGTATGGTTGTTGGATTGGATTCTGCTATGACTATGATTAGTTCCTTGTCGGAAGTTGAAGGCTACTTCATTTGGGCTGACGAGAACGGAAAATATAATACATCACATACTGAAGGATTTATAGAACTTAATATTGAAAATTAACTATGATGGGAAAGACTTTTTTTCGTGGCATACTTTCTATATATTTGCTAACATCTGCTGCTTCAATGTATGCTGACCTTCGTCCTGAGTTTCCAGGAGGGGGTGCGGAGCTAAAGAGATACGTCGAAGCAGCTAAACAATATCCGGATTCGTTGCCAAAATCTGGCGTAGATTCCGTTGTGGCTTCTTTTATGGTTGAGAAGACTGGACACATTACCAATATTTCGGTTTCAGGAACCAAGATCCCCTCAGTTGCAAGAGAAGTGAAGCGTTTGGCAGAGAATATGCCTACCTGGAAACCTGCTGATGTTGGAGGCGTAGTGAAAAGATCACGCGCAAGTTTCACGGTAGTCTATAACTACAAGCTTAATGAAAAGCAGCGCCAGTCTGCTAGACCTCAAGACTATATTTTCAGAGATTCTCTTGTGGATGACTATCAGCGTGTGCTGAATAGGAACGGAATGTGGAATTTCCTTTATAAGAATGGAAACGATATACTTCCGTACAACTACGAGCATTTGTATCACTATCCCGACGGAACAGTCAGGGCAAGCCACAATAACAAGTATGGTCTGTTGAACTGCAACAACGAGGAGATTCTTCCTTATGAGTTCGACGAGTTGTACTACTATGAGGATGGCTATTGCAGAGTCAAGAAAGACGGCAAATGGGGATTGTATTCATCTACGGGAAAGACTATAGTTCCCTGTCGTTACGACACTATCGGACTGTTCGGACTTGACAATTCCTTCGGTGATGTTTTTGACGAGGATTTCCTTCCCGGAAAGATTGTCATGAGGGACATCGCCTATGTGAAGCTTGGCAGCAAGAGCGGTTTCATAAGCAGAAACGGAAGAGAGGAGATTCCTGTTTCCTATGACGAGATGTACCCGTTCTCTACTGGTTATTCCGTATTCAAGTTGAACGGTAAGATGGGCCTATATAACGACCTTGGAAAGATTGTTGTGTCTGCACGTTATGATGACATGAAGTATTTCCATTCAAACCTTGCTCTTGTCAGAAACGGAAACTTTTATGGTATTGCAGATGAGCTAGGTCAGGCTGTATTCCCTTGTTTGTTCGACACTATCATGCCTTTCTCTACTTCCTTGGATGTGGTGATGGCTAAGAAGAAGGGCAAGTATGGTCTTTATGATTTGTCAAGTTTGCCTTTGTTTGAATGCGAGTATGATACAATATGCCCGAGCAGGGATGTTCGCAACTCGATAGTGCTAACAAAGGGTAGTATCAAGGAGGTTCAGCCATTTATTTTCGAGACCGTATTGAAAAGCCGTAACGTGGTAGTTGATGATATCGTCCGTGTGGAAAGAAAAGGCAAGTGGGGTTTTGCTTTGAAGAGTGACAACTCTATGTGCATTCCAGCTATCTTTGACTATGCAGACGAGTTCTATAATGGCTATGCTGTTGTAAATATTGATGACAAGTGGGGCATTATCAACCCTTATGGTCGCGAAGTAGTTCCAGTAAAGTACGATTACATAAATCCTTTCAGCTATGGCTTGGCTCGTTTCTCTAAGGATGGCAAGATGGGATTTGTGGATGAAAATGGCAAGGAGGTTATTCCTGCTGTATATGTTCACGTATATCCTTTTGTCAACGGGTTGTCTGTAGTTAACAAAAAGGATTATATTGATGTTGAGGGCAAGTTTGTTCCAACTCAGATTGAGGGCTTGGTTCGTTCAGAAGGTTCTCCTTGTTCTTTCATTCCAGATCAGGTGCGCAAGGCATTCCCTAATTATCAGCCTCCGTTCCTTTTCCCTGGAGATGTCTGTGAGTATGACAAATAGATTAATTCCATAACCATATACTAGAATGAAGGCGGTTAGATTGATATGTTTTCTTGCTTTATTATTCCTTCCATCAACTTTGTTCGCACAGGAGGATGAGATTAGTCTTGACAGCTTGAATTTGATTCTTGACAATGATTCAATCTCGACTGACACTATGGATGTGTATGTACCGAAGGAGGAGTATGATGATGATTTGATTTACGTGCATCCTACTTCCCATATCATTGTTCCTATTTCCATAAATGTCCCTACACTTGAAAAGCGTGTGAACGAGGCTTTTACTGGGTTGCTGTACGAGGATAATGATTTGAAAGATGATGGATTGGAGCTTAAAGCTTGGAAAGCAAAGGACTTCAAGTTCCGTATGGTTGATGATACTTTGATCTATACTGTTCCAATCAAGATATGGGCAAATAAAGAGTTTGACCTAGGAATTACAACCACAGTGCGTGAAATAAATGCAGAGATAGAGGCTGAATTTGCCACATCTATGCAGCTGACTCCGGATTGGAAGATTAAGTCATCCACTCAACTCGTTAACTATAAATGGACGCGCAGACCTACTATCAAGGTCCTTGGACAAGATGTGTCTGTAGGTTTCATTACTGACATCCTGATCAAGCGAAACAAGGCATTGATTACTTCCCAGTTGGATAACGCCATAAGCGAGAATCTGCAGTTGCCTAAGTATGTCGAGGAGTTGTGGAACGATCTGCACAATCCCATTCCTGTTTCAACTTATGGCTATAATGCGTGGATTTCTACTCAGCCTGATAAGATTTCCTGTACTCCTATTCGTGGCCTAAACAATAAAATAAATACCACAGTACAGATAGATACTAAGGTTAAAGTATTTGTGGGCAAGGAGCCTAGAAAATCGTTCCAGAAGTTCCTTCCTAAACTTAACATACAGGAGGAGTTAGGCGATAGCCTTGACTTGAGATTCCTTGCTGATTTGCCATACACAATGATGGATTCGATTGCTTCCTCCTTCCTTGTTGGTGAGACATTCGGAGAGGGTAGGAAACAAATCAAGGTTGACTCAATAGCATTCTATCCCGGAGGAGACAAGCTGGTTATCGCTTTGCAGGTATCTGGATTTATCAACGGAAAGCTGTACCTTGAGGGTGTGCCTTACTTTGATAGTGAGAAGGTCGAGATCAGAATTCGTGACGTTGACTATACTGTCAAGTCCAAGAACGTACTCGTAAAGATTGTCAACCTGTTCTATAAGAAGGGTATGAAGCGAATGATCGAGGAGAAAATGGTTATAAGTCTGAAAGACGAGTTCTTCTTGTTGAAGGATATCGGAAATTCCGCTTTGTTTGACTCAGAGATGATTCCAGGAGTTAAGATGAACGGACGTATAGACAGAATTGATGTCCACGGCATATTTACCGGAAAACACAGTCTGAATGTTGACTTGGAGGTTGTCGGTGCTTTGCATGTAAACATGGAATAGAGTCATGAGAAAGGAATATCGCGATATTATATATATTGTTATAGTTGCTTGTGGCTTTATCTATGCATACTGTTATAAAAGTAATAGAATGGGAATGTTTAGTGATTTATTTAATTGGTTCAAGCCTAATCATAACAAGGAAGAATTGTCTGCCTCAAACTATATCTCTGACAACGCCCTCAAAACATTAGACGATTACAATGCTATGTTCAAGCATATAGGTTATGAGTCTTTGTTTGATAAGGTCAAGCCTATATTCCGCAATGCTATAGACATTTCTTTTACTGAAGATGTAGAGGAAACTCTTGGTATGTCGAAGTTAGGAGGATGCCCAGACTTATCTAAAAATATTGAATGGCCTGTAGATGCCAAGAACATACCTCAGTCATTCGTTGGTCAAATAAATCTGGCTGATGTGTCAGAGTTTGATGTTGATGGCTTGCTACCGACTAAAGGTTTATTGTCTTTCTTCTTTTGTCAAGATCAAGATTATTTTGGTGATGTTGAGAAGGACCGACTTCAGTTCCGTGTCATTTATCAAGAAAATATTGATAATATTGAGCAAAGAGAATCTCCCGAAGGTACAACCGAACAATTAACGTTTGTACCTACCAAGATGGAGTTTTCAAGTAATTTGTCTTTGCCAACCTATGTTCATCCCTTTATTGATAGCTTGAATTTGAAAGACAATGAAGAGGATATTTTAACTGAGATTCATGGTGATCTTAGTCGTGGCAAGATGCTTGGCTATGCTGACGAGATTCAGAACTATATGGAGTCTGAGTGTGCTCTTTCTGAAATAGGTATTACTTATGGACCTGGAATAGATTATAAAGAGCCTCATATTCATGATGTGATGAGCAGACAGTTCGATTGGATTTTACTGTTCCAAGTTCCTTCAGATGTTGCAAATATGATGTGGGGAGATACAGGTAACCTTTATTTTTGGATTAAGAGGCAGGACTTGGCAAATAGAGATTTCAGTAAGTGCTGGTGTATTGAGCAATGCTACTAAACCGGTGGTTTAGGGGACTTTTGTAAGGGGATGGGTTTGATACTCATCCCTTTCTTGTCTATAGTTTCTCCTTTGCTATAACTCCGCTAAGCCCTATCAGAGCCACGATGTTAGGCAGAGCCATAAGTGCGTTCATGCAGTCCGCGAAGTCAAATACAAGCTTGATGCTCACAATGCTTCCTATGTAAATCAGCAATACCCAAACTATTCGGTAGTTCCATATAGCTATGTTTCTGCGCTTTGCCTTAGTTTTTGCATCAGCCTTGCCTCCTGCTGCAAGGTACTCGATTGCTTTCTCTCCGTAATAGCTCCAGCCAAGAATTGTAGAGAATGTGAAAGTCGTAAGTCCAAAGCTTAGAATAATAGGGCCTATGACCGGAATCTTGTCAAAAGCGTGTTTGGTAAGTATATCACCCTCGTTGGCCGCTATTTCGGGGTAGGCCAGCTGTGTGCTGACCAAAACAAGTCCTGTCAGCGCACAAATAACAACAGTGTCCCAAAAAGTTCCTGAAGAAGAAATCAGTCCCTGGCGAACCGGTGAACCGGTCTTTGCGGCAGCTGCCACTATCGGTGCTGAACCCATTCCGCTCTCGTTGCTGAATAGTCCTCTGGCTATTCCGTATCTTGCCGCCATCATGACGGCAGAACCCATGAATCCGCCTGTCATACTGTCGAAGTTGAACGCGCTTTTCATGATTACCTTGATTGTCTCGCCTAGGAATGCGCTGTTGCACGCAAGAATGTAAATGCAGCCCATGACATACAGAACGGCCATTATTGGGACAAGCAGTGAACACACTTTCGATATTCCCTTGACTCCGAATATGAGGACTGCGGCGACAAGCGAAGCCATGACAAGTCCGCTTATGTGAGGGCTGACGTTGTAGTTCTCGAAGAGCAGTGTGCTGACAGCGTTTGCCTGAACCGTGTTGCCTATCCCGAACGAAGCTAGCGCTGTGAATATGCAGAACAGAACTGCCAGCCACTTTAGTCCAAGACCTCTGCTAAGTGCGTACATTGGTCCTCCTATCATCTTTCCGCTAGAAGTCTTGACTCTGTATTTTACCGCAAGGAAACCCTCGGCATACTTGGTGGCGATACCAAGCACTCCGGTAATCCAGCACCAGAACACTGCACCCGGACCTCCGAAGGCAATGGCAACACCGACACCCACGATGTTTCCCGTTCCGATGGTCGCTGCAAGGCTCGTTGACAAGGCTCCGAATGCGGAAACGTCTCCCTTCCCGTCCTTCTCCTTCTCGAAGCTCATCTTTATTGCTGAGAATATTTTCCTTTGTGGAAAGTTCAATCGTATTGTCAGGTAGATGTGAGTAGTCAGCAGAATCACTATCATCGGCCAGTTCCAAAGAAAGCCGCTTATGTTTGAAATTATTTCAGAAAATTGGTCCATTTATATGTTTTGATTAACTTAACTGCAAAGTTAATGAACTTTGGTGACAATTCCTAACTTTACATCTCTTTTTTGGTGTTTGCAGGTGTGTTTTATGGTGAAAATAATAGGAGGAGGAAGCGGGTCGGAAAGGCTTCCTTCCGGAGTAAAATATAAAGTCAGTGGAAGCGCTAGCTTCCGCACTTTTAGGTATATATAAATATATACCTAAGTTTGAGTGTGGAAGATGCTTCCTTCCGCAACTTACACACAACAAAAATTAGTGTGGAAGGAGGGGAAGGACACGAAATTCTGTACTGTCAAGTGCATGGTTTTGCAAAGGCTCTGTGATGGGGAATGTCCGCGCGTTTTTGCTGTCCAGTTTGCTTTTGCATTGATTCGTTGTTTTCGCCCTGTACTGAGTGGTTTGTCTTTGCTATGGCTGAAATTGTTACGTTTTAGTTAAAAATGGACAAAAATTGTGATAAATGTTTTGCCATTTTGCAAAAAAGTATTACTTTTGCAGCATATACTATGGGAATGTAGTTGAGTGGTGATACGAATACGATAATTAAGGATTATGGACAAGAACAATTATATATTTGAGACAAGTTGGGAAGTGTGTAACAAGAATGGTGGAATTTACACTGTTCTAAGTACTCATGCCGGTGCTCTCAAGGCTAAGTTAGGGGACAATCTTATTTTCATTGGTCCTGACTTCGGTAACTCGGACAACATATATTTCAAGGAGGACAAGGCTTTGATGAAGTCTTGGAAGGATGCTGCAAAGAAGTCCGGCTTGAACATCAAGGTGGGCCGCTGGCTGCTTCCTGATTCCCCTGTCGCTGTTCTTGTTGATTTCCGCCCATTCCTTGGCGAGAAGGATTCGTTCTTCGGCGAGATGTGGGAGAAGTTCGGCGTTGACTCGCTTGAGGGCGTTGGCGACTATATCGACGACACAATCTTTGCAATGGTGGCCGGAAAGGTTATCGAGAATTTCGCAGAGGTGAACAAGGTCGATAAGTCTTCGATTGTTGCCCATTTCCACGAGTGGCAGACTGCGGGCGGATTGCTTTACTTGAAGTCTCGCCAGCCTGAAATCAAGACAGTATTTACAACTCATGCCACTACAACAGGTCGCAGCATCTGTTTCAACGGCAAGAACCTATATCAGTATTTCGAGGGCTACAACGGAGACCAGATGGCACGCGAGCTTAGTGTGTTGAGCAAGCACTCAATCGAGAAGGCTGCAGCCAAGAACGCTGATTTGTTCACTACGGTTTCCGACCTTACAGCAAAGGAGTGCAAGCAGTTGCTTGATGTTGAGGCTTTCGTTACCCCTAACGGCTTCGATGCTAGCTTCGTTCCAAACGGAGCCGCATACACTAAGGCAAAGAAGACAGCCGAGGACAACTTGAAGAAGGTTGCTGAGGCTTTGCTAGGATATTCGTTGAGCGACAATGCTCTTATGGTTGCCACAAGCGGCCGCTTCGAGTGGAGAAACAAGGGTATTGACGTGTTCATGAACTCGTTGAACCGACTTGCCTACAATGAAGGACTTGATAGGGAAGTTGTTGCTTTCATCATGGTTCCTTCTTGGGTTGCAGGCCCTCGCGAGGATTTGCAGAAGAAGTTGAACAAGAAGTGCAAGTGCGAGCTAGAGAACCGCAATATAACTCATTGGGTGAACGCACCAGAGAACAACGAGATTTGCCAGGCTCTAGGCTACTACAATATGAACAACGACCAGCAGAGCAAGGTCAAGGTCATTTACGTTCCATGTCTGCTAGACGGCAAGGACGGAATCTTTAACATGACTTACTACGACTTGCTTGCCGGACTTGATATGACAGTCTTTGCCTCGTACTACGAGCCTTGGGGCTACACTCCGCTAGAGAGTGCTGCTTTCAGTGTCCCTTCGGTAACTACTGACCTTGCAGGTTTCGGCCTTTGGGTTTTGGACAACACAAAGGGCGATGCGGGAATTGACAACGGTGTGGCTGTAATCAGAAGAAATGACGGTAACTTTGACGAGGTGGCTGACTCTATTGTGGCTTCAATCATCCGACTTTCCAAGATGAGCGACGCTGAGGTCAAGTCAGCGCAGAAGAACGCTCTGGACTTCGCAAAGAAGGCTTCGTGGGACAAGTTCGTCAAGTACTACGAGAAGGCTTACGACAAGGTGTTGAAGGTAAAGCCGGCTAAGGCTGAGACAAAAAAGGCAGAGCCTAAGAAGGCGGAAGCAAAGCCAAAGGCAGAGAAGAAGCCTGCAGCAAAGAAGCCTGCCGCTAAAAAATAATGAATCTTTCATGGGTGCTAACCCACAATAATTATAGACAATAAAATTAAAAAAATAAAAGTTTTATGAAAGTTAGAACAAGCAACACAAACCAGTCTGCTTGGCGCGAGCTTAGTGCAAAGGCAAAGGTGCCTGCAAAGCTTGAGAAGCTTCAGACATTGGCTAAGAACCTATGGTGGGTTTGGAACGAGGAGGCTACTGACCTATTCGAGGAGATCGACTCTAAGGTATGGGAGCAGGTAGGCAAGAACCCAGTTTTGTTCCTATCTAAGGTTAATATCAAGACTCTTGACGAGAAGGCTAAGGACGCTGCATTCTTGAAGAAGATCGATGCAGTTTACAAGAACTTCGAGGCTTACATGAGCGCTAAGAAGGATTCTTCTAAGCCATCTGTAGCATACTTCTCTATGGAGTATGGTCTAACTGACATCTTGAAGATCTATTCTGGTGGTCTTGGTGTACTTGCCGGTGACTACTTGAAGGAGGCTTCTGACTCTAACATCAACATGGTTGCTGTTGGATTCCTTTACAGATACGGTTACTTCACTCAGTCTATCTCTATGAACGGAGATCAGATTGCTGTATATGAGCCACAGAACTTCGGTACTCTTCCAATCGAGCAGATGAAGGACAAGGACGGTAACGCTCTAATCCTTGAGGTCCCTTACTTCGACCGTGTTATCTACTCTAACATCTGGAAGGTAGCAGTTGGTCGTGTTGACCTTTACTTGCTTGATACAGATATCGAGAAGAACTCTGACTATGACCGTTCTATTACTCACCAGCTTTACGGTGGTGACTGGGAGAACAGATTGAAGCAGGAGATCCTACTTGGTATCGGTGGTGTGTTGATGCTTAACAAGTTGGGTATCAAGAAGGACATCTACCACTGTAACGAGGGTCACGCTGCACTTCTTAACATCCAGCGTCTATGCGACTACATCGAGAAGGAAGGCTTGACATTCGAGCAGGCTCGCGAGGTAGTTCACTCTTCAGCTCTTTACACAGTTCACACTCCAGTTCCTGCTGGTCACGATAAGTTCGACGAGGGATTGTTCGGTAAGTACATGTACAAGTACGCTGAGCGCCTTGGTATTTCTTGGGATGACCTAATGGATCTTGGTCGCGAGAATCCAGGTGACAAGGGAGAGAAGTTCTCTATGTCAGTATTCGCTTGCAACCTATGCCAGGAGTCAAACGGTGTGTCTTGGTTGCACGGAGAGGTTTCAAAGAAGATGTTTGCACCAATCTGGAAGGGCTACTTCCCAGAGGAGCTACACGTTGGTTATGTAACTAATGGTGTTCACATGCCAACTTGGGCTGATCGTTCATGGAAGAAGTTGTTCGAGTCAACATTCGGTGCTGACTATATCTCTAAGCAGTCTAAGGAGGCTACTTGGGCTCCAATCAACAAGGTTTCTGACGAGGAGATCTGGAAGACTAAGTCAGCTCTTAAGACTAGACTTATCAACTTCATCAAGGAGCAGTACAAGGCTACATGGTTGAAGAATCAGGGCGATCCTGCTCAGATCCTTTCTATCATGGAGAAGATCAACCCTAACGCTTTGACAATCGGTTTCGGTCGTCGTTTCGCTACTTACAAGCGTGCGCACCTATTGTTCACTGACCTTAACAGACTTTCTAAGATCGTTAACAACGAGAAGGCTCCAGTTCAGTTCTTCTTCACTGGTAAGGCTCACCCAGCTGATGGTGGTGGTCAGGGCTTGATCAAGAGAATCATCGAGATTTCTCGTATGCCAGAGTTCCAGGGCAAGGTTATCTTCCTTGAGAACTATGATATGGCTCTTGCTAAGAAGCTTATCTCTGGTGTTGATATCTGGTTGAACACTCCAACTCGTCCACTAGAGGCATCTGGTACATCAGGTGAGAAGGCTCTAATGAACGGTACACTTAATTTCTCTGTTAAGGATGGTTGGTGGTACGAGGGATACCGCGAGGGTGCTGGTTGGGCATTGACTGAGCACAGAACTTACGAGTATCAGCCACACCAGGATCAGCTTGATGCTGCTACTATCTACAGCCTACTTGAGGAGAAGATCATTCCTCTATACTACGCAACTAACTCTAAGGGTTACTCTCCTGAGTGGGTTCAGACAATCAAGAACTCGTTCATGCAGATTACTCCTAACTACACAATGAAGCGTCAGTTGGATGACTATGTAGAGAGATTCTACAACAAGCTACAGGCTCGCTTCGACATGGTTTCTGCTAACAACTACGCTAAGGCTAAGGAAGTTGCAGCATGGAAGGAGAAGATCGCTGCTGGTTGGGATAACATCGCTATCGAGTCAGTTGAGATTCCTGAGAAGCTTCTTTCTAACCCAGAGGTTGGCGACAAGAACACATTCAATGTAGTACTTGACGTTAAGGGTCTAAACGATAACGGTATTGGCGTTGACATCGTAATCTCTGACAAGAACGAGAAGGGTCACGACAAGATCTATAAGGTAGTTGATATGGATCAGTTCAAGCAGGAGGGCTCTAAGCTATTCTTCAAGGCTGACGTAACTATCGAGGAGGCTACTTCATTCAAGTACGCATTCCGTATGTATCCAAAGAGCAGCTTGCTTGCTCACAAGATGGACTTCTGCTACACTCGTTGGTTCTAATCAACATTGTTCAGATAGTGATAAGGGAGGTTGGATTAGT
>JAKSKX010000019.1 GCA_024401535.1 Paludibacteraceae bacterium | reverse complement strand
AAGGTCTTTTCTATCGTTGCGCGATTCTGCTCTTGGTTATATGCCTTGATAATCTCCTGGTACTTCTCGTAGAAGTTAATTCTGGATGGGTTCTCTGCCAACAGTCGGGCCAAACGCTCCTGAAGTAAGTCTTGAATGTCTCGTAGGACGAGGTTCTTGTCTTCACGCTTGGCAAACTCTCTTCGCAACAGGTCAAAGTCAATGCCACTGATGTCAAATCTTCGTCCCTCTGCAACCATCATTTCAGAATCGTCAACCTCCAAGTGTTCGTTTACGATGTCATTGATAGCCACGCTCAAATCTGTTATGTCTGCATGTTTGCGCTTTTTCTGCAGTTCCTTGTAGATGGCTTCCAAAGCATCCTTCTTTTTGCGCATATCTCCGGTTATATCTTCACGGTCAAGATATTTCCAAAGTCCGAGTAGGGTTGTTGCAAAAGTACAGAACGACTTGCGGGTTTCAACTGTATCACACAGCAGGTTGGTCGCTTTCTTCAAAAGGGATAGTTTTTCAAAAGATTCTGCATCAATGAGTTCTTGCAGTTCAAAGTCCTTGTCATGCAGGAATGTTTTCGCAGCAGCGATGGTTTCCCACACATTCCTTATCAGTTCCTCCTTGCTGACGGTAGGGCCATTGCCACCTTCACCGCCTTCCGGATTAGCTGTGTAGTCGGCAAGCGCCTGACGAAGTGCCTTTACAATTCCTATGTAGTCAATGACAAGACCATTCGATTTTCCTTCCGCCACACGGTTGGCTCGTGCAATGGTCTGCATCAGGGTGTGTGCCTTCATCGGCTTGTCGATGTAAAGACAAGAGAGAGTCTTGACGTCAAAGCCTGTCAGCCACATGGCGCAGACAAAGACCACACGCAGCTTGCCGTCTGCATCCTTGAATTCCTTGTCCAGCTCCCTTTTCTCCATCTTCTCGCGATGAGGAGTAATGTCGAGCCTCCATTTCTTGAATGTCTGTATTTCGTTCTGCTCCTGTGAAACCACTACTGCCATTTCCGTTTCTTCCATCCATTGCAGTTTACGCTTCATTTCCTGAACCTCTTGTTGCCAAGTGTCTTGTTCTATGCGCTTTCTCAGAGCCTTGATTTCCTTTTGCCAATACTCCTGCACGTAGTTGAACATGCGGACGCAAGTCACCTTGTTGAAACTCACCATCATAGCCTTGCCGCTTGTCCAAAGGTCGCTATAGTGACGCACGAAGTCCTGAGCCACTACCCTTAGTCGCTTCTCGGCTGTGAGCAGATGCACTTCCTGAGCAAATTCACGTTCAAGTTTAGCTTGCTGTGACGGGTCCAGATTCTCATCATCTAATAAGGCTGCAATCTCGGCATTGATTTCCGGGTTCTTCAGTTCCTGCAGCTTCTCACCACGATTCTCGTAGTAGAGAGGTACGGTAGCCTTATCCTCTACGGCTCTTTTGAAGTCATAGACAGACACATACTGTCCGAATGTGCGGGCTGTGATATTGTCATCCCTAAGCAAAGGAGTACCGGTGAAACCGATACGGCTTGCTGTTGGAAGCGTACGCATGAGGTTATCGGCAAACACACCATTCTGTGTGCGGTGAGCTTCATCGCTCATCACGATGATGTCATGGTCTGGATAGATGGGTTCGGCATCTGTCTTGTTGAACTTCTGTATCAACGAGAAGATGAATGATGGGTTGCCTGTCAGTTTCTGCCTCAGGTCCTCGCCGCTATGGGCAATGAACTGCTTGGCCTTCAATCCTCCCAACAAGCCACAATTCTCAAAGGTGTCGCTTATCTGCTTGTTCAGTTCGTCACGGTCGGTAAGCACCAGAATTGTTGGTGAACCTTCAAACTTACGTCTGATTTTCTGAGCCAGAAATACCATTGAATAACTCTTGCCGGAGCCCTGAGTGTGCCAGAACACACCGAGTTTTCCCTTCATCGCCTCACGATTGCGGTACATCTCTACGGCTTGATTCACACCGAGATACTGGTGGTTGCGTGCCAGAATCTTGGCGGTAGAGCCGTCGCTATGGTCAAAGAGGATGAAGTTTTCGAGTAAGTCAAGCAGGTTCTCCTTCTTGCAGATACCACGTAGCATTGTTGGCAGTTCGATGTTTCCATGATCCAGCTCAGTTAGTCGCTTCCACTCATGAAAGAACTCCCATTTAGATCCTATTGTACCCACACGGCTCTCCATACCATTGCTGAGCATTATCATGGCATTGTGGTGGAAGAGATGTGGTATTGTGTCCAGGTAGTCGCGATAGTTGTCGGTATAGGCATTCTGTATGTCCTGGTCGTGATTCTTCAGTTCTATGAAGATTAGCGGCAGTCCATTCACGAAGCAAACTACATCTGCCCTGCGTTTGTGGATAGGTCCCTTTATCCACAGTTCCCTTACGGCAATAAACTCGTTGTTATTGACATTGGCAAAGTCCATGACACGGGCGCGCACCTGTTCTGTCTCGCCATTAGGCTTCAGGCGGGTAACAGGCACACCGTCACGAAGATACTGGTACTTCTCCTCGTTAATCTGCATCAGTGTCTGCGAACTCATGTAACTGGTCATGCGCTCGATGGCTTCAGTCAACTGCTTGTCCGTCATCCAAGGATTGAGACGTTTCAAAGCTAGACAGAGGTGACGAGTAAGCACGACTTCGCTCTGAGTCTTGCGTCCAAGTGTTCCCTGTTCGCCAAGTACCTCGCTATCAAAAGCATACACAGACTTCCAACCGAGTTCCTTTCCCAAGAGTTCAGCAGTCGATTTCTGTATCAGCAGGTCTTCGCTATAGTCTTTTGCCATAATGGTTAATCTTCTTGTTCATAATAATAAGAGTAATCAATACCCTTCATAAAAATCTCGCGACTGGTGATGTCATCGGTTAATGCCGCTTCTATGAGCGACTTAATGCGACAGGCATCAGCAACACTCAGTGTCATAGCTTCCAGATAATCGTTCTTGTTTATCCGACTCCAGTCAACACATTTGCTTAACCGTGCTTTCAGCATCAGGTCGAGCCAGATGCGGGTGCTACGGCCATTGCCTTCCATGAAGGGATGCGCCATATTCATCTCCACATACTTATCCATTATCTCGTCGAATGTTGTCTCCGGCATACGCTCTATTATCTGCAGCTGTGAGTCGAGATATTGAGCCAGACAGAAGGTAAAACCACCCTTCGAGATGGTCTTGGTGCGAATCTTACCGGCAAATTCATAGAGTCCACCGAACAGGTAAGAATGGATCTGCTGCAGGCCTTTGACGGTTCCTTCGGGGATGTTTTCAAGCAGGTTGCTCTCAAATAAGGTGTATGCCTTCTTACGACTTTGTCCGTCAATGGTATTGTCGCTATAGGTGAGCCAATCGAGAAAAGCCATTGCCTTATGGTTCGGTATTGATTTGGCAAGCATTGATACGCCTTCTGCATCAAGCACATCGGTGTTATACTTCTTGCCATCGGCAGCTTTAAGTTTCAGCTGGGTAGTGACACTAACCAACTCACTGCCATCCTTCTTCAACTTTGTTTTCAGATACTTCCAGTAGTTGCGAGTCTTGGCATAATCGTCCTGCTCGTTGATGGCACCAATCACATCGAGCACAGAGAAGAACCATTCATTCTTCTCTTCGCTCCACACCGCTCTCACTTCACGGTCGTTATAAAAGCGTATGGATACTTTCTGGGGGTCTTTATCTTTTGCCATATTCTTCTTAGTTTTACACCTCTATCTCCCCACTCATCAACTTTGGAAGCAAGCGGTCACGGGCCTCGGTTAGGAGGCGGAGTTGTTTTGCTAGCAACCTCATGCTATCAAGCATTTTGTGCGTTTGTTCTTGAAATGCCTCTAAAATCACACTGCTAGGAAGCACTACATCAAAGTTTCTAAACACACTCTTGCTTATCTCCAAATATGTTGAACCGCCAGCCTTTTGTCGTATTTCTTCAACTCTGTTCATGAGATTGTAAAGCAGATACATCTGATAAGACTTTTCATTAGGAATACATGAAATAAATCCCTGATTAGTACACACTTCACAATCATAGATGCCAAAATAACCAACACTCGCACGGCTCGTCATAAGAATAGTTTCTGATGGAAGCATCTTCGCTGAGCTATGAGCAAGCCCCTCTTCTGTTATTCTCTTATCTGTATCAAAAAGGCACAAGCAGTTGCTTCTTGTAATATCTGTGGGTGTGACCCATTTGATGTTACCATTATCGTAGTATTCTGCCACTTTTGTTGAAGGCGTTCCACCTCCTACCGTTTGGCAGACATCTCCAATCTTTTTTTTCTCCCATCCCTCAGGCACACCATCAATGATGTTGGATTTTTCGTGTCCGGGGAAGTGGAGGTCGATGAACCATTCCTTGTAGAGTCGCTGAGCAGCTTCCTCCAATAGCTTTATCTGCTTCTGATAATTCTCTATCAATGAGTCGTAGCGAGAGAGGATGGTCGCTATGCGGTGCTGGGTGGCGAGTGGAGGAAGGGGGATAACTAATGGACTTAACATCTTCATGGTAATAAATTTTGTAGTAGAACCTGAAGACATTATTTTTAGTAATTGTAATTGCTGATTCATTGCATACGTAAGATACCTAACATTAGCAACATTCTCATCTAATGATTCAATAATGTATGTTCTTTGATATGCATTGAATTTTCCACAATAATATTTAGCTGTATAATTGCCACTCGCATTATTTCCTGCGAGCAAAATAGCTTCGGTATCGTATGCCCAAGTATTAATAGCTAAAGTCTTGGGATCACATGTGAAAAATGGGTAGATGCCATTCTCTACAGCAGCATTTGAATCCAGCTTACCTGTCTTTATGGTGCAAATTTCCCCCAACTTCACTTTCTTCCACTCACTCATCTCAACCCCTCCCATTCCTTCATTATCTCGCTCATCAGCTCGTTTGCCTCTTTGTTGAGCGAGGCGAGTTCGGTGTGAATCTCGTTCATGCGCTCGTGGAAGTCAACGCCGTCGTCCTCAACTTCAGCGACACCCACGTATGCACCAGGGGTAAGGCTATAGTTCTTTTCGCTGATTTCATTTATTGTTGCAATCTTGCAGAGGCCGAGTATGTCCCGATAGTTGCCTTCTGTTCCGAATTTGTCAACAAGCCATTGGCGGTCAGAAATCAATGTGACAGCATCGTTAATGGCATCAACGACAACGGACATTGCCGCCTCTCGCTGTTTTTTATTCTTCTTGCCTTGTTCCTCTTCCTCGTATTTCAGAGCCTTTTTGGTAAGGTCAAGAGTAGAGCGCAATCGCTCTGTCGCCTTGTCGTAATCAATTTCTGAGGAGAGAGGAATATTATTCAATATCACCTCTGCGGAATCTCTGCTGAACAGAGGCATTAACTCGCATCCATATTCATGTATAGTTGCAATAGCATTTTCTATCGCCTCACCATATTTTTTTATGAGTAGAGAATATTTCTCTGTCTCCCCACGATACAAATAAACGATGGCTTGAAGGTTATTTAACTGCCATTCACTCCATTCGTTAAGAGTTCTATCGACTACGGTATAATAGTTTCTTGCGTCGATGAACAAAACTTTGTCCTTGATGCGGTTATGCTTTCCCTTGTCGAAAAACCACAGCGAGCAGGGTAGGGAGAGGGTATAGAAAAAGTTGTTGCCCACGCTCATCATCACATCCACATCACCCGTTTTGACCAACTGCTCACGGATATCACGGTCCTTGTTGGCACTATCTGTAGCTGATGATGCCATAACGAAACCTGCACGGCCATGGTCATTCAGGTAGGCATAGAAATAGGAAATCCAGAGATAGTTGGCATTACCAATCTCCTTTGTCTTGGTATTGACACCAGGCAGACCGAAAGGCAGACGACCGGCGGCAGACGCTGACTCCGACTTGACCTTATCCACATTGAAGGGCGGATTAGCCATCACATAGTCACACCTGCCTGCAAGGTTATGTGCATCATGATAGAAGGAATTGGCCTCGTCACCACTGACGATACGTCCGTTCAAACCATGAACAGCCATGTTCATCAGGCAGAGCTGGGCATTGTACTCGACCTTTTCCTGACCATAGAAAGTCATCTGGGTATTGGCATTCATACCGCCTGCATTAACGAAGTCGCCTGTTTGCACGAACATACCACCGGAACCGCAGGCGGGGTCGAGCATTACACCATGTTTGGGTTCAAGTACATTGACAAGCATCTTGACCAGGGACTTTGGCGTGAAGAACACACCATCGTCAGAAGCCACTGCCTTGGCAAATTTTGAAAGGAAATACTCATAGATGCGACCAATGACATCGCCCCCGATTTCGTCGAGTGTCCTATTGTTGAAAATACGAAGTAGCTCACGCAACAGCTCATCGCTGAACATGGTGTATGACTTTGGCAGAATACCTGTCAACTGCTCGCTTTGTTCCTCAACAAGCGTCATGGCATGATTTACAACTTCACCCAAAGGTTTATCATCGGAGAGATTTACCAGATAGTCAAACTGAGCTTCACGAGGCAGATAGAGCGCACTCTTTGCAGCAAAGTCACTTGGTTCAACAGGCATCACACGACCACCACGACTTGGACGATTCTTCAGCAATTCTGCCTCTACTGTCTTGAAACGGCTATAAGCGTATCTCAGAAAAAGCAAGGCTAATACAGGCATACAGTATTGGCTCGAAGTCAGTTTACTACCTGCACGAAGAAGGTCTGCCGACTCCCACAGGTCAGCTTCAAGTTTACGGATATTTATCTTGTTGTCTGCCATAAATCTCGTATTTTTTACAAAGTTATATTTTTTCTTCAAAAATACGTATCTTTTTATGGTTTAGTTGAATCTAAAAATCCATGCGATTCAAAATATGTTCTTGTGTTTTCCCAACAGTACTTGAAATTGACAGAATGCTTTAGCAACTAATAACTTGTTCCTGGTAACACGAACCGCAAGGGTAGAGGTCTGGGGTATTGATATTAAACAAACAGATATTTAGTTAGTTACCATTAGAAAAAGCAGTACCCTTGCAATGTAAGAAAAGATGTATATGGAAAGCCTATTCCGTAGGTTTTCATTGGTCCATTTGTCGGTGCTTCTTTTGTCATCAACACCATCTTGCCATTTCTGATAGGGTGAAGTTAATGTATATATACGATTTGGACAACGAGTGTGTAATCACATAAAATAAATATGTGAATTTGCAAAAATTTTTGCTTTTGCAATTATTTCTCGCTTTTTCTGTTTACTTTTGCGAGTCATTCAGTTAAACAAACTTATAGAAATAATGCGATTATGAGATATCTAAAACAATTCGTTTTTACTGCAACCCAGATTTTGATCGGTAGCATATCTTTTGCACAGGACAATCAGTTTGTCAGCGGACAAATCGCCGGACACGACTATGTGGATCTTGGTCTTCCAGACGGAACGCTTTGGGCTACATACAACGTGGGAGCAACCAAGCCAGAGGAGTACGGAGACTATTTCGCATGGGGCGAGACAGAGACAAAGGAGGACTATAGCTGGAGCACCTATAAGTGGACAAAGGACGATGGCAAAACATTCACCAAATATACGTCTGCAAACAAAAAACTAGTGTTGGATGCGGAGGATGATGCAGTAACAGCAAAATGGGGAAGTGAATGGAGGATGCCGACTGAAACAGATTTGAACAAACTGAAAGAAGTCTGCACATGGGAATGGACTAAAAACTTTAATGGAAGCGGTGTAGAGGGGCTCGTTGGTATTTCAAAAAATAATGGAGCTACAATATTTCTGCCGAAAGCAGGCTCTTATTACGAAAACTCCTATGTAATAGGCTTTAATTACTGGCTGTCTTCGTTCAGCGATTTTTTTGATAAACCGTTAGCATTCGCTTATTATAATGGCAGTGTCATTACTTCCCTTACCGACCGCTTTGTGGGTAATCCAGTTCGTGCAGTCGCAACTAAAGCGAAAGAGATAGAAAAATACGTTGTCTCGTTCTATACAATGGACAGTGTTTTGATAGGCAGTCAGATTGTTGATGAATGGAAGTCTGCAAAAGCACCTGTTGCACCGTCATTAGAAGGATATAGGTTCGTCGGTTGGAGTGACTCTACATTCACTAAAGTCTCAAAAGACATAAATGTATATGCTCAATACAATAATATCAGAGTCAGTGGTCAGGTCGCAGGTTATGACTATGTTGACCTTGGATTGCCAAGCGGCATTAAATGGGCGACTTACAACGTGGGAGCAACAAACCCAGCTGAATCTGGTGATAGTTTTGCATGGGGAGAAACCGAATCAAAGGAAAAATACAGCTGGGAAACCTATAAATGGGATACTTTAGATGCTGAAGGAAACTACCATATTACTAAATATATAACTTCCAATAGCTACGGTACAATTGACTATAAGTTACAACTAGATGAGGAAGACGATGCTGCCTCTGTGAACTGGGGGCCTGATTGGAGGTCGCCTAGGGCAAAAGAACTAATAGAACTATATAGTGGTTGTTCTTGGTCTTGGACTAGAGACTATGCAAATACCGGTGTTGCGGGAAGAATAGGAACATCTTTAACCAATGGCAACCAAATCTTTTTACCAGAAGCCTATTATTCACAGTCAGAACTCGATACAACTCACAATGATGTTGTGAATGTTTTCTCAAATAAGTCTTATTCCCAGTTCCTTTATTTATACCGCTGCTCCAATATGAAAATTCGTGCGGTATCGGGACTAAAAACGTACTCTGTAATTTTTTATGGGGAAGGTGGTATAATCGAGACTCAATATGTGGAGGCGGGAAAATCTGCAACTCCTGTTTCCGTTCCAAATGTAAAGGGCTACGAATTTATTGGCTGGACCGATTCCTCTTTTGTAAATGTGACAAAAGATATGTACACTCGCGCCATATATAGGAAACTCCCTGCTAATTATGAGCCGACTATAAGTGGAGTGATTGGCAAATACACTTATGTGGATCTTGGTTTGCCAAGTGGAATAAAATGGGCAACCTATAATGTTGGTGCAACCAAGCCAACAGAAACTGGCGATTACTTCGCATGGGGCGAAACAAAACCTAAAAAGGATTACAGCTGGGCAACCTACAAGTGGTGCAATGGCAACTTCTATAATATGACCAAGTATTGTATAGACGGATCATACGGTACCTTGGACAACAAGTCTATTTTGGAGCCGGAAGACGACGCTGCATCTAAAAATTGGGGTAGTGACTGGAGAATGCCTACACGTGAAGAAACCATAGAGTTGGTTGACAGATGTAGCTGGAAATGGTATGATGACTATAATGGAACAGGTGTTTCTGGTTACTTGGGAACTTCTGAAGAAACTGATGCGAATATCTTTTTACCTGTGACAGGAAGATATAATGGCAATGTATTGGAGGAAGCTGACAGTTACGGATACTACTGGTCCTCTGAGGTATCTAGTGGTACAACTTATTATAGTAATGATTTTTACATCTACGATTTCAGACCCCAATATTGGGACCACGTCCGCTATCTGGGTCAGTGTGTTAGAGCTGTTTCTATGAGAGAACCAACTGGAGTGTCAACTACCGCTAACGATGCTTTATTGCTTTACACAGACAACGGCACCATCCACATTGCCAATGCACAACAGCATGCCATGATTCAAATTTTTGACATGAACGGCAAAGAAGTGAAATCGGCAGTTGCTGATGGTAACGGTAACGCTGAGATAACCGCTTCAAAAGGTGTATATGTGGTGAGTGACGGTAACCAATCGACTAAGGTCATAGTAAAGTAAAAAAACAATTAATAGCAATAATTGAAGAGCCATTGGACAAAATCCAATGGCTCTTCTTTTGTTTGGGAAGCAACGGCCCCAATTATTGTCGGATTTTTCCCAAACAGCAATGACATTTGTAACATATCAAGAAATTCTTGGATATTCGAAATATTTTTAAGCAATCTTTTATACATTTGCCATATCTGAATCTAATGAAAATTTAATGCACATGAAAAATATTACAAAATTTGTCTCGACATTGCTGTTGGGTACTTTGGGCTTGGGTACTGCGCAAGCTACTGAAGCCAACCGAGGTCTTTGGGCTTGCAAGGATGGGAACGTATTTGTCAGCTGGCGAATGCGAGCAACGGACTCGCCTAAAACCACAACATACAATTTGTATGCGGACGGAAAGCTTGTGTTCTCTTCAAAGGATAGAACAAACACAACTCTTCCGATGAACCAGTATGAAAACTCAACCTTCTCGCTCGAAGTACTGAACAAGGCAGGTGAAGTGATAGACTCTCAGTCTGGAATCAAGGCTGACGCCTATCCTTACCATCATATAAAGCTTAATCATCCGGGCAACTATACGCTTCCGGACAAGAACAAGACCGTAGTGACTTATCATCCTTACGACTGCTCTGCCTATGATATGGACGGCGATGGTGAGGAGGAAATCATCATGGTTTGGTCGGCAGGAGAGGGTGCCACTGCAGCAGCCACTGCACCTCCTATTCTCGACTGCTTGAAGTTGGACGGAAGATTGGTTTGGAGGGTAAACCTTGGACCGAACATCTTGAGCGGTTGTCGTCTTTCCTTCCTATGCTATGACTTTGATGGAGACGGCTACGGAGAGTTGATTACAAAGACTGCTCCCGGCACTAAGGACGGAAAGGGAAACTTCCTAAGCAAAGGTAGTGCCGCAGGCTCTAATCCTTACCATTCATCAATCAATAGCTCAGGAGTGATTACAGACGGCGGTCCCGAGTGGATTACATGTTTCGACGGTAGGTCCGGATCAGAGCTGGCAACAATAGACTATTGGCCATTATTCAATATTCAGTCGGACTGGGACGACAGACCTAACAACACAGACGGCAATACATACGGCCATCGTGGCAACTGGCTCAAGGGTTGTGTGGCAGTTCTTGATGTCAAAGGAAAGGCAAAGCCTTGCGCTGTGACTGTACGAGGCATCTATACTTATTCTTACGCCGCTGCCTATACTTGGGATGGCAAGAACTTAGGCAATGTCTGGATGCACACTTCGGACAAGCAGGGACAGGGTATCTATGGCGAAGGTGCGCACAGTGTGACTTGCGGTGACGTGGATGGCGACGGTTTCGATGAAATCATAGTCGGAGCAGCTTGTCTTGACCATGATGGAAAATTGAAATGGAGAACCGGCTTGGGACATGGAGACGCCACTCATTTGGGTGAGTTTAACCCTGAAAATCCTGGTTTGGAATACTTCATGATTACTGAGGAGACTTCATCAATTTACGACTGCGCTTTGTTGGATGCAGCTACTGGTAAAGTCTTGATGAGTAAAAAACAGACAGGCGGAGATACCGGTCGAGGACTTATCATGGACTGTGACAGCACTTATGATGGAGCTGAAGCCTTTGAGTGGAGCAATGCAAAAATGTTCACTTGCAAGGGAGTAGAGTTTGCGGACTGGCATACAGGAAGCACAAACAGCAGTTCCATAAACGGACGTATATTCTGGGACGGTGACTTGCTCGAGGAGTACGTTGACAGAGGCCACGTTGACAAATGGGACAATGTGAACAAGACTTGGGCTCGCCAATACACATACGGCTACAACATTATGGTGAACGGCACAAAGGTGCAGTGGGGTGCGAACACAAACAATGCTACAAAATACAATCCTTGCCTGCAGACAGACATTTTGGGTGACTGGCGCGAGGAGTCTGTGTTCTGGACAGAGTTGAACGGCCAGTACTACCTAACTGTCTATACAACAACAATGCCAAGCCCATACAAGCTGCCTTGGCTAAGGGATGACCATACGTACGACATGGCTGTCGCTTGGGAGCATTGCGGCTACAACCAGCCACCTCATTTGGGCTACAGTCCTGTCGAGTACTACAAGAGTCTTCGCAATATGGCTGAGCCTACATTGACAAAGCATGGCGGTGGCTCTAGCAAGCAGACAGTAAATGTCAACGAGCCTATTACAGACTACTTCCTTACTTGGGATGCAGCCAATACTGTAAACATCGCTTGGGAGCCAAACGCTCCGGAAGGAATAGATATCAGAATAGACAAGAACTCAAAGAATATCTATTTCAGCGGTACACCTAAGGTCGGAGGCATGTATTCATGGACAGTAACAACAGAAAGCGATGCCGACACTGAGGCAGTTTATACAGGCTACATCGAGGTGAAGGTGCCGACAGATTTGGCTAGTGTAAACGCTAACCGCCAGGCAGCTTATCCGAATCCAACAAGCGGAGACTTGTTCATTACCGATTCCGAAGGCAACCTTTACAACGGCAAGGTTACGGTTTGTGATGCATTGGGCAGGGTAGTGATGGAGAAGGTGGTATCTAATGGATACTTGAATCTTGCACCTCTTTCTTCAGACATCTATAATGTCAACGTTGAGAATGCCAATTACAAGATTATGGTAAAATAGTCGAACGGGTGAGCCTAGTAGTCCACCAGTTACAATAGAGCGCAAAGACACCGGGAAACAAATCCCGGTGTCTTTGTGCGTTTATTGTATGATTTATTTATAATTTTCATTTTTTGACTACAACAAATGTTCTAAATAAGTATCTTTGCATCAATAGTATAATTGTCGGTGCAGATCAAGGCTATTGTCATACCAACGATGTGCGACGAATCAAAGAACGGACTTAATTTTTAGATTATGAAATACTATTTGTACAGACATGGCAACGAAAGACTGTTTGAAAAGAAACAGCTGAAAATGTTGGCAATTCGCCGGGATGACCTTGTCAAGGAGGAAGGCGGAGAGAGTTGGATAGAGGCAGAAAAGGTTCCTGAGTTAAAGGATCTGTTCACAGATAGTGAAACCACAGGTTCAACCGAAGAATACTCTGCTGTCAATGAATTTCATGCAGAAGGCGTGCAACGTGCCGAAGCTCCCGAACTTGAGGATCTTCCCGTAAAATCCGAGAACAAGGAACTTGTCTTTTACAACCCTTTTAATAGTAATCTGAAAGTAAGCAGGCGCTGGCTCTACATTGGACTTGGTGTGCTGTTCCTTGTCATTATGGCAGCTACCAATCCGTCGAAAGCAAAACATTACGACAAGGTTGAGACAATGATCTGTACGAGCATTGTCAATAACGGCTATGACAACACTGAAAGCAGTCTTGCCAATTATTTGGTGTCTGCATTCGTCTCAAATATCGTGAACAAGTCTTTGGACTGGCATGATTGCATTCTGTTCAGCTACACAAACATAAACGAAGAACTATACAGGGAGCGAAATATAGTTACTTTCGGCATATTCGGCCATGTATTCTCTGTCAGCCAGGAAAAGGTGGACAAATACATCGGAAACCTGAAGAACAGCATAATGAACGGAAATCTTTTCAGGTAAATCCAGGCCGGAAACTTACATTTATATGAGGTATTTATATTTGTATTTTGCAAAATATAAACTTTTAACTACCTTTGCCTCAGTTAAATATATTATATGAAAACTTTCCTAATATCATTACTTAGCTTTGTATCTGTATTGGCGCATGCTCTCGATACAAACAAGAAATATTACATTTTTCATTCTTCGGGAATGGCTCTCTCTGCCGTAGATGGCAGACCCAATCTACATACCTTTGATGCCACAAACGGTCAAGTGTTCCAGTTTGTAGCGTCCGGAACGTCATACTATATCAAGAGTGTGTCTAAAGGTAGCTACGTTTCCAAAAGTGGTGATTGGGACACAGATTTGAGTTCCAATACGGGCAATGTCTCCAAATTTGCCATTGAGGAATGCGGAGGGGAATATGTCCGCTTCAAATGTGCTGAAAATAATCGCTATCTTGGAACTGATGCCATTGCTCCGGGCAGTTATGTCTATTCTGATAAAAATGGAAACGAGACACTTCATTTCTGGTTTTTGCGAGAGTCATCGGCTAATGTCTTGGTTACGGACGGACTTCAAGGTATAATAAGCAAGGCAGAGAACAGGCTTTCCGGAACTGTTGAGGGTGATGGCAGCGGCTCATATTCCTCAGTCTCAAGAAAAGTTCTGCAAGATGCAATATATGAGGCCAAAGATGTATTGGCAAGCGCATCCTCGCAAACTGAGATAGTAGAGGAGACTAAGAAACTTAATACTGCCATAACTGCGTACAACAACAGTCGCAACCTTCCTTTTGTCTCGGGGAAGATATACTACATTATGCACGCTAGCAACAGATTCCTCACTAATTCCGGGAATGGTGTGCTTATCAGGAATCTTGTGCGAGAACCATCCCAGCAGTTCACTATAGAGGCTCTTTCTGATGGCACCTATGCAGTGAAAAGTGTGTCCGGGAATAACTATTTGAGTGCTTCTGGCGAATATAGTACAGCGTTTGTCGGTTCTTCTGGCAGTTCATCTGCTCATTTCAAGATAGGCTATGCGCCAAACGAGGACAAGTATGTGCGACTACAGTTCTCGTCAAATGGCAAGTACCTTGGAACAGACGGGACTAGCGATGGCAAGGGAGTCTATAGTGACAAAAGCGGTGCCGACGGCAAGCATTATTGGATGCTTGTTCCAGCCGATTCCATAATTGGCCAGCCATACACTCAGTTCCACAACGGAAGCCCTGCGCTCAGGTTAGGCATGAACTGGAACGATAAAGAAGGCAGACACATCAATGCTCACGGAGGCTGCGTGCTTTACGAGAACGGCACATACTATTGGTTCGGAGAGAACTATCGTGCAAATCCCGTCAAGAGCAACGGTATAGTCTGCTACACTTCCAAAGATCTGTATAACTGGAACTATGAATGTATGGCATACAAATGCCCGGAAGTACCTCTGAGAAGCGACTACCAGGACATGAACTATGGCCGTACTCTTGAGCGCCCAAAGGTAATGTACTGCCCAAATACCGGCAAGTACGTCATGTGGGTGCATTGGGAGAATGGCTCGGGCTATGCCGCCTCCAGAGTTGCCATCCTTTCAAGCGATAAAATCACAGGGCCATATACTTTCATAAAGACTATGCGTCCTCGCGGAGATGCACAGCCTTCGGGTTCACGTGACCAGACTTTGATGTTCGACCCCGACTATAATGCCGGCTATCATTTCGGTTCCGCAGAGGAGAATATGACTATGCACGGAACTTTGCTGACTGACGACTATCTTGACCTTTCATCAACTTGGGAGCGTATGTTCGTAAAGAAGCAGTATGAAGCCCCTGCAATCTTCAAGTACCATAGCAGGTTTGTTGCCATAACTTCCGGATGTACTGGGTGGGACCCTAACCCTGCACATTCGTCTTATTCGCAGTTGCCTTTGAGCGGTTGGAATGACCTCGGCAACCCTTGTGTAGATGACGAGAAGAATACAACCTATCACTCCCAGAGCAACTATGTGTTCAAGGTGCCTGGACTTTATGACGCCTACATCTATATGGGTGACAGGTGGAAGGGTGGAGAGTATTTCTCTGATGCCAATGTAGGCGAGTCTTGGCACATCTGGCTGCCAATAGATATGCGTACCGGCTATCCGATTATGCGCTACTATGCGGATTGGGACTTGAGCATTTTCGACAAGATGAACCGTTACAGACGTGTGGCAAAAATTGAGGACGGCAAGACCTATGTACTTCTTTCAAAGAATGCAAACAAGGTTTTGTCTTTGAAAGACGGCAGAATGCAGCTGACCGAAGACAACGATGAGATAAACCTGTCTTTGAAAGTGACCAGGAACAGCGATGGTACCTATTCTTTTACTGACGAGGAACGAGGATTGGCTCTTGATGCGACGAATGGGCAGTTGAATTTGGCGGCCGCAGACAACACTCCTTCACAAAGGTGGAAGATTGAAGATAGTGGAACTCATGACGGCTACTGCTATCTGCATCCGGCCAATAATGTCAATGTCTCTATAACAAATTACAGTGCTACGCCGACAGCTAATGGAGTGGTAGGCTTGAACGCATCGTCAAAGAATAATGCCTGCCAGTTTGCCTTCTGCTTTGACTCAAAGAAATATGACATGGAAGCTATTTCGGACGAGTCCGATGGTACATACGACAAATGGATGCAGAGCATGGGCTATGAAAAAGTGGTTGTTCCTGCCTCTTGTAACGACGCGCAGAGTGTCGAAAGCCTTAGAATTTATCGCACAAGTAATGGAATAGGCATCGCTACAGAGAATGGCACGACTGTCTGTATCTGGACTATTGGCGGTCAGCTTATAGAGAGCCTAGGAATGGCTGCCAACAGCACGAAGGAGGTTGCCTTGGCAAATGGAATTTATGTAGTGAACGGAATCAAAGTTATTGTAGGCGAATAAGTTGGTAGTTATGTTGGTTAATGTATATCAAAGGTATTTTGAGGCGAATCTGGAGTTCAAAGGCTCTCTGAGACGCGGTGCGTCAGTAATGCTCATTTCTGAGTCGGAAGCTGGAAACATCAAATATACTGCAGCCGTAACCTTTATGCCATACGAGAACGCACAGGATTTCAGAGTACCTTATGACGCCTATTTCAGTAGAATTCTATATGAATCTGCCGGCAGACGTTCAAAGAAGAGGGAGCAGGTGTTTATTGAGAAACTACCTGAAATTATTGACGAGCTGGCAGAAGCAGTTGGTGGCACTATCTTATGGGACAAACCGCTTACCGAGCCAAGGTTGGGGTAAATAATAACCTTCACCTAGATAAAATGAAGTCGAGAGACCTCATTATCATTCTTCTCTAATCTTGGAATCAACACAACGGGAGGAATGTTCCGCTATAAGGAGGACAAGAAGATTGACCCTTATGCGCAGATTAACATTGTCACTCAGATCCACAACATAGGCCTACCGATTGATGATCCGTTCTGGTACAAGAATCGTCCGGGTGACCAATGGAACTGCAAGTGCTGGCTTGAGCAGACTGATGCTCCTCGCACAGCTCTTGAAGATATGCCCGACTCTGCTGACATCCCCGAGCCAAAAGCGGGACTAAGAGGCAACACAGCCAAGACAAAGGAGATATTCTCTCATGACCTATTACAACTAACCCCAAACGCGCATTGTCAAACATGCTTAATGACGGACTGAAACAATCAGACCGTTTCATCCTTGATGCTCCAAACTTAACAGAAAGATACATAAAAAAAGAGATCCTTTGAAAGAATCCCTTTTAGTGCGAGCCCGGATAAAACGGCATTGTCGCATGGTCGCCTTAGGCAACTGCAAAAATACTATTATTTTTAAAAAAACAAGTAAATTAATGAAAAAAACATACTGAATACTAGCGATCTGCATCGTGGCCATCATTCTTCTGATGTGCTTTACCTTTACGCAATGCACTAAAATCGGCAACCTCAAAGGATAACTTAGCAGATAACGAACAACACATGGAGTTAAGGCGACTATAGTGTAGTTAAAGTGCAGAAGTTACAGAACTTAATTATTTGAAATATTTATAAAACAAACGGAATACTAGGAACCTTATTTTTTTATAGCTTTGCAAAAACTATTCAATTAATAAACTATGAACTGCGGAAATAATAACACATACGATGATGATATTGAAGTTCTGTTCTCTGTTGGACGTCGATTCCTTACAGGTAACGGACTGGAAAAAGATGAAGCAAAAGGCATAGAAATGCTCAGTCAGGCTGCAAGTATGGGACATTCTCTTGCTCAGCAGCTTCTTGACCGCTATAACGCAGAAAATCCTGAGCCTTGCAAACCCAGTAAGGAGGAAGATCCATTGACTGAAATGCTGGCATATAACAAGCGTTTTGTGGCTGAAAGGATGTACGAGCAATATGCAACAAGCAAATATCCGGACCGCAAGATTGCCATAGTCACATGTATGGACACTCGATTAGTCCAGCTTCTTCCCGCAGCATTGGGAATAAAGAACGGAGATGTTAAGATTATCAAGAACGCAGGCGGAACAATCACAAATCCGTTCGATTCCACTGTCCGTTCCCTTTTAGTGGCGATATATGAGCTTGGTGTCAACGAAGTGATGATTATCGGCCACACAACGTGTGGAGTTCAGGGAATGGATGGCGCAGAAATGTTGAACCTGATGCGTGAGCGAGGCATTGACGAGGAGCACATCTCGTTGATGAAGCATTGCGGAATAGACTTGGAGTCATGGCTTCATGGCTTTGACGAAACTGACGCTGCTATACTTGAAACTGTGGATTTGGTCAAGAACCATCCTCTTGTTCCTAAAGATGTAATTGTCAAGGGTTATATTATGGATTCCGAGACCGGAGAACTAAAGCCTATTGAATAAAAGCGGAACGAAACAGAGTAAAGATTCCTATGCATTGTCAATGCAGATGGGGAAACAAATCTGTACTGTAAGAACGATGAAATCGGCTATTTTTCAGAGGGGCTTATTCATGTCAAGGCCTTTGGTACCATACTAATGAAAATGGAGGAGGGTTCCCAACCGATGCCTCGAAAGAATAAGCATTCTGTTGTCATCAAGTAAGCATAGCGAAATCGTCTTATTCAAGACAAATTTGTAAGGGCATAAAAAAACAGGCGGCGGATTTTTTCCGTCGCCTATCTTATGTTTATGGAATGCTGTTATTTCCAAGCGTAGTTGATTACAACGTCACCAAAAGAAATCTTGGTAGGGAAACCGTTTTGGTCAAATACGTAGCTGATGTCCTCGAAAGTGCCTGTACCTCTGTCGATTGCAACTGGCAGGTTCTTAGGAGCCTCGCCTGTAGCACAGATGAATGACACATAGTCACTGTAGAAGTAGAAGTTAGGCATCAAGTTACCCTTGTTCTCGATAGGTCTGGCAAATTTCTCGCTTGTATATTTGTATGTCATTGTTGGGAATTTCTCCGAATCCGTTATATTATCAGTTGTCGGATTAGTTAGGTCTTTAGTAAAAGATGCCATGTCAGTGCTTATAATGTTTCCATCCTCCCAAGTAAGGTGAACAGTAGTGAAGCGAGAATTAAAGTTACCCAACTTCTGTTCCTGGTTTGTGTAGGTAACGTGTCCGTTCTCGTCATAGGTGAATGTCATCACTTGATTTCCTCCCTCAACCTTGGCAACTGTGCCGTCTGTATTCAAAATGCCCTCGATGTCACTGTTGGCGTATTTGCCTTTGACGGTAAGATTGCTGTAATCGTATTCCTCCATACCGTCTCCGCCACAGACATATTGTCCGGCAAGGCTTTGTATTCTGCCTTTAGTGTCGAATACGTAGTTGACAGTGTTACCCTTGTAATTGTCCATGTGGGTGATTCGTCTCGGAGATGTAGTCACAATCGTAACATCATTGTTTTTGTCATCATCTTTGTCGCATGACGAGAATACGCCTGCCGACAAGACAAAGATGCAAAGTGGCAATAAAACTTTTTTCATGGTGTTTTTCATGTCCGGGCAATCCTTCGGACGAATAAATTGTAAATGAATTGGGAAAGTGTGGATTGCTGTACTTGATCGTTATTAGAAAAGGATAATGGACAAACAAACATAACCAACTGATTCACTGCAGGTATGCCAAATTTTAGTCTGTTACGGTTTTCAGAATAATGTCAACTGTACAACACTTTCTCTCTAAGCTAAGTGCGAATGCGTTTTAATGCTTCATCCGTGGCAGAGTTTTATGTAGCCGAAGATGAAGTCAAGGCAAATGTATATATAAAATCAATATGATGAACAGTTTTTGTCAAAATTTTCAATATTTGTTGCTGCACTGAGTCAATCTAAACATTGACTCAGTGTTTGGGAAGTAATCTACGAAGAATTATAATAATGTTCTCCCGCTATATTAGAAAACCACTCCACCTTACCAAAAGATAGGGTGGAGTGGTTTTAACAAGTCTTAAATCTTCTTTTATTTATAGCGAATCTATTCCAAAATTACTTTGTATGTGTTTTTAGTAACTTCTGACTTTAGGAGGAAGATTCCTTTGTTGCTCAGACCTTCGATGACTGCAGGCAAAGCGCCATTTACAATAGTTATAGACTTCAGTTTGCGGCCATTGGTGTCGTACAAAGAGTATTCTCCATTAGGAATAAAGTCATCTTTAGAGATTGTGATAAGTTCGGAATTGTCTGACTTTGCCTTGAACTTAATCCAATCGATGTTAACATACGAACCTTCGATTGCAAGTCTAAGAATATGCTTGCCCAAACCGATTTCAGATGTAGAAGCTTCGATTGTTTGATATGTCTCCCAGTCTTTTCCCTTAGGCACAATAATCTTTTCGCAAATAGGCTTACCGTCAACCAACAGAGAAAATCCGGAATTTTCCAAGCCAGAAGACACTCTCAACTCTAGTTCGTATTCATCAGTTTGCTGAACATCTATTGTATATTCCAACCATTCTCCTTTGGAAGTCCAGCCAATCGCATAACCTCCGTCAGATATTTCTGTAATATCCACCTCATCGTTTCGGTAAGCTTTACCCTGATTAAGGATATCGTCATCTGAATATGACAGTCCAGAGCCTCCCTCATCGTAGTTCTCTGCTTGAAGAGTGCCAGGAATAATAATCTCGCCATCAAAAGGCTTCTGGACTGGCACCTCGAAATCAATATTCGGATAGTCAACAGCCTTGTCACTTGTTGGAATATTCTTGAAGCCAAGTCTTGCAAGCTCGCTCAAATCCTTGACCTTACCCTTCAAAGGACAAATTCTGAACTTATGGCTATACTTGTTCTTGGCAAGCATCATCTGGTCTCCCTGAGGTTTTGCTCCCCAAGAATTCACGCCACCAAGTCCCTGCTGCTGCAAATCTACTCTAAGAGTTATGTCCTTGTTGTTCTTCAAATCCCAAGGATAAACTGTTGTTTCCAAATCTTCTGGAGTGTGATGCTGTGCATTTATCTCCATAAGAGGAGAACCAACCACCATAAGACCAACACCTGAAGAATTTGTCAATGTAGCCCATCTTACATTAGTACGCTGACCAGTCTCTCCGATCTTCATGTAATAAACTGTAGTGGAATCAACATAGGTGTTGTATAAACCTTCGAACGAGCTTGCGTTACGGCCAAAGTAATTCTCATGAGGGCCACAACCCAGATATGTCAACTTCTCGAAGCCACCTGGAACTGTGAATAGAGTACCAATATTTGGAATCTCGTCTTGTGTTGCATCCGGGGAAAGGGTATATTCAACAATGATGTCTCCGCTACCGTAAATTGTATAGCTCATATCCATCTTTGACGAACCGGCTTCAGGCAAGGAGATGGAAAAATCTATGCGAGTTTCATTGTCCGACTCTTTTGTCACCTTATATGAATTTACAACTCGCTTGCTTCCTGCATATCTCCACTCCTTACAGCGGTCGCCCATTTTGTTTCCTCTGTCGTTATCGGTAGTTGCTCTCCAGAAATTAGGCTGAGGACCGTCCTTGATAAGCAGAATGCCGTTGCTTGTGTAGTTTGTAATCATTCCTGTTTTGGTGTCAATCTCCACAGAAAAATCCTTGCCCTTAATGTCAAGCATTCCATTCCCTTCTTCTGCCTCCTGCTTAGGCAAAGAAGAAATGTTAATCTTTGGAGAATAGCCCTGACCTAAATTAAGGCTGATTTGGTCGGAGGCAATACTATGTCCCGCCTTTGCCCAATTAGTAGAATTCTTCAAACGAAAATCGAAGTCGATTTTATAGGAAGCCCCCGGCTTAAGAGTAGCTGGCTTTTTGAAGTCCAAAGTAATCTCCTTTGTTGTCAAAGGACTGACATTGGTCATGGAAGCATCGAGTTTGCCGCTTGAAATCACGACTCCATCCTCTTTCAAACTCCAGAAACCTTCTGCCACATCGTTTATATTAGTGAAGTCAAAGCGATTTTCTATAGTGAACTTTCCGGCTGAAGCATCTTTTGCCTTTACCAGAATATTCTGATATGCATGCTTGACCTCCCAAATTTCAGGCTGTAGGGCGCGGTCAGGAAATACAAGTCCATTGGCACAGAAATTGTCGTCATTAGGACGGTCGCCCCAAAGACCTCCATAGTTAAAGAACTTGGTATTCTCTCGGCGCAAGCCCTGATCGATGAAATCCCATATAAATCCTCCAAACACACGAGGATTTGAATAGAAGGCATCTACATACTTCTGAATTTCTCCGACACTGTTTCCCATTGCATGCTCATATTCGCAAAGCATGAAAGGCTTGTTATTGTCGTTATAGACAGATACTCCCCAAGGGTCACAATACATACAGCTCTGAACATCTGCATTGTTGTTATCTCCTTCGTAATGAACGGGTCTTGTATTGTCTGCTTGGTGGGCGTACTCCCTCATGGAAGCAAATACATTTCCCCAGCCTGCCTCATTACCTAAAGACCAAATAATTACGCATGGATGGTTTTTGTCGCGCTGAATCATAGACGACATTCTCTCTAAGCAGGCAGGTCGCCAGTTGTCGTCACTCTTGGGAAGTGTATTGTTAGCTCCGTGAGACTCGACATTACACTCGTCAAGCACATAGATTCCCAAACTGTCGCAAATATCGTAGATTCGTGGGTCATTGGGGTAATGAGAAGTTCTCAATCCATTGATGTTGAACTTTTTCATCAATACGACATCGTCATATATTAGCTGTGTTGACATGACACGACCTTTGTCCGGATCAATTTCGTGGCGATCGACTCCTCTCAAAATTACTGGAGAGTTATTGACATAAAAGCGTGTTATTCCTTGGGAATCCTTCTTGAGTTCAATTTTGCGGAATCCTACTTTTGCACTCTCAACCTGAACAATCTTTCCGCTTGCATCTTTCAAAGATATTACTGCAGTGTAAAGACTTGGAGATTCTGCCGACCATAGACTTGGCGATGCAACAGGAATAGAGTAATAAACAGAAGCCTCCTTATTAGGCTCAATAGAAGAAATTGATTTGCTCTGAGGTGCAATAATCACTTTACCCTGCTTGTCATACAGACTAAGTTCAACAGTCAGATTGGATTCAGCCGCCTTGTCAAAGTTATCTACCCATACTGTTGTGTTCAGCACTCCGTCAGTATAGTTCGAGGCCAAAGTCGCATTGATTTGGAAATCCTGAATATGAGTCTTGGGAGTTGCGTAAATATATACATCTCTGTAAATTCCAGCCAAACGGATAAAATCCTGGTCTTCCAACCAAGAGCCATCGCACCAACGGAACACCTGAACAGCAATCTCATTCTCTCCCGACGCTTTCAACTTGTCAGTAATGTCAAACTCGTGGTCTGTAAATGAATTTTCGCTATATCCAACGTATTGCCCGTTCACCCAGACATAATATGCCGACTCAACTCCTTCAAAATGAAGACGAATGCGCTTGCCGTTCCAATTGGACGGAACTGTGAACGTGCGTTTATAGTGACCTACTGGATTAAAGTTCTTGGGCGCTGCAGGAGGATTGATATAATCGCTTCCATTCCATGGGTAGATAACATTTGAATAGATTGGATGGTCATAACCAAGCAACTGCCAAGAACTTGGCACCTCTATATCGTCCCATTTAGAGACATCATAACCCACCTTGAAGAAATCTTTGTTAATCTGCGAAGGTTTGTCAACATGAAAGAACTTCCATGTACCTGTCAAACTCTTGTACCACTGCGAAGTCTTGCGTTCAGCCTTGACACCCTCCTCGACAGTAGAGTAGGGCATAGATGTGACATGAGGCTTCAAAGTATTAACAGTGTAAGTGCGTGGGTTTCCATCCCACTCTGTCCAAGATTGAGCGTTCAATCCTGACGGAAACAATAATGCATAAAGGAAAGCTGTCTTGGTAAATTTGCGCCATGAACGACTTCCTCTCAGATTAGAGTAAGTGTTTACCATAGTAGTTGTTAAGTATTAATGTGTGGTTATAATGGTATCGCTCGCAAATATATTTTTTATATATTTTTGAGGTTATAAATATCTACGCAATTTTTGATTATTTGTTAATATGATACAAATACATAGGTTAAATGGGAAGAATGACACTTTACAATTAATAATTTTTCATTACAATCTGCTGTCTTTATCGCAGTTTCCACAGTTGGAACAACCGTTGCAGGTTAATTTGCTGCCGCATGTTCTGCAATGTTCGCGGAAGAAAGGCTTGTAATCATCCATATCAAAGATTCCCGGTTCTGGGTTTGTGAGCTTGAAGTCAATCTTACTGCCTTCGTAACTCAATCCGGACTTGTACGCTTGCAGTGATTGAGTGCGTTTGTCTGGAATATGGTACGTCTTTCCTTCCTTAACAAATACTGTTCCAGTCTCGATAAAGTCAAATGTTACGTCATGCCTGCGGCATTGGTCGCTCAGTTTTTTTACCCATTCGTAGTGGCAAGGGCGTGCGCCGTCATAGTTCTCTCCGCCACAAAGCACCTCCTCTATTTGACCTGTGGCAAGATAAGGCTCGGCATCAACCTCTCCGATGAAGGGAGCCGCCATGAAACCTTTGTGTTTGGCCGGAATGTCGAGCAGAATAGGGAGGCGCTCGTCTGCACGCTTTTGGTTTTCGCAAGTGACTTGCAGAAGTACATTTTCGTAGCCGTCGCCCCAATCTTTTGGCAGACAGTCCTTGATTCTGCCGGCTCTTTTGGTTAGCAGTCTAAAGGCGATATCTGGTCGAAGTCGCATGATTCTCCACGCTTCTTCTCTCCATTTGTCAGCTTCCTCTACAAAGAAATCCGTAGAAAGCCCCACGAAAAGCTGCATTCCCGAAGGCAGTTTGAACATGCCGTCACGACGTCTCTGCACAGGTAAATTGAAGTTATCTGTGCGATAGACCTTGGAGGTATCTATGCCACGTTTTTTGTCTAGGAAATACATGTAGCAATGCTGACAACCTTCGCTGACCTTGTGACAACCATGCCAGGGATTCCAGATAATCATGAGTTCTTAAAGAATACTTTTTGGTTTACTCGCTTATATTGAACATATTATCAAGCATATCCAGTCCGCTTTGTGTCTTGAAGATGTTCTTTCTTACAGAGCGAATTGCATTCTCGGATTCGTTGTCTTCGAAAAGGTTTACAAGGAAATCTGCTTCAATAAGAATCTGATAATCCAACTCTTCGGATACATGATAGGTGTGGTGATGGGCTACGAGCCAGCATATTCTTTCAATCTGCTCTTCAGTGTAGCCTCCCAGACGAGCCAACAGGTCTCGCGCTACAGCAGGACCTTCCTGTTCCTGAAGCTTTCCATTCTGGTGGCCGTACTTTTTTTCGCTTGCCCTGATTCCTATGTCATGGACAAGGGCCGCACTTTCAAGGAGGAATTGGGTATCTTCATCCAATCCTTCGCCGATGCCAATCAGGGAAGCATAGGCATGAACCTTTGTAGTATGCTGTATTCGCTTTGGGTCGCCATTGTTATATTTTATCATGGCAAGGGACAATTTGTTTATAGTCTTCCTATTTTCTTGTATTTCTATCATATCTTAACACTCAAATTTTCTTTTTTATTACATTCTACCAATTAGTCTTGTAAAATGGTTTAACCTACTGCAAAGATAGAGGAAATAATCAAAAATCGAGTGCTGTTTGTTGTCTGGTTTACATATTTTTACTTATTTTTGTAAGCTCACAAATAACTATATGTTTGCCATGAGAAAAATGATTATCAGCATATTGGTCTTGTTCTGCCTGCCTCGACTATCTGAGGCTGTTCCGCAAGTTCAAGACTTGGACTATTCCGACGCACTCGAGGAAATAGAGAATATCCTTTTCCCTCTCCTACCATTAATTGTTCATGTTGCAAAGGTAGTATAAGTTTTGATATTACAAAATCTTTTTTTATAAAAAATCTTCTTCTTTTGCTGCATATAGCTTTCCCCAGCCTTGTCTGTTGTCCAATGGTGGCTCTGTGCCTTTAAGTAGTTGCAGAATTGTTCCTAGCCCCAGAGAGTATGTTACCTTGCCGTTCGGAAGTACATACGCATGGTTTCCGTCTATGAGTTTCCATACTTTGCCGTTTACCTTGAAGCCATCTACTCCTACTGCACTTTGTCCTGGTCGGCAGAGTGCCACATCCTCGCTGTTCTCGTCCTTGCAGATAATGTTTAGTTTAGAAAGGTTGTGTACTGTGGCTTTGGTACATTTTATAGTCAAAGATAATCCTATAAATCCAGCGGTTAAGTAATATACTGATTTCTTCTGCAAAGAACAAGCCATTACTGCACCTGCAATTAAAGGTATCTGACTAAGGAAATACCCGTCTATGAATAATCTTCTATTTGATACAATTTCCATGATATTCTTTTTATAAAAAATCTTCTTCTTTTGCTGCATATAGCTTTCCCCAGCCTTGTCTGTTGTCCAATGGTGGCTCTGTGCCTTTAAGTAGTTGCAGAATTGTTCCTAGCCCCAGAGAGTATGTTACCTTGCCGTTCGGAAGTACATACGCATGGTTTCCGTCTATGAGTTTCCATACTTTGCCGTTTACCTTGAAGCCATCTACTCCTACTGCACTTTGTCCTGGTCGGCAGAGTGCCACATCCTCGCTGTTCTCGTCCTTGCAGATAATGTTTAGTTTAGAAAGGTTGTGTACTGTGGCTTTGGTACATTTTATAGTCAAAGATAATCCTATAAATCCAGCGGTTAAGTAATATACTGATTTCTTCTGCAAAGAACAAGCCATTACTGCACCAGCAATTAAAGGTATCTGGCTCAAGAAATACCCGTCTATGAATAGTCTTCTATTTGATATGATTTCCATGATTATAACGGTTTATATAATAGATTTTTGCAAAGATAATCTTTTTATACTGCATAGCCTAAGTTTCTTCCCACCTCTACTGGAGTTGCTTGTATTGAAGAATGCCTCCTTTTATTGTTGTAGTAGTCTTGATATTCCTTCAGACATTTGTTTAATCGCATGATGCTCGAGAATCTTTGTCTATGGATCAGTTCTTTTTTTATTGTTCCGTTCAGTCGTTCCACCATGCCGTTTGTTTGTGGAGTATATGGCTTTGTATGGGAGTAGGCAATGGCCTGGGAAGAACACCAGTCTTTCGAGAACTTTGCGCTGAACTCCTTGCCGTTATCTGTCAGTATATGGTAAATCGGGAATGGATAGAACTGTCTGCACTTCTGGGCGAAATCTATTGTATTTTCCACTGTCTTTCTGTCATAGAGTTCCCAATATGCAAGCCTTGTCTTTCTGTCTATGGCCACGAACAAATAACTTTTCTTTCCGTTAATATATGGCATATAGGTTACGTCAATATGCAGGTATCCTTCAGGAGTGTCCCCGAATGTTCCTTCATGCTTCTCTTTGGGTTTCCTTACAAGTCCGTGTTTTGTAAGTAGCTTCCATAATACTTTATAGGAGCAAGGATATTCCTCTTTGATAATATTATGGAATTCAGTAATGGGAAGTCCATAGTATTCTTGCTTTACCCTAAGCTCGCAAATCTTTTGCTCTTGCTCCTCTGTCAACTGTTTCTTGTAGCCGTTCTTGTGTCTGCCTGGTTTGTCATCCTCGACAAAGTCCCTTTTCTTCCACACATAATAAGTTGAATAATTTATATGTAGGGGGTTCTTTTTGTTGCAGAAGTCAATAGGTCTATACTTTCCGCTCTGAATCTTTCTTCTTGTTTCTGCATCTGTTCTCATTGTGTAATTGTTTTTAGTTCCTCCTCGTTTGCCTCATTCAGTTCACCCCAACCTTCACCAGCTTTGAAGATGTACTCTTCACCTTGGGACTGCTGAAGGTTCTTGTGTAGCCAGTTCTTGTAAGATACTGTTCCGTCAGCATTCAGTGTGGCATGCACCCCGTTAGAGATTTTGTAGAGCTTGCCCCTATACTTGAAGCCGTCGAGTACTGCAGTCTTAGTTCCTGGCATAACGATAGACACCTCGTCTGTGTATTCGTCCTTGACATACACGGGGACATCCGTGTTGTTTGTGAATACTGCAGGGGCTTTCTTCTTGAGGAGAAAAATAGTGATACCTGCTCCTATAACTCCGCCCAATGCTTTCCATGTTAAAATACCTTGTGAAATAGAATATCCTGTACATCCTACAAGCGTTGCAAACGCAATACTCAACCAGTCTGTGAATCTCTCTGCCGACAAATCCTTTCTTGTTTTATAATTAGATTGCTGTTTCATATCTTTCTATTTTAGTTCCTCCTCGTTTGCCTTGTTAAGTTCACCCCAACCTTCACCAGCTTTGAAGGTGTACTCTTCGCCCTGGGACTGCTGGAAGTTCTTGTGCAGCCAGTTCTTGTAAGAGACTGTTCCGTCAGCATTCAGTGTGGCATGCACTCCGTTAGAGATTTTGTAGAGCTTGCCCCTATACTTGAAGCCGTCGAGTATTGCGGTCTTTGTCCCTGGCATAACTATAGACACCTCGTCTGTGTATTCGTCCTTGACATACACGGGGGCATCCGTGTTGTTTGTGAATACTGCAGGGGCTTTCTTCTTGAAGAGAAAAATAGTGATACCTGCTCCTATAACTCCTCCAAATGCTTCCCATGTTAGAAACTTTTTGTAAGCAGAATATCCAAGACATCCTATTACAGTTACAAACGCAATGCTTAGCCAGTCGGTGAATCTCTCTGCCGATAAATCTTTTCTTGTTTTATACATAAAAATAAAATTAGTATTATTCGATTTTGCAAATATAAAAAGAAAAAGGGGAACTTATTTGTTCCCCCTTCTGAATGAATATAAAATAACCAATAATAAAAGTAAAAGTGGTATTAGCCACCAGAATTTTTGCCAAAAGGACTTGTATTTAATTTGTGTCCTTTCCGTTTTTTGCAATTCCTCTATCGATGAACTGTCAGCCGTCTCTACGTTTGACAAATCCTCTATAATTTGTCTTTCATGCCTTTCGCTTTTTAACAAAAGGCTTTCTTTTCGTTTTTCATCCCTTTTATCAAAAGAAATTTTGCTGTAAGATTTAACTATAGGGCTTTCTGCGTTCGTGGTTTCGTATTCCCAACGCTCGATAATCGAATTGTCAAAAGACATATCGGTTAAAAAGTCTCTATGGTTACTTTCGGCATTTACATCTTCTCTCTCCAAAGAAATAATAGAGAGAGAGTCCTTCAGGTGCTGCTCCTCCTGAAGCTTCTCTATCCTGGTTATTTCTTCCTTGAGTTTCGAGACCTCCCGCTTGATGGAGCAGGAGGTTACGAAAAGCAGACTACACAGAAGGAATGTTGTTGCGCTTAAGAATTTCTTCAAGTTCATTGATTCTGGTGTTAAGTTTCTCTATCATCAGATCCTTTGCCCTGTCCCTTGCCTCGAACTCCTTACGGAGCGACTGGAGGGCAAAGTCGTAAGCTTCGGTCATCGTCCGGATGGCCTCAGCATCGCTCTTTTTCTTGCCGACGACAAATCCGGCAACGGGGAGTATGACGAGGCTCACCCATTGGGAAATGATTGCTATGTCCATAGGTTACAAGGCATTCAGTGATTTCAGCGCATCCACAATCTGCTTCATGGAATACTGCACGCCGTCAACATCGAAAAGCACGTTGCCGTAAAGCTTTACGTTGCCATCAATATCTGCAGCAATACAGTTGCCTGGATCATCGGGGTTTCCGTTACCTATGGCAAGGCATAGAGGCTTTCCGTTTGGACCTGGATCAATCCTAGTAGGGCGAGCATGGCCACCAAGAACAATCCTAGGCGCGGTACTATGAAAGATAGCGCCATCAGGCCACCCTTCACAACCGTGTCCTATGATGATAGTGCCGTCTCCCACACACTCTTGGTTACCAGTTCCGATCACAACCGAGTGAGCGGCTATCTCAACATTCTCCGCCTTATCGGCAGATATGATATTGCGTGACTGTCCGACTCCAATAGCAAGACCAAGAGGAATATTCCCACATATAGGGGTAGAGTTTGCACGTTCACCTAGGGCAATAGCTGGTGCAGTTGGATGAAAATCATTGCAGTTATATCCGATAATGAAATACGGACAGGATGCACTGTTGTTCGTGTTAGACGAGCCTAGTATTACAGATCCATAATTCACGGTGTTGCCTACGTTATTATTTCCGATAATTACAGAGGCGGTGCTTACCGCGTTGTCTTTATTAGAGAAACCTAGTATTACAGAGTTCGAGCCTTCAGAACTGTTTCCTTCTCCGATCATGGTAACATGACTTCCGTTGACATTGTTCTCCCTACCGAGTACGAATACTTGCTCTGAACCCCTCTTTACACTATTGTCTTCTCCTATTATGCGGGAATGCTGCACTTCCTTAACACTATTACCGCCGCCTATGATGCTGGAATAGGAGCCGCCGGTAGCCTCATTATCTATGCCAGCGATAAACTGGAAAGCTCCAGCCTTATTGGTTTTACCTAATACAGCGGTACACCATCCGTATTGAACTTCATTGCCATATCCGGCGACAAAAGCATATTCTGATGCATTAGTTACATGGTGCATGTTTCCGTGAACGGTTACATTGTCTGAGAATACAGCATTCATTTCTCCCGTAACAAAACTCTTTGCCCCTGTTACTACATTATCGTCTCCTTCTACATGACTATTCGCTCCACTGGCTATACTTCCTTGCTCTACATCCGAAGAAATACAGATAGACTTCTCTCCCACAGTAGGAGGATAGACCGTACCTTTATAGTTGTAGTCAGTTGTTCTTCTGTCCCTCGAGAAAGTATCATAGAAGAAAGACCCGGACTTGGTGATGAAGTCGCCTTCAGGGGAAGCACTGTTGCTCTCTATATTAAAAATTGTTTTGTTGTCTGCTCCTTCTGTCTTGGTAATTACAATCGAGCCTTTTTCAGAAGTCAACTCTACTGAAGGAGTTGCTACAGAGATTGATCCGTGGAGATTGTCCCAATTACAAAGCCCGTGTTCTGTCTGGCTGACAGCTACAATGTTATCACCTGGATAGACAGGTTCTCCGTTGAGTTCACCTTCTGTCGTGCAGTTATAGACATCTCCTATTTCTGCATGCTTTGCCTTTATCTCGTCGAGAGTAGCCGAGCCTTTAACTTTATACAGCCCTACAAGTTTCTCGTCAATCTTAGCCGCTGTTTCTTCTTTAGAAAATACATTGTTAAGGGACAAAAGGAAATATGTAGCTGAGGGGATGTCAGATACTTTGGTAACGTTGATTTTAGGATCACTGCCGACAACTTCGACAGGCTTCTCTTTTGTTACACTGAGGTCAAAAGAGGTTTTCTTGTTCTCTTCAGTCTTAGTAATTACGACCGAGTTATCTGCAGAAGTAACATCTACAGATATAGGTTCTGCAGCAGCTGCTGCTGTTCCTGACTTAGTTACATTCATTGTTTCAAGTTGTTTCGGTTAGACATAAAGATAACTGCGAGGTTTCTGTTGTCGGACTTGTAGGCGAAATTAACTTCGATGTCAGTGTCTATGACATCCGCCGCATCAAGTTCTATAGAGACTGAGGAAGAGGGCTCGATAGTAACACAGCCCATGATTGTAGCCTCGTCATCGCCTTGGTTGATAAAGGTCATGGAACTGCAACCGTCGGGAGCAATACGAGTGTTCTCTGTTATCTGTTTAGTGTGAAGTTGTATCTTTGCCATAAGTTATTATTTAAGGAAATAAGCCAGAATACCACCTATTGCCAGCAAACCAAAGGAAAGCAGAATAGAGCTGTTGTCCGAAGACGAAGCTTCGCACCCTTTAAGTTTGTCGAGGATGGACTTCAACTTGCTGTAATAGTTCGGGTCTGTGGCATATCCCGCCTTGGCTACCTCCTCGCAGAACCTGTATGGATCGTTCGGATAGTTGAAGGCGTTCTTGTATCTGGGGTTGACAGTAAGGAAATTGCCGTAGTCCAGGAAAGACTCCTCGATGCTGTCATAGGCACGGAACTTGCTCTTTACAGTCTGCTTCACTCCGTTTACAAATTCTGTCGTTGTAAGCTCCTGAGTCTTGCCAGTATATGATGGAGTAATCTTTATACCGAAGCACATGTTTCCGGGCTTTGACTTCCCCCAACCAGTCTCGAGAGCACATTGAGCAAGTGCGGAAAGGTACGGCACTTTGTACTTCTTTTGTACCGCCATTCCTGCACCTGCAAAATGTATGTAAAATTCATCTACTGTCATGCTATCGTCTCTTTTTCTGCGTGTCGATAAATTTAGTTACAAGCCAGAAGCCTGCACCCATTAACGCAATAGGCTTAACAATGGACCATACTCCGTCCCAAGTTCCCTCGTTCTTGCCCTTGTTATAAGCATCGTCTGTCAGATCCTGAATCTCCTTTTTGGCATCATCTACAGCCTTAGGGTTAGTTTTTGCCATTTCGTCAAACACTTTCTTCAGAGAGTTGAGCTTGTCCCAATCCACTTTGCTCTGCTCGTACTTTGGAGCAAAACAGATATAGCCAACGCCAACACCTGCAGACAGAACTGCCACGGCAGCAATTATCACTGGAATTACAGGTATTGCACCAATGCCAGATACAGAAGCAAGGAGTTTCTCGAAAGCACTCTTAGCACTTTCCCAATAGGAAGAGATAGTGCTTTTGATAGAGCCAAACCAAGACTCATTCTTCAGTGCGGACTGTCTTTCAGACAACCTCAAGGCAATATCCGAAAGTTCTTTTTGCTGAGAGCTAACGGTATGGCCTTTTCCTTTCAACTCCTCGGCCTTTTTGCTTAACTGGAGCAGCAGGTCATAGTTCTTTTTGTCCTGAGCAACAAGGGAATCAACCAGAGCCTGAGTTTGAGCCTGAGAGTACGAGGAACTATTCTCCACGACATCAACATTATCAGAGCGGACATATCCACTACCAACACCAGAGAGAAGCTTTACATGATACCATGTTTCGCCGTTGTCCAGAATTTCGCTATTAAGACTGATAGGAAGTCTGTCCCCAGGGAGCAAACGCCCCATGATAGAAGAAGAGGTGCTTTTGTTAGCACGGATATTAACATAAGTCTTCACAGAGTCCTTGCACTTGACAAAAGTCTTGTCAGGGTTCTTGAATACAATTAGTTTCGCCATATTACATTAAAAATTTGCGAGCCATGTCGTAAGTTGTCTTGTCTTCATCGTGAAGGCGGACAATATTAGCAAGAAGTGTCTTCCAAGCTTCAGGCTCAATTCTTTTAATCTCGTCAAGTAGTGCCAATTCATCAGCTGGCATTCTTTTTACAATAGTCTCTTTCATTGTTCTTTTTGTTTTTATTTGAGGTAATCCGTTAATAGCTCCTGAAGGCGCACCTCCGAAAGCTTTTTGAATCATAGGAAGAAATGGAGATACAGCACCGACAAAAGAGTTTATTGTGTTAGAGCTGTTCTTCTCGATTTCTCGTTCAAGTTCTGCTACCTTCTGCTTCAGGTATCTGTTTTCGTCTCGCAAGTCCGAATTATCCTTTTTCAGGTGGTTAAGTTCAAACTCTAAGCGGAAAGTAGAGAACTTGTCATTTGCTCTTTTCTCAATATCCTCTTCTGAAACAAAAGGAGCGGAAGAAATACCAGAGATGGAGGGAGCATCCGCTATGTTCGGCTTTACGACTGTGTTTTCGGCAAATGCTATGCACGGCATCTTCTCCAGGTCCTTATTCTTCAACCCGTCCAGAAGTTCCTCTTTAGTGTCGAAGAAATAGACGATACAAGGGTAAGATTGGTATTGAGAAAGTTTATTAGCAAGTTTGGATCTGCTCGCTCCTAAAGTACGATCTTCCTTGCCTCCTTGCTTGCCACATTCGCCAAGTGTTCCCTTGGACTTCTTGTGCAACAGACACCAGTACGGGGTTTTCTCCTCGTCGAATATTTGCAAGATTTCTTCGTTAGTCATGATAGTTTTACTTAGATAGTTGAACTGAGAAATAGAAGCAAGAAATGTTGCTCATAGTCTTTGACTTGTACAGATCCAAAAGTTTGTCTGAATAGTCCTCGATATAGCAACGCTTCCAGTTAATAGATAGGTCTGCAAAACCGAACAACGCTCCGTTAGTCGTGAAGTCTGGACGGAAAGCACAAAGCGGAACATTATAGATGATTTCGTCGCCGTTGTTGTCTGTAAGTGTCAGTAGCGAACGATTCACAATGTAGTCGGAGAAGACCATTCTGTTGGCTGGAGTTGAGACACAGTCAAAATCTCCTTGCATTTTTGAGCAATGGATGTTCAAAGCTTTAAGGGACTTGCCTCTGAAACATTCCACATCCGGGAACATCAGGCGACGTACTCCTATAGGCGACCACTCCCAATAATTAGCCCATTCTGGATAACATTGTCTCTTAGGGTCTGAGTCAAGAACTTCCAGATGGTCGTATCTGACATGGTTCTCTTCTTGACATCCTGTTCCCTGGGCAAAGACAAAGAATAGCTTCAGTTTTGCTCCTCCGTGATTTTCGATATAGGACTTGTCATAGTCTATAACCTCGTTAAGGACAAAGGGAATACCGCATTTTGTCTTGCGATATAGCTCGAGAAGAGGAATCTGCTTTACAACCTCATCCTCGGAGTTCACGAAACAGACATAAGTTCCTCTGGCCTCTGTGCTGTCAACAGCTGTAAGGACAGAGTCGTCTTCATTATAATTTAAGGCAGATGTATATATGCCATTCTCATAACGAAGGGAATCTGCTTTCTTTCGGATATTCCCAGTCTCCAGTTGCTCTGGAGAAGCAAAGGCATAGATATAATTTATAGTCTTGTTTCTTAGCCTAAGATTCTCGGGGAAGAATATCCTTGACTTTCTCGAGAAATCGCCCTTGAAATAAACACCTTCTGCTCTGTTAATTTTTACCATAATTTTCTAAAATTAAAAAGGGGGTGGAGGCACATTCTCCCTCACCCCCTAAACAAAAAACAACAATGAGACTTACTTGTTCAAAGCGTCTGCTCCATTCTTGATGATGAAGCCGTAGAAGATCAAGACAGCCTTGCGGACAACACCGGCTTTCTCGATGCTCATATTTGGCTTAGAAGGGAACTCAAGTGTAATCTCGTGAGACTTTGTTCCGTGAAGGTACAAATCCTCTACACCTGAATAAGCAGAGTCAAGCACATTGTACTGAGCAGGAGCACCTGTCGAGTCATCACCTACACGCTCAGGAACATACTTGAAGTGCTGTGTAGGAAGGGACTCGAAGTTTACCTTGCTACCTGTCTTTAGGGAAATGAAGCCGTTATAGATTGCCTCCAAATCCTTTGCATCGTCTGTTGTTGGCGCAAAAGTATTAAGGGCAGCTGTTGCCTCTTCTCCCTCCTCGCACTCAATCCAGCAAAGCTGTGTCATTGTAACATAGACAAGGTCGTTACGGTCAAGTTTCTTCTCTGTCGAAGACTCGTTGCCTAGTGAGCGGTGGTCGAACTTGTACTTGTTCACATTGTTCTTCAAAACAACCTCGGCACGAAGGAAGTGCGGAGAAATCTCCTTGCCAGGGTACTTGTTCTGCAACATATCGAAAGTTTGTCTCTGTAGAGACTGATTATTTCTAACCATTTTTTTCTATTCTTTTAAATTGTTAATAAATTGATTTAGTCGTCTAAATCGTCATATACACCAGCAACGCCAGTGTTCTGTGTTGTGTACTCAGCACCTGTCTCGGCATCGTCATAGATAACAGCACCTACTGCGTCATCAAAACCGCCCACTGCATCGTCAAAGCCTGCAATGGCTGGAACGAACTCAGCCGCCAACTTAGAGGCAGCACCTGCCGCCAAACCAACACCTACCGCCTTTACAAGCTCGTTCTTTGGCATCAAAGCCTGAAGGGCGCAACCTGCAAGAATTGCAATACCCTCAGAAACCTTTGAATTGAAAGGAAGCTTTGTGGCGAAGTTACTTGCAACTGCTCCTACAGTCGCTCCCGCAGTATTCACTAGTACGGGCTTTAAGTCGAATTTCTTTGCCATGTCTTAAAAAATTACATTACTTCTTTTTGTTACTTTTTAAAGTAGCAAGAGTCTTCTTCATCTGCTCGATTCGTCTTGCCAAAAGAGCCTTCTTCTTCTCTTCTGACTTCTTCTTCTTCTCAAGAGAAATCTGAGCGGAAAGTTTGCGAAGCTCTCGTCTCTTTGCTTCGATGGAATTGCTTCCACCTTTCTTTTTCACATTTGCCATTTCTATAGAATATTAGTTATTTCTTTAGCATAAGGACAGCACCGACAGCGGCGACTGCACCGGCTATATAAAGCATTGTCTTGTTGTCGCTCTTTGGCTGTGCATCGTCCTTTGTATCTTCTGCCATAGACGACGCAACAGTATTCAAGGCTGCACTTGCTCCCTGAGCTTCACCAGACGGGCTGACCTCTCTGTTTGTAATAGCATCGACATCCGGAGAAGTTGTTGTATTCATTGCGTCTGCATCACTTCCCGAACTTTGCACCATAGGGCTAAGCGCACTACCTGTCAGCATCTGGAGGTTAGTCAGGTTAGAGGCTGACTCAACCAAATTAGAAGCTTGATTTACTAAATTGTCCTTGATGTTAGAGGCTGTAGACAAAACATTGTTCTTGATGTTAGAGGCTGTAGACAAAACATTGTTCTTGATGTTAGAGGCTGTATTCACTAACTTAGTAACACCATTAGAGGCAGATGTTATCAAGTTGCTTACCCAATCTTCAGAGTCGTTTGCCACATCAGCTGTTGTGAGAGACAACGCAGAGAAATCAGTGGCAGCATCCTTGCCAGCAAATCGTTTTAGCAGAAGCGAAAGAAGAGACATAACAGCCGATGCAATAGCAGAAACCATTCCGGGAGTAATTCCTATGGCGGCAATAGCAGGCTTACCCTCGGCAATGTTCTTGAGGTTCTGAAGGTTTGCCTCGAGAGTCTTGCCTGTCTGCTTCTGTATGGAGTTCTTTATCGCCTTGTCAAACTTCTTGCTATCTACATTCAAATGCTTGATAAGTAGAGAGCGAAGCTTCTTTGCCTTGTTTCTTCTCTGCTGTCCTTTGGCATTTAGATACTTCTTAGCATCTGCATCTGACAAATATGCGTTCTGGAAGAAAGGACCTATCCGTGGACACCATTCCTCGAGCAACACTTCGGCAAGCGCACCAACAGGAGCAGTAACAAGGTCTTTGTTTGCTTTGGCAAAAGCCTTTGCATCCTTGGCTGTACTCTTTGCAAGTTTCTTGATAGTTTTCTTTGCCTGTCCAGCTGTGGCAGTTGCAACTACTGCTGTAGCAACACCTTTTGCTACTGTTGTTGTTGCCTTAGCCACTGCTTTTGCCGTTGCTTTGACTACTTTCTTCGTTGTCTTGGCAACTGTCTTAGCAACAGTCTTAGCTGCTTTCTTTACAGCCTTAGCAATCTTCTTGAACACTTTGCCGATATGGGCGTTCTCTTTCTCCACATCGTCAAGGGTTGGGGCATTGCCTTTCTCTATTCTCTCTAGGCGGTGTCTCCTCATTCTTGCTCGAGCTGGAGCATCAGGAGCGAGGTGAGCCTTTGCCTTGCGGTTCTGTCGGAATGCGCCTATACCTTCGCCCTCTGTATAGACAATAGGCTGGAAAGCATCACCGATAGCAGACACGCCATAAGCACCAGTAGCAAAGTCATATCCGAGACCTGCAATACGGCTGTCCGAGTTCACATAATCGCCAGTATCGACAAGGTTTGCAATCTCGCAGATCAAATCATTTGTCATGCCTATTGCTCCGTCATACTGCACGATAACAGGATCGTCCGAGCCTATGCCTGCAATACGGCGTATAGAATCTCTTTCGTTCTGCAAACCTTGACGAATAAGTCTAATCTCTATTTCAATATCGCTCATGCGGTTCATGGGACGACCATTGAACAAAGATCCCTTCTTAATCTTCTTTATCTCTTGTTTTTTGGGGACATCCCCTATTGCTGAAATTCTTGTCATATCTATGTATGTATTATTGTAATTTGGGAGTTTCTCGGCATCGAACTTCTTCATGTTGCAGTCAAGAACTATTCTCTTATCGGATAGAAAAGCCTCGATAAAAACATGCCTTACTTCGTCGCCCTCTCTCCAGCTTACGAACTTGAAGCGGTGGGGAATGCCAACATTCGACAGCACCGACGAAATAAAGAGAGAATAACTCTTGCAGTCTGCCCCGAGTTCCGAAGCATGGACAAGTACCGAAGGTTTCTTAATGTTCTGAACACCTAACGGATCTATAACCAAAGGCACACGATCCACGAGAAAGGAATATAGCGTGCGCAACATTTCCCCTTTGTCATTATGGCAAGCAGACAGCAACGCCTGAGAAAACTCAGCTGTCTGTCGCACAGAAGAGGGCAAGCATAACTTTATGGCTTTGATTATATCCTTTGTTCCTCCGTCCTTCAGGTACTCGACACGGGACGAAGTATCGGGAACAAGCCTTTTAGCCAACAACAGAACTTCCTGACTTTCCATTATAGAGTAATCTTTTTGTCGAATGAGAAAGGAAGAGTGTTGCCGTTACTTATCATATCACCGCTAATAGTGAGGTTAAGAGATTGCCCAGTAACAAGGGAAAGAAGCCTTTTTACAGTATCGACAATCTCGCACTTTATCTCTATATCGTTAATCAATGTAACAGCCCCTTTGCCAGGGCAGACCCATTTGTCAACCTTAGGCAACTTGTTGAAAGTACCTATCAAAGAGCCGTTTTCGAGAACTTTGCCGGAGATGTTGTTAAAGACTACATCACTGCTTCCAGTGTTCACGATACGCAAGGATAGACGCAAGATGAGTTGTCCGCTCTTGAAAGAGTGTACCTTCAGACTATAGAGAGAAAGAGCAAGATCCGTAAGACCTTTGGCTGTCTTTCCGTACGAAATGGCAATCATTGCGACTGCTCCGATTATTGTGTAGAGTAAAATATTTTGCATCACTTATCATGTTTTCGATTGTGATACAAAGATAATAAATAAGGTTTAAATGGTTGAAACTTAAAGGAATAGAGGGAAACTTAGGAAACAAAACAAAAGGAAGCAATCTTTTAGACTGCTTCCTCAGTAGGTTATACCTCGAACAAAGGCTTGAAATATTCGTCTGGTGTTGTCAGGAGAAATCTTTCATTCAAAAAAGCATTGAACAAGTGAGAGAATAAAGATGTAAACCTTACCTCTCCACTTTTTGTAACTTCAACCGAAGTGCTGTCGCAAATCTTATAAACTTTATCACCGACTTTTATGCCGTCGATGTTGTATGCGGTTTGTCCTGGAGGGCAAAGCTTCACTTCTCCTGTGATTTCATCCAAATAGTAAATGTCTTTGTTAGATTTGTTTGTTACGCTTGTTTGTCCAAAGCCAAGCCATAATAAACCACTCATTGCAGAAGTAATTGTTGCATACTGAGTAAATGTTCTCAACTGCTCACTATTTGCGTAATGATTAGCAGCGGCAAGTGCAAGTGTTCCAAGCGTCAAGTACTGCGTAACCTTTCCCATGTCAGCGGGAATAACTTTTAGTTTATCTTTGAATCCTCCCATAATATCTATATAAAAAAACAAACGGCTTGCTCGCTGTTGATCAGTCTATTTTTACGCCTTTTCACTGTATTAGATGCAGAGGCACGCACCAGCATTCACGCACTAACACGAGCAAGGGACTCCGTTCTTCAATCTTAATGCCACATTTAGTTATAACTCATAATACTTTAAAAATTCCTCAACGGTAACGATCTTAGGCTTTGGCTTGTCCAAGACGATTCTTAAATGCTGAATCATCTTTGCAGCTTTGGACTTAGAGACATTGATTATAGCCTGTACTTCCTTTATCGTTAATACCCGTTGCATATTATATTATAGTTAACGAGCGCAATATATAGCATAGTTTTGACACTTCAAAGCAAAATGCAATATTTTTTTGAAAAAAGATTTGTGCTGTGTGTGTGCGCAAACTTAGCGAAAAAAGTGTTACATGCGTTACATTGCTACATTTGGGGTATTATGTAGTTGTTTTTCAGTATTTTAATAATGTAACACATAGCGTAACAGGGCGTAACACCCTGTAACGCATGTAACAGTTGTGTAACACAAGTGTTACGCTTTATCTTTTTTATTTTCAATAACTTAATAGAAATGTAACAGTTGTAACGCTTTTTTTGAACTTTAAAAAATTTTGCATAAAGCATTCAAATTCAAATTGCACTTTTCTTTGCTTTTTGCAAAGGGAATATAAACACAATCACACCTCTCCTTACTTTTTACGAAAGCATTATAAACCGTTTTATATGCCTTTCTGCTTTTTGCAAATCGTATATAAAACACTTCTGAAGCCTTTCCTCTTTTTGCGAAACGACCATAAAACGAAAGTAACTGCTTTTGTATAAATGAAAATCTGTTATATATATAGTATAGTGGCTTTCTCCTTTTGTCTTTTCCTCCCTAAATCAAATCAGGCTGCTATCGACAAACTCCGGAAGCCTTGTGATTTGTCTATGGTTGCTTTCCGCAGAAATAAACAAAGGAGCTAACTTTCACAAGCTCGCTCCTTACATTATATCATGTATTTTTACGAAAATTAGTTTCTACTTAAAGAGAAAGGATGCTATTTTCCCAAACCGCATCCTATACAAAGAACATTACTAAAGAATTTTTTACATCGTACTGAGTGAGGGAGTCACACCCCCTGGCCTTCCCGAGGCTTCCAGACTTCCTAGGCAAAGTCTGAATCATAGACAGCCACTACTTATTGTCTCGTTACTCAGTGTGTAAAGAGCCTACTTTCACAAGCGGACTCCTTGTTAATATATCATGTACAGCATTAAAAGTTTCACTTTTTTCGATTGCATATTAGAATAAAGAAACAGACCAATTAATACGGGCAATAATCTCCAACACCCTAGGATAATCGCTCAAAGTGTAGGAATTAATCCATACATCACTAACTAACAAAACACGTTCATCATGTACTGCGCACCAACCACGCCAAAATTTAGCTACCATATTACAAATTATTAAATGTTATAAAAAATCTTTTCTGTTGAACACATACGGCCTACCGACAAAGGCCTTTGCTCTGGTTGTCATCGTGTCGCTTTCTTCGTAGGTCAGTTCCTTAACAAAGAACTTGAAACGACAACTCTTTGTTTTACCTGAAGCATCCCTTTTCTTTTCTGCCCCAAGGTTTTCACGGCAAATCCTGTCTATCTCCTTCTCGTAAGGAGCAAGACCAGGCACCCACTGCTTGAGTCTTTCCTTGTCTATCTCTAACACATCTTCGTCGTCGAAGTCCTCGAAGTATTCGGTTATCCAAGTTCTGAGGAGTTTCTCAGCTGGGCGCATCTGTTCGTTTGCCAGGTTCTCGAAAGCCTCCGTTCTGATAAGCTTCTCGTCAAAGAAAGTTCTTGTCGTATTCTCTACCGAGAAGGAGCGGTTACGGAGGAAGTCCAGGAAGTGCGGAAGTTCATCACTCATCCTTTGCAGTATGTTTATGTCCTCTTTGTCTGCCAGTGTAGGCACTTTCCTAACCCAGAATCTTGTCTCCTCTTTTGTGGTATAGATAAACCTTGTTTCGTCGTTAGAGCAAAGGATGTACTTTGCGAAGTGGTCCACCTCTATTTGGTTCTTTCCCTTTCCGTTTGCCACGAGCTTCCTTGCAGTGGAAAGCATCTTGATTTTCTCTGTCGTCTTAGCATTGTCTGCAAGCGAAGTTTCATCGACGGCCACAATAAGCTTTGTTGCTATAAACTCGTTGAACTCGCTCTGTATGTCAGCGTTTCCGCAGATTATGGCATTAGAGCGGAATATCAGTTTAAGGAAGTTAAGGAAAGTGCTCTTTCCTGTCTTTCTCTCTCTGCTGACCAAACACAGAACAGGAAGCGGTTGTGTAGGGTGTTCGTACAGGTTCTTGAGGTAGTCAAGCCCGAGTTCGTACTGCTCCCCGAAAATATGTCTGATAAACTTTGATGTATGATAGAAGCTTCCCGGTTCTGTGCTGTGGTTGACTTCTGCATAAAGGTTGTATCTGTGGTTTCGGACCTTCTGCCAAGTGATATTGTCAGGATAGTTTATGAAACCGTTGTATATGACAATTCTCTTCAGAGCCTCTTTGCCGTAGTCGTCAATAATGGTTGACTTCTTCCACGAGACAAGTTCCTTTTCTACTTCATCCGTTCCAAGTATAGGCTTGTCTATTAGTCTGTAGTAGTCCGTGCCTACTCTCATGTATTCCTGAAGGTCTCTGCTCTCTACCAGAATAAGACGCTTTGTTCCGTCCTTGTTCGTCTCGCATTTATAGGTGCTGCCATAATAGACAAACTCTCGATCTGCAATGATTGTGTCCCATGCCTGATAGAAATGCTCAGCACTCTTGAGGTTGAAAAGTTTCTTGAGTCTGTCCGTGTCCTTGCCTCTGGTAACACGCATCTTGTCAAAGTACTTGCTTATCCCACCACCCACATGTAAGAGGTCTTCCCTTACTTCCTCCTCCTTTCCCTTAAGTTGTACAAGTAGGTCATCAAGTCCCTTGGGCTCTCCTTCAATCTCAGAGCTCTTGATGTAAGAGAAATATACATCTACATCGAAATCCCTCATCAGGTCAATGATCTTGAGCATAGAGTTATAGAAGCCAGCTGGACGAGTAGCAAGGTCAACACCTTTAGCCACTGCCTTCATAGATATGTTCAGGCAGTCTCCGTCATACAGCATGATAACATTTTTGACACGGCAAGTAGTTATAAGCTTTGCTATGTCCGTGTGCAGTTTCTTAGTCTTGTCTGTGGCAGTGGTGATTCCAGCAAGACCTACAACGGGTATTCCGTGCTTGTTAGCCTTGAAAGCCTTGAAGTAGCCTTCTGTAAGCACAAGAGTAGTTATCTGCTCCGCTTTCTCGTACTTTGTAATGATATTGTCGTGAAAGAAAGGAACAGTACCTTGACCTTTAGGATGTATGTATTTTGGAATCTCTGGATCTTTCTCTCCTCTTGCTTTGGCTTCCTCCTGCATCTTCTTGATGTTGTCAGGCGAAAGACGAGTGATAAAGAACCTCTTTTCCTTGTCGCTCTGTCCTGTATCATACCTTGCCTTAGATTCTGCTTTATATGTAACAGGATAACGGTCTATCGACCAAAGATTGATCGTGATGTTTCCGTTAGCATCAACTCCGAAAACTGTCTGATCATAGTCAGTCTCAATGTCAAAAGCCACCTGATGACACCCATGCAGACGAATCTTGTTCTCGTCCTCCGTAATACCAAGAAGGGCAAGACGAGACTCCAGATAGTCTCGCTTGCCCGTAGTTGCACCGCTATTTGTCTCCATACTCATAGCGGTTAATGTATATTTCACTTACTCTGACAGAGTTCTCGTAACCTCCTTCATACTTGACTATGGCAAGCAGGTTAGGGAAGTCGAAAGACACTTCCGACACATTGATACCTTCAGCATCGACAGCATCAGCGAAAGCTAAAATTTCCTTTTTAGCCTCAGTATTAACTAACTTGAAAACTTTGACGCTTAAAATGTTAGCGTCCTGAGAGATGTACTCTCTAACTGTAATAAATTCCTTTTTTTTCATGTTCTTTTCCCCTCTTTGGGTGGAGGGGGAAAGGGATATTTTCTATATGTTCTATCCTGCACTGAATCTCTTTTAAATTAGGGTAACCCCCAAAAGCATACTCTCCAATTGTCGTTATCGAATCAGGAATATAAATGTAATTCAAACGAGTGCAACCAGCAAAAGTATACCCTTCAATAGTCGTTATCAAATTAGGAATAATAATACAAAAAAGATTTTGGCAATCACAGTTTGTGGCACACATTGATAATCAGTGAGTTGTGCGTAATACGGTAGAAAAGTCCTATCAAGGATGTTTTGAGAATGTAAAATCGTACAGATTTAACGATTTTAACTTTTTTTATTGCACACACAAGCC
>JAKSKX010000018.1 GCA_024401535.1 Paludibacteraceae bacterium | reverse complement strand
TAGCATTTTCTTTCTTTTGTATTCCGCAGCAAAACAGTGCAGTAGGATATTCTTGTCATCCAGCTTTGAGAAAGTAAAGTGCAAAATATCAACACTCCTTGAAAACAGTTTTTTTCTCCTACCCTTTAGACTACGGTTTGAGTCAATGTTACGATGAAGTTAAAAAAGCGTAGTCAGAGAGAATTAGTTTCTATAATCGATATTTATAAAATACAAATTATCATTATGTAGCGTTAGTTGTAAATCTTCTTAAAATTTACTCGAAATGAATCTGAAATAAACGATATTTGAAGAAAAATAAGTACCTTTGAACACAACTTCGGCTAAAGCTTCTTATTAAAGCCGTTTTTGCAGAAAAAATGAGCAAATTTAGATACCCAGTAGATACAGACCAGTTCCAAGAAATAAGAGAGCAAGGAATGTTATATGTTGACAAGACAGACATGATGTATGAACTTGCCAACAGGTATAAATATATCTTTTTGGCTCGTCCCCGTCGCTTTGGAAAGTCTTTGCTCTGTAATACCTTTAAGGCTTACTTTCAAGGTCAGAAGAATCTATTTGAGGGTTTGAAAGTAATGGATTTAGAAAAGGAGTGGAATACTTACCCTGTACTGCACTTCGACATGAGTGAGATGCGTAACTGCACTTCGCTCGAAGGTATGCGAGAAGTCTTGTCCGCTTTACTCGAAAAATATGAGACACAATATGGAACAACGAAGCGTATAAATGAATTTGGCTCAAGATTCGACCAATTGATTCGTCATATTCATGATTCATTGAACAAGAAAGTTGTAGTCATAATAGACGAATATGATACTCCTATGATGCGCAACTTGTATAATGAAGACATGCTTGAAGGGATTCGCACAATGCTTCGTGGATTCTATCAGACGGTAAAACTCGATGGTGCTTACCTCCGTTTTGTCTTCATTACAGGTGTAACTAAGTTCTCACAAGTCAGCATCTTCTCTGAATTGAATAATCTCTACCAGATTTCTATGCTCGATAATTATTCTGGCTTGTGCGGTATCACGCAAGAAGAATTAGATACTGTACTGCGCCCATGTGTCGTAGATTACGCTGGAAAATTAAACATCTCTATAGATGAAGCCTATGCCCTGCTAAAGAAGAACTATGATGGCTATCATTTCTCAAGCAATAGCAAAGATGTATATGCACCTTTTAGTTTGCTTAGAGCATTAAATGACGGGACAACAGATCACTTTTGGTTTGAATCAAGTACAACAACAGCACTTATTGACCATCTAAAGCATCACCCGGAATTCAATCCTTTAGATTTCGATGGTGCCGAACTCTCTCTTGGTGCATTCAATGTTCCTTGTGAGAGTGCAAGTACTCCGTTGCCTCTACTTTACCAAAGCGGTTACTTGACCATCGAGTCTTACGATGATGTTTTAAAGTCATATAGACTTCATTTCCCTAATTACGAAGTACGCAAAGGAATGGTCGAAGGTCTAACAAATTACCTAATGGACACTGATGACCTAGAGCGAGATGATGCAATATACAATATGGCAAAGGCTATTATAGAAGGTGATCTTTCCTCTGCCCTCATCCATCTGCGCTCTTGGATTGCCAGCCTACCTTACGACATCATCACCAGAAAGGAATGGATGGCAAAGAAGAAACGGGAAGCTTTCTACAAGCTTGTCATCTATACAGCATTTTCTCTACTCAATAGCAAGGTAGATACCGAGGTCAAAAGTATCTTAGGTCGTGCCGATGTAGTGATTAAGACCAAGACCGACATCTTCGTGCTCGAGTTAAAGGTAGATGATTCCGTCGAAAATGCTTTAGCTCAGATTGACAACAAAGGCTATACTATTCCTTATGAAGCAACTGGCAGAAAAGTTACTAAGTGTGGAGTCTGCATATCAAGTGAGCAACGCAATATAACACATTTGCGTATCACAGATGTGGATGGCAATATCACAGATGATAAAGTTTTCTAAAATCTTAGAACTAAATACTTAGAAACCAACTAAGAAATAGAATTCTTTATTAGTTTACATTAATCATTGAGAGGTATAGTCTTCTTAGTAATATATTCACTACGAAGATTAAGAAGCTGCTTTTGAAGTTGTCTATCTTCTCCATTATTCAACTCAAGAGCTTGCTCTATAAATCCATAGCCTTGCTCTTCTTCTCCCTTTTCAAGATTTAATTCGGCAAGATACCTTAGAATTTCACATTCAGCCCACGAAGTAGGAGATTTCCTTTTTGCATAGTCTAATGCTGTTTCAAGAATATAAGTACCTAAATCATACAAATAATCAATTTTATCAATAACTACTTTTAGAGTGTTAAATATTTCTATATAGTAACTAAATAATTCGGAATCTCCTAAATGAATACTTAATTCACTTTGGATCTCCTCACAAATTTCTTGAGATTTTTCGATTCCTAATCCATATCTATAACAAACGGAAACCAATAAATTAGCATGAAAATCATCAACTGAAGAAAATACCGAAAAAGACTTTTCTTCATCCTTTTCAACACCAATTCCAACAAGGTATACGATACCTAGTACAAAATAGGTAATAAATGCATTAGATTCTGTGGATTCATAAAGAAATCTTATTGCTTTCTCCTCATCTGCTTCAACACCTCTACCATTAAGATAAATTACACCTAAATGAAAACTTGCCATTGTGTTACTTATATTAACAGAAACCTGATCATAAGCATCATACTTACCATCATAAAGATCCTGATAAATAGAAATAGCCTTCGGAAGATCTTGTTCACAGCTATACCCCATCTCATAGCATATAGCTAAATTCAAATATGCTTGAGGAACATTCTGTTCTATTGACTTATTTATCCATTTTATTGCCTTTTTATAATTTATCTTTGTACCTATACCTTCAAGATAAAATTTAGATAAGGAACACATAGCCATAGCTGACCCCTGCTCTGCTGCCTTTTTTGCATACTTATATGCTACAACATAGTTTGGATATATAATTTCTTTATCCCTTAATGAATCATATAAACCTTCACTATACAATCTACCAAGATTATTTTGTGCCAAAATATCTCCTTCATCTGCCGCTTCCCTACTCCATTTCAAAAGCAAATTAAGGTCAATATTATACTTCTCAGCATTTCTTTTTAGAGCATTATTAAAAAGTGGGGAGGATATATACAAATACAAAATATTAACCTTAGCTTCGTTGCTATCATTTTGAGCAGCACTTATAAGATAACTAACCGATGTATCAAGATATTTATCTATAGTTGCATCATCTTTTATACAAGAACAAGCATTATAATAAAAATATCCTGCGACGAATTGATAACTGCTATTAACTGAAGCTATCAAAGAAAATAGCTTCATCGCTTTAGGAATACTTGAATTATCTTCTTTTGTAACTTTATAAAATTCTGCAAAGGCTTCTAACAGAATAGCATAGGTGTCTTTAGCAGGAACTTTATGCTTAAATTTTATTATGAACTCACCCATTAATTGAAAAATCATAGGACATAGAACAGTTTCCAACCATTCCGTTCTTGACATATCGAATTTAAGCGCATCAAATCCTTCTATCGCTGAGTCTAAGTCTGAAATTTCTGCTTCTCCAGTCCAAAAATCTATATCTATTTCATGACGACAAGCCCACTCTTTGTGAGGATATAGGTCAACATCAATTTCATCACCTATAGCACGAAGAGATTTGATTATATTCTTCTGTGACTGAGACAACTTATTAAAATAACGATGATCTTTGCTCCATGCAAAACCTATATAAAGACTTCGACCTATTTCAATTCTAAATACAAGTTCTATTTCCTTATCATCTGAAATAATTGGAAGCATAAGATTGAAACCAACACCTTTTTCATTATCATTAAGGTCAAATGACGATCGTCCATAAAAATAATTCACAAAAGAACGAACCTCTTCAGCATTATCCATAATAGAAAAATCTCTATTTCTTTTTGCGAAAGGTAATCCGAACCTCTTAATTTCACAAATGAGTTCGGTCCAAAATTTTGTTTGAGTTTCAACCAATATATCTCTATCTACAACTCTCTCAGGAACAACTATATTTGCAAATTTCTGACCTTCATTATCTTCTTTTATCTCATTAACATCAGAAAGAAAACTCCTAAAGCCATCAGTATCAAGAACTATCGGTTTTTTGCTTTTGTCATGACTAATAAGTTCATCCTGATAAAGCTCATTCTGTAAAGCAGAAGTAAGATTAAGAACTGCTACTCCTAAATTGCGAGTTCTTGCGGGACTCATATTTCCTCCCCTTTCAGGCAGACAATTCACACATTCCTGTAGCAATCTTATGATTTCATTTGCATGTTCAGTATTAGTGTGCATAGCTATTTTTGACACCTGAACGATAAGTGTCTTCTCCTCTTCAGAAGAGATTTTATTATCGACAATAATCTGATTAAGTTTATCGAGAAATTCGCTATATATTTTCAATTTTTCTTCGAATACTTTGGAATCCTTCTCTTTCTTACTTTCGGCACTTGTCTGCGCATCCAAAAGTTGATTAGTAACTATAATTGTAATGATCGCAGCAATGACAGCAGCAAGTATCTGTTGCCATACTTGATCCAAATCATAAACCTTAAACAGAACAGATATAACAATAAGTATAACGAAACTTACACTAATTATTATAGTTCTCAATCTAGACTTTGTTATTCCTATAAGCCCCATACTCTAAATATTTTTCTTCGTCGAGCAAATTTACAAAATATTGATATTGAGAATGCTTTTAAAGTACATAAATTTTATTATACATCTGACGTTCAAAATATTATTTCTGGCAAATGACATGACTACATAGTATAGTACTCCCCATTTTTACAACTGGTTAATACTTTTTAACAAAAATATCGCATAGGTCGTGCATTCCTAACACCATTGTTTTGACCATAGGTTCCACTTAACATTATATTGATGCAAATAAAGCTATAAATCAGTAAAGCGTCTTAACAAGAGGTTTGATTTTTTTTATAAATGGCACTGCCTTTCTTTGCGTCATTGCCTAATGCTTTGTTTATCTGAGGACTGACCTGCTGAAGCTTTGTGGTGTTGTTAATGATATTGACAATCGACTTGAGAGTTTTGTCAGAACACTCCTGAACTGTAAGGTATTGACGTAGCTGAACTGTTGTAACTTTCTCTATTTTCTTTTTCTGCATCTCAGTCTTCTTGCTCTTATTCTCGAAATAGTCATTTACGTATGCCTTGATACAACCGTATGTCTGGCCACCATGCTGAAACCCGCCTGCTATCTTAACGACGCCTCGATATACATCAATCAGTTTTGACGCACTGGTGATCAATACGGATATTTGAGCTATTTTATCATTGTCGCAAAGCTCTTCGGGAATGAGCTTACGTATCTGTTGTCTTACTCCATCTAGAACAACGAGGTTCTTCGGTTCTTGAGTTTCCAATACAGTTGGAACGATTTCAGAGAGAGACTGATCACCTTTAATATTCAGTTGGCGTGATATTGCGAAACCTTTCTGTATGAGTGAAGCGATAGCACTATCATAGCCCTTATCTGCTGTCACAACATAAAAGGTATCATCCGGACATTTTGCTATAGACAATCCAAGATACACCCCAAGTTGAATATCTAGAGCATCGTGAGCTCCATTGCAAGCTAACTCGAATGTCCAAGACACCAACAACGAAGATGCTGCCGAAAATAACTTCAATGGCAGTTTATTTGCGGCTTCAGAATATATCACATGTATGACAGTTGGTTCGTTGATAGTCTCGATGCCAACAAACCTGCTTCATGAACGTTTTCAAAATCAATAAAGTAATGTATCATGACGAAATAGTTTTCACTAAATTAACAACATTTCCTGCAGTATAAAGCATAAAAACACCCGACTCGATACCTTAGTACATGACTGTTGCACATTCAAAATACAAGTGCAGATGAATTTATTTCTTCTTAACGTAAAGTTTCCAATCGCCCCACTTTCTAAACCTTATAGAATCTCTAGTTGGACTAAATGATACATCCATATCATGGAAAAAGCACTGGAATAAATCATTAGGCTTTGCCTCAAATACAGATTTACAGTTATTGGCATCGGTACATATCAAATGTTTTCCGTCATTCTCAAATTTAAGAATAAGGCTGTCACATTGATAGTCACCTACATATTCATTCAGCTTGATACTATCCAATTCCAAAACAGTCAAACTTGGAATAGGGAATTCTTCGCCTTTTATTGCTTGGTTCATTGTCCAATCAATAGTGCCAGCATTGATACCCATTCCATTATACAAGACAGTTGTGACTACACCATCCTCAAACTTCATGTAAGAGATAAAACTCTCGATTCTACCAGTATGCGTGAAATTAAAAACAGATTTGTTAGAGTCAACAATTAACCCACAACCATATCCATCGACAAAATCGGTCATTTGCGAAAATACATATTTACCCCAAGCTCCATTAGCCAGTGAATAAACGTATTTCTGAAGATCTTGATTTGTAGAAATAATAGAACCAGTTCCTAGCACAACTGTAGGATGCCAGTACTCTTCATTATGCCAACCGCCTCTATACGCATAGGATTTAGGATTTAAAGACCTGCCTGAACTACAGAACGTATTTTTAAGGCCAATAGGCTTAGCTATCTGTTCATCTATCAATTCAGCATAAGTCTTGGAATAAATCTGCTCAAGTATATAAGCCAATAGCAAATAATTGGAATTGCAGTATCTGAACATCTCGTTTGGCTCAAAATGAGTTGTTTTATCCTTTGCTATACGCTGCACCATTTGAGCCTTGGTCTGAGGAGAGATAATCCATTCCAAGTTTTTCTCCCAACTCTCAACATCAGTTAAATAATCTAACAGTCCACTTCTATGATGAAGCAAATGATAGACAGTAATCTTGTCTGCGTTAGGAATATTTGCATCAGGGAAAAACTTGACAAGTTTATCGTCCATAGAAAGTTTACCTGCTTCAATCGCTTTCAGAGTCAATATCGCAGTGAACGATTTGGAGATTGATCCAACCTTGAACAACGTGGTGTCAGAAACTGGTGATCTTGATTCAAGGTCAGAATATCCCATGTTTTTAGAAAACAATATAGAATCACCTTTAGTGATCATGATAGATCCCATAAGACGCGGTGTTATGGAATCGAAATAGACGTCAAGGTCCTGCAAATCATGACCGGTGTGTGGAACATTTCCATTTGATTGGCCATAATCACTCCTACTTGATGTACATGATGCTCCACATAATATGGCAGTCATCAAGGGAACAAACAATTTGTGGTTCATAGACTTAAGATAAGCGTTAACAATAATTATGCGCAACAAATATAATACTATTTTACAAACAATTATAAATCAAGTTGAAAAATAATAAACTTGACAGATATAGAAGAATACCTATATGCCTAAAGTTTGCTACTTTTAACAAAAATCCCAACAAAAAGTCCCTTTACCAACAGGCAAGAGGACTTAACTTTATACAAGGTAAAGAAATTGTTGCTACTTTCTCGTCTTCACTAATTTAGGTAATTATACACTTGTTGTCCAAATCGTATATATAAAAAACTCCACCTTACCGAAAGATAAGGTGGAGTTTTCTGTTTTATAAAATCAAATAATTTATACCCCAAACCTGTATTCTGAATTTCCGTCTTTTCGGTTGATTTTGTTTCCTCTTTTACAATATTGAGACAAAGCAGATAGTAGGATATTTGCGGTTTCAGAATCGGAAACGTTTTCTTTTATCCAATCTATAGCTTCTTTCTTATTTGAAAAATAGACACCATATTTACCGTTTTCAGTGTTTAAGGTGTATAAATCAATCCAATTGTTTGTGGGATAAACTTGGTTGTAATGATTACCTATTGACTTATGATATTTCTTTAGTTCATCTCCGGTGCAATGTCCGCCGCGAGGACTATCAACGTTGTTGTATTTGATATTCAACTTCCCATCTTCGAGTTTCTGCTTCATCAATACTATAATGAGAAGTTCTCATTAAAAATTCTACATAATCATCTAATTTTAATATTACACTGCTACTTACATATACTATCATCTCTTATAGTTTCGTATTTTTTCACTCATTTTATTCATAAAATCTTCAAAAGGAATCGCTCCAAGACGAGATATAAGTTCTTCATCATCCATCCCCCCTCGTGCTTTGAATTCTTCTGTAAATTTATCTGCCTCTTTTTGTTCTGATTCAGTTAATACGACTTTGTCCATTAATTGATTATTTGTATTCATATTCACTTCTTATTTTAAATAGTTAATAAATTAAAAAATTATGCACAAAGTTCAACATCATGTTGTCTAACTACACTTTGCACCTTTACCAATAACATGGTAAATATATCACCTGCTTTTAGTTTCCTTGTGTTATACCTGAATACACGCAAAGATAGTGAATATAACTGAAAATACAAATATAATCCTGATTACTAATACTTTCAGTGCAAAATAATCGGGATTTACGGTAATCTTTCGCTAATAGTTATAGGGTTTCGACTACCTCTACACACAAATTACTGAAAATGAATTAGTTTGTTGCTACTTTTCTTGCTAAACAAATCATAGACATCACATACATTAGTGATAAAATTGACTTTCCTCTGGGATTTCTCACGTGGTGGAATCACAATAATTTTGCACTCAGAAAAGGGAACAAAACGACAAAAAACAATTTTTCAGTTCCTCAATTATTTGTCTAACATTAAAACAATTAAAAAGTTAACTGACATGAATGCAAAACAACAACTAATCTGTTTAAGTACAGCGCTGCTACTTTCTTCTGGAATAGCAAATGCGCAAGATGAGAAGAAACCAAAGAAGGATTATACTCCTTCAGTTCCAAAAGTTTCAGGTTTGATAAATGCGCGCTACTCGTATAATGACGATGCCGCAAAACCAAACAGTTTCGACCTGAGACGAGTAAGACTTGCCGCAACCGGTAACTTTGGAAAGACAATCGACTATAAACTGCAGGCGGAATATGAAACTTCGGTAAAGATTATTGACGTGTATGTGCGATTCAAACCGGTAGATGCCTTTAATGTTCAGGTCGGAGAGTTCAAGACTGAATACTCACAAGAGTCACAGGACGGCCCAGCAACATGGCTGACTATCGAAAATCCGACAGTCATCAACAAGCTGACAGGCTACAACGACATCAGCGGTCTATCATCAAACTCTCGCGACGTAGGTATTAGAATTTACGGTAACGTCGGCAAGAAAGAGGACTATCACGTATTCGGCTACAAGGTCGGAGTTTACAACGGTAACGGAATCAACTTGAAAGACAATGACGAATACAAGAACTTGGCTGCATTCATAACTTTAAATCCAGTCAAGCACCTTACTTTGAGTGCAGGCCAATACATCGGTCACTTCACACCTAAGGCTGTTGAAGCTGACTCAATCAAGGCCGGAGCCCACGTCAATGACAATGCAATCAAGAGAAACAGAACTTCTGCAGGCCTTACATACAAGAACGACAATGTGTTCGTTCGCTCCGAGTATTTGTACGGACAAACGGGAGATACAGACCAGCAGGGAGCTTTCGTTACTGCGGCATACAAGTTCAAGCACGGCATTCAGCCAGTTTTGAGCTACGGCTTCTATCAGAAAGACACTTCCGTCAACACAGACATTCAGCATGACTTTACTGTCGGCATAAACTGGCAGCCAATCAAGTATGTTCGCGGACAGCTGAACTACACTTATACAGAGTATGCAAACAGCGGCAAGCCATCAGGAAATTTGATTGAGGCACAACTAATAGCAACATTTTAATCAATTCATAATTATTAATGCATAATTATATGAGAAACAGTATTTTTAAAGGATCAGCAGCTGCATTTCTATTTGCAGCATCAATATTCGCAACTTCTTGCGGAGGAAATAGCAAAGGCAACAGCCAAGAGACAGCAAACAACGGAGAGGAACTTTCGGGAAGAATCTCTCTTTCAGGTGCTTTCGCTCTTTACCCTCTTGCAGTTAAATGGGCAGAGGATTTCCAGAAACTTCACCCAAACGTAAGGATTGAAGTGGAAGGCGGTGGCGCAGGCAAGGGAATGACTGACGCATTGTCCGGCCAAGTAGATTTCGGAATGGTCAGCCGTGAGGTTAGTGAGGCAGAAATCCAGAAGGGTGCTGTCGGTTTCCCTGTAGCCAAGGATGCGGTTGTGCCTACTATAAACGAGAAAAACCCTCTATATGCGGAAATAGTCAAGCGTGGAATTACTGCCGAGCAGGCAAAGAAGATATGGATTGACGGCTCAATCAAGACTTGGGGAGAGTTTGTCGGAAACAGCGAAACAACAACTATTTCAGTATTTACACGTAGTGACGCTTGTGGTGCCGCCGAGACTTTCGCAAAATGGTTTGGCAAGCATCAGGAGGACTTGGGCGGTGATGGTGTTTACGGTGACCCAGGTGTAGCAAATGCAGTGCAGAAGAATGTCAACTCGCTTGGCTTGAACAACATCGGCTATGTCTATGACAACAACACCAAGGAACCACTGCCAGGAATCAGAGTTCTGCCTATTGACGTGAACGAAAACGGACAGATTGACCCAGAAGAAGACTTCTATGCTTCCAAGGACTCGTTGACAAAGGCTATTGCTGACGGAAAGTTCCCTTCTCCACCTGCTCGCGATTTGTACCTTGTTTCCAACGGCGTACCTACAAATCCTGTCGTAGTGGCTTTCCTTAAATATGTATTGACTGAAGGACAGCAAGTTAACGATGGCGTAGGCTATGTTTCAATTTCTCAGGACAAGATTGACGCTGCTCTGTTGAAGTTAGATTCTTCTCACTAATATATGTGATATAAATGGCGTATTACTGCGATTTCCAACCTTGGCAAACCGCAGTAATTTTGCCTCGAATTAATTCATCGGCGATATAAACATTGCATTCAGAATAAAGAAAAACAAATAAAAGAAAGGAATTAAAATGTCACAGAAAATTACACATCTGAAAGAATTAGAGTCTGAGGCAATCTACGTCATACGCGAGGTTGCAGCTCAGTTCGAGAAACCAGTGCTTCTGTTCTCGGGAGGTAAGGACAGCATCGTGCTTGCACACTTGGCATACAAGGCTTTTTACCCTTCGCCAATACCATTCCCTTTCCTTCACATCGACACTGGACATAATTTCATAGAGACAATAGAGTTTCGCGACGAACTAGTAAAGCGTTTGAACGTCAAGCTTATAGTCGGTTCTGTACAGCAGAGCATTGACGAGGGAAGAGCTGTAGAAGAGAAAGGCTACAATGCATCACGCAACAAACTGCAGACTGTAACACTGCTTGACACCCTCGAAAAGTACAAGTTCGATGCTGCCCTTGGCGGTGCAAGACGAGACGAGGAGAAAGCTCGCGCAAAAGAGCGTTTCTTCAGCCATCGTGACGAGTTCGGCCAATGGGACCCAAAGAACCAGAGACCTGAACTTTGGAACATCTTTAACGGAAAGAAGAATATTGGCGAACATTTCCGTGTATTCCCAATATCTAACTGGACCGAGATGGATGTCTGGCAGTATATTCTGCAGGAGAACATTCCGCTTCCATCGCTCTACTACACTCACGAGCGCGAGGTGTTCGAGAGAGACGGCGTTTGGTTGGCGCACTACCCTTTCATGCAGTTGAAACCAAATGAAAAGATTGAGAAGAAACGTGTTCGCTGCCGCACTATCGGAGACATTACATGTACCGGTCTGACTCTTTCGACAGCAGACACTATCGAAGACATCATTGACGAGATTGCTTCGTCACGTGTTACCGAAAGAGGAGGAAGAGCCGATGACAAGCGCTCGGAAGCAGCTATGGAAGACAGGAAGAAGGCAGGCTACTTCTAAATTATGAGTTGATAATTAAGAGTTAACAATTAACTGACAAAATAAGGAATTAAATTATGAGCAATACAACACAAAACATACAGAGCGGAAACGGCTACCTGGACATGGAGCTACTTCGCTTCACAACCGCAGGAAGCGTAGATGACGGAAAGTCAACACTAATCGGCAGACTTCTATATGACTCCAAGTCTATATTCGAAGACCAGCTTGAGGCTGTGGAAGCCGCTTCCGAACGCTTGGGCAATGCCGAAATAAACCTTGCACTACTTACTGACGGACTACGTGCAGAGCGTGAACAAGGCATTACCATAGACGTGGCCTACAGATATTTTGCTACTCCAAAGCGCAAATTTATCATTGCCGACACTCCGGGGCATATCGAATACACAAGAAACATGGTTACCGGAGCTTCGACAGCAGACGCGGCAATCATACTTGTTGACGCTAGAAACGGTATTATCGAGCAGACAAAACGCCACTCTTACATCGCCTCGCTTCTAAAGATAGACTATGTAATCGTAGCCATCAACAAGATGGATTTGGTTGACTTCTCTGAGGATGTTTACAACAAAATCAAGCAGGAATATGCAAAAGTTGCGGAACTTTTGAACCTCAAGAATGTATATTTCATTCCAATTTCAGCACTCAAGGGCGATAATGTGGTCAATGCTTCGGGAAATACACCTTGGTACAAGGGCGAGACTCTTCTTCACCTTCTCGAGCAAGTTCCTTTGAAGCAGGGCATCGAGGCACAGCCATTCCGCTTTCCTGTCCAGTATGTTGTGCGCCCGCAGACAGCCGAATGGCCGGACTATAGGGCATACGCCGGACGTATTGCAAGCGGCACAATCAAGGTTGGCGACAAGGTGACAGTTCTTCCTTCATATACAGAGTCTGTAGTCTCACGAATTGACGAGGGAACAGTACAGCTCGACGAGGCTCAAGCTCCACAGAGTGTGAGCATTTCTCTTGCAGACGACGTTGATGTCAGCCGTGGCTCTCAGATTGTCAAGAGCAGCGAGGTTCCTTATGTCGGACAACAGGTCGAGCTTCTTGTATGCTGGCTTAACCATCGTCCTCTGCAGTTAAGACAAAAGTACATCATCAGGCATACAACTGATGAATTTCAAGGTTTTGTGACTGCAATAGACTACAAGGTCAACATCAACACACTCGAAAACATCGTCGATGACAAGACCATAAACATGAACGACATTGCAAAGGTAACACTAAAAGTCTCAAAGCCTTTAGCGTACGACCTTTACGAAAACAACCGCACTACCGGTTCACTTGTATTCGTTGACGAGGGAACAAACGAGACTGTAGGTGCAGGTATGATAGTTAACAATTAATAGTTAATGAATTAATAATTAATAGTTAACAACTCTATGAAAGAATTGAAAATTGACGAAACGAAAGCGAGGCAACTCGTAAAGGAACTTAACGAAAGATTCAAGGAAGCCAAACCAGAAGAAGTTCTGGCCTACTTCCTTCCCCAATACGGAAACAGAATTGCCCTTGCGTCAAGTCTTGGACTAGAAGACCAGGTGCTTACCGACATGATTGCAAAGCAACCCGGCAAAGGCAGAGTCTTTACCATCGACACCGGCAGACTGTTTCCTGAATCATACCAGCTGATTGACCGTACAAACGACAAGTACGACATCAAAATCGAAGTCTATTCACCAGACCATAACGGCGTAGAGAAGTATGTTAGAGACAACGGCATAAACGCCTTCTACCAAAGTGTGGAACTAAGAAAAGGATGTTGCCATTGCCGCAAGATAGAGCCACTTCTAAGGGCCTTGTCCACCCTTGATGTATGGATTTGCGGGCTTCGTGCCTCGCAGGCTGTTACTCGAACAAACACACAAGTTGTGGAGTGGGATGAAAACAACAGGCTTATCAAGGTAAACCCTCTTGTAAAATGGACTGAGGAAGATGTATGGAGCTACATCAAGGCAAATCGTGTGCCATACAACAAGCTTCACGACCAGGGATTCCCTTCAATCGGCTGTCAGCCTTGTACAAGAGCTGTCGAGCCGGGCGAGGATATTCGTGCCGGAAGATGGTGGTGGGAAGACCCGGAACACAAGGAATGCGGACTTCATAAACGATAAAACAAGATTTACAAATGAGCGATACAACATATAAATTACCAGAGACTTTAACTGCCGACATCAGCAAGTTCGGCAAGTTAGCTCAAGGCTATCAGGGAGGAACAGTAAACGGTGTTGAGTTCAAAGCTTTTCGTGTGCCTATGGGTGTGTACGAACAGCGAAAGAATGAGGTCTATATGGCGCGAATTCGTGCTACTGGCGGAGTCATTACCCCAAACCAGTTGCTGCAGGTAATAGACATTGCAAAACGTCACGGCTCTAACCTGCTTCACATCACAACACGTGCTGAAATTCAGATTCTTAACCTTGAACTTGATGAAGTCGAAAGCGTGCTTAGTGAACTCGAAGCCGCAGGTCTTGCGACAAAAGGAGGTGGAGGAAACACTCTGCGAAACATTCTTGTAAGCGAATTCTCCGGCATTTCGCAGACAGAGACTTTCGACACTACGCCATATGCTATGGCAGTGACAGACGTGCTTGTGCCAGAGGCAGACTCATTCCTAATGCCTCGAAAAATGAAGATTGCATTCTCGAGTGACGAAAAATTCGAGGACTACGCTGGAATAAACGACATTGGTTTTGTTGCCAAAATTAAGGACGGCAAGCGTGGCTTCAAGGTCTATATCGGTGGTGGCGCCGGTTCAAAGCCTACTGTGGGCTGGCTTTACAAAGAGTTCATCCCTGCTGAAGACCTCTACGCACTTATAAAGGCTATGAAGACCTTCTTTAACACTCATGGCAATCGCAAGAACAAGCATCAGGCTCGAATAAGATATATTTTCTATAAGAATGGCGAGGAGGAAACTTTCAAACTTATCGACGAGTTCTTTGAAAAGGAGAAAGCTACAGGCAAAAAACTTGATGTGAAGCTCGGAGACTTTCCTCACAGCTCTGACAATGACCGTACTGTAGTCATTCCTTTTGTATGGGGAAATATCTCGCTTGACAATGACGAGAAAGTCGAGCAGCTAAAGGCAGTGCTTAACTTTGTAGCAAAGATAAGCAAGCATACTGTTCGCTTCACAACAAGACAGAATATCCGCCTCAGAAACATTCCTTCGGAAAAGTTGGCTGAACTTGAGGAACTAATTAGAAACTACACTTCCGACTACGACAAGCCGGCAGTTCTGAATAATATTGTTTCTTGTACGGGTGCAGACACTTGCCGCCTTGGAATCTGTCTTTCAAAAGGACTTGCCGACGCAATCTATTCACGACTTGAGAACAGCGCACTTGACCTTTCATATTTGGACGATGCACGCATAAACATTACCGGCTGTCCGAACTTGTGCGGTCAGCCTCTTTGGACTGACCTTGGTTTTGTGGGAAAGGTTCTGCACACAGACCACGCCTACCCTGCCTACCAGGTGTTTGTTGCAGCCAACTATACTGACTCTCCGGCTTTGGCTGAGAGCATAGGTACAATAGCTGCTTACAAAGTTCCAGATTTTGCTGTTGCACTTATTTCTAAATTTATCGAAGCTGCAGAATTGGAAATCGACGATACGAAAGTGAGTCAAATTGCAAATTCAATGTTTATATCGACGATGCGAAGCGAGTCAATTCTTCCAGATTCTCCTCTTACTTTCAACAAGTGGTTAAGAAGCAAAGCAGGCCACAAAATCGCTATTTCGCTAGTGGAAAAATACTCTGAAGTTCCTTTGTTCGCAGTTGACAAGAACTATTACTTTGACTGGGGAAGTAATGATGTCTTTAATGTAGAAAAACGAGGAAAACCAGAGTGTTCCGCAGGCTTGTTCGACATGATTACCGTTGACCAGGAGGCAATCAAGGAAGCCCAGACTAAATATGCGAAGGAGGGCAAGGGCCTATACGAAGTTATCTTCCACGCTTCGAGAATGCTTTTGGTTACAAGAGGTCTCGACCCACAGCAGCCTTCGGAAGTGTTCGATGCGTTCATCAAGGAGTTTATCGAAACTGAGCTTGTTTCAAAAGACTTTCTACCTTTGGTGGAAAAGGCAAAGACAGAGGGGGAAAACGGAGAATACAACCAAAATCAAGCCGATGCACTTGCCGCTTCAGTAAATTCCCTTTACGCCGGAATGGACGACAGTTTGCAGTTCAAGAAAATTTCTGCAGAGAATCTTGCAGAGGGAAAAAACAACGAAGTTCAAGCAAAAATTGAAACTAAGGCCGAGTCTCACAAAGAAAACCCTTCTTCAAATATTGAAATAACAAAAAGCAAGGATTTAAGAGGTGTGCTATGTCCTATGAACTTTGTTCGCACAAAGATTGAACTTGCAACACTTAAATCGGGAGATATTCTTGAAATTCTGCTAGATGACGGCAAGCCAATCGAAAATGTGCCAGGCTCTGTTAAGCTTGAAGGTCACGAGATTCTGTCACAAACACAGCATACCGACGGCTATTGGCAAGTAATTATAAAGAAGAAATAGAATACTATCACTAAAATCTTCATTAACCACCTATATCACAAACTTATGTGATATAGGTGGTATTTTTATGGGATTTCACGGGCGCTCAACAACAACTAATTTTGCAAATGGAATTAAACTTAAAAAAGTTGCGAAAATGGGTAAAATAATAAAAATTATTTCAAGGCAGAGTGCTTTGGCATTACTGCAAGTGGAGGAAGTACTCTCTCTCCTGAAAAAGGATATAGAATACGAGATAATAAAAACCTCATCATTCGGAGATCAACACAAGGAAATCTCTCTGATGGAACCTTCTTTAGCAGCAGACTTCTTCACTAGGGAACTTGACAGCGCAATACTTGAACATAGGGCAGACATTGGAATACATTCTGCCAAAGACCTTCCCTATCCTTTGCCTGCAGGCATAGAAGTCATTGCGCTTACAAAGGCAGAAAACAAAAGCGACTCTCTGATTGCAAAGAACAGGCACACACTCGATTCCCTACCAGAACACAGTAAAGTCGGAACAAGTTCGGCACAGAGAAAAGCCGAGCTTCTAGCACTGCGCCCAGACCTTGATGTTGTGCCTGTTCGTGGCACTATTGAAGAAAGAATCGAGCAGGTTAACAACGGAAGCATTGATGCGCTTATTGTCGCCACCTGCGCACTCGACAGACTGGGACTTCGACACCTTGCAAGCGAGGAACTTCCCTTCAAAACTCATCCTCTGCAGGGAAACCTTGCCGTTACTGCGAGCAGTGATGTAGAGCCTTGGATAAGAGAGATTTTCACCCCCCTTGACATAAGAAAAAGTTACGGGAAAGTCAAGCTCGTCGGTTTCGGCCCGGGCGACCCAGAGCTAATTACTATAAAGGGAAACAAGGCATTAGAAGAAGCTTCAATAATCTTCTTTGACGATCTTACGAATGAAGATTACTTGCAAAGGTTTTCGGCTGAAAAAATATATGTTGGCAAACGGTCAGGAAAACACAGCCATAGCCAGGACGCGATAAACGAACTTCTCTATCAAGCAGCCATTTCTGGCAAGCAGGTTGTAAGGCTGAAAGGTGGCGACCCGATGGTTTTTGCTCACGGCAGAGAAGAAATAGACTTTCTAAAATCACGAATGGTTGAGGTTGAGGTCATTCCGGGAATAAGCAGCGGAAATGCTCTTGCCTCGCTTACTCAAATTCCATTAACGCACAGAGGCGTTGCAAGAAGTGTTGCCTTTGTGCTTGGGCATTCAGCTTCACCGCTAACACCTGACTCTGACACTCTTGTCTATTACATGGGAGGTTCGGAAATAAGCGCTATTGCAAGCTCTCTGCTGAAACAGGGAAGAGGAAAGGAAACGCCTGTTGCTCTGGTTACAAATGTCTCGCTTCCAAGTCAAAGAGAAATTTATTCAACGCTCGGAGAACTTGAATATGCAGTTTTTCACGACTCGCCCGTACTGATTGTTGTCGGCGAAGTTGTACGTTTCTCGGCTCGTGAACACAAAGAGAAGGTCTATGACACAAGTTCAACAAGTCAAACACCACTGATTTGCATCGAGGGAAACAACATTCCACTGCCAGACACCAAAGACTTCGACTTCATTGTATTTACATCAAGATACGGGGTGAAATACTATGACAAACCTCTTGACGGAGCAAAAATCATCAGCGTCGGCCCGACAACCACAGAAGCTTTAAGGCAGAGAGGCGCAAACGTGACATACGAATCACATACAGAGTCTGCAGAGGGAATCATCGAATGGTTTGCTGACAAAATTAAGTCAAAAATACTGCTCGCTCGTTCAAACAAAGGCTTGAAAATACTTTCAGAAAAACTTATCGAGCAAGGACACGAGGTTGTCGATTTGCCAGTCTATACAAACCAACCAAACAGGGAAGCTATAAAGCAGGACTTGACTAAGTTTGACAAAGTTCTCTTTACTTCACCTTCTACAGTAGAAGCTTTCAAGCAACTTTACGGAGAGAATATCTCAAAACATTTATTATTCATCGCTAAAGGAAAAACAACTTATGAAGCAGTTCAAACGATTCAGACAATATAGGGCAACCCAACTTACTAGAGACAAATACGCAGATGTCGAAGCCATTCTGCCCGAAGACTTCATCTACCCTTATTTTGTGGAAGAAGGTGAAAATATAAAGACCGAAATCCCTTCGATGAAGGGAATCTTCCGCTTCTCAATAGACACGCTTTTAGCTGACATAGAGGAACTTGTTTCTCTTGGAATAAACAAGGTGCTGCTGTTCGGTGTAGTTCCTCAAAACGAGAAGGACGAGAGGGGAACTGCGGCTTACAAGGAAGACAACATCATCTCTCGAGCTGTGCGTGCAATAAAGAAATCCTTTCCACAAGTCATTGTTTTTACAGACGTCTGCCTATGCGAATACACTTCCCACGGCCATTGCGGACTTTTGACCAAAGTCAAGGACGAGGAAGGAAGGGACTTTTACGATGTTGACAACGACTCTACGCTTCCACTGCTGGCAGAGATGGCCTATCAGCATGCACTGGCAGGTGCAGACTTCGTTGCGCCATCGGCAATGATGGACGGGCAGATTACAACGCTAAGAGAAAAACTTGACAGCGACGAAAGGACAAAGCACGTTAAAATTCTGGCTTACTCGGCCAAATATGCTTCAGCATACTACGGTCCTTTCAGAGACGCGGCTGGCTCTGCACCTGGTTTCGGAGACAGAAAGAGCTACCAGATGGACTACAGAACAAAGAACCAGGGCATAGAGGAGATTGAGGCAGACATCAACGAAGGCACAGACTGGATTATGGTAAAGCCGGCTTTGGCATACCTTGATGTGATTTACCGTGCCTCAGTGCAATTCCCAGAATTTCCTCTTGTCGCATATCAAGTCAGCGGAGAATACTCAATGCTGCTTAACGCCGCACTGCAGGGCTTCTTTGACGAGAAGCGAATCTTCCACGAAAGTTTGACTGCCATTCGCAGAGCTGGAGCAAAATACATAATAAGTTACTACGCTAAACAATACTTTTCATGAACTTCTTGCCGATAAATATAAACATCGAGGGGAAGAAAATCGTCATTGTCGGGGGAGGAAGAGTCGGACTGCACAAAGCAACTATTCTCTCTCGATTTACTGACGAAGCCACAATAGTTTCTCCCCAATTCAAGGAAGGTTTCGAATCTTTGCCCTTCACACTCGTTCAGAAAAGTTACGAGCCGAGCGACTTGGAAGGCGCGCTGCTTGTCTATGTCTGCACAGAGAATGCAGAACTGAACGAGCAAATAAAGAGAGACGCCGAGGAAAGACACGTCCTTGCAAGCGTCTGCGACAGCCCGAAGCTCTGCGACTTCACTTCGCCTGCAATCTTCAAGGAAGGGAACTTGGCGGTTGCCGTTTCATCCAATGCCACGGATGTGCGACTTGCCATGAGGATTCGTGACTCTATAAGGGAAAACTTTGAACTCATTCGTGAAAAGGCAAGCAGTTTCGTCTCCGTTTACAAAAAATAAACCAAAAATACCAAACATTTGGTATGCCTTTGCACTATTTTCTGCGATTTCACGGGCGCTCAACTACCTGTAATTTTGCACTTGGAAATAAGAATTAAACTAAGTTGCGAAATGGTACATTCGATTATTGTAAATAACAGGAGCGAGTCACCTGTACTCGTTGCCAAAAGGTCAGACGGCGTACTTATAAAGACCTGCGCACGAACAGAGCTCTATTGGGGCGAAGGAGAAATTCCGGTACAAACCGCCAGACATTTGTTTCGTGTGGCTGCAGGGCTTGAATCTCCGCTTTTAGGCGAAGGTGCGATACTCGGCCAAATTAAAAAGTCATATATCGAAGCAAGGGAAACAGGCCGTCTGTCTTCGTCAATCAACAAACTATTTCAGACTGCAATTTGCGTAGGCCATCGTACACGTACAGAGACAGCCATCGCACGCGGAGCTGTGTCATACTCTCAAGTCACTGTTGACATTCTATGCAAGGAATTGACCGACCTTTCTTCAAAAGTTGTCAGCATCATCGGTGTGAACGAACTTACCGAATCGATTTTGGGCTTCCTGACTGCAAGAGGTTCAGCGAACATCATTCTTGCCAACCGAAGTATTGAAAAAGCTGAGGTATTAGCTGATAAATATAACGCAGTGGCTCTGCCATTAAGCGAAAAGCAGAAACTTCTTTCTCTCTCTGATGTCGTGATAAGCGCAACCTCTGCACCGCACACAATCATCGGCAGAGACGATTTGCCAGCAGAAAAAAATCAACTGCTCATTGACCTTGCAAACCCAGACGACATTGAAAGTAATGTTGCACAAAGTCCAAACAAAAGACTTTATAAACTAGGGGAAATAGAAGCACTCGCACAACAAAATTTGAAAAAAAGAGAGGATGAAATAGGCAAGTGCGAAGAAATAATAGAGCAGGAAATCGAAAAACTTGTTCACTGGCAAGAGTACAGCAAAAGACCAGCTTAACCAAAAAATCAAGATTATGAACAGGCAAAAAAGCAAACAAGCCTTTACAGAGGCTCAAAAATATATTCCGGGCGGAGTAAACAGCCCCGTGAGGGCTTTGCGCTCAGTCGGAGAAACACCACTATTTATTAAATCTGCCGATGGTGCAGAACTCACTGATATTGACGGAAACAAGTTCATTGACTTCTGCCTCTCTTGGGGTGTGTTCATTGCAGGACATTCTAACCCTCAAGTTCAGTCGGCTGTGATTGACGCAGTGAAAAACGGAACAAGCTACGGAATTCCAACAACACTTGAAACTGACTTGGCAAGACGTGTGTCGGAACTCATTCCGTCAATGGAACAGGTTCGTTTCGTGAACTCTGGAACAGAGGCAACAATGTCAGCAATCAGACTTGCCAGAGGCTTCACTAATCGTGACTATATTGTGAAGTTCGACGGCTGTTACCACGGTCATGCCGACCATCTGCTCGTAAGTGCAGGCTCTGGTGTAGCAACTTGCGGAATAGGCAGTTCAGCCGGCGTGCCTCGAGACTTTGTAAAATACACACTCGTAGTGCCGTTCAACGACAAAGAAAAGCTAAAGGAAGTATTTGACAAACACAAGGGCGAAATTGCCGCAGTTATTGTCGAGCCAGTTCCTGCAAACATGGGTGTTGTGCCACAAAGAGACGGCTTCCTGCAGTTCATTAGGGAAATTACAAGGAAAAACGGTTCGCTTCTTATTTTTGACGAGGTGATTACGGGCTTCCGCTTGACTTTAGGTGGCGCACAAAAATACTACGGCATAACTCCTGACTTGACAGCAGTGGGAAAGATTGTAGGCGGAGGCTTCCCCGCAGCCGCTTTCGGTGGCAGAAGGGAAATCATGCAGATGCTTGCACCGATAGGTCCGGTCTATCAGGCTGGAACTCTCTCGGGAAACCCAGTAGCCATGACCGCAGGACTTGCAACGCTTGAAGTGCTTTCTCAGCCGAAAGTCTATGACGAGCTAAACGCCAAGGCTAAATGGTTTATCGACGAACTTTCAGATATCCTTTCAAACAAGGGAATTGCTGTTAACAGAGTCGAAAACATGTTCACACCTTTCTTTACGGAAGGGAAGTCGCCTAAAGACTTCGACGATGCGAAAAGTAGTGACACTGAACGATTCGCACGATTCTGGAGGCACATGCTCGCAAACGGCATATATTTCTCGCCTTCTCAGTTCGAGGGTAACTTCATTTCTACTGCGCACACAAAGGCACAACTCACTAAAGTTCTGGAAGTTGCAAAAAGTTTCAACGGGTAATATCACATACATTAGTGATGCAATTACCAACTGAAAGGTATTTCCCACGCAGTGGAAACCAACTAATTTTGCATTGTAAATAAAACGAGTTAGAAACTAAAAGGAATTAGACAAAATGGCAGAATTAAAGATTACAGAAGACAACCACGCAGAGGTAACTTCCACTGACAAGTTGGTTGTGATTGACTTTTGGGCTACATGGTGCGGACCTTGCCAGAGGCTTGCCCCAATCATTGCCCAGGTTGCAGAGGAATACGAAGGCAAAGCCGTTGTAGGCAAGTGCAACGCAGAAAACAACGAGGCTCTGACAGAAAAATATGGAGTTCAGAGCATTCCTACAATTCTTTTCATCAAGAACGGAGAAGTGGTTGACAAGCTTACTGGTGCTGTGAACAAGCTAAAGATTGCTTCAACTATCGACAAATATCTATAACCCAAAAACGAAAAAGACATGGCAAAAATCATAGTAAACGGCGAAGAGCAGGAAGTTCAGCTACCTTTGACTCTTTCTGAACTTATCAAGGCAAACAAGGTGTTCCAGCCTGAGATGGTGAGCATTCAAATTAACGAGGAGTTTGTCGAGCGAGAGGATTTCGACACACTTCAAATTAACGAAGGCGACTCGGTTGACTTCCTTTACTTCATGGGTGGCGGCCAGTTCTAATTCAATTCATAATGTATAATGCATAATTCATAATTATTGTTATGTTTGATTTTTCAGAAGAAGAACTTGTCAGATACAGCCGTCACATTCTGCTTCAGGATGTCGGTGTAGAGGGACAAGAAAAAATAAAGGAGGCCAAAGTCCTTGTGGTTGGTGCCGGTGGACTTGGCGCACCCGTAGCTCTTTACCTAGCAGCTGCCGGTGTAGGCACTATCGGAATCATTGACGGTGACGTTGTTGACCTTTCAAACCTTCAGCGTCAGGTAATTCACTTCACTAAGGACGTGGACGTGCCAAAAGTCATCTCTGCAAAGGAAAAGATGCTTGCAATAAATCCAAATGTCAAGGTAAATGCCATTCAAGACCTTTTGATGGCAAACAATGCGCTTGACATTATCAAGGACTACGATTTCATAATAGACGGAACTGACAATTTCCCGGTAAAGTTCCTGATTAACGACACTTGTGTAATGGCTGGCAAACCGTTCAGCCACGGTGGAATTCTTCGCTTCGAGGGACAAACCTTCACACACGTTCCGGGTTCGGCATGCTACCGCTGTGTGTTCGGCACACCACCTCCTCCTAACGCAGTGCCTACTTGTTCTCAGGCAGGTGTATTGGGAGCGATTGCAGGAATGTTGGGCACAATTCAGGCTGCCGAAACGCTGAAATACATCACTGGAGTGGGAGAGCTGTTGACAGACAAACTTCTGACTTTCAACGCCAAGACTATGGATTTCCGCAAGACTAACATTCGTCACAACCACCGTTGCAAGCTATGTGGAGACAACCCTACACTTACTGAGCTAATCGACTATGAGCAGGCAACTTGTGACTTAAAAAAACATTAAGAAATGACAGAAGCAGAACAAGATATAAAAATTGAAGATGCGCCAGCAAGCCTATATGGTTGGAAAGAATCGGGCAAAGTTATTCATATAACCAAGGAAGCCTATTCATCAATCATTTCACAAGCTCAAAAAGACGCACCAATAGAGAGTTGCGGTTATGCTTTGGGAGAGGTTGACGAGAATGGCGAGATTCTTATCACGCACAACTACCCTCTTACAAACATTGACAATTCAGAGGAACATTTCTCTATGGCGCCAAAGGAACAGTTCGCGGCATTAAAGTATGCCCGACAGAATGCGCTCAAGGTCATCGGCAACTGGCATAGTCATCCGGCTTCGCCAAGTCGCCCTTCTGAAGAAGACAAGAGATTGGCTTTAGACCCGAACACTCTCTATCTAATCTGTTCTCTTTCTCCTGGCTTATCAGGAAGCCCTAATGTGCCAGCTGGACAGCCGGTCATTAATGCCTTCCGAATAGTGAACGGGGAGGTTACTCGTTTCCCCGTTATAGTTTAATTCCTTTCCGCCCAGGTAGTTCGCAACCTACCTGGGCTTTTTTTTAATACAAATGTCAGAGGTAATACAAAATATATTTTCTTTTTAACATTCTAAATTGTTCCGGGTTAAATCTGATTTTTAGAATAAATGCAATATGTATCAAGAAATATATAAAATTATTATCTTTATTTGCCCTTTGTCATTTGTATATAATTCTTTATTTATAACTTTGCTCAAAAATATAGGGAGAAATAAAACGATATAATTATCGAAAAACAATACTTCCCAGGCAACAATATAATGTAAAGGCTCGTCAAGACAAAAGAAGATTCATAATGAAAGCAGAGGATATTATAATAGCAGACAAACAGGCTCTTACAGCATACGGTGCGGAGCTGATGATTGGCAGTCTTCCCGAATATGCGGAAAAACAGCCGAGATTCTTTCACGCATCAGGCAAAAACGAACTAATTGCTTTTCTTAGGGAGGAAAGGGAAACCGCAGTTATTCTGGACTTTACCCTCTTTGACCTTGAAAGTGCCGAACAACTGATTTTATTAGTGGAGAAACATAGGAACTCCACTTTTCTGCTGCTGTCGGACGAACTGACTCCGGACTTCCTGCGATTCGTTCTATATTCCTCGGACAGAATCGGTGTTGTCTATAAGGATGCGCCGGCAGACATACTTCGTGAAGCTTTCAAATATACCATTCAGGGGAAAAGGTACATTTCCCAGCACGCCACAGAAATACTTCTTCGCAATTCTATTGAAAAGGAGCGCCGCCAGGATGACCTTACGCAGACGGAACGCGAGGTTCTGAAACTTATAGCTCAGGGAAAAACCACCAAAGAGATTGCTGCAGAACGATTTTCGAGCATACACACAATAAATTCCCACCGCAAGAACATATTCCGAAAACTCAACATCAACAGCGCCCACGACGCTACCAAATATGCACTTCGTGCAGGACTGATTGACGAATCGGAATTCTATATTTAGGGGCAAATATATTTGACAAAAAATGTCTTGGCAAGGTTTCATTAATTCCTTGTCAAGACATAAATATTTATACTGCCAGTTCTACTTAGCCCTGACTGCCTGCACAATGTCATTAAAAATGTCGTCAATATTTTCCAAACCTATTGACAGTCTGATTGTAGTGTCAAGCACGTCCATCGCCCTACGCTGCGAACCGGAGAAAGGGCCAAAGATAGTGGAAGCAGGATGAATGGCAAGAGAACGGTTGTCGAACAGATTGCTCGCCCTATGCACCACCTTCAAATTATTGATGAAATTCAACGCCGAAGCCTTGTCCTCGAGGTCTATCGTCAGCATGGCACCAGAAGTTTCTCCGAACTGCTTCCTCGCAATCTCGTGAAAAGGGTTGTCGGGAAGTCCAGTGTAGTTCACCCTCTTAATTTCGGGAACATTTTGCAGGCGCTTCGCCAGTTCAAGGGCGTTCGAGGCATGAACCTTGTAGCGTGCTTCAAGAGTCTCCAAACCCACAGTCTGCATATACGCTGCGTGCGGAGTCATGTAGCCGCCCAAGTTGAACAGAAGTTCGTAGCGAATCCTGCGGTTAATGACTGGGAATGTGCCGTAGTCGATGACAAGACCACCAAGGCTAGTCGCTCCGCCCGAAATGTACTTTGTCGAGCTTACTACCTGGGCATCTATGCCCAAGGCCTTGCCGTCAAACTGCGTGAAGGGAATGAGCGTCGTGTCTGCAACCAATGGAACATTCTTGGCATGCGCAACCTCTGCCAGCATAGAAAGGTCAGCAACCTCCATCTGCGGATTTGTTATGATTTCAAGGAACACGGCACACGTGTTTTCATCAACGGCATTCTCTACAGCCTCACGGTCAAGCAGGTTTATTTCTCTTGTCTCTACACCCAAATTGCCGAGAGTGTTTCTAAGGAACGATACTGTGTTTCCGAACAGATGGCTTGAAGTCACGATATTTTTTCCCTGTGAAGCAAGGGCAAAAAGCACATTGCTGATGGCTGCCATGCCGCAGTTAAAGGCAAACACATTCGCCGCACCGGTAAGCAGCTTCACACGATTCTCGAAAAATGTAACGGTCGGATTCATGACGCGCGAATACTCGGGGTCAAGAACTCTGCCGCAAAAAACGTCGCTCATCTCCTTGGCTGTGGCAAACTCGTAGCTTGCACAATGATAGACAGGCATGCTCAACGCACCATAGGCGTCAGGCTTCTGATAATTGGTCAGAGTCGCAAGAGTTGCGCACTGAAGTTCATCTAAATGTTGATCTGTATATTCCATCTTTACTATACTTTACTTATTATTAACTGAAAGCACCATCCAAATAGCGGCGAGTCAGTTCATTCTGCGGATTATTGAAAATTTCTTTGGCAGGCCCCTGCTCGACAACCTCGCCAAGATACATGAAAATGACATTGTCGGCAATTCGCTGTGCCTGCTGAAGTGTGTGCGTAACCATTACGATTGTGTAGTTCTGCTTCAGTTCGACCAACAGCTGTTCGACTTTCTTTGATGAAATTGGGTCAAGCGCCGAAGTGCTCTCGTCAGCCAAAAGAACTGAAGGTTCTACTGCAAGCGAACGTGCAAGGCACAGACGCTGTTGCTGACCTCCGGAAAGTCGAGCGGCAGGTGAAGACAGACGCTCCTTAACCTCGTCCCAAAGACCAATGCTTTTCAAGTAATGTTCAACCACAGCATTCAACTTCTCTTTACCGCTTATTCCATGAATACGACAGCCGTAAGCTATGTTGTCAAAGATTGACATAGGCAATGGACAAGGACGCTGAGGCACAAGACCTATATGTCTGCGCAGCTCAATGAGGTCTGCGCCATGACTCTTAACGATGTTACGAGTTCCAAGGAAAATGTCGCCCTCTATTTTCACGCCTTCGGTAGTGTCGATTATGCGGTTGAAAGTACGAAGCAAAGTACTCTTTCCACAACCCGAAGGACCGATTATACAGGTAATCTTGTTCTTTGGTATTGTTACATTGACATTTTTGAGAATATGTGCGCTGCCGATGTGGACGTTAAGGTTGCTTACCTCTATTCCATTATGCTCAAGTATTTCAAACTTTTTTGTAGGGTCAAACTGCCCGTTTGCTTCTGCTCTATGAAAAAAACTGCTCATAACAAATACTTTTTAATTATTAAACCAAGAGAACAGACGACTGAATAAACTAGCCCTACGAGGCTTGATTAGCGGTTGTTCGCCCTCCCCGTTAATCACCACAAGATGGTCTGTATAGGCAACGTTAGACGTTTCCCAAAGTTCAGGTCTAGTTGCAACAGAGCGACCCATCAAAGTTGTTCCAGTAGCCATCAAAAGCCTTGTTTTATTAAACTGAGAGGCAGAAATTATGCCTTCCGGAATAAAATTCTGAATCTGCTTTTCTCCTCTTTTTATAAATGAAAAATTTCCAACTGCGATAGAAGTTCCATATTTTTTGACGCTGAGATAGAGAGCTTCCAAAGCATTGACTTCAAGGTAATCACTTCCGTCCATAAACAGAACCCACTCGCCGGAAGTCATTTCCAGCCCTTTTTGTCTTGCCTCGGCTACAGAAACCTCTTTTTCGAGTTTTAAATATCTCATTCTCCTATCTATAAGGTACGAACGCACTTGATATTCGCTTCCATCGGTCGAACCGTTGTCAACAATAACGGCTTCCCACTTCTGAACCGACTGCGCCACTATTGACTGCAGTGCAGAGATAATCGTGTTCTCTTTGTTTTTTAATGTTACAATTACGCTTATCATGTCAATTCCTTTTGTTAAAATTCGATGCAAAGTTATTTCCAATGCAAAATATTGGCAATAACACTTATATGTAGTTCTTATCACATATAATAGTGATACGAAACGCTTATCAAAGGGATTTCCCACTTTTTTCACCATCAGTAACTTTGCATTCCGAAATGAAGTTCGAATAAAACTATTAGAATCGATACATATAAAAAAGAAAGGGATTATGACGTACAGAATAGCTAAAGACAAAGTTGCAGGAGGAATAATGACAACATTCACCTTCGTTTCTCTGGTGCTAGTCGTTGCGATGGCAATAGGGCTGTGGTTAAAGTCAAGCGACGTACTGGCACAGCATTCATGGCATGATTTGCTGACGACATCGGAATGGAAGCCGATGCAGAACAAGTTCGGCTTTCTTGCCTTCATTGCAGGAACTTTTTACGTTACAGGCGTTGCAATGATTATAGCTTTACCAATTTCGCTGCTAATGTCGGTACTGCTAACCGAATACATGAGAAGCGCAGTAAGAAGGTTCGTCTATCCTCTGCTTGACATTCTCGCCTCTCTGCCATCGGTAATATATGGCGTTTGGGGAACTTTGATAGTTGTGCCGTTCATAAGCGACATAGTCGGCCCTGCTGTCGGGAAATCAACTTCAGGCTACACTCTGCTTTCGGGCGGCATTGTGCTAAGCATCATGGTGCTTCCTCTGCTAATAAGCCTGTTCATAGAGATTTTCGGCAACATCGGCATCGACCTCAGAGAATCTTCTCTAGCCCTTGGCGCAACAAGGTGGCAGACAACAAAATATGTTGTGCTGAGGAAAGGGCTTCCGGGAATCATTGCCTCTGTTGTTCTTGCGCTTAGCCGTGCGCTTGGCGAGACTATAGCCGTGATGATGGTCTGCGGCAACCTGCACATTATTCCGGGTTCGCTGCTTGACGCCTGCTACCCTATTCCCTCGCTTATTGCACACAACTACGGGGAAATGCTTTCTTTGCCGCTGTACGAGTCAGCATTGATGTTCGCTGCATTCCTGCTGTTCATCATTGTTGTGGCATTCAACCTGGGCGCAAGACTCTATTTAAGGACGTTGACTCAGAAATAAACATATTCATTGTAAACAACAGACTATGAAATACTTGGAAGAAAAGATTTTTAAGGTACTGATGTATCTTTCGCTGCTAATTGTGGCGAGTTTGGTAATAAGTGTGCTTTGGAGCATAGCCTCGAAGGGATTTCCTGTAATTACTTGGGAAATGGTAAGCTCTTTGCCAGGCTCAGGCTATTACATAGGGAAAGACGGCGGTTTCCTCAATGCCATTGTCGGTTCAGTCTATATTGTTCTGGGCGCAACATTCATAGGTCTCATAATCAGCATTCCCGTAGTTTTCTATTTGAATGTTTACTTGAAAAGTGACTCAAGGTTTGGCTACATCGCCCGCCTGGCATACGATGTTCTGTTCGGCATTCCAAGCATTGTGTATGGTGCGTTTGCCTTCACAATAATGATTATTATGGGAATCAAAGCCTCGCTGTTGGGAGGTATAATTGTGGAAACACTGCTAATAGTGCCAATTCTAATAAGAAGCATGGACGAAGTTGCCCGAACAATACCGAAGGAACTTCTCGAAGCCGCCTATTCACTCGGCGCTACAAAAATAGAGACAATAGGTGTCGTTGTAAGGCAGATTGCTCCGGCCATTGCAACAGCAACTCTGCTTTCTGTAGGCAGGGCGATGGGAGATGCGGCCGGTGTAATGTTCACGGCAGGTTTTACAGACTACATTCCGGAATCTCTGTCAGACAAGGCGGCGACACTTCCCCTTGCCGTATTCTTTCAGCTGTCTTCACCGTATGAGGAAGTCCAGAACAGAGCATACGCAGCAGCACTGGTTTTGACAATAATAATACTAATATTGAGCCTGACAGGAAGATTTATCATGAGATATTTCTCAAAAAACAAAATTTAGCATTACCTTCGTAAAAAATTTAAAATATATAAATTATGGCAATCGCAAAATCATTGATTGAATTGGTGGGTAACACTCCACTTCTTGAGTTGGGCAAGTTCTCGAAAGCAAGAGGCCTAGAGACTCCTATAATAGCAAAAATTGAATCTTTCAACCCCGGAGGCAGTGCAAAGGACCGTATCGCAATCGCTATGGTCGAAGACGCCGAGCAGAAGGGAATCTTGAAACCGGGCGCTACAATCATCGAGCCTACTTCGGGAAATACTGGCGTAGGTCTTGCACTTGTCAGCGCTGTCAAGGGCTACCACCTTATTCTTACAATGCCGGAAACTATGTCTATTGAGCGCAGAAACCTTGTCCGTGCATACGGTGCGGAAGTTGTGCTTACAAGCGGCAAGGACGGAATGATTGGCGCAGTTAAGAAAGCTGAGGAGCTTAGAGACAGCATTCCAGGTTCAGTAATTCTTCAGCAGTTCGAGAACCCTGCAAACCCTGCAAAGCACTTCGCAACAACAGGCCCTGAAATCTGGGCGCAGACAGAGGGCAAGGTTGACATCTTCGTTGCAGGCGTGGGAACAGGCGGTACAATAAGCGGTGTGGCAAAGTTCCTGAAGTCAAAGAATCCGAACATCAAGGTCTATGCTGTCGAGCCTAACACTTCTCCGGTGCTTAACGGCAAGCCTGCAGGCCCTCACAAGATTCAGGGAATCGGTGCTAACTTCGTTCCAAAGACTTACAGCGCAGAGTACGTTGACGAGGTGCTTGACATTGACAATGACGAGGCTATCCGTGCAGGCAGAGAGCTTGCCGCAAAGGAGGGCTTGCTCGTAGGTATTTCTTCGGGTGCTGCCGCAGTCGGTGCCACAATCATAGCAAAGCGCCCAGAGAACAAGGGAAAGACTATCGTAACACTTCTTCCTGACACAGGTGAGCGTTACCTTTCAACTGTGCTTTTCGCCTTTGACGAATACCCACTTTAATTTTTGAGTATGACAGAACACATAAAATGTCTCATCATAGGAAGCGGCCCTGCCGGCTATACTGCCGCAATCTATGCAGGGCGTGCAAACCTCTCACCTGTACTCTATCAGGGAATACAGGCAGGTGGGCAGCTTACACAAACAACTGAAATAGAGAACTTCCCAGGTTTCCCTCAAGGCATTGACGCAAACCAGCTTATGTCCGACATGCAGGAACAAGCGGCAAGGTTCGGCGCCGACATTCGTGACGGAGAAGTGACAAAGATTTCTCTGGGAAGCAAGCCCTACAAGGTTACAATTGACGACGAGAAGGACGTTACTGCCGACAGCATAATCATCGCAACCGGAGCTAAGGCCAAGTACCTTGGTCTGCCTGACGAGGAGAAATACAAGGGAATGGGTGTGAGCGGTTGCGCAACTTGTGACGGATTCTTCTACAGAAAGAAAACTGTGGCAGTTGTAGGCGGCGGAGACACAGCGTGCGAAGATGCGCTCTACCTTTCAAAGATTTGCAAGAAGGTCTATCTCTTGGTAAGAAAGAACTACTTGAGAGCTTCCGAGATTATGCAGAAGCGTGTGAAAGAGGACGAGAACATAGAAATCCTTTTCGAGCATAACGTCTCCGGCATATTCGGTAATGGTGCTGTCGAAGGAATAAATGTTGTGAAGCGCAAGGGAGAAAGCAACGAAAGCAACTACCAGATTGCCGTTGACGGTTTGTTCCTTGCCATAGGCCACAAGCCTGCGACTGACATTTTCGACGGACAACTGGTCTTGGACAATAACGGTTTCATCGTTACTGCAGCTAATTCCCAGTCAGTCGTCTCTAGCTCGACAAAGCAGGCAATAGATGGTGTTTTCGCCGCCGGAGATGTTTGCGACCCAGTTTACCGCCAAGCCATTGTAGCTGCCGGTTCGGGCTGTAAGGCTGCTCTCGAGGCTGAAAAATACCTCCTTATGCAGGCAAAATAGCACGCTATATTGACAAAAAAAATAAAAAAGGTGCCCCGAACCATGTTGGTTTCGAGGCACCTTATCTTTTATGGATGGCTTAGAAGAACGACTTTACGAAATCAATAAGCTCATCCCAAACTCCCTTGAAAGTGACTTCACCGTCGGAAATGATGAACTCAGTTCGACGGTTAATGTCAAGCTGTGTGTCGTCTATTGGCTTAGAGCTTCCCATTCCCTCGTATGTGATTCTGTCACTAGGAACACCCTTCTCGACCAAATAGTCGTAAGTTGACTTTGCCCTGTTCTCTGACAACTTCTGGTTAAAATCAACATTGCCCTCCTTAGAGGTGTGGCCTTCGATTTTTAGGGTGAACCTCTCGTTAGCAATCATCAGCTGGGCTAGCTTGTCAAGCACGTCCTTGGCGTCTTGGGAAAGGTCAAACTTGGCCTTCTCGAACTGCACGTTGTTGAATTCCTTTTCAACATTCTCGACCTGAGCAGTGACAACTTCCTTCTCCTCGGACAAATGTCTGAACAACAAGAAAAGCAGTAATCCCAACAGAAGAATACCGAGAATAATAAGGAATATAAAGCCCTTAGCCATCTTCTTTCCTCCGGTCGCAGGAGCAGGCGCAGCTTTGCCGGGTTTCCATCCGTTCAAATAGCTCAGAGTGTATGAGCCGGGGACGAAATACTTTCGGCTCTTGAAGTCCGCGATGTCAATGTCTGCCTTCTTGGCATGTTCAGCCATCTTCAAAGTGTCCTCGTCATTCCACATTCCAAGCATGTACGCAGTCGAACTTTTCTTTCCGCCATTGACAGTATTGATGTTTATCTTCATATACCTTTGGGCCAAAGAACCGCTTGCGCCGGGGTCTTTAGCAACTAGCAAAGGCTTGCCTGACTGGTGGATTGACTTAGGGAATGCCTTGTTTATGTCCTCTATAGAGCATCCCGGATGAATAACCGTATATGCATTCAGAACGCCCTCTACGGTACGGTTCTTTGCAAAACCTGTTACGTGTATTTTATATGCCATAGATTAAACTGTTATGCGACAGGGAATAATAGCCAGGCACTTGCAAGTCAAATGCCTAGTTGTTCTCAGTGCGTGTTGATAGTACTAGAATCACTTTCCTGCTGAAGCCAAAGTGACGTCATTAGAGATTGGCTTGCCGTCTTTGTTCAACACATTAACCTTGATGCCGAACATCTCCATCACGTCTTTCTCGAAGTTTCCTACCAACTTGTTTCCTCCTACCTTCAAGTCGCCGCCCTTCTTACCTTCTGCACGAAGAGAAGCAAGTGTAGCACTTGGGTCAGCCTCGCGTGTTGACTTAGGTGTTGAATAGATACGAATATCTACGTTAAACGCTTTCTTGAAGTCTGCGCACAAGCCCTTAACTGTCTTGTTGCCAGTAAACGTAATTTCTGCCATGATTTAAATTTTTTAGTCCTTGAAACTTTTATCGTTGCAAAACTGAGGAATATATTTGATTTATATATAGTCCTTTTTGGTCCTTTTGTTGAGATTTTGCGCCACTACAAAAAAAGGGCAGACAACAGTTACCCGTTATCTGCCCCAAAAAGTTTGTTTATGATTTGTTATTTAAGCACAACCTTTTCTATCTTCGACTCACTTCCTGAAACGACCTTCACGAAATAGATGCCGGAATTTAAACCAGTCAAGTCAAGTTCGACTTCGGCATCAGCAGTCTCCTTTGAAAGCAAGACCTTGCCAAGAGCGTCAACAACAGTGACACTACAGCCGGCACTTTCGTCCGATGCGCGAACATACAGCATTCCAGTTGTTGGGTTAGGCCATACAGATACAAGCGAAGCGCTAGTCTCTTCGATTCCCGAAGTCAATGGCTCGTTTCCGTCATAGAATTCCTCGTCATCCTCTCTTAGTGAACGTAGAGAGCTGCAGGAAACAAGGTGGTTGTTTTCTTCACAGTCAAGAATCTTGGCAGTGAAAGTAGCACCTCTTGTCACAGCGAATGTCGATTTAAGCAGCACTTGACCATAGGAAAGGAACTTTACATTACCGCCAGAGATAACACTTTTTGAAGTCAAGTAGTTGTCGCCCTTCTTGACAATGTTTCCCGATGCGATATTGGAATTGTAAATAAGGTCTCTCTCCATAAGTCCGTCCATAAACTGCTTCTCGCCGAAACAACCGTCAGACCAGTAAAGTGGCTCTGAACCGAAATCGTCAGAATTCTTGAACGAATTGGCATAGACGAAAGACTCAAGCATAGACACTTTATAGTCGCTGTCAAAATCTGGGTTGCAGCTTTTCTTAGAAATTGCATCGTACTTTGCCATTGCCTCTACCCAGCGTCTTCCAAACAGACTATAGTCATAAGTCGAATATGCAGACTCGCAAGATCGAGCAGCAGTAATGATTGTTCTGTTCGGCTTCTGCAATGTCGGAATATGCGCACCGCTGAAGCACTGAACCATCACAATGGAAATGGACTTCAAGAAACTTAGCTTGTCAACCTCTCTTGCAAATTCCGCAGGCGTGATTGACTGACCCCACAAACAGATGGAACCGTCTTCGTCACCATGGTCGGTAACATATATGAACAGCTCGTCAAGGGAATTCAGCTTAACCTTTAGTGAATCGAACACGTGAGTTAGCGAACTTTTTGTTGCCGGATACTGAATGTCATTTCTGCCATTTCCATCCAAATCTGCGGGAGAATTGATGTAAGTGTTGTTAGACAAATGCAAGTCTGCAGCCGGATTTGTTCCGTCAGCCATCAATACGTTGATGTTTGAAGTTGAGAACCCGTAGCACTTTGTAAGCATCTGGTAAACCATAGAACAGTTGTTCCAGTACCTCTGATTGTTGTTGTACTTGTTCCATCCTCCGCTTATAAGGATTGCATGGCAACGGGAACTGGCACTGCCCAACCTTGTGGAATACAAGTTCCAGTCTATGAGGTTAGGGTTGACGCCATCGGACAAACGCCCGTCAGCATTCTTTGTTTTGGAAAAGTATTCAACCCAACCGTCAAAGGTTGATGGCGGCAGAATGTTTCTTGTTACAGTCAAAGAGCCTGTACTCTTTGAAACAAAAGCGTAACGGCAGTCATGCGCCCAATCCTGTGCTGGTTTCTCGTCAATAAAGAAAACCCATGAATTGGAAGGCACAGCTACACTTTTCTTATTGAACATCAACAAAATACTTGAAGGCTGTGACTGGGTGTACATAACCCTGTACTCATCTAGCTTCAAAGTATTTGTCACGTAATCCTTCACCCTGTTCTTCGCCTGTTCCAAACTTGTCGCCGCAAATGATGACAAGAAAGTGAACAGAACGAAAAACAAGGTAACTATACCTCTGCAAAACATATCGTTACTTTCTTAGGGATTCAACAGTAGCCTTTAGCTGAGCGTTCTCCTTCTCAAGCTGAATCATGTGAAGAGTTAGCTCCTCTACCTTCTCAAGAAGCAAGTTGCTCATCTTTGCAACACTCATTCCGTTCTCTGCCATCTCGTTTGCCGAAGGAATTCCAGGCAGGTGATGGTGCTCGTTAACGTAGCTTTCAACCTCTGAAAGAGACTTTAGGTTGTAGTTTGCATCGAACACATAGTCTGCAGCATTGTTCATCTCGACGTTGATGTCCTTTGTGATGATGTTGTCTGCGTCGATGCTTGCAACCTTCAACTCGTCCTGGCAAGAGATTTTACCCTCGACCTTCAAGTTTCCGTTCTTGATTACGAACTCCTCTGTCTTGAACACTACAGGCGGATAGACAGTTCTGTTGCCTCCGTAGCTGCTTGTGTTGAAAATCCAGCCTCTTGGGTTCGAGTCAGTGGCTGTCGAGTTGTAGGAAATGTTAAGGTTAGGTGAGTAAGTGTGGTTTGCCGCATCAACGCTTAGTTTTAGCGCAGTGGCTGCAGCTGTACCATTGGCAGAAACATAGAACATCTCGTTGTAAGGTGATGTTGAAGAAGTCTTACAAGTGATGTAAGTGCCTGAATTGGAAGTCAAAGTAAGTTTACTTCCAGTCAATGAGGTTTGCGCAGACGCAGAACCCATTACCACTGCAGACAATGCAATGATAGATAAAAGATTTTTCATAAGAAAAAATTTTCTTTACGCAACATTTCAATATTAGGATTAAGCACAACTTTAGGGTTAATTATTTGTTATTCTGTACTAAAAAAGCTGTGAACCTGAACAATAATTCAGCATAGTGTTGCGTTTCCTATGCGAACCATTTTTCAAATCGGCCGCAAAATTATTTATATTTTTTATAATTGCAAATAAATTTTTAAAAAATATAATCTATTTTGTTTGGCTTAATATAATTTCAGCTTTGCTGAAAATAATTTTTGCAAAAACTATCACTTTCTTTCTTTGGCACGAATAAAAAGATATAAATCCGCCCTACTGCTTTCACAAATCAAAAAAAGAGAGTTGAATAATTTTTCAATGTAAAAATTTGGTAGAAATCCTTTTTGGAATTAGCTTTGTAACTTTGAAATACTAACACAAAAATTTTTATCGCCGATATGAAAAGACCTTTGCTAATTCTTTCCGGAATATTTTGCGCATTGAACAGCATTGGGGCTGATTGGAAAGAAATCGCCATCAACTCTCACATAACAAAAGTTCAGCCTATGACCGGCTTGGTTCTTTGGCCTGACAATGCCAGTTCCAGGTACAAGAGCTACGGGGAAAGCCATTCGATGGAATTCTCTTACCTGCCTCCTTGCAAAGTCGTAACTGGTTGTGATGCAGACGGAAACATACAGTATGACTGGACTTTTCTGGAAAAAATCCTTGACGATGTAAAGAGCAGAAACCATCAGGCAATAATACGTTTCTTCTACGAATACCCGGGCGTGAAGATGGTTGATGACAAGCCCGGAACAACGGGAGTTCCGGCATACATCAAGGCTCTGCCAGACTACAAGGAAACATACAAAAAAGTTGCCGGAGACGGCGAAACATATTACGCAGACTGGAGCAACAGCGAGCTGAAACGCTTCACAAAACAGTTCTATACTGACTTTGCCAAGAAATACGAGAACGACGTACGAATTGCTTTCGTAGAGGTTGGATTCGGCCATTGGTCGGAGTACCACATCTATGATGACAACGGAGTGAACATTGACTTTGGCAAGAACTTCCCGACAAAGGAATATCAAAAGGAGTTCTTTCTTCACTTTTCTGACGTAATGTCAAACATTCCATGGGCAGTGAGTGTTGACGCTTCGGACAGCCAGTACACGCCCTTTTCAAAGGACAAAGAGCTTATGGGACTTTCTTTCGGTCTGTTTGACGATTCATTTATGCACGAAGGCCATGAAATCAGCTCGGGCGAGGGATTTAACGAGAGGTGCTGGAATGCAATGAGCAAAAGCAGATGGAACACAGGTGTGTGCGGCGGTGAAGTTAGCTATTACACTGACAAAGACCAAACTAACTTCACTAATCCCGATGGAATGTACGGCTACACTTGGGAAGAGCAGTCGGCAAAATATCACATCACGTTCATGATTGCAAACGACAACCCTTCGGGCAAAAACTCTTACAACAACGCACAGAGGTTCAAGGAATGCAGTATGGCTACGGGCTACAGATTTACTGTCTCAAGCTGCCAGAGTGACGGCACAGAAACAAGAATCAAAGTCACTAACAACGGCGTTGCACCTATTTACCGGGACGCATACTTTGCCATAGGCTCCATTCGTTCGTCTCAGTCCCTTCGCGGACTTCTGCCAGGGGAAGAAATCGAGGTCAGCATTCCTGCCGCTCTTGAATGCGACGAAAAGGGCAACGCTATTTCCAAACCGTTGATTGTCTGCGACTATATTCTCGAAACGCAAAACATCGAGTACGAATACGAGGGAACTGCGTCGGGCATCAGCAATGTCAATTCCTGCACAGACACAAACAGCAGGCAGAAATACACAATCTCGGGAACGAGAGTGCCGGACAACTACCGAGGCATAGTCGTTTCCAACGGAAAGAAGTTCTTTGACGGCAACGACAAATAGCGTCTATAATTGGCTGCATCTGCTAAAAAAACTGGCAGATGCTTTGTCTTTTTGCTCTTTATTCTTACATTTGCACAAAATTTTCGGAACTGGATTCGTATTGATTCTATGAAAGAGTAATAATTCAAGCGCAATTCCTAATACATCTTGCTTCCGGGCAAGGATTTTTTAATAATTTATATTTTTATGAAAAAGAAATTCATGTTTCTTTTCACAGCTGCTATGAGCTGTCTTGGCGCATTCGCCGACAACCAGTTCTATGTGGTTATGAAAGATGGTAGTGCGGAGAGTTACCCACTAGACAAAGTTGACAGCCTAACTTTCGATGCGCCTGACGGTGCCAGTGTAATCGGTTTGGCCGACCTATTAAAGAAGTACACTGACCTTGAGGCAAGAGTTGCTTACCTTGAGCAGAACTGCTGCAAGGACTGTGACACAACAGGAAGCCACAGCGGCTCTGTTCCGGGCGGTGCAGGCAACGCAGGCAACCCTCTATTGGCTTCGCAGATTTGGTCAAAGAGCATCATTCCGGCTTCAGAATTGAACGAATACTACGCCGGCGACACTTTGAACGACATGGGACTTAGCGTGAAATGGGCGAACTTCAATGTCGGCGCTGCCAAGCCTTACGACTTCGGTAACTACTTCTCATGGGGAGAGGTCGAGGAAAAGGCTTTCTTTGACAACATGATTAGCTATACTGACGGACTTACTATTCCAGAGCTAAGGGAAAAGGGAATCATTGACCTGCAGAGAAACTTGACTCCGGAGAATGACGCCGCTACCGTAAACTGGGGCGCAAACTTCAGAATCGCATCTAACGACGAGATGGTAGAGCTTATCGAGAACTCTGAAATCAAGGAGTCTGTAGTCGATGTTGACGGAAAAGAGGTTGCCGTTATGCTGTTCAAGAGCAAGATTAACGGCTCTATTCTTGTCGTTCCTTCAGCCGGCTACTACATCGGTAACGGACCTAAGTTGGACGGCTTATTGTTCGGCGAGGGCGAGACTTATCTTTGGACTTCTTCGGCTACACCAGAGAACTTGAGAAGCGACGCCTCTTACTGCCTAATCAAGAGAAGCACTCAGACACAGTACGCAACTTACGACTGGAGCAGAATCTATGGCTTGCCTGTAAGAGCCGTAGAGAACAAGTAACTATAGTTCGCTAACCTTTATTTCAACGACATGAAACTAAGTTTCAATGAGTTAAGACTTGCTCTGCCGTTGGCTCTTTCCCTTATGGCGAGCAGTTCATTCGCTTCTGCGCTGTTCGGAATAACTTCGGACGGCAACTCGACTCAGTACGAGATTGAGAATGTCAGAAGCATAAAGTTTGCACCGCAGAAGAGCGGCGACCAGGGCTATTCGGTGATAAAGTTCAACGAGACTCTGACCGGATTCAGCAACGGTGCGGCAGACTCTGTACTTGTCTATCCGAACCCTGTGGTCGAGTACCTCAACATCATGGGCATTGACGAGAGCGAGCCGGTTGCTGTTGCCAACACAGCCGGTACAGATGTGGTGAGAACAAACGGCAGCATGGTTTCCGTTGCCTCGCTTCCTTCGGGCATCTACTTCCTGAAGGTCAAGGGCAGAACTGTAAAGTTTGTAAAGAAATAGAATGCGTGTGCGTGACTGCGCACATCGACACGACTTGAAAGAGATAGGCTTCACGATGTGAGGCCTATTTTTTTGCTTGCGAGTTTGCCTACCCAATTCATAATGCATAATTGGTGGCGTTGTTGCGCGACTAATTATGAATTACAATTATTAATTCAATTGCTGTTCCCTTGTTTCCTCGGAACTTAGCCGGAGAATGAATTCCCCGGCTGGACATAGAAAAGCCACTACGTAGCTATGCGCATAATGGCGTGTGTGTTATGAATGTGATTGCGTGCGTGGTGCGAGCTGGGTGCGACCAATTATGCATTATGAATTATGAATTACCTCGCGTTTGTCATTATTTTCCGCACTTTCGCTTAAAAGCCGAAGTTTTTATTTGGAGGTTTCGACAGCTTTCTCTATATTTGCTCTTGGATTTAATTACAGGCTTATGAAACAGAGACTTCTTCAAATAGGCGCTACTATATTTGTCGCCACACTTTTTATTTCACTCATGTCGCTTTCCTCTTGCTATACAAAGGAAGAGAAAGTAATAAGCAGACTTGAGACACTTTCACAGAAAATAGAGCAGAACAGCAACGACTTCAACGAGGCTGACTGGGAATCGGCTTTGAACGACCTCGAGGAAATCAACAACGAGATGCAGTCGTGCGCTTTCACCCAGGAACAGATGAAGGAAGTCGGCAAGATGTACGGAAAACTCTCGTCCAAGGTTGCAAAGGAAATGGGCAACAAGTTCTATAAGGCGATTAAGAACTACGGCTCGTTCCTGAGCGGTTTCAAGGATGGACTCGGCGAAAGCATCAGCGAGGAGGACATCAAGAACGTATCGAACGAAATCACCGATGCGCTAAACAACGTAGAGAATCTGTTCAAGGAGGAATAAATGAATTTTGACTAAACCGCGTTTAACTGTACTATAAAAATCAAGCGAGGGTGTACGTGAGTGCGCCCTCTTTTTTCGTTTAGTTAAAGTTTGTTAAATCTCGGCAACAAAATGTCAGCAAATGGTTGAATTTACAGAACAAAGCACTAATTTTGCATCGTAAATAGATTGTATATGAAAAAGATATTTTTATTGGCGGGCCTTTCCCTTGCCACTATAGCTCAGGCACAGGACAGAATTGTGCTTGAAATGAACGACGGCACCAAGTCCGAGTGGCTTATTGACGATGCGCCGTTCATAACAACCCAGGGCGACAAGTTTGTCGTAATCTGCAACGAGGAAGTCGAAGCTTTCCCAATCAGCGATGTGAGAAAGGTTTACTCGACTGAAACACCGACATCAAACATATTCCCAACTATGAACAGCACAGCGCTTGTGTCGGTGGCTGACAGAAACATCGAGGTCATGAACGTCGCCGGAAATGTCTCGCTTGTGAACATGCTCGGCGTCTGCATCAGGCAGTGCATGGCTACGAACGGAACTGCGCAGTTCAGCAACGTGCCTACAGGAATATATTTGGTAAAAACTGACGGAGAGTCAACTAAAGTTGTGGTAAAATGAGAAAGACTGCACTTGCTATAGCTACACTCGCCTCGATTATGGCGACAGCACAGGAGAAAATCACGCACGTCGTGCTGATGAAGACTACGGGAAACGACACAATTCCCGTTGAACAGTTCGACAGCCTTTACTTCAACAACTCGCAGAGTGCGGTTGACATGGGTACAGGCGCTCTTTGGGCAAAGTACAATGTCGGTGCAAACTCAGAGGACGAGGAGGGCGACAAGTACGCATGGGGAATGACCGAAACACAAGACTCGTACAGCTGGGAAACATACATGTGCAAGCTTGCAGAATGCGGCACTGACAAAGACCCGTTGAAGGGCGTCAAGAACATCGCCGGCACAGAGTTCGATGTGGCTACGCAGAAAATGGGCAAGGGATGGAGAATGCCAACCCAAGCGGACTTCACCAAGCTATACACTTCCTGCACATGGAAAGAGGAAAAGAGAAACGGGCATGTCGGAATGCTTGCGACTTCAAAGTCAACAGGCAACACGCTGTTCTTTCCCGGAACTCCTTCGGCTGACGGAAAGTCGTACCACGGCCAATACTACACAGCCACTTATGTAGAGGGGCGCAATGACTACGCACGCAGATTCGACTTCCAGAACGGAAACGTTTACCTTGACAAGAGCTACTACAGGTACTACGGCTTCTCGGTAAGGGGAATTACAAACGACGCGGCCGGACTTTACATGAGCGCAAGCGACGAAACATTTTACTCGGAAATCCCGAACTTCCTTTGCCTGAAGTTCATTACAGAGGGCGCCGATTCGGGCTTCTCGCTAAACAAGTATTTGATTGACGCTGAAAACGGAAAGCCGTTCGAAATCTCGGCAAAGGGCGACGACGGCAAGGCTATTCCTGTTTCAGAGCTTGACTGGAGAATTGAGGACGAGGAAATGTTCAACATCGAGGAAAGTGAGAACAGTTTAATCCTAACAGGCAAAGCGCCAAGAAACTCAACAACAAAAGCCATAGTGAAATACAACGGAATGACGCTTGTATGCAAGATTAGCATCAAGAGGAATCCCGACTTCTCGTTCACTAAGGAAACGTATTCAATTGCATACAGGGACAGCTTGGTTTTGGTTGCAACTGACGAACTTGGCAACGAAATTCCAGCTTCTGAAATAACTCTACCGACTTGCGAAGCACTAACTTTCGAGGCTAGAGATAACGAAATCGTTGTAAAGAACATCTCGAAGGAAGACGCGACCGAGAAAGTTACTTTCACGTTCATGGACGTAAAGCGCACAGTCACATTCAATGCCTTCAACACAGAGCCGGGAATCAAGCTCAACATCAAGAGCGCAAACCTTAACTGCAACAACAGCCTTGACCTTTGGGTTCACAACGAGAAGGACGAGTCCATCGAGGAAAGCGAAATCGAGTGGATTTATGACGAGAAAGTCATAACTTCGCAGAAATGGGACAGCTACAGAAGGTTTACATTGACAGGCGACGCAGACACAACAGTAACAATTACAGCCAAGTACAACGGCATGACAGACGTGTGCAGGGTTACAGCCAAGTGCCTTCAGCCGGCATTGCACTTGTCGGTTGACACTGTGAACATTGCCTGCGACAGCTTCTTCTCGGTTACAGTCAGAGACGAGCATGGAATAAGGCTTTCGCCAAAAGAGATTACTTGCTCTTGCCCTAACTTCGACATGGAATACAAGGACTCGACATACACGTTCACTGTATCTAAGCCAACAACCGGAAAAACTTACGTAACCTTCCAAAAGGGCTACTACCTTGTAAAGAGTGTTGTGGTGAACATGACTTGCGAACTTCCATACGGCTTGACCTTGTCAAAGGACGAAATCAATGTGTCAAGCGATGAAACCTTCTGGGTTTGGGCAAACGACCAGTACGGAAACAGAATCAACCAGATGGAAGAACTTGAATTTTCAGTCTATCCGGAAAATGCGCTGAACATAAAACCCAACAAGGGCTACATAGACTGCTACCCGAACATTAAGGAAGACGCAACAGTCATTCTGACAGTGAAGTACCACGACGCGGCAAAGCAATGCACAATCAACGTGAAGGCCGCCAAATACAGCTATGTAGATATGGGACTTCCAAGCGGAACAATGTGGGCGACAACAAACCTAAAGGCTTCAAAGCCTGAGGAATACGGCGGCTACTTCGCTTGGGGCGAGATAAAAAGCAGCACAAGCTTCGCAGTTAATTACTACCTTGGGGCAGGAATGGGACCATACGATTTGGGAACAGAAAAAGACCCATTGCGCGACTACGTGCCGCCTACAAACAGGTATGGAATACTTCCGGCCGAATACGATGCGGCAACACAGCTTTTGGGCGAGTCTTGGAGAATACCTACTGACAAGGACTTCACCGAGCTTATGAGCAACAGCACGATGGTAATCACTACTTTGAACGGCGTGAAGGGCGCAAAGATTACAAGCAAAATCAACGAAAACAGCATATTCATGCCTTTTGCCGGCTACTACCACGAAAGCAAGCGCATTTACGAAGGCGAGAGCGCTGTTTACCAGACAGCTAACTGCAGTTGGGGGAAAGCGGCTACTATTCAAAGTATTTCGATATTAGTACTGACCCTCGCAAAACATACACAATCGACTACCTTTACAGAGAGGAAGGCAAAACTATTCGCCCTGTATATGCAAAAGACCCGCTTAACCTTTCGACAGGTGACAAGAAGATTGGCTGTGACGGCTCGTTCGAGCTTTACGCACTCGGCATGAACGAGGACACAATTCCAACTGAGAAGCTAAAGATTACTTTCTCTAAGCCGGGAGTTCTTTCATACGAGACTACAGCCGACAACAAGTTCATTTTCAAGTCTTTGGTAAAGGACAACTTTGAAACTATAGTCTATGTGGATTTGGGCATAAAGAAGAAGTCGTTCAAGGTTGAAGTCGTATGCAGGGAAGAGCCTACTGACGGCAAAATCAACGGCTACGAGTTTGTTGACATGGGACTTCCAAGCGGAACTAAGTGGGCAAACCGCAACGTGGGTGCGACTTCACGCACAGACATTGGCGAATACTTCGCCTTCGCAGAAACAAAGTCAAAGGACGTATATTTGTGGCTTACCTACATGGACGGTGACTTCGAGGGCGCTAAAAGCTGCTTCACAGAGAAGGACTGGCTTTACGAGTACAGCGACACTAAGGCACTTCCGCTTGGACTTGATGCGGCAAACGCAAACATGGGCGGCTCTTGGTACGTTCCGACTGTTGACGAGTGGAAGGAACTTATACAGTACTGCACTGAAAAGGAGACAAAGGTGAACGGTGTAGAGGGAATACTTCTGACTAGCATGATTAACGGAAACACACTGTTCTTCCCGGCAAGCGGACAGGCTCAGGGTGCAGACATCTTCTACCCAAGCCACACATTCTGCATGACTGCTTCGATGAAGGATGACGACGAGTACTACTTGTTCGCACGAAACACAAGCACAGGCAAGCTTGACTTCCAGACAACAACAGTACGATACATTGGTTCTCCGGTCAGAGGAGTTTCCAAATAAGCACTTCAAGTGCTGACACACAATAGGCTGTACCGATTTTGGTACGGCCTATTTTGTTTTGGTCATGATTTTTCTTAATTTTGCCACATAATCAATAACTAAAGACATGAATTTCAAAATTAACAAACTAAGGCTTTTCCTGCCGGTCATTGCCTTGCTTGCAACTGCTTGCGGCAACAACACTAACACGGCAGAGATCTTGACAGAGAACACTCAGGAAGAGGAATCTATCCCAAATCCCGTACGAATAGACAGCACAATTTGGTCTATGGAACTTGACGATGTCAAAGTCACTTGGATTAGAGACAATGCAATCCGAAGAAACAACGACTTGAAGCTATTCGGAGATGTACCTCAGAACATTGTTGACAGCCTTGGAATTGCGGAAGGCATTCCCTCGTCAATGAGTGCGGTGCTTATTCAGAAGGACTCCATGACAATTCTTTGCGATGCAGGACTTGGCATGCCGGAAAGCCTGCTAGTTCCCTCGCTAAACAAAATTGGGCTCAACCCTGAAGACATTAAGCTAGTTTACCTCACACACCTTCACCCAGACCATATTGGCGGAATGATGGCAAACGGCGAAAAGGTGTTCCCCAACGCAGAAGTCTATATAGCTAAACCGGAATTTGACGCATGGATGGGAATGACTGAGAACAACCAGATGCAGACAGCCTTCGCAAAAATTTACGAGGAGAACATAAAGCTGTTCAACTTCAACGACACTTTGCCTGCTTGCGTAATTCCTATGGACGCGCACGGACATACGCCAGGCCACACTGTATTCCAGGCAGGCAAGGCTTTGATTATAGGCGACTTGATGCATGGTATGGCTTTGCAGACTGCTCATCCCGAGTTCTGCGCCTCTTACGACATGAATCCAGAGGAGGCGGTAAAGTCAAGAAAGAAATTCCTGAACTACGCCAAAGAGAACAAGTTGACTATGGTGGGCATGCACCTGCCAGAACCAGGGTTCTATCATACAGGCATTATCTATTTTATATTTTAGTATTAGACTACTATAATAGTCAAACAAACAGGAGGTGCGCCAATAAAGGTGTACCTCTTTTGCTTTTATAGTTGGGAGGGGGAAACTTGAAACTTAACTAACAGGATTTGGAATGGCAGTTCCTTTCATCGCCAATCATAGACTATTGAATAAACCCTCGGCATTTGAAGTTAGAATTAAAGCTTACACTATAAGGCAATTCATTTGATTAGATTCAGCCTTGAGAAGAAAGATAGGAAGTCAGCATCTTTACTGCTAAAAGAATAGCATAAGGGTGTTACACTTGACATGAGTATGTTCACTACCCGACTATCCCGCTCGATTAGTTGCTCTTTGTATTTTCTAATATAAACGCATCAAAGCCTGCAAAAACATCTTTCTATTCTTTCTAAAGAACGACAACTACAAAAAATAAGAGGGACTACACATCTTTTGAGGGAAAAGACAAAATGAAAAAGAAATTTACCACATAGAGATATGAAAAGCAAAATATTATCCCTATCTTTGCGTATAAAGAGTGTTATATATGGCAAAGAAAGTCAATACTAAAGCTAAAGCAGAAAAATCCATTGAGGCACAGCTATGGGATGCTGCAAATAAACTTCGTGGAAATATAGAGGCTCCTGAGTACAAACATGTTGTGCTTAGCCTTATTTTCCTGAAATATGCCGGCGTGAGATTCGAAAAGCAGCATGAAAAACTTGTCGAGCAGTACGGAGACAACCAGTTCCTTTGCGAAGTTCCTATGGCTTACGGCAAGGACAATGTATTCTATTTGCCAGAGGAGTGCAGGTGGAGCTATATTATGGCCAATGCAAAAAGTTCCGACATTGCACAGAAAATTGACAAGGCTCTTGCTGGTATAGAGGCCAACAATAAATCTTTGCAGGGCGCACTGCCTTCCAACTACTATTCAAGCATCGGTATTGACTCGGCCAAACTCGGTTCGCTTATTGACATAGTGAACAATATGGAGCAGCACATGACAGACGACGATGATTTCTTCGGCCGTGTCTATGAATACTGTCTTTCCAACTTCGCCCTTCAGGAAGGAAAAGGAAAGGGAGAATACTATACTCCAAAATCAATTGTAAACCTTATTACTGAAATGATAGAGCCGTACAAAGGCAAGGTATATGACCCGGCTTGCGGTTCTGGAGGTATGTTCGTGCAGAGCAGCAAGTTTATAGAGGCTCACGGAGGTAACAAGCGTGACATTTCCGTATATGGACAGGAATATACACTTACTACCTACAAACTGGCCAAGATGAACCTTGCCATACGCGGAATTTCAGCCAATTTCGGAGAGATGGCTGCAAGCACATTCCAGAACGACCAGCATAAAGCGGAAAAGTTCGACTATATCATGGCCAATCCGCCGTTCAATCAGAAAGATTGGCGTTCAGAGAATGAACTGACAAGCGACCCACGCTGGAACGGATTCAAGGTGCCGCCAGTTAGCAATGCCAACTATGCATGGATATTGAACATCTATTCCAAGCTGGCGAACGACGGAATTGCCGGATTCCTCCTTGCCAATGGTGCATTGTCGGGAGACGGAGATGAAAAGGAAATACGCAAGGAACTGTTAAGTTCCAACCACGATGCGGTGGAAGCAATAGTGATTTTGCCACGCAACATGTTCTATACCACAGACATCAGCGTCACACTTTGGATTTTGAACCGCAACAAGCATGAACGCTCTGTAACAATAAATGGCGAGCAGAGAAACTATCGAGAGCGTGCAGGCGAAATCCTTTTTATGGACCTCCGCACATGGGGAGAGCCATTTGAAAAGAAATACACCACATTCAGCCAGGATGACATCGACAAAGCCGCCGCAAAGTTCCACCAGTGGCAGCGCTCCGATATGGGAGAGTATAAAGACGAGCCTGAATTCTGCAAGTCGGTAAAAACTACCGATTTGAAGGACTATTCACTTGTGCCAAGCAAATATATCGAGTTTGTCAACCGCGACAACTATGCCGGCTACGAAGAGACGATGAGCAGACTTCAAACCGAGTTGAGAGAACTTTTTGCCCAGGGGGAAGAGAGCAAAAAGGCGGTGGAGAAAGTGTTTGAGGAATTAGGGTACAAATTATGATTTCTTTCCAATATCTTGGAAAATATTCCAATTCTTTCCAAATCTTTATAAATTGGAAAGAAATATAATGTTTTTTACAATGAATAACAACTCTACATATAGGCGTCTCGGGGATTACATCCGTGAGGTGGACGTGAGGAATACTGACTTAAAAATTAACAAGTTAGTCGGACTTACTATAGCCAAAGCTTTTATTCCATCTGTAGCTAATACAATAGGAACGGATTTATCAAAATATAAAGTAATAAAGGAAAATCAATTTGCTTGCAGTCTTATGCAGGTTAGTAGAGACGGGAAAATGCCTATCGCAGTATTTAAAGGCGAAGATGCAATTATGTCTCCTGCTTATCCCATTTTTGAGATATACAAAGAAGACCTTCTTCCCGATTATTTACAAATGTGGTTTTCTCGTTCGGAATTTGATAGAGAAGCCGTGTTTTATGCAGTAGGAGGAGTTAGAGGTTCTTTGGATTGGAATGATTTTATTGATATGGAAATTCCCGTTCCTCCCATCGAGGAGCAACGCAGTATCGTAAACAGATATAAAGCAATAGAGAACCGAATCGCCAACA
>JAKSKX010000017.1 GCA_024401535.1 Paludibacteraceae bacterium | reverse complement strand
GTTACCGACTCAGGGATTACGATGCTTGTTAGGCTTGTGCAACCAGAGAATGCCTTCTCTCCGATTTCAGTTACCGACTCAGGGATTTCGACGCTTGTAAGGCTTGTGCAATATTCGAATGCCTTCTCTCCGATTCCTGTTACCGAGTTAGGGATTTCAACACTTGTTAGGCTTGTACAATGACTCAAACGAAGTGCTGTTACACTATTGGGAATTTTGATACTTTTTAGGCTTGTACAATAATCCAAACGAAGTGCTGTTACACTATTGGGAATAGAAATAGACTTTAAAGAACTATATAAAGAACTATATGTCACAAAATAAACTCTAGTTATCTTAAGTCCATTTGATGCTTTGGCAGGCACATTAAAGGACTCTATATTCTTATCTGATAGTTCAACAAGGGTAAGCGTTCTATCATTAGTATTGAAAGTAAAATAAGCAGTAACACCATCAATCTCCTCCTCGTAGTCATAAGAGGTAGCAGCCAATCCCGATTGGACTGACGCCAGTAGCACTGCTATCAGCAATACAAAATGTTTAGTAAATCTATTATTCATAGGCTTAAAAAATTAAGTTTTTTAATAATTCTTGTTCTGATAATATTCTTGTTCCATTTTTGCATACTACCATTTGAGGTATCGAATTTTTGAAATTAGACATTAGTCTATCACACAAACCTTTCAATTTTATATTCTTTACGGGGAAAACATAATTCTCAACTTCTGTATTTTGAATTTTAGTAGAACTATATGCTATTCCGTCTATATTTTCCTTATACTTCGATTTGAGAATATAACGCATCATCAACTGAGGTATATTATATTCTGGTACATAATACCCACTTATTTTTGCTTCGTATGAACAAGATATCAAAAGTGGTAAAAGCAAAAAATATTTATTAATTTCACCGATTTCTACATTCCGCCAGAATCTTAAATCCAACACTTTTAGTGCTTTTGTGGGGACAAAAACAGATGCATACATCTCCTCACCTTCTTTAACATCTACTTCTTCTATACAACAATCTAAACTATTACTAATGTATAAACAGGGAAAACCTGCAATACTAAATCTATTAGGAGATATTATAGACCTCTTTTCAAAAGGAACATGAAATAGTTCTTGGGGTTTAAATAATGGGCTACGACTATTTCTAACTCTATAATAACTATCATTAACGAAATCGATTGTATTTATACATCCACTTTCATCCAATGATTTCAATAACAAATTTGCATAATAAATAGATGAATATAGGTTTGCTTCATTCATGGCATTATGAAGCTTAACAACATATTCAAAATGTTTATTCAATAATAATTTTGTTTCATCAGATTTTAATTCTGGAATAAAACTCTTGCACTCCATCCAATCTGATACAACTTTTCCAAAGTTTTTCAAGTGAGTACAAAAATCATCATATTCTTGCTTATGAATCATTTTCCAAACATACTTCTGAAGGTCAGAAATATTGTTTGGTACAAAACTGCCAGACTTTGAAAAAACATAATTCATAATTTGAAATTTTAATCCTTAATATTACTTCATTGCAAAATTACAACATACCCACAAACTCTACCCAATAATCATGTATCCATTCCGTTCGCTATTTCTCTCCATTTTGTTCACTAATATCGTACAATGCGAAGAAGTTTTTGCCCAGTGCATTGGAAATAAGTCGCACAAGTTCGGTGTTGAGCGACTCCTTTTCGTAGATTTTATATATTGCTCGGTCGGTCATGTGTATTTGTACGGCAAGCCAAGTTACATTTCTTCCCTGTCTCGCCATCTCCTCCTGTATTGCATGCCCTATGTGGACTTTTGCTGTGATGTCTTTTGTAGTTTCGTTCTCCATGGCAACATAAAAAAGCGTGACTATTCGCTCGTTCATGTCAACCAACAGGTATCGCCAAACACCTTCACACCACATAAACACGAATAGTTCACGCTCCATGGAGCGCAAACATATAGGTGCTTTTCTTTAGTGTTCAAAATTGGCGATTTTGTTGGTATAAAGAAAAGCGATAGTTCGCTATTAATATTTTTTTAAGTTTCTTTTCTGTTTCTTGATTTTGAATTTAATAGTAGCAAAATTATAAAATTTATGCAAATCTAAAGGAAAACTCAATCATAAAATCCTTTTGATGAAAAAATAATGTTCAGATTCGTTCCCTAGAACAATAACCAGGCAAATTCAACTTTAAAATTTGACTGACAACCTACTGTTGCACAAATCTGAAAATTGTATTTGTATGGCGAGTAAGTTCACTATCCTTTCAGGAGACCTTATTTGTACAAAGGAATAGCTTTGGGATAAATTTGAAAATTTTATTTCGACCTTGAAAGTTCTCTACCTAAATTTGACAATAATCTTAGCAATTAAGAGAATTCTACAATCAAAATAACACGAAAAACACAAAAAAAGGGCGACGTATCACTACATCACCCCAAAGAAACAAATTATTATGCTGCCTATCTTACTTATAAGCCTGATTATGTACGCTCTTTACAGCTCTACCCGAAGGGTCGTTCATGTTCTTGAATGCCTCGTCCCACTCAAGCGCAATGGCAGTAGAACAAGCCACACTCTTCTCGCTTGGAACAGTCTGAGCCGCAGTCTGGCTTGGGAAATGCTCCTCAAAGATTGAACGGTAGTAGTACTCCTCCTTTGTCATAGGCGGATTGATTGGGAATCTCTCTGCCGCATGAGACATCTGCTCGTCAGTAACCTTCTGTGAAGTCAACTCCTTAAGAGTGTCAATCCAGCTGTAACCAACACCGTCAGAGAACTGCTCCTTCTGTCTCCATGCAACCTCCTGTGGCAAGTAGTCCTCGAACGCCTTGCGAAGAATCCACTTCTCAATCTTTCCAACTGTACCGCTTAGCTTGTCTTTTGGATTCAAGCGCATTGCAACATCCATGAACTCTTTGTCAAGGAAAGGCACACGGCCTTCAACACCCCATGCAGAAAGGCTCTTGTTTGCACGCAAGCAGTCGTACATATGAAGCTTGGAAAGCTTACGAACAGTCTCCTTGTGCAACTCCTCTGCGTTTGGAGCCTTGTGGAAATATAGGTAGCCACCGAAAATCTCGTCAGCGCCCTCACCAGAAAGCACCATCTTGATTCCCATGCTCTTGATAACACGGGCAAGCAAATACATCGGAGTACTTGCACGAACAGTAGTTACATCGTATGTCTCGATATGATAGATAACGTCACGAACTGCGTCAAGACCTTCCTGAACAGTAAAGTTGATTTCGTGGTGAACAGTACCGATGTGGTCTGCAACCTTCTTTGCGGCAACCAAATCTGGAGCACCCTTCAAACCTACTGCAAATGAGTGTAGCTGAGGCCACCAAGCACCCTGCTTGTCACCGCTCTCTACACGCTGTGAAGCGAACTTCTTTGCAACAGCAGAAACGATAGACGAGTCAAGACCGCCCGAAAGAAGCACACCGTAAGGCACGTCAGTCATCAACTGGCGCTTAACAGCGCTCTCAAGTGCATCACGAAGCTCTGCAATGCTTGAAGTGTTGTCCTTGACAGCATCATACTCCATCCAGTCACGCTTGTACCAAGTCTTTAGCTCTCCGTCCTTTGAATAGAAGTACTGTCCTGGAGGGAATGACTTGATAGTCTCGCAATAACCCTCTAGAGCCTTCATCTCTGAAGCCACATAGAAAGCTCCCGACTTATCCCAACCCATGTAAAGAGGAATAATTCCCTGGTGGTCACGAGCAATCAAATAAACATCGTTCTCGATATCGTAAAGTGCAAATGCGAAAATTCCGTTTAGGTCCTCGATGAAGTTGATACCCTTCTCTCTGTAAAGTGAAAGTATAACCTCACAGTCACTCTTTGTTAGGAACTCATACGAACCAGCCTGGCGATCACGAATGCTCTGGTGGTTGTATATCTCTCCGTTTACAGCAAGAACAAGCTTGCCGTCTTTGCTATATAGAGGCTGCTGACCGCTCTGAGGGTCAACGATAGCCAATCTTTCGTGAGCAAGTATTGCTTTGTCACCACAATAGATACCAGACCAGTCTGGACCACGGTGGCGAATTCTCTTTGACATTTCAAGAAGCTGCGGACGCAACTCCTGCGAAGACTTTTTAAGGTCGAACGCACAAACTATACCACACATATATCAGTTCGAATTTAGATTATGAATGTAGAATCAAGAAATTTCAGTTCGTTTTATGAAAGCGGAGAGACTAGCTCTCCGCCATAAAACTTTTACTTCTTAACTCCATTAACGTATGCGTCAATCTGCTCAGCGACCTTGCGGCCCGAAGCGATAGCACGCACAACAAGGCTGGCACCAGATGCAGCGTCACCAACAAGGAATACGTTGTCGGCATACTTAGGGTGCTCAGGCTTGATGAATCCCATAGCAAGAAGAACCATATCGCACTCGATAATCTCCTTCTTACCGTCAAGCTTCATGATTGGGCGGCCACCCTCTGGGTTTGGCTCCCAAATAACGCCTTCAACCTCAACTCCTGTAAGCTTACCATCCTTACCGATAAACTTGTTAGAGTTTAGAAGCCATCTTCTCTCGCAACCTTCCTTGTGCGAAGAAGTAGTCTTCTTGATATTTGGCCAGTTAGGCCAAGGTGTAGCTGGGTTGTAGCCTACAGGTGGCTCTGGCATAATCTCGATCTGAGTTACGCTTACAGCACCCTGACGGTTAGCAGTACCGATACAGTCAGAACCAGTATCACCACCACCGATTACAAGCACCTTCTTACCCTTTGCGTTTACAAGCTCTGAATCCTTGAACTTCATACCTGCCAAAACTCTGTTCTGCTGAGAAAGCATCTCAAGAGCTAGGTAGATTCCCTTCAACTCTCTACCCTCAATCTTAAGGTCACGAGCTGTAGGAGTACCTGTACAAACTGCGTAAGCGTCGAAACCTGCAGGAAGCTTTGTACAGTCTATATTCTGGTTGTAAAGGAATGTGATTCCCTCTTTCTCCATGATCTCAATTCTGCGGTCGATCACAGACTTATTTAGTTTGAAGTTAGGAATACCGTAGCGAAGAAGTCCACCGGCTGCCTCGTTCTTCTCGAATACTGTAACCTCGTAACCCTTCTTGTTTAGCTGTGCAGCTACAGAAAGACCGGCAGGACCAGCACCGATAACCGCAACCTTCTTGCCGTTACGTGCGTATGAATTAACTGGAACATATCCCTCAAGGAAAGCACGCTCGATGATTGCGCACTCATTCTCACGACATGTTGTAGGCTCACCAATAGTTAGGTTAAGCACACAGCTCTTCTCACAAAGTGCAGGACAGATACGACCTGTAAACTCAGGGAAGTCGTTAGTTGCAGAAAGAAGCTTATAGGCCTCCTCCCATTTGCCTTTGTATAGGGCATCTTGCCACTCTGGCTGTTTGTTACCAAGCGGACAAGCCCAGTGGCAGAAAGGTACACCACAATCCATGCAGCGTGATGCCTGCTCTTGTCTGTCCTTAGTGTTCAAAGTCTGCTCTACCTCACCGAAATCACGAATACGGTCTTGAACAGGGCGGTATCCAGCCTCTTTACGAGGAACTGTTAGGAATGCTTTAGGATTTCCCATAATAATTTATCTCTTAGAAAGTAAGAATCAAGAATGACTCTCAATTCTTACTTTTGGATTCATAAATAAATAATTTTTACTCAGCTTTGATGTCAGCGATCTTGTTCTGAAGCTTCTTCAACTGCTCCTCCTGAAGTACTCTCTTGTACTCGATAGGAACAACCTGGATGAACTCCTCAACGTAGTGATTCCAATCGTCAAGCATAGTACGTGCAAGGCTTGAACCTGTGTACAACCAGTGCTTGCGGATCAACTCGTGAAGCTCCTTGCGGTAGCTTGCCTCCTCGATAAGGCTAAGCTCAACCATATCCATGTTACAGAAGTAGTCGAAGTTGTGGTTCTTGTCCCAAACATAAGCTACACCACCAGACATACCGGCTGCGAAGTTACGTCCAGTCTCTCCAAGTACTACCACACGACCGCCAGTCATATACTCGCAGCAGTGGTCACCAGCACCCTCGATAACTGCAATAGCTCCTGAGTTACGAACTCCGAAACGCTCTCCTACGCGACCGTTAACGTAAAGCTCACCTGTTGTTGCACCATACAAACCAGTGTTACCTGCGATGATGTTCTTATCTGCCTCGAAGCTTGAACGTACTGGAGGAAGGATAGAAATGCGTCCTCCTGAAAGTCCCTTACCGAAGTAGTCGTTAGTTTCACCCTCTAGCTTGAAGTTTACACCCTTAGCAAGGAATGCACCGAATGACTGACCTGCAGAACCCTTGAACTTGATATTAACTGTTGAGTCAGGAAGACCCTCGTCGCCATACTTGGCAGCGATTGCACCTGAAAGCATTGTTCCAACTGCACGGTCTGTATTCTTGATTGCGAAGTCAAGATTAACCTCCTGCTTCTTCTCGATTGCATCCTTAGCCTGAGCAAGAATATCGAAATCCTTAACGCCCTCAACCTTAGTGAATGCTCTGTGATCCCAGCACAAAGACTCTTTGCTGTCAACACGTGCAAGAAGACGAGAGAAGTCCAAAGTCTTATGCTTGTCACTATCCATAGGCTTGATTTCGATCAACTCTGTGTGACCGATGATATCCTCGAACTTCTTGTAACCCATCTCTGCAAGGTACTCGCGAACCTCCTGAGCCAAGAAAGTGAAGTAATTTACTAGATACTCAGCACGACCCATGAATCTCTCGCGAAGCTTAGGATCCTGAGTTGCAACACCTACTGGACATGTATTAGTGTTACATTTTCTCATCATTACACATCCAAGAACAATCAAAGGAAGTGTACCGAAGCTGAACTCGTCTGCACCAAGAAGTGCTGTCAAAATGACGTCACGTCCAGTCTTCAACTGACCATCAGTCTGCAAACGAACACGTCCACGAAGACCGTTCAATACCAATGTCTGCTGTGTCTCTGCAAGACCGATTTCAGGAGAGATACCAGCAAATCTCATTGAAGATGCTGGAGAAGCTCCTGTACCACCTTCTGCACCTGAGATGACAATCAAATCTGCGTTTGCCTTAGCAACACCGGCAGCGATTGTACCTACACCGCTCTCAGCTACCAACTTAACTGAAACTGCGGCTGTTGGGTTGATATTCTTAAGGTCGAAGATCAACTGTGCAAGGTCCTCGATAGAGTAAATATCGTGATGAGGTGGAGGCGAGATAAGTGAGATTCCAGGGATTGCGTTACGAGTCTTAGCGATGACCTCGTTAACCTTGAATCCTGGCAACTGACCACCTTCACCTGGCTTAGCACCCTGAGCAACCTTAATCTGAATTTCTTCAGCATTTACAAGGTACTCTGCTGTTACACCGAAACGTCCAGAAGCAATCTGCTTTGTCTTAGATGATAGGCTCACACCGTCAACACTTGAGTGGTAACGTGCATTGTCCTCACCACCTTCACCAGTGTTTGAACGAGAACCAAGCTTGTTCATTGCTAGAGCAATAGCCTCGTGAGCTTCGATAGAAAGGGCTCCGAATGACATGGCACCTGAAACAAAGTGCTTAACAATGCTCTCTACTGGCTCTACCTGATCAACTGGGATTGGTTTTGCAGCCTTCTTGAAGTCAAAGAAGTCACGGATGAAGATCTGCTTCTCCTTATTATCAACGTAGTTAGTGTATTCCTTATATTTCTTGTATGAACCCATGCGAGTAGCAATCTGCAAAGTAGAGATTGTCTCTGGATTCCATGCGTGTGCGATACCGTCCTTTCTGTATGCGAACAAACCAGAATCTGGAACGATATCATCCTCAGTGGCTACAATAGCCTCATCGTGAAGCTTAATTGCGTCGTTAGCAATCTGCTTTAGACCGATACCACCGATAGTAGAAATCTCTGTTCCGAAGTATGTCTTCAACAAACTCTCGCTCAAACCGATGCTCTCGAAGATCTTAGCACCACGGTAAGAACGGATAGTTGAGATACCCATCTTAGACATGATCTTGTATAGACCCTTGCAAACAGCCTTGATGTAGTTGTGCTCGGCTGTAGCGTAGTCCTCCTGAATCTCCTTGTTCTTTACAAGGTCATCAAGAACTGCGAATGTCATGTATGGGTTCAATGCAGAAGCACCGTATCCAAGAAGCAATGCAGCGTGCATAACCTCACGGATCTCACCAGACTCAACGATCAAAGCTGTCTGAACACGCTTACCAACGCTGATCAAGTAGTGGTGTACTGCTGAAACTGCAAGCAAACATGGGATAACTGCGTGCTTGTCATCAACATCTCTATCTGAAAGGATGATGTAGTTGATGCCCTTGTCAACACTCTCCTCTGCACTCTTGCATAGGTTGTCGATTGCCTCCTTTAGACCTTCCTCGCCCTTGCTAGCCTCGAACAACATTGGAAGCTTAGTAGTGACGAATCCCTTGTAACGGATGTTGCAAAGAATGTCTAGCTCAGCGTTTGAAAGGATTGGATGAGGAAGACGAACCATCTTACAGTTGCTCTCATCTGGATTCAAAATACCAGGACCAACCTTACCGATGTACTCAGTCAAGCTCATTACAAGCTCCTCACGGATAGGGTCGATAGCTGGGTTAGTAACCTGAGCAAACTGCTGACGGAAATAGTTAAAGAAAATTTGTGGACGATCCGAGATAACTGCAAGCGGAGTATCGTTACCCATAGCTGCAACTGGCTCAGCTCCGTTCACTGCCATAGGAATGATAGTCTTTACAATATCCTCCTTAGCGAAACCGAAGTTTAGAAGCTTGCTCTTGTAGTTTGAAACAGAATTAGCAACCTTACGACCGCTCTTCAACTTCTCTAGCTGAATTCTGTTTGTATGCAACCAGTTTCTATATGGATGCTCAGCAGCAAGCTGTGCCTTCAAATCACCATCGTAGTAGATCTTTCCTTCCTCTGTATCGATCATCAAGATCTTACCAGGCTGTAGTCTTCCCTTCTGCTTGATCTCACTTGGATCGAAGTCAAGAACACCGACCTCTGAAGCAACAACCATCATGTCGTTGTTAGTGATCAAATAACGTGAAGGACGAAGACCATTTCTATCAAGCATACCTCCAGCGTAGCGTCCATCAGAGAACATCAAGGCTGCAGGACCGTCCCAAGGCTCCATCAAGATTGAGTGATACTCATAGAATGCCTTTAGGTCGTCGCTGATAGGGTTCTTATCATTAAAGCTCTCTGGCACAAGCAAAGCCATTGCGTGTGGCAAAGAAAGACCGCTCATTACGAAAAACTCAAACACGTTATCCAAAGATGCAGAGTCACTCATGTTAGGCTGCACAATTGGACGAATGCCTGAAATATCACCAAGAAGACCTGAGTTCAAAACCGACTCACGAGCCTTCATCCAGTTTCTGTTTCCTCTTACTGTGTTGATCTCACCGTTGTGGCAAAGCAAACGGAAAGGCTGAGCAAGAGACCAAGTTGGGAATGTATTTGTAGAGAAACGAGAGTGTACCAATGCAAGACCTGAAGTAAAGTATGCATCACGAAGGTCGTCGAAATAGTCGCGAACCTGCATAGAAGAAAGCATACCCTTGTAGATGATATTCTTGCTTGACAATGATACGATGTAGAAATCCTTGTGATTTACCTGATTCTCAATCTTCTTACGAATTACGTAAAGCTTTCTCTCAAGGTTAGGGGCGTCCTCGTTAGAAACGCCAGTAATGAACACCTGCTTGATATCTGGCTCGCTCTCAAGCGCAACCTTACCAAGGCATGTAGGATTTGTAGGAACATCGCGAAGCTTCATTAGGTTCAAGCCCTCACCCTCGATGACCTCGATCATAACCTTCAAAATCTTGTCCTGCTCAACTTTATCCTTTGGCAAGAAAACAAGACCTGTACCGTACTTACCCTTCTCAGGCACTGGAATACCCTTCAACAAAATAAACTCGTGAGGTATCTGTACCATAATACCGGCACCATCACCACTCTTTCCGTCAGCACCTTCTGCACCACGGTGCATCATGTTCTCCAAGACCTTTAGAGCGGAATCCACAAGTTCATGACTCTTGTTGCCATGTATGTTTACCACCATACCGACACCACAAGCATCATGCTCATTCGCTGGAGTGTAAAGTCCTTTAGTGAAATTGTTTTGCATAATTTGTTTCCGTTTATAATTCCAATTATTGATGCAAAGTTACTTTGTATTATGGTGCAATCGTACAAATACTTACACTAATAAAGCACTTTTAAGTGTCTGCTTATAATTAAACCCCAAAGCAAGTACAATTACTTTCAGTTTAAAAGCAATATAAGTAGTTTTTGTTATAGATTAAAAGTTCAGCAAATCACTACCCTCAACCACAAATAACATTTTGACAGAAAAAGACAAAAAATAGTAGAAAATAGTCATAAAAGCAAGCAAAACAAACAAACATTTAAGAGTTTAGAAATATGTACTGTAACATTTTGATACAAAAATATCAAATCAAGGCTTTAGTTAACATGATGACAACTATTTATTGACTAATTTGACCAGCCAAACACTCATTTCATACAACAAGTAAATCGGCAAACTGACAACAAGCAGCGTAAAGGCGTCTCCTGTCGGAGTAATTACGGCAGAAACAACCAAAAGCAGGACAAAAGCATGTCTGCGATGTTCCTTCATAAAGGCAGATGTAAGCAAACCTATTTTTGCAAAGAGCAAACACAACAAAGGCAGTTCAAATACAATCCCCATGGCAAGAGTCAACAAAACAAGGACGTCAATATAAGACTCCAGAGTGATGACATTCTCTATTGTTTCGCTTACATGATAATCACCAAGAAAACGGATTGTCAAAGGGAAAATCATGTAGTATGACAATGCGACTCCGAGCATGAACATAACATATCCGAATATCGAATAAATTCTCGTTGCCCTCCTCTCGTTACTATATAGTGCAGGGGAAACAAACACAAACAGCATATACAGTATGTACGGACTGACGACAATCATACCTATGACCACACTCATCTTTACATGGACAGAGAATTGAGCCGCAAGCTGCGTATTTATCATCTGCAGATTGAAGTTACTTGTCTCTCCTGAAACTTTGTCGAGCAGCCCGTATGTAACGAAATCTGAATGAGCCGGAGCTAGGATGAAGCCGAACACTTCTTCCTTGAAAGCGAACACAACAATAGCACTCAATACTGACACGACTATTATTCGTATCAATACTGAGCGCAATTCATCAAGATGGTCCCAAAAACTTTGACTCACTTCGTATCGTCGATTTTCAATTTAGCTTCTTCGGCCATCTTATATCTACTCCTTGGTCTCTTTTTCTTCTTCAGGCTCTACTGTCTTGCCAGCCATTCCATCCTTGAAGCTCTTGACACCCTTGCCAAGACCGTTCATCAACTCAGGTATCTTCTTGCCGCCAAAAAACAGAAGTACAGCCAAGGCAATTACGACAATCTCACCGCCTCCAAGACCTAAAAACAACAAACTCATATCTTATTTCTTTATCATTTTCAATACGAAATAACCTCCAACTACCTGCAAAAGCATTCCTGGGACACCCATGCGGAAGTCACTTAATCCAGCCTCTATTGTCGGAGCAATGAAAGCGCACTCAATGACTGAGCCAACCAACTGGTAAGCCAAGACAGCAAGCACAAGAGCCAACATTGAAACATTTTTGCTCCAGGCAGCTGCATAGGAAGCAGCAACAGCAAGCAGTGAAGACTTGACGATTATTGAAGGAAGAGCCGCTGCAGGTGGCATTCCAAAGAAAAAGTGGTTAACCAATGGAGATACCAACGCAGTTAGCAAACCCACACTCATTCCATACTTGTAAGCTCCTATCAATGTAAAGAAATAGATAGGAAGCAGCATGTGTCCAAGTCCAAACAAATGGCAGAACTGAGGCAAAACTATATTGCCCGCTATGAAAGCCGAAGCTGCAAGATATGTACTCTTGTCCTGTAGCTTCAAGTTGTATAAATTGGCATCAAATGCCAGAATACTAGTCATAAGAAATTGTATTTTAGTTATATACTTAGTTATTATAAACTCCACTGGTCGTTGAAATGCTCGCTTATTCTCCTCACACACTCACTCACAGACATTGTATCAACAAGCAGGCTCTCTATACCACACTGCTTGCATCCTTCCCTGTTAATGATTTTTTCCACCTCGCTTCCGCAAGACACTTCGACATTAGCGGCAGCAAACATCTCCTTTGCGCCCTTACTCAGAACACCGGCATATACTTTCACAACACCTCCGTAAATCATGAAGGCGGCAGCCCCCTTACCTACAACTATATCTTCAACGCTTGCTCCTTTTAGTAGTTCGGGAGACTCTTTACAGATACGTCTGAGGGACTTGATTCCCATTTCATTAAAGGCATGCTTTGTCCCGTCTGCAGATGTTATGATAAGCTTATCAGTCATAAGTTAGTCAAGTGTTCTTTTCAATTCTTCGACAATGCTGTCAATGCGCGTCAACTGAGCAGGAATATCAATTCCTTGAGGACAATGATGCTTGCACTTGTTACATCCTATGCAATGGTCAGCCTGACGAAGCTTGGATATCTTGCGGTCATACCCCATAAGGAATACGCGTCTAGCCTCGGCAAACTTAGGATCCATAGTGTTTACTGACACATTGCCTTCGTTCAAGCAGTTGTTATAATGCGTGAATATAGATGGTATATCAATGCCATAAGGGCAAGGCATACAATACTGGCAAGCTGTACATGGAACAGAAGGGAAATTCAAAAGCATGTCGGCAATAGTATCCTCCAACAGCCTTATCTCGCTCTCTGGACATGGCTCAAGCGGAGAGTAAGTGCGTATATTCTCCTTGACATTCTCCATATAAGTCATTCCACTCAATACAGTAAGCACATTCGGGTGAGTTCCAATATGCCTGAAAGACCAAGCCGCAATAGAATCTTCCGGTCTCTCTGCCTTTAGCTTGTTGCTCAAGAATGAAGGCAGTGAAGCAAGACGTCCTCCAAGCAACGGCTCCATAACCTCGACAGGAATGTTTCTCTTGGCCAATTCCTCGTAAAGATAGCTCGCATTAGTATTGTTAGGATTAACCTCCTTTGCATGCTTCCAGTCAACATAGTTCATCTGGATAAGCACGAAGTCCCACTTGTACTTTTCTTCGTCGTGAAGCTGAAGCATATAGTCGAATATCTTGACATCGCCGTGATAGGAGAAGCCCAAGTTCCTAATCTTGCCCTTCTTTTTCTCCTCAACAAGGAAATCAAGAATACCGTTGTCGAAATATCTGCCTTTCAAGGTCTCCATGCTGTCCCACTTTCTGCCGGAATCGTCACTTGCAGTTCCTCCGACTGAATGAAGCAGCAGATAGTCAATGACATCAACCTGAAGCTCCTTGAATGAGTTCTCGTACATCTTGATAGACTCCTCTCTGCTCCATAATGAAGGAGAGAAGTTCGAAAGCTTCGTCGAAACAAAGTATTTGTCACGAGGATGTCTGCTTAATGCAATACCCATGTGGTGCTCACTTCTACCCTGACAATATACTGGTGATGTGTCGAAATAGTTTATTCCGTGAGCAATGGCGAAATCGACATGTGCGTTAAGTTCGTCTTGATCAATCTCGGCTTGTTTGTCCTCTCTCGCACTTGTTTTGCTTTTGGTTGGGAGACGCATACAACCATACCCAAGAAGAGACACTTTATCTCCTGTGGTAGGAGTTGTTCGCATTGTCATTTCCCCACTTCCTACTTTATTCGCACCACCTTGAGATGCGTTTGTTTTATCGTTCTTTGAATCCACTCCACACGAAGCGAGAGTAGCTGCTGCCGCTGCACCCAAAGACGTTTTTATGAAATTTCTTCTATCCAAAACCGTAATAGTTAATAGTTAATGATTTATAGTTAATAATTACGCTGTGTTTCGCCTTCGCTATTCATTACTAACTATTCATTATTCATTGATTATAGTTCGCCTGTGTCACATCTGTGTACTCTGTGGCCCTCCACGTGGATTGCACTTATTGGTCTGCTTGGACACAAGTATTCGCACGCGCCACAGCCGATACATCTAGTCTGATCGACGTTAGGAATCTGCTTGGAACTGTCGCTTGCCAAGGCTACCATAGAGATTGCTCCAACCGGGCAATGCTTCTCGCAATTACCACAAGTTTCCTTGCCCTGAGCGGCAAAGCACAAGTTTGTATTCACTTCCGCATGACCGATATGGATTGAACTTTTCTTAGCCTTGTCAACCAGCTTGATTGCTCCTGTAGGGCATACGTCTCCGCAACGTGTACACTCTGGTCGGCAGTAGCCGTTCTCGAAGCTCATGTATGGCTTCAGCAGATTACCCAAATCAGTGGATGGGCGAAGCACATCGTTAGGGCAAGCTGTAAGGCAAAGGCCACATGCTGTACATATTGTCTCCAAATGACTGTGGCTTTCACTTCCCGGAGGCGTAATGTATTCCTCTCTCTCAACCTTAGTTTTGTCAATAATCGAAGCAAGTCCTCCATCGTTTATCTTTGCCTTGGCATCAGTTAGGGCTGCACCGCCAAGCATTGCACCTACTGTAAGGAATGTACGCTTAGACTGGTCAACGCTCTCGGCTTTCGACTCTGCAGAAGAAGTTTCGCACTGCATCTTTACAGACCTTCCAAAAGATATCGCGTTACTGTTGCACGAATCCAAGCAGTCCATACAGCCGACACAACGAGAAGTGTCAACCTTCATATTCTTGAAGTCAATACAAGAAGCCTTGCACTGACGGGCGCAAAGTCCGCAATGCTTGCACTTGTCTGAATCTATCTGTATCTGAAATACGCTCTTTCTAGAAAGAAAAGAAAGTATTGTACCAACCGGGCAAACAGTGTTGCACCAAGTTCTTCCGTTCATGAAAGCAAGCACAGCTATAATCAACAGGGAAGCAATAGCTATACCTAGCATTGCTCCGTTTGTGTTCATTGTCGCCGGCATGGCATAGTCAAAGTTTCCTGCTGCCTCACTGCTCTCTGCAAGCGAAGTTGCAACGCCTCTGCTTATCGGAGCAAAGATTGTAGTCATTATTCTGCCGAAAATGCTGTAAGGTTCAAGGATTGCCGCAACAAGATGGAAAACCGGAACGATAGTCAGCGCGAACGCAACCACGAACAAGGCAAGAACTCCGTAGCGAAGTACTTTCTTCTCCTCACTGAAGGAATACTTGAACTTTCTTTTCTTGCCACCTAATCTGCCAATCCATGCGAAGAAGTCCTGCACGATACCCAACGGGCAGATAACACTGCAATAATACCTGCCAAATACGAATGTTAACAGTATCGTAGCCAAAGCTATGATAATAGAGCTTACCACTGCGCTTAAAAATCCGGCTGTAACACTTGGAAAGAACTGAACATCCACCATCCAGCCCAGATAGCGCTTCACCGTGCCACCTGTTGGGTCAAGAAACAGTGCACAAATGCCCGTCATCATCACAGCAGCCAATACTCTGCGTGCTAATTTTAGTTTGTTTGCCATAAATAAGTTATTGTTAATGTCGCAAAATTATGAAAAGAGAACGAATAACTAGCTATAATTCTTTAAAAAAATATTTATTTATAAACAGTTAGAATATGGGGTGCAGTGTTTCAATCCGACTCTGACAATTTCATTCCTTTTCAATAATAGACACTTTATAATGCCTTCCTCAAAAGACATTTCCATACATAAAGATCTTTGATAACTTTTGTCAAAGATCTTTTTCTTTCAAAAGCTTCCAAACATAAAATTTTCAAATAGATATTCGAGTCCAAACTGAATAGAATTAAAAAAGACAACCGGATGACCGGATGTCTTTTTGTCTTTTGTCAAAATTTATTTTGACTTTATGTTCATATTATCAAAAAGCATTTGATAGACATTTAACTTTATTCTATCTTTAGTAATACTCATAAAAATACTCAAACTTGTTAGGCGAAACTTCCATAACAGAACTTCTTTCCTCTAATGAAATCACATTGCCCTCCTTGTCATACTTCGTCGATATATAATACGAAATAACTTCGTTCTCTTTATTATCGAAATAATGAGATTCTGTTGCTTCTCCTTTATTATACTTTGTAATGCAATAGGAACCCATGACATCTCCATATCGTACAGACTCCGAAATAGTTCCTGATTCATCATATTTAAAAGTGGCATCTGAAATCTGCACACCTCTGCTATTAAACCTTAGACTTCTAATCAATTTGCCGTCTGCATCATACATGAAAGTATCTCTACTTTGAATGGTATCGTTCTTAATCTTAAACTCTTCGGTCTTGAGGTTGTTTTCATACGAATACTTCATAGTGTATTGAAGTGTGTTGTTCCTGCAATATTTCATCTCTGTCACATTGCCAAGGGAATCACGTTTCCTTAGTTCCTCAACCCTATCACACACGTTACCAATATGAGTAATTTTTTTCTTCGAATGTCTAAGTTCCTTTTTGTTGAGTTTTGTATAATGATTGCTTCCGGAATAATCAATATGAAGAATCTTATTTCCATATTTATCATACGTTTTACCAGACAACAACGCACGATCATCACCATACAAACGTACTATATTCACAGTTTTGACACTGCCTTTATAACCATCTATTTCTAAATCAGTCTTTGCTTCAATGCAAAGGAAAGACAAAAGAAGAAAGAATAATGTAACTAACTTTTTCATACCTATACGCCCATTTGAGTTTTTGCAATCTTTTCAATGTTCAAACTGCGGGCGGAAGCATCAAATATTCTGCGATACACACCATTCATCGCATAGCACTCCTCATGAGTTCCATGTTCCCTGACCTCACCCTTTTCAAGCGAATAAATCATTTCGGAATCAATGATTTGTGAAAGCGAGTGCGAGATTATAATCACCGTTCGGTTCTCCTTGATTGCGTCAATACTGTTCTTAATCTGCTCGGTAGCGATGGCGTCGAGCGAAGCCGTAGGCTCGTCAAGGAAAATAATCGGAGGGTTCTTGATGAACATTCTTGCTATTGCCACTCTCTGCTGCTGACCTCCGGAAAGTTCCGTTGCCTTGCTCTGAAATCCGTTAGGTAGTGCCATTACCTGTTCATACAAAAATGCCTTCTTTGCAGCCTCTACAACCTCTTCGTCAGTTGCCTCTGTGTTTCCATAGCGGATGTTCTCCTCTATTGTTCCATCAAAGATGTGATTCTTTTGAAGGACAAGTCCAATGTTGTCTCTTAAATATTGTGTGTCCCAATCTTTCAAGCTCACACCATCCAACAGCACTTCTCCTTCAGTTGGCTCATAGAACTTGTCAAGCAGATTGATGATTGTACTCTTTCCTGCGCCTGACAATCCAACAAGGGCGGTAATCTTTCCGCTTTCTATCTTCATGTTAATGTTGTGCAGAGCTTTTGTGCCGTTAGGGTAAGTGAAGTTTACGTTTCTCAACTCAAGTTCACCCTTGATAGTCTCCGGTTTGTATTTTCCGGACTGCTCCTTCTCGTTGTCCGAGTCAAGAATTTCAAAGAAACCATTGGCGTAGATTAGAGCATCATTGAAATCATCGTATATTCTGTGAAGCTGACGCGTAGGTGCAGTCACGTTATTGAATAGCATGATGTGAAACATGATAGCACCTATTGTCATCACTCCCGACAAGACAAGAAAAGCAGTGAGAATTATAATCAAGACTACGCCTATCTGCTCCACAAAGGTTTTCAAGCCCTCGAAAGCAAAGGAAGTCTGTCTTGTTCTCAACTGGTTCTCGGTAATGTTCTTTTGGAGGTTTAGTTGTTTCGCTCCTTCAATCTGCTCACGATTAAAGGACTTGATGACAGTGATAGACTCAAGTATAGTCATTATGCCGTGGCTTTTAGCTTCACGGAAATCCTTGTGCTGAGTTCTCCACCCTTTCAATTTTGCCGCTTGAAGGTAAGTTATATAGAAGTATATCGGAACAATGACAAGGGCAACTGTACCTACATAGACATTCTGTTTGAACATCAGAATAAGGGCAAGAACAGCACTGAACAGCAACGGAAGTATGTCAATAAAGAAGTTCTGCACAATACGTGTCAAGCTTTCGACTCCTCTATCAATACGAGTCTGCAGCTTGCCCGGTTCATTGCCTGTCTTTGTAAAGAATGCGAGTCTATAGGTTAGCACCTTCTCTATCACACACTGCGCCAAGTCCTGGGAAATACATATCTTTAGTTTCTGTCCAAAGAATTTTTGACCAAACTGGACAAGGATAATCATTACCTCCTTACCTAATAAAATTGAAGATATGATAATAAGAATATTTATTCCATCTTTCAAACCCTTGTCGGCATTGACAAGGTCATTGATGCTGTCCACTGTGAAATTAAGGACAATGGCATTGACCTGAGCCATCAATGAACCTATGAGTGTCAAGGTAAGTGTAGCAACAACTAACCACTTGTAAGGCTTGACAAAAAGGGATATTCTCTTGAAAATATCTATTACCGACATACTGACAATTTTTTGTTACTTATCATTTTGACGACGCAAAATTACAATAACTTGGCAATATCTTGCCCGAAACAACAAAAAAGCGTGCAGTTCCACAAGGTCTGCACGCAAAAGTTCATATTCATTAACCAATACCCTAATTCAAAACATCAGGATCAAACTCATCATAATTATACGCATGGATGTAACTGGCAGGAAGATCCCCGATATACTTAGCATTAGAGTTGGGCTTCTCATTTGACAAATGTATCTGGGACATTACACCTACAGTCTCCTTCCATATATATCCCCTATAGAATGCCTTGGGTGTTTCCCCAACGTAAAGAGTCATCGTAAGTTCAAAACATTTGATTGTATATTCGTATCTGCTTGAGTTATTGAATGGTTTATAGCTCGGAGCGGTATGATCCCAAACGAACATCGAACCGTTACGAAACCAAATGTATATATAGTCATTCTTCTCTCTTGTGTCTGCAAGGTAATAGAACGAGGTTGTCGATACCAATTCCTGAACAGAAACTTCGTGAATGTACAGATTCGTATCTTCACTTTCTTCTTCACAGGAAGAAAGCAGCAAAGACATGAATGACAACAAAACAATGCCTGAACGATTTAATAAACTATCCATTAACAAACCTAAAACGTTAAATAGTGGTTATCAAGTGCAAAAAGCACTGCTTATTATCGTTTATAGCAAATTCCGTGCCAATTGTGTTGCTATGGCTTCCAATGCTGCACGTCAGCTTTTTCCGGACCTTGGTTATGACCCTCTATGCGCTCTCGTTTGTTACTTTCCGGCTCTTTGGATTTAGACTTTCGGTAATAGTTCTCATTACAATCGCTTTGAGGGCCAGACTTTGGCGCAGTGTGATGCACCTTGTATCGTATTCTGTTCTTTTTCGTGAATTTGAATGGATATGCGAGTGTTAGCTGTGGTGAAACCCACGAAGATACACTTCGCTCGTAGTGGGATGCGGCAGACTCTTCGCTGTCTTCATCCTTTACTCTCATCAAGTTATATTGTGGGCAGATAACATATCCCAACGCACAAACCATACATTTGCCATTGCGGAATGGAATTCGTCCTCCGAAATAAAAGTCCACGTATGGGTACAGTTTGTCGTCATAGTAGCTGACACCACCACTCTGCGATATGGTAAGGATATTTTTTCTTCCGAAAGTCCACCTTACATTTACTGCGGCCGGAAAGGAAAAGAAGTCATCAATCATATACATGGCTCCTACTTTACCTCCTAAAAAGAAATAATTGGTGATTTGTGCGCCTGGAGTCAACGACAATCCAAGAGCAGGCTTCACTTTGCCAGTAGTGTCTGCCAAATCTGCTGTAACCATAAGATCCGCATACAACCTGAACCCTGTCTTCTCCTTAGGCAGAGCGGAATGTTTTGAATATCCGGATCTGGGATGCGCAGAAACCAAGCAAAGTGAATATATTATTCCAAGGCTTAATGTCAATAACCTTCTAAAAATACTCATATCTCGAGAGTTTTGTTCAGTGTGCAAATTTAAGTGTTTTTGATTAAAAAACAACGTCTGACAGGTTTTTATGAATCAACAAAAGGAACATAGAGGCCGGAGATGTTGAATTTAATACTGGAAAAAACAATCTGTGACATGTAATATCTAATCACTGCCACAATCGTACAGTGGGAATTTATACCATAATACAATAACAAATTTCAAATGCTCCAAAGTTACACGTCAAACATTTTGAACAAAAAAACGTAACATATACTTTTGCAATTGTTCTAATACCACACTAATAAGCTATACAAATGAAAACAAATGGAATTAAGGTAGCATTGTTGACTACATGTCTGGCTACATGTTCTGGCTTGTTTGGACAAACTACTCTAAAGGTTGATTTGTCCGACAGCATTCGCTCTGTGACACATTGCGCGTCAGGAGCTTTATATGGTATAACTAGCGATTTGCCCACAGACGTAACTAATATGATTGCCCCACTCAAGGGCAACGTCTATGTCCAGCCAGCTATAAGCGGCAAAGGGCACCAGCAGCCAATAGGTGACGCATTTGACGTTGCCAAGCGCTTGCAGGGAACAACCGGAAAGGTGCAAATTCGTCTTGCCGACATCCTTCCGGGATGGCCGTACAACTGGCCTGGAATGGATTCTTGGAAGAAGCAGGTAAGCGAAATCATCACCAAGAAAAAGAATTCGGGGCTTAACAACTTCGACGGATACGAGATTTGGAACGAGCCTTATGGAACATGGAAAGATAGCAACGGTGACTTCCACTCTTTCCTATGGAAGAACACTTACGACCTGATTCGCCAACAAGATCCGGGAGCTAAGATTATCGGCCCTTCGCTGGCTTTCTACAGTTCATCTCGCATGGAAGCTTTCCTTAAATACTGCAAGGAGAACAACTGCCTACCAGACGTAATCTGCTGGCACCAGTGGGGAAGCGGTGGCTTTATTGACGCACTTGACAATCTTCATTCACTAGAGAAAAAATATGGTATCCCTGACCTTCCTATCTCTATCAACGAGTATTGTGCAGGTTCTGACGCAGCTAACCAGAAATATGAAGGCTGCCCTGGCTACTCTGTTCCATTCATTGCCAAATTCGAGAGAAACAAGGTGCAGAGCGCTATGATTTCATGGTGGTTTACAGGATTGCCTGGAAGACTTGGCAGTTTGCTCACTAAAAACAACGAGAAAGGCGGCGGATGGTGGCTATACAAATGGTATGGCGACATGACTGGATACATGGCTAGAGTAACTCCTCCAAAAGACAAGAGCGACGGCGTAGATGGATTTGTGGCTGTAGATAGAAAGAAAAAGTACGTCAGCCTTGTGTTGGGAGGTAATACAACAGGAGACGTGAACGTAGTATTCGACAGAGTTCCAGACTTTCTTGGCGGCAAGGTTAGAGCTAAAATCGAAAGGGTTACTTGGGTTGACAAGGACACTCCGGTTTCAGGCACTAACTTGATTTCGGAGAGCGACGTGACAATCAATGGCACTACCCTAACAATACCGGTAAAACTTGAAAGCAACCTTTATGGATACAGAGTTTACCTTACACCTCTTGACGTTCCGTTGATTCCGTTCAACAAGATTGCAGGCTCAATACCGGGAAAAATTGAGGCGGAAGACTTCGACTTTGCCGGTCAGGGCTTTTCCTACTATGACAATGACGAAGAAAACAGAGGCAAAGAGTACCGCAAGGATGAGGGAGTTGACATTGTAACTGGCGGTTCAGGCTATGCTATTGGCTACACTGAAAAGGGAGAATGGATGAAATACACTGTAAACGTAGAAGAAACTGCTGAATACGATGTCACTACAAGCGTTTCTTCCGATGCAGAGAAAGACGGTTTCATTCTTTACGTGGATGACAAAGCTGTTGGCAACGGATTCTCTATTCCTCAAACCGGAGACGGCTGGGACATATACGAAGAAGTCAAAGTTGGCAGAGTCACTATGACTAAGGGAGAGCACCTTTTGAAGCTGGAGATCGTGGGAAGCTACGCCAATATTGACTGGATTAAGTTCACTCCTTACGTTCCAACTGGAATAGAGACTGTCGAAAGCAACAATTCCGATGAGGTGAACGCTCAGTATTTTGACATATCCGGCCAGCCAGCCAAACAAAGCAATTTGCAGAAGGGCAAAATCTATATCAAGGTAACCCCTGACAAGACTACAAAAATAATAAAATAAGTTTACCCCACTAAACAAGAAAAGAGAGCAGTTGCAAACTGCTCTCTTTTCTTGTTATCTACTTTTATAAATGTTTTCACTCGTTCATTGAATCCTCAATATTCTTTGGAAGATTGAAAAGTTCGTTGAGGTTAAGCAATGGAAGAATAGACGGTGCAAGGCTCATTACAGGGCTACAAAGCACAGAATCCTCGGAATGATGCTTGTCCAAGACATTCAACCTCGCGTTTATCGGTCCCAAGACATTCATCACAATACTTATCACCAAAGCATACTTTAATGCCGAAATCAACGCACCCAAAAGGCTGTTCAGCCATCCTAAACTTACAGCTTTAATCAGTTTAACCATAAGCATAGCCAGCCCTTTGACAACAATCAGCGATACAATGAATGCCATCACCATACCAAGTGCCGGGCAATACTCGTTGCCTACATTAAAAAATTCGTGAATGAACTCTGCAAATGGAGTGCTGTGGTACCTTGAAATATAAACTGCAAAGACAAGGCCCACAAGGCCTGAAAGCTCAAAAATGACACCTTTCGAGAAACCTCTGACCATTCCTGCAACCACAAGCAAAAGAATCAGAAAATCTACCCAATTCACTTTATTGTGAAATTAAAAGTTATAAGTCCGGAAGAAAATAAATTGCATATATAAAAAAACTAAGAATCGGGCAATAGTACCCAATTCTTAATTTTTTATAGTACTCTACGATTATTAAAGTTTGCGGGCAACCTCAATAGTTTCAAATCCTTCAATCATATCGCCAACCTGGATTTCATTGTATCCGGCAAGACCGATACCACAATCGAATCCGTTTGAAACCTCCTTAACATCGTCCTTGTATCTCTTTAGTGAAGCAAGGTCACCTGTGAACACAACAATACCGTCGCGAATCAAACGTACCTTGTTGCTTCTCTTGATCTTACCGTCACGCACCATACAACCAGCAATTGTACCAACCTTTCCGATCTTGAACACCTCCAAAACCTCGGCTGTACCAGTAACCTGCTCCTTCAACTCCGGAGCCAACATACCGGCCATGGCATCCTTCAACTGCTCGATTGCGTCATAAATAATAGAGTGAAGTCTGATATCGACACCCTCTTTCTCAGCAAGCTTTCGGGCTGACTGCGAAGGACGTACCTGGAATCCAATGATGATGGCATTTGATGCAGACGCTAGCATGATATCTGTCTCGGAAATCTGACCGACAGCCTTATGGATAACATTGATCTGGAACTGCTCAGTAGAAAGATTCTGCAATGAGTCTGACAAAGCCTCAACAGATCCGTCCACATCACCCTTAACGATGATGTTCATCTCCTGGAAGTTACCCAAAGCACGACGACGGGCAATCTCGTCAAGAGTAATGATACCGTTACCTGTACGAAGACCCTGCTCACGCTGTAGCTGCTCACGCTTGTTGGCAACCTCACGAGCCTCCTGCTCAGAGGACATTACATTGAAGCTGTCTCCAGCCTGAGGAGCTCCGTCCAAACCAAGAATTAGAGCTGGTTCAGAAGGCTTAGCCTCCTTGATTCTCTGGTTACGCTCGTTGAACATAGCCTTGATTCTACCAAAGTGAGTACCAGCAAGAACCACATCACCTACACGAAGTGTTCCGTTGCTTACCAACACTGTTGCGACATAACCACGACCTTTGTCCAACTGGCTCTCGATGATTGAACCTGTAGCCTTACGGTTTGGATTTGCCTTCAACTGAAGCATCTCGGCCTCAAGAAGCACCTTCTCCATCAATTCCTCTACACCGATACCCTTCTTGGCTGCGATGTCCTGTGACTGGTACTTACCGCCCCATTCCTCAACCAAGTAGTTCATGTTAGAAAGAGCCTCCTTAATCTTGTCTGGATTTGCAGTTGGCTTATCAATCTTGTTAATTGCAAAGACAATAGGCACACCGGCAATACTTGCGTGGTTGATAGCCTCCTTTGTCTGTGGCATGACGTCATCATCGGCTGCTACGATGATGATAGCGATATCTGTAACCTTGGCACCACGAGCACGCATGGCAGTAAATGCCTCGTGACCTGGAGTATCAAGGAATGTAATCTGCTGACCGCTCTTTAGCGTTACGTTGTATGCACCGATATGCTGAGTGATACCTCCTGCCTCACCGGCGATTACGTTAGTCTGGCGGATGTAGTCAAGCAATGAAGTCTTACCGTGGTCAACGTGTCCCATCACAGTTACGATAGGCGGACGAGAAACCAAATCCTCCTCTTTGTCAACCTCTTCCTGAATGGCTTCGCTAACTTCAGCTGACACGTACTCTGTCTCGAAACCGAACTCCTCGGCAACGATATTGATAGTCTCGGCATCAAGTCTCTGGTTGATAGACACCATAAGGCCGAAATTCATACAAGTAGTGATGACCTCAGTAATGCTTACGTTCATCATTGTGGCAAGCTCGCTGACAGTCACAAACTCTGTAATCTTGAGCTTGTTCTTGTCCTGTGCCTCAAGAGCCTCCTGTTCCTCATTACGCTGGCGAATAGCCTCACGCTTGTCATGACGATGCTTGGCACCGCTCTTGTTCTGGTTCTTGTTCGAAGTCAAGCGAGCAAGAGTATCCTTGATCTGCTTCTGTACGTCTTCGTCAGAGATTTCCTGCTTTGGTGATTTCTTGAAGTCCTTGTTCTTCTTCTTTCCACCACCTTCGCTGTTGTTATTGTTGTTGCGGTTGTTCTTTCCGTTTCCGCCGTCATTGTTTTTTCTGTTGAAGTCCTCGACATCAACCCTCTCACGATTCTGAATACGGTTACGCTGCTTCTTCTGACCACCTTCAAGGTTGTCACCGGCCTGACGATTTCCACCGTTGCCAGAATGATTGTTGTTATTGTTACGCTTAGCCTGCTGCTCTTTTCTTATCTCCTCCTTACTCTTCTTCTTAGGACGAGTCTGCGAGTTAATAGAAGCAAGGTCGATAGTACCAACCACCTTAGGGCCTGACACCTGCTGAGTCTGGCCAAGACGGAACACATCAGTAGAATCGGCAACTGGCTGAGTTGCTGATGTAGCCACAGGCTGCTGGGACTGAGACGGCTTAGTGTCGTTAATGTTACCGACAATCTTAGGGCCATTCAACTGAGGTGCAGTTGTCTTGATCTCATCAGCTACCAATGTAGGCTTCTTCTCCTTTTTTTTGTTGTTTTTAGCCATTTCCTCGACACCGGCCTTCTTCTGCTTGTCCTTCTCGAACTCTTGGCGAAGAAGCTTCTCCTGCTCGTCAGAAATTCTAAAATTCATATCGCCGGCGACATCCTGAAACCCTTTCTTTCTCAAGAAATCGGCTGCTGTCTGGGCGCTAATATTTAATTCTTCACTTAAACTTCCTAATCTCGACATATAATAATATAAAAAATTCTACTCTTTAAATAAATAGCACACTACACTTACCTTAGCCGTATGCTGTATAAAAAGGTAGAAACAGCACTAAGCTAAACTATAAAAGATTTCATAAGACAAAAAAACTAGATAAAGACGGTGCAAAGCACACCGTCTCTATAGGTATTATGCCTCAGTGTCCTCGAACTCTGTCTTCAATACGCTGATGACATGGTCGATTGTCTCTTCCTCAAGATCTGTACGCTCTATCAACTGCTCGCGAGGGTCGTTCAAGACGCTAAGCGCAGTATCGTAGCCTGCCTTCTTGAACTCGTCGATAACCCACTGGTCGATTTCGTCGTTGAACTCGTCAAGGTAGATGTCTCCGTCAGCGTAGTCTGCGTCACCGTTATCGACATCTCTGTAAACCTCGATTTCGCAGCCTGTAATCATACCTGCAAGCTTGATGTTCATACCATTCTTACCGATAGCCAAAGAAACCTCCTCAGGATTCAAGTAAACAGAAGCCTTGATCTTCTTGTTTCCGTCTCTATCTACATCATCATATAGCTGGATGGAATTGATACGAGCAGGGGCAAGAGCACGCTGAATGAACAACGCTGTGTTCTGAGTGTAAGAGATTACGTCGATGTTCTCGTTCTTCAACTCCTTGACAATTCCACGAATACGAGAACCGCCCATACCTACACAAGCACCTACTGGGTCAATCTTGTCGTCATAGCTCTCTACTGCAACCTTTGCTCTTTCGCCAGGGATACGAGCGATTGCCTTGATAGTGATTAGACCGTCAGCGATTTCCGGAATATCCTCCTCGAACAATCTCTTAAGGAACAAGTCGGCTGTACGTGAAAGAATAATCTTAGGCTTACCGTTCTCGTTATCTACCTTAGCAACGACAGCGCGAATATGGTCACCCTCGCGGAAGTTCTCTGATGGTATCTGCTCGTTCTTTGGAAGAATCATTTCGTTGTCCTCCTCATCAGCTAGCATAAGCTCACGCTTCCAGCTCTTATAGACCTCACCCGAAACTATCTTACCGATCTTATCCTTATACTTGTTATAAAGTGCATCCTTCTGAAGCTCAAGAATCTTGGATGCTAGAGTCTGGCGCAAGTTCAACACAGCGCGGCGGCCGAACTTAGTGAAATCCACCTTCTCGTACAGCTCTTCGCCTACAACATAAGTAGGGTCAATCTTGCGAGCGTCAGCCAAAGAAACCTGTGAATCCTCGTTGTCAACCATACCGTCGTCAACAATTACACGCTTGTGTGTAATCTCGAAGTCACCCTTCTCTGGATTGATAGTTACATTGTAGTTCTCATCTGAACCGTAAGTGCTTGCAATCGCCTTTCTTAGCGACTCCTCGATCACACTTACCATAGTGTCACGGTCAATGCTCTTTGACTCCTTGAACTCAGCAAAAGAATCTATCAAGCTTATCTCCTCTTTCTTTGCCATAGCAACTCTATAATTACTTAAAATTTATTGCGTACTTTGTATATTTCACTTCATCATAGGCAAAAGTCTTCTTAACCTCAACTTCCACCTTTCGTTTGCTGCCCTCGGGCTTGATTTTCTGAACTGTAACCACAGTAAAGTTGGCATCGTTCACATCTGCCAAGACTCCTGTAAGCTTTTCGCCTGCCTTGGAAAGCACCTCGACCTCCTGTCCTTCGTACTTCTTGTACTGGCGAAGAACCTTGAACGGAGAACTTAATCCGGCAGAACCTACTTCAAGTTCATAATCCTCAACATCTCTGTCGAAAATGCTCTCGATATGTCGTGTCAAGGCGATGCATGAATCAATGTCAATAGCATTGTCGCTATCCACTGACACAACTATTTCATTATCCGGACTGACTGTAATATCTACCAGGAACATTTCCTTGTCAGAGATATACTCCTCAACTACTTTTGTAAGTTCAATTTTGTCTATCATCAGCAAACTTTTTATAAAAGTAAGAGGAGAACTTAACGCCCTCCTCAACACCATCGATGCAAAAGTAATACTTTTTTTACAACCTGCAAAAGTTTTATGGGATTTTTTTAGAGATGTACTGAATTTGTACTTAAAAATGAAATACAAACACAATTATGAATTCAGTACCTCATCCTTATACTTAACCACACCTTTTATTATTAGCTTCTCCTGTGCTGATATAAAATGTTGCATGAAGGTGTAGTCGATTTCGTTGGATGCATTTATGGGAAATGATAGAAACATATTTTTATATATCTGCATACCTGGTTTCTTCGAGTAAGAAAATTGTATCATAAGTTTCTCTAACATTGGTACTATAAACAATCCTATTTGTTCTTGGAGGAAATCTGCCCTAGCTACAATTACTTGACTAGCACCGAATTTATAAGGCTGATACGAAACTGCAGGCAATGTAACACCTAGGACTATCGCATTTCCTTCAACAGGTGATTCATCGTTATCAATCAACCATTTTTCATTAACATGCATTTTATACATATTATTTTTTGTTGACTGAACGATATAGGGTACGCCATTAGAATCTTCTGGTATCAAAGATTGAGATTTTGCTTGTTTGATTGCTTTTAATGTAAACAACTCACCAATCTTCCTCTCTTCAAACTTCACCTCTCCATTTCTAAACTTTTCTAATGCTGCAGTTTCTTCTGCGGTAAGTGTGGTATCATTCAAGCCTGAATCTTTAAGGAATTTATCTACTTGAAGCATCTTTTCTTCTTCTAATAAGGAGATGTATTGTTCCATAAAGGAATAGGATGGCTCGCCTTTGAATGTTGGAAGTTTAACCATCTTGTCTGCAATCTTATTCCAACTTGCCATATTAGAATAACTGAAACTCTCTTTTAGAAAGTACAAATTAGATGTTACATATTTGGCTGATTTTTCTGTAAACTTTTCGCTTATGAATTTCAAACTAAACACACGAGCATGCGTCACCATTTTGTACCTAAAATCACGGAAGAATACATTACCAAACATATCCACAGTAATGGTATTTTTATCAAAAACTGACGCTACGACATCTGTTTTCCCTATTATTCCATTATTCTGTTCTCCAGAACTAACAACATAATCGCCTTTACCATTTATGTGTGTTTGCTGTATATCAAAATTCCCATTTGAAGACACAAACAAATCACCCATCTTCCACTCTTTCCAAACACCCCCGCTTGCCTCAAAATCTTCTTTGAGTTTTGACAAACGAGGGCTTACTGAAAATTTTCAGAGTCCTCCTTGATGATAGTCGAAAGTTTCCAACTCAAATAGTCAGCTACAGTCTTGCGGAAGTCTGCCTCAGTTGGCATAGTGTCAATCTTACGATGCTGGTTAAATGTCCAATCGTTGCCTTCGAGCGAAATTGAGTCTTTCACCACAAGTCCGTTAGCTTCTGTGTAATAACTTGTCTTTGCTTTACGACTAAGCACTATGTCAACCAACTCAGTATAGCGTTCCTTCACATGATCCACATCTTTCAAATTCACTTTTGAGTTTGACTTTTTGCGATTCTGTCGGGCGTAGCCATCGTTACTAAAATCAACAAATGTAACAAGATTTTCCTCATCGTGCGGAGTTCCTACCTCGAACAAATAGATTGCAGTCTGTACACTCGATTTGCCTATGAACAAGTCTATTGGCATACGGATGGAAGCCAACAATGTGCTGTGTTCCAGAATCTTTTTCGTAAAGCCATCGCCTTTACCACCACCTGCATTTTCCTGAATAATCACAGCCGCACGACCTTTGTTCATTCTTTTCAAAGCCTTTTCTACAAAGACAAAGCCTTTACCTTCCGCCGAATATGGAGGGTTTAGAAGGAACACATCAGCAGGAAACTCTTCGTCTTTATTTGCCCCCTGTTCATATCTACCATCATATTCCTTCAAAGAGTCCTTGTTAAGGATATGGCTTGAACCGTCTTTCATAAGAATCATGTTAAGCACAGCAAGAACATATATATCTTGTCTAAGCTCAATACCAAGCAACTGGTTTACCTTGATACTTGCAATCTTCGTCCTTCGCTCATCTTCGCTTTGTATTGTTTTATTGGCATCGTCAATCATCAGTTTCATGGAAGATACAAGAAAACCTGCACTACCTGTCGCCCAATCCCAAACATAACTGTCCTTGTTCACCTTGCACAGCTTTGCCATAAGTTCGGTAACATAACGTGGAGTAAGCACAACATCGTTCTTTTCATCATCGCTAGCACGCTCCGTAATCCAACTTGTCAACACATTAAGCAGCTTGCCTGTAAAATCGATATGCACCTCCTCTCCCATGGTAAAGATAGGCATAATCTCCTCCTTTACATAAAAAAATACTTTCTTTATAGTGCTTTCTCCGTCTTTAACTTTATAATAAAACGAATTGTTCAGTATCATCTTATAAAGCGAGTATATATTGGCGAGTTTCTCCTGTGGAATGTGTTTTTCATTTAAAAAGTCCTTAATCCTTCCCAATATAATAGCACCATCATGGCTTGACTCTGTCTGCAAACCCTTCAAGTCCGCAATTTCAAGAGGTGGAACTTTACCCTCAACACCAAGAGCCGCCATAATCAGGGCACAGACAAGTTTCAAGCGTTCTTTTGGTTCTGACACACTCATTTGGTCACGCATAGCCTGGTTTAGTTCCACAAGTGTATTTTCAATTCTGTCCTCCAACTCACGTGTTTGGCGTTCCTTCTCGTCATCGGAAAGTAGTATTGTGTTAAGTCTATCTTCTAAAATCGAAACATTTTCTGCCTTCAAAAAAGAGAAATCACTGTAATCTCCAACCTTTTTGGGACAATACATATTCGTCTTACTCACATAATACACGCCCATTTCGGTTACAGGCTCATCACTGCCAGATACATCATAGCCGTTGAATCCAATGGCTATAACATCGCTATATGACTTGGTGATTTTTGCTACAGCTTCGGAATAATGCACAGCTCCATTTACAGCATACTTCTTGATATGATTGTACTGCGGCTTACCGTTATCGTCATAATTGGCGACCTCTCCATCTTCGATTTTTGCGAAATCTCCCTTTGTTCCTTTAACCTCTATCATTACAGGAACAAACTTCTGACTTTGTGGTAACTGAATCAGACACTTGATGTCGGGATAGTTACCTCCGTCATTTCCCGACTTTGACTTTGCACTTTGCAGAGCATTGTCAATCTCGCTGTTTATGTTGTCCGTTTTAATGTGGTACTTCACACCAAAATTGTCGAGCTGTTTTTTTGCAATATCCTCAATTCTTTCCTCAATACTTTTAGCCATGGCAAATCAATGAATCACCACATCGACCTACCACTCACGATAACGCATAAAAAAAGCATGAACCTTCTTATGCGTTCGTCAAGGCTTCGTCTGGAAAATGAGACCTTATCGCCATATAAGATGTCCATGCCTAAACATGAACATTGATTTCTTACAAATGGCGATAAGGCACACCTCTTCCATAGAAGTTGCCTAACCACTATCTTTGTGTTCTTATCTCAATATAGTTTTCCAGACGAATTCAGACGAACGCAAATAATAGTCAATGCGAATATGTTAATATTTTTAGTTTACTTAGTTTCTACGCTTTTTAATGGGGTTGCCCCTACCAAAGCAAGAGCAATTAATTTATATTTATTATTTTACTTTGTTCTTTTTATCGTTACCTAACGAGAGCTCCGCTTGCAAGTCATCGTATAGATAACCAACACTCTGATAGTAGTAACCAGTAGCAGTATTTTGCAAGTTACGGAATGTAACAGAGTTATAGACTGCACTCAAAGCATCCTCAATAGAATAATGTTGCTCATCTATGAGAATCTGTGCCAAAGCAACAGTCATATCCTCTTTCATACATTGTATCTGCCCTTCTGTTAACATAAAAATTTCAGTTTTTCAAGCCCCCTCTCGCTTCCGAAAAAGTATTGAAAGGTAATCTTGGGTGGATATTGTAATTCTTGCATCAACTCTTTCATAGAAATGGCACCCATTTCAAACCTACGCATCTGACGAACGACACCATCGTCAGCTATAGGACCATAGACAATATCATAATTGTGATAAGGCTGTGGAGTCCTTCTATCTCGATTGCGTAATACAAACTCTGCCCATTCTTCGGTGTAAGTATTAAAACATTTCACATTGAACGAATTGTCTATCATTACCGAATCATCAAATTCAAATGTACTGACTATAGGTGTCTGATTTGCTCCGCCACGTTCAACGACTCGCTTAGCCATTTCCATAGCTTGCTCAAATGTATCGGACAAATAAAAACCCTGTCCGAAATCCTTGAAGGGCTTTCCTCGGGATAAATCGGGACAAGAAACAACCACATTAGACCCATGATAAAGTTTCATCGTAACTGTCCTCCATTATTAGCACAAACTTGTATTAAGTCTTCTACATTCTCTTCAAAAGATAGCGTATGCAAGATGTTATAGTGCTTTAAATAATATTCTAAGCCATAATACTTACGAATATAATTGTAAGCCACATCTTGAGAGATGTCAAGACGGGCAGCTAATTCCGCTACTAGAGCCACCAAAAATTCTAATATATTTTTATCTTTGCTTGACATACACATTATTTTTTGCTATTCGAACTAATCAAATAATAGTCAATGCGAATATGTTAATATTTTTAGTTTACTTAGTTTCTACGCTTTTTATTTTTAAATATAAGCTAAATCGTTTTATATCAACAAAATATATAAGGAAATTAGCCTATTCCATTATTATTTGACCGCAATTTATGAAGATTCCTTCAAAATCACAAAGGACAGCCATAAAAAATATGTATTTTCCCCTCACATTATCTTCTTGCCACAAAAACAACCTTGCAAAAGCGATGCCATAATACTCGGAACAGATTAAGCTCTTCGGCAAATGTTCTTGAAGTCACAGAAACTGCAATTTTCAACGCACGGAGTCTGGCGGAAGGGGATGGAGGTGTCAAAGATGGAATCTATAGCCGACGCCAACTCGTCCTGAAACTCATTTGCATTCAGCGAACTGATTTCAAGCTGTCTCTTATCATTTCCGAACGGGATGGTGCCCTGATCGTCGTCGTCCATGTTCATCTTTAGCTTCGCCACATAACTCAGCGACGGGATTACGGCGCAAGCCTTCTCCTTGTGCAGAATCAACGAATAAATCGCAGTCTGCAGTGCATAGTGTGCGCGTTTTTCGTGAGGCAAAGATGAATCCAGCATACTACTGAAATCGCTGACTTTCTCTGGCGAGCCTCCGGTCTTGTAGTCAACAACCCTCAGACAGCCGTCCTTTGTATCGACACGGTCGATAAGTCCGCCCAAGCGAATCCTTGTTCCGTCTGACAGTTCAAGCTGCATTATGTGTCTGCCCTCGGACTCGATGTAGTGGAAGGGGCAGTGGCGGAGGTCTCTTGCCAACTGCTTCTTGACATAGATGACAATCATTTCCTTGTGAATCTGCATCCTTCCGGAATAGTCGCTCTCGGGGACGTGCTTGTTCTTGAAAAACTCCTCGTTGATTCTGTTGTTCACGATTTCGGAGAGCTTCCCGTCGTCCCTTATCAGACTCTTGATAAAATCCTCGGTAATCTCGCAGTTCTTCTGTCCGCTGTATATGTCCTCCATGCTTCCGTGGAAAATCGTGCCGATGTCCGTGTTCTGGAAATCCTCCTGTTCCTGCTTCGGCCTTATCTTCATAATCTGCTGGAAATAGAACTTCAGCTGGCAGTCAAGGTAAGAGTTGAGGGCGGAAGGCGAAAGGAACTTCTCCTCGCTTGTGTCACTGTATCTGGCAAGCTCCTTCATAACCATCTCGTCCTTCTCAACCTCAATCAGAGATGACTCTATGGACGGAATTGAAGTCTCTACGTTCTGCTCCTCTATCTCAAGGTCGGTGTCTATCATCAGCTGCATCATGAAACGGCTCATCTGACCTGTCGAGGATAAAGAAGGGGTACCGTTATAAAGAATAGTAACATTCTTCGCCCTTTGTATAAGCCTGTAGAAATAATAGGCATAGATTGATGACTGATTCTCTAGAGTTGTAAGTTCGTTAGCCTCTCTGATGCTTTGCGGAATGAAGGAAGTGATGTTTGCCTTGGGAGGAAGCACACCTTCGCCAGCCGACATAAGCACTACGTTGGTGAAGTCAAGCCCACGAGTCTCGAGGAAGCCCATAACCTGCAAGCCCTTGTCAACCTCGCCGTGGAAAGGTATTGTCGTAGAGGAAACCAGCTGTGTCAAAAGCCTGCCAATCATCTCGGCAGAGATGCTGACACCCTTCAGAGAGGACAGCGTCGTCCTCAACCTTACGACCAAAGTATATGCCCTGTACAGAGACTCTTTCAACAAAGCGCCGTATGTCAATGACTTTACCGAAGAAAGGTACTTCAGCTCCGAAACAATCCAGTCAAGGTAAGCTGAAAAGTCTTTTCCAACAGGTGACAGCAAAGGATTAAACAGCGCCTTGTCCTCGTGCTTGAACGCCATGATTTCAGACATCCTCAAATAAAACTTCTTCTCCCTCTGCCATACCAGAGCCTGATTCAAAGCCTCCTTGTGCCCTGCCGAAATGTAGGGATGGCGAAGCAAGGGAAGAATCATCTTTAGCGGCACAGTATCACTGCCGTAGGTTGTCAGATAGTTCTGGTACTGCACCATAGCCTTGAGCAGTGAGCCTGCCGGAGTGATTGACAAGGGATAGCCCATAGTCACATTCACCGCAAAATCGTCCTCACCAACTTTCAGTGGCAGTGAATGAAGCACAGGGAGAAGCAGATTCTCGTCACAAAGCACAACAGCAGTATCATGCTTTTCCTCGTCACTCAAATCACTGCTGTACAAATCCTTGATGTATTGGGTAAGGTATTTTGCCTGAGCTGTATTGGTCGAAGTCGAGATAAACTTGACCTTCTTCTTTATGTTCTTGAAATTATTGAAAAGAGTCTTGTCCTTGTCTTCGATTGCACTTTCATACTCATAGACAAACATATTCTGGCGAATATGCTTGCCTGCCTCGAAAGCGACAAGCAGGTTTCCTGTCTTCTTCATCAACCTTTCCCTCTCTTCGTCCGACATTGAATAGAGGTAGTCATAGTCCCAATAGAAATGTGTTCTTTGCTTACCTATTTTCTTGAACAGTATGCGGTCAACTTCGTTCAATACATTGAATCCGATAAAGGAATAATGCATCTCTGGGTCAAGGTTCAACTCGCCAGCCTCAACGATTTCACGGCTTCTCATTCCCTCGTATGCCCAGCCTTTCTTCTTTAAGGAAGCCTTGAAGTCAAGGTATATGTTATAGAGCTGACTGCAAAGCATAACGAAATGCTCAAGCATATCCTGTTTGCTCTCGAACGAGAAATTGAAGTACTCTTCGAGCATTTTCTTCTGCTCCTCCTCAAGGTAGTCGATTTCTATCTCTGCCAGGTTCTGCATGTTTCCGAATACAACCTTGGCATCGACGCAGTTCTTGTCAAGGTCATCGAAGTCCGAAATTATCGTATTTCCCCAGGGATAAAACAAATCGAATTCCGACTTTAACGCAGTACCCATAAGGCCTGAATACTCTTTACTGATTAGGTTGAACAGCTCTACGCACAAAGCCAAGTCGTCCGCCAGAACATACTTGTTCCTGTCAAGGGAAGTGAACAGTTCCTGAATAGTGATGCACTCTGGAACCCACGTCGCCTTGCCTTTGCGCTCAAGCCACGCCTTCTGGAAGAACAGAATTGCTCTGCGTCCAGGGAAAACAAGAGTATGACCACGAAGCTCTTCCCCGCAGCTTTCAGTAAGTTTGTCCAACTCCGAGCAAACCAAATTGATAAATGAATCCTTCATCGTGAAATCTTATGTAGATTAACGTTCATAAATAAGGGTATTTTATAGAGGCAAAGATAAATGTTTATTTCAAAACTGCAAAGAAAAAATACGGAATACGTCAATATAGACAAAAAAAGCGGGGATAAACACCCCGCCTTAAAGGAATCTGGTCTATTGCTACTTTATATTCTGTCTTGCCTGAGTAAGATATGTAAGCATGCGCTCATAGTCCTTACTCTTTACAATCTCCTGAAGATCTGCAAGCTGTTCCTGTATCAATGCCAACTGCTTTGTAGTGTTCGGATTGAACAGAATCTCTGAAATCAAGAAATCATCCTCGGAAAGAACACCCTCTGCGATTGCCATGTGGCGCTTGAAAGTAGTACCCGGAGCATCCTGGTGCTTCATAACTGATGCAAAGGCAAGAGTAGAAGCGAAAGGAATGGAAAGGCAATATGCCATAGTCTCATCATGCTCCTTGAATGTATATTCAAACAAATTCAAGTGAAGCGAACTATACAAGTCCTTGAAGAACGCCTTGCCCAAACAGTCACTCTCTGCAATGATGATTGCATTTTGAGTGCGCAAATCGGACAAACTTGCGAAAGTAGGTCCGAACATAGGGTGAGTAGAGACATATCTGAATCCACAATTAGCGTAGAACTTTGGCAGTGCTGTCTTTACAGAAGATATATCAGAGATAATACAATCCTTAGGAAGGTAAGGCAACACCATCTCGAAAGCCGGAATGGTATATTTTACAGTAACCGCATTGATCAATAACTCAGGTTTGAACTCGCTAATCTCCTCCAAAGTTGTTAGGCGCTGTGTATTGAACACAAAGCGAAGACGCTGCTGGTCTTTATCGTAAAGAGCAACCTCGTGCTTCATACATAGTACATCTGTAAGGAATGTACCCATCTTGCCAGCACCAAGAATCAAAATACGCATTTCTTTTTAATTAGGCATTAAAAGATAAAAAATTAAGAGTTAAGGATTTCCTAACTCTTAATTTTTCAAAATATATTTCTTACTCCTTGTTCATCACTTCCATCTGCTGGCGTACACTCTCTGAGTGAATTGCCTCGAAGATAGTGTTCAAGAAATCCTCGCCCATTGCCATAGACTTACCGTCTGACACACGCTTAGAGATGATCTCGTCGTAACGCTGACTCTGAAGAATTGGCATGTCATGCTCCTTCTTGTACTGACCGATCTCGCGAGAGATACGCATTCTCTTTGCAAGAGTCTCAAGTAGGTTCATGTCTATCTCGTCAATCTGCTTACGAAGAAGAGTGATGTTCTCTGTTGTCTCGTTAGTGTTACGAACAACAAGGCTGTTCAATACCAAAGAAAGAACATCTGGAGTAATCTGCTGTGAAGCATCACTCCAAGCGTTATCTGGATCGCAGTGGCTCTCTACGATAAGGCCATCGAACTGAAGGTCCATAGCCTGCTGGCAAAGAGGAGCAATAAGGTCACGACGACCACTGATGTGGCTAGGGTCGCAAACTATAGGCAACTCTGGCAAACGGCGGTGAAGCTCGATAGGAATATGCCACTGTGGAAGGTTACGGTAAAGCTTCTTGTCGTATGAACTGAATCCACGGTGGATAGCTCCGATCTGAGTAATACCGGCATTGTTGATACGCTGAAGCGCTCCGATCCACAACTCAAGATCAGGGTTAACGGGGTTCTTGACTAGGACTGGAATATCTACACCCTTTAGAGTGTCAGCAATCTCCTGAACTGCAAATGGGTCTGCAGTTGTACGAGCACCAATCCAAAGCATATCGATACCATACTTCAAAGCCAACTCTACGTGCTTTGCAGTTGCTACCTCTGTAGAGACGTACATACCTGTCTCCTTCTTAACTTCCTTCAACCATCCTAGAGCCTCTTCTCCAACGCCCTCGAAACCACCTGGCTTAGTACGTGGTTTCCAAACTCCTGCACGGAATATCTTTATACCCTGAGCGTGTAGCTGGCGCGCTGTATTCAATGTCTGCTCCTGTGTCTCTGCACTACAAGGACCTGCGATGACCATCGGTCTGCTATCACAAGCTCCTGCAAGACTAATCTTCTTAATTTCCATATATTAATTCTTTTCTTATTTACTGATTATTTCTTCAAACCTGCCTTGATTCTCTCCAAAGCTTCCTTTAGTTTCTCTTCTGTAGCACAAAGCGAGATACGGATGTAGCGCTCACCGTTGCTTCCAAAGATAAATCCTGGAGTCAAGAACACTCTGCAATCATAAAGTATCTTGTCTGCAAGCTCCTCGCTGCTCTTGTATTGGGCAGAAATTTTGCCCCATAGGAACATACCGACCTGTGTAGGATCGAAAGTACAGCCAAGGTACTGCATAATCTCCTCTGCATACTTTCTTCTTGCACGATATACCTTGTTGTTTGACTCGTACCAGTCCTTGTCTGCGTATAGAGCCTTAGCTGCAGCAACCTGCATAGGCTTGAACATTCCCGAATCGACATTGCTCTTTGCCTTTAGAATCCAACCCACGAAAGTCTCGTTTCCTGCAAGCATACCAAGACGCCAGCCCGGCATATTGTGAGCCTTACTCATGGAGTTAAGCTCTATGCAGCAGTCCTTCGCACCTGGGACAGAAAGGATGCTCATAGGATTGTCGTTAAGGATGAACGAGTATGGGTTATCGTTGCAGATGATGATATTGTGCTTCTTTCCGAACTCTACCAGTCTCTCGTATGTCTCTCTGCGAGCATTACCTCCGGTAGGCATGTTAGGATAGTTTGTCCACATCAATTTGACACCGGACAAGTCCATCTTCTCCAACTTGTCGAAGTCAGGCTGCCAGCCGTTCTCCTCAAGAAGGTCATAGTTGACGATTCTTGCACCCAAAATCTTTGAGGCGGAAGTGTATGTAGGGTAACCTGGATTTGGTACCAGAACACCATCATCTGGGTTAATGAAAGTCAATGTAAGGAAGAATACACCCTCCTTGGAACCAATCAAAGGAAGAATCTCCTTGTTTGGATTCAACTCCACTCCATACCAGCGAGAATAGAAGTCAGCAAAACCCTTGCGAAGTTCGGGAATACCCTGATAAGACTGATAACCGTGAGCGTTCGGCTCCTTAGCTGTGTTGCATAGCGCCTCGATTGCTGTATTTGATGGCATTCTGTCTGGACTACCTATACCAAGGCTGATGATGTCCCTTCCTTCAGCATTTAGCTGTGCCACCTCTCTAAGCTTCTTAGAAAAGTAGTACTCCTGAATGTTGAGTATCCTATCTGCTGGACTTACGTTCATTGTTGTTTCTTTTTATGATGTGATTTACTTTCTCTAAAATGATTAGATTGTCTGTCTTCCCTCCTGATATTCGCCAAGAATCATAAGATCTCGAGTCAATGGCTCCATTGCGTCAAGGCTCTGCTTGTACCTCAAGAAGTTGTCGAACTTCAAGTCAACATAGAATTCATACTCCCACTCCCTACCGATAATAGGCAACGACTGGATTTTAGTAAGGTTCATGCCATAGTACGACATTATTGACAATACTTTTGCAAGGCTACCCTCCTCGTGAGGAAGTCTGAACACTATAGATGACTTGTTCACTACAGCATTCGCACCCTTTATCTCTTCTACTGTCCAAGGATCTGAAATCACAAGGAAACGAGTAAAATTCTTCTTGTTAGTCTCGATACCCTTTGCAATGATATCAAGTCCGTAAATTTCAGCGGCTCTCTCGCTACAGATTCCGGCTTTTCCCATGCACTTTTCACGGGCAATCATCTTTGCTGCCGAAGCTGTATCGTCCCACTCGACAGCCTTCAAGTGCTTGTTCTCGCTAAAGAAAGCCGAACACTGGGCAAGGGCAATAGGATGAGAATACACCTCGTTGATCTGGTCAATTTCCTGTCCAGGCATTGCAACAAGGTTCTGTCGAATACGAACCTTATGCTCGCCTGCAATCTTCAAACAGCTTTCCTTCAACATGATATGGTTTTGAAGAAGGCTTCCTGCGATGGTGTTCTCAATAGCCAAAGTAGCAATGATGCCATCACGCTTCACTGTCTCGAACAAATCAGGGAAAGTCTCACACTCTACCACCTCGACTTCTTCACCCTTGAAGAATTCTCTTGCAGCGATGTCGTGAAATGCTCCTGCGACTCCTTGTATAGCTACTCTTCTCATCTTTAAACTAAATAAACAAGTCCCACACTTTATTAAGTGCGGGACTTTATATTGTTTTAATTTCTTGCTTCATTCTAATAGAACACATACAAAACCCCGCCTTTACTGTCGATAGTAAAAGTAAAAGAAAAAGTAATATGCATAAAAAATGTGCTCCACGAACTATTTGTTTATGAATTATGATGCAAAAATATATAATATATTCAAGTTAGCAAACACATTTTACATTTTTTTTATGGTGGAGTTTGTTTTTCTATAAAAACATGCAGCTTTGTAAGGATTTTTTGGAAGCACCAAAACACACCTAAAACTTTGCGAAAGTTTTATTTTTATTTACTTTTCGGTTTCGGTTCAATTTTCTAATTTTGCAACGAAAATAAAAATTATTGCGAAATATGAACAAGTTTTTTAGATTAACAGCATTGGGATTCATGGCTTTGGCCAGCATCTTCGCAACTTCTTGCGACGATGAGGAGGAAGGTTACTATTCAAAAGTACCAGACAACAAATATCTTGGTAAAAGCACCCTTATAGCTATGGGTGATACTGTAAATTACGAAAACTCTGTAAACATAGTAAAGGAGGGAACAGTTGCAGTTATAGATTCTATCAAGTACGGCAGATTCTGTGTCAAGGATTTTGAAATCAAGAACTTAAAGTCTTCCAAGACAAAAAACGGTTGGAACATTGAACTTACAAGCAAGAATGACACCATTGAAAAAGATGGCATAAAGTTCGTGATTCTTGAGGGTAACGGTTACGTCGTCAAGACTGACGGAACATTCAAGTTCAACATCTTGCCGGTTGGAATGCCAAGCAAAACAGGCTTTGAGTTCACTTTGGTGGGCAAGAAACAATATTTTGACGAGTAAAAGTGGGAATCACCATTATTCAAATTGCAGAATAATGGTGATTAATTAAAATTTAAAGTCAACCTTAATCTTTATTAACAGAGATTCTTTCAGAATATATACCACTTTCAGTCTTTATTACAACAACTAGCAACCCATTTTGAAAATCATCTAACTCTAAAGTTTGAAACCTACCTACACTATTCTCTTGCTTCAAAAGTATTCCAGAAATAGAGTATATAGACAATACGTCTATTTCTTCTTCACTTTTAATTTCCAATTGACTATTTCGACAAACAACTCTTATCGGAGATACTTTGTCAGAAAAAACTTTATATTCATTAGTAAACTCTCTGCACGAAAAATCATCGTAATAAATATCATAAGAAAATTCTTCAGAAGCTTTGCAATTACAACCTCCATTCAGATTCAACTTTAATGTAATGCTACCATTTGAAAAATTTTCTAATTGAGGATTTATTCTAATAACTCCATTTACCACTTTACCTTGACCTGACCACAACAATGATTTATAAGAATCATAAATAGAAGCCGTATAATCTAGCACATTATTAGTAATTATTTCAATAAAATTGTTCCCATCAACTTCACAATTTGGAGTATAAATATCATTGTTCAATGAACATTTTATCTCTTTTTTATACCATGAAGGCATGTACGTAACATGACTACTCAATGAAACTTGAGAACCTTTGCTATTCATAAATATCACATCATACCAATAATCTGTTTGTTCTAACTTTGAAACGGAAGACCCATCCCAGACCTTTGCTATTCCATCTTTGACAGCACCGCCAGACATATTTAACTTTTTACCATTGCGATCATAAACATTACATATCCATGTATCCGCATTCTCTACCTTATACTGCACATACCCGTTAAAATCAGCTGAACAATTAGGGATTATATAATTATGCACTTTCTGATATGTTATCTTAGGTGCATCACTTTGCTTGGGATAAATACCAAAGAAAATTTTTTGATTTTCCTTATATCCACAATCATTCAAATAACAAAATTTATTTTTATTTCCTCTCCAGCCAAAATTTAAATGAAACTTATTAGAATCTGATTCAGAATAACCATCTATCACAAAATAATGAGATTTAAAAATTGAACCATTTTCACCGAACATTATAACTGGACGGCCACAATCGATTTCATTTCGAATAAAAGAATACCAATTTTCAAGCGTATTATATCTTAGCCAATCTTTTTGAGAACACGACTTCACATTGTATGAAAAAGTTTCAAGTGCATCTTCAATATTATTAGAAGTACACCATGAACCTGTTATTTCTACAATACCAAAAACTTCATAATGCATATTACAAGCATTTCCAATATCCTTTATCAACAAAGGACAATCTTCTGGATCCCCATCCCTTAATACAGGAGGAATATTATTCCAATTATAAGTACGATACTTTGATTTTGCAGGATATTGCCACATTGCCATAATTTGCCCTATAGCGATAGCGCCACAACCAGCCAATTTATTTTGACATTGTTCTATTTCTCCAATATTTGAGGGACATTGAGCATTATACGATGGAGAACAACCATTAGTATTATTTTTACTTTGTCCCCATCGAATTTCATTCAAAACACCATCTTTGTCACTTTTCTTAAGAAGAATATCACCAGGTGAATATGACATAACATTCGTTGACATTCCCCCAAACAATAATAACAAAATATATTTCATGATTTTAACCTTGAATTATTTGATTCGCTTAAATTTACCCAAATCACTACTTTTAATAATATTTCTTATTTTTTTTATGTCATGATTTCCTTCATCATATTCATATATTTCTATAAAAGGATTGCTATCTATAACTGAATCTGTGGATTGCATATAAGTTTTCCCTGATTCTATATCTTTCCCCAATCTTGATATAAATACTATTTTTTCACAATCTATCGGTGACAATTCTATAATATAATAAAAATCTTCAATATGCTTAATAGTACCTTCATGAATACGATATAAAGTTCCTTTAGAATCTGAACTATAATAATAAGCATACTCCGAATAATCGCGATACATTTTTACAATGGTAACAGGACCTTGGTCACCTTGTATTGATTCTGGGCATCCACACAAACCAATAAACGCAAACACTCCAAAAAGCAAAACCAACAAACCGTTTTTAATTTTAATCAATGTAAAAGATTTCATTTCCACTAAACTTTTATTATTTAAGAACTCCGATACAACTATAAATTTAACCGACATATAATTTACGACAAAAAAACAATATGATTAAAGGCGAGTTTTAACGACCTTTTGTTATTGTTTTTCATCTTCCAAGTAGAACAAGAAGTATATTCACATCGCTAGGGCTGATACCCGAAATTCTGCTCGCTTCACCAATAGTTTCTGGGTCAATGCGTGTCAGCTTTTGCCTTCCCTCAGTACTTATTTGATGAATTGACATATAGTCGAACTTGCCCTTTATCTTAATGTTTTCAAGTCTGCGAAGCTTCTCGGCAATCTGAGTCTCTCGCTTGATGTAACCGTCATATTTGATTTGAATCTCTGCAGCCTCAACAATCTCCTCGTTTCTGTTTGGCATGGAATCCACCATCTCTTTTAACGGAGCTATAGCCTCACTCAACTGGTTTATAGTAAGCTGAGGACGATTAACCAAATCAACCAATTTACAACCCTCACGGAGCGGTGTCGTACCCTGACTTTCAAGGAAAGAGTTAATCAATGCCGGCTTAATAGAGAAGTTGCGGCAGAACTCGCCAAGCTTCTCCATCTGCTCGATTTTTTGATTTAGCAAATCCATTCTTTCGCGCGTTGCAAGACCTAGCTCATAGCTTCTCTTTGTAAGACGCATGTCTGCATCATCCTGTCTAAGAAGAATACGGTACTCGGCTCGGGAAGTGAACATACGGTAAGGCTCGTCAACTCCCTTGCAGACAAGGTCGTCAATCAACACGCCGATGTAAGCCTCGTCACGTGCAAGGGTAAATTCACCTGCATCATGGGCACGAAGGTGAGCGTTTATACCTGCCATAAGTCCCTGACCGGCAGCCTCCTCGTAACCTGTAGTTCCGTTCACCTGACCTGCAAGGAACAGGCCTGGTACAACTTTGCTTTCAAGCGTATGTCTTAGCTGAGTAGGATCAAAGTAGTCATACTCTATGGCATAGCCTGCACGATAAAGCTTTGCATTCTCGAGTCCTGCAATAGTATGAATAGCATTGACCTGAATATCAAGAGGAAGCGAAGATGAGAAGCCGTTCAAATAATACTCCTGTGTTGTCTCGCCCTCCGGCTCGATAAACAGCTGGTGCTGAGTTTTATCTGCGAAAGTTACAATCTTGGTCTCTATAGAAGGACAATAACGAGGGCCGATGCTCTTGATCTGGCCATTATATAATGGAGAAAAAGGCAATCCCTCACGCAAAATCTCGTGAGTACGCTCGTTTGTGTATGTAATGAAACAAGGGCGCTGTCTTAAAGGACGGGGTTTGAAGTCCAAGAAAGAGAACTTATGGAAATCATCCTCTCCATCCTGAATAGAGAGTCTGTCAAAATCTATGGAACGTCCGTCAATACGGCATGGCGTTCCGGTTTTCATTCTTCCGACATTGATTCCTGCCTCCTTGAGTCTTTCTGTAAGTCCGTAGGCAGCAGGTTCGCTGATTCTACCTCCCTTGATCTGTTTCTCTCCGCAATGCATAAGACCGGAAAGGAATGTACCTGCAGTAATGACAATGGATTTGGCACGGAACTCGGCACCCATCTGCGTCTTGACACCTACAGCAACGCCATTCTCTAGGATTATGTCGTTTGCCATATCCTGCCAGATGTTCAGATTCTCTGTATTTTCAAGGATTTCTCTCCATTTCTCGCTGAATCTCTGACGGTCAGCCTGACTTCTTGGCGACCACATCGCAGGCCCCTTTGAACGGTTGAGCATACGATATTGAATAGCCGTCAAGTCTGTAACGATACCCATCATGCCACCAAGTGCGTCTATCTCTCTAACGATCTGACCTTTGGCGATACCTCCCACAGCGGGATTACAGCTCATCTGAGCTATTGTATGCATATCGATTGTTATGAGCAGTGTCTTGCTGCCCAAATGTGCCGAAGCGGCGGCGGCCTCACAGCCCGCATGTCCAGCTCCGATAACTATAACGTCATAATTCTCTGTCATTGCTCTTGTCTCAATTTGCTTGCAAAATTAGTAAAAAATAGGAATTAAGACAAGAACAGATATTTTATATAGGGAGAAAAATAAGATAATAAGTCAGTCATAATGCACTTGACACAGGATTAGCATAGAGTAAAAATAAAAATGAGATAAAGAAGTCGAACTTCCCTACCTCATTTTTAACTACAACTTTCATTGCAGTACAAAAGGATTTAATATTAGGACTAAACTACAAGAAAAGACCTCGTTTCTCAACGAAATATCTTTCACTTTTATATTATGCAAAAAGCGTGCCAAACTTTTACAAAAGGGGGATAATTTTAAAAATTTGTTCTGTATTCATGGGAATTCTACTAAAAAATCAAAAATACATTGATTTTGGGCGATTATTGTTTTTGGGCAAAGACTATTAGAGATTAGTTCACAAAGGGGAAACTAATATAATAAAGAACAAGGAATCCATTAAAAATAAAAACAGGATAAAGCTTTTTGCTTTACCCTATTTTTACTGCAACTTTCATTGCAGTACAAAAGGATTTAATATTAGGACTAAACTACAAGAAAGACCTCGTTTCTCAACGAAATATCTTTCACCTTTATATTATGCAAAAAGCGTGCCAAACTTTCATAATCCACAGAAATAATCAAAATTTTTATTCCAGAAGCAAAAAGAGAGCCAACCTTACGGTCAGCTCTCTTTATTATTGTTGGGTTATTCCCCGAATTATCCGATGAACAACATCTCGCGGTACTTAGGAAGTGTCCACAACTCATCGTCAACGATCATCTCAAGCTTGTCAATCTCGTAACGGATCTTGTCAAAGAATGGGATAACTGTATCGTGATAAGCAACTGCCTTAGATCTCTCTGAGTCAATCTTGTTAGCAACCTTACGAGCCTCGATCATCTCCTCTGTGTAAGACTTAATCTTAGCAACTCTCTCAGAAATCTCCTTAACTAGGTCAGAGTTAGTCTTAGAAAGCTTCAAAGCCTCGTCCTTACCATAGATCTGAGACATCTTGTATAGGTTGTCAAGAAGAAGCGACTGGTAGTGAGTAGCCATTGGAATGACATTGTTGATTGCAAGGTCACCAAGTACACGAGCCTCGATCTGGATCTTCTTAGTGTAGATCTCCCACTTAATCTCGTTTCTTGCCTCAAGCTCGCGCTCTGTAAATACGTTCACACTCTGGAACATCTTTACAGACTCAGGAGTTGTGTAAGCGTCATAGATTACTGGAACTGAAGTCTCGCAGTTCAAACCACGCTTAGCAGCCTCTGCCTTCCACTCGTCTGAGTAACCGTTACCGTCGAAGCGGATAGACTTGCTCTCCTTGATGTACTTCTTGATAACCTCGAATAGAGCCTTGCTCTTGCTATCGCCAGCAGCAATCTTAGCATCTACCTCAGCCTTGAACTCCTTAAGCTGTGCAGCCATAGCAGAGTTTAGGGCGATCATTGCACAAGCACAGTTTGCAGAAGAACCAACAGCACGGAACTCGAAACGGTTACCTGTGAATGCGAATGGAGAAGTACGGTTTCTATCTGTATTATCTACTAGAACCTCAGGAATTGTAGAAACACCAAGCTTCAACTTGTTCTTGCCTGCCATTACGATAGCCTCTTCTGCCTTTGCGTTCTCAAGCTGATCAAGAACTGCAGAAATCTGAGTACCAAGGAATGCAGAGATGATTGCAGGAGGTGCCTCGTTAGCTCCAAGACGGTGAGCGTTCTGAGCTGTCATTACAGAAGCCTTTAGCAATGCGTTGTTCTTGTAAACAGCCATCAAAGCATTTACAACGAATGTGATGAACTGTAGGTTCTCCTCTGGAGTCTTTCCAGGAGTGAACAAACCAACACCTGTATCAGTACCGATTGACCAGTTACAGTGCTTACCTGAACCGTTTATACCTGCGAATGGCTTCTCGTGAAGTAGAACACGGAATCCGTGCTTACGAGCAACCTTGTCCATCAAGTTCATGATCAAAAGGTTCTGGTCGATTGCGAAGTTAACCTCGTTAAAGATTGGAGCAAGCTCGAACTGGTTTGGAGCTACCTCGTTGTGGCGAGTCTTCAAAGGAATGTTGTACTTGTAGCCCTCGAACTCAAGATCCTTCATGAATGCCTGAACTCTCTCAGGAATTGCACCGAAGTAGTGGTCGTCAAGCTGCTGGTTCTTTGCCGACTCGTGGCCGATCAATGTACGACCTGTAAGAAGTAGGTCTGGACGAGCTGAGTAAAGACCCTCATCTACCAAGAAGTACTCCTGCTCCCAACCTAGGTAAGAGTAAGTCTTCTTTACTGAAGAGTCGAAATAGTGACATACCTCTGTAGCTGCCTTTGTTACAGCATTAACAGCCTTTAGAAGTGGAGTCTTATAGTCAAGTGCCTCTCCTGTGTAAGAGATGAACACTGTTGGAATACATAGAGTATCATCAACGATGAATGCTGGAGAAGATGGATCCCAAGCTGTATAACCACGTGCCTCGAAAGTTGAGCGGATACCACCTGAAGGGAAAGAAGAAGCATCTGGCTCTGCCTGAGCAAGTAGCTTACCAGAGAACTCCTCTAGGACTGAACCACCAGGAGCACCTGCATACTCGATGAAAGAGTCATGCTTCTCTGCAGTTCCCTCTGTTAGAGGCTGGAACCAGTGAGTATAGTGAGTAGCTCCCATCTCCATAGCCCAAGATTTCATTCCTGCTGCTACACCGTTTGCTACTGTACGGTCAAGAGTCTCGCCATTGTCAATTGCCTTTGTTAAAATCTTGTAAGTCTCCTTAGATAGGTACTTAACCATTGTCTCTCTATTGAAGACATACTTTCCGTAATACTCCGAAGTCATTCCCTCTGGAGCCTGTACAGCCAACGCTTTCTTTCTAAAAGCCTCGCCTACAACTTTGAATCTTAAATTTGCCATGTTCGATTCGATTTATAGTTATTTTTTCTTTTCTTTCGATATTAAAATGTCATCATCTTCGTTTGACAATGCAAAGTTAGAGCAAACGCACCACCTACACAACTTTTTTGTATGCATTATTACACTATTTTTTATTTCTCAATTCAAGTGCGCTCAAATAAGGTACCCAAAATTTCAAATTGTAAGCAAATTCTCGGATTATGCTTACAGATTAAAACTAGTTGAACACACACTTACATATACGAAATAATCATTTTGAAAGCAATACTTGTTCCACCGGTAACAAAATCGAGGCAAAGTAACCAAATTGATTTCTTTTTGCTAACAAATAACTATTTTATCTCGCAAAATGAGTCAAAAATCGTAATACTCGACCAATGTCTGCAGCGAACGTATTTCTCCGACTCCCGCTACGTGCAGTCTGTAGTACTCTATTATCTTCTCCAGAACAGTTCGCTTGTCACCCCTGTTGTATTTATAGTATGACATGTTGCGGTAAGTTATATGGGAAAGAACATACAGGTATGCTGTCGCCTTGATATCAAGATAATGCGGATGAGGAGGACGCACACCGACATACGCACTTTGCATCATATCGAAAAAACCTTTCTCGTTCCTATCTACATTAGGGGCTATTCCCAGATGAGAGGACAACCCAACCAGCATGGCAATATGAAAGTTCTCGACTCCTCTGTCCGCATGCTCAAGCACTAGTGCTGAGTTATAGCAGAACTCGAACAGATGCTCGCTCTCTTCACCCTGATGTATGCAGCTGTCGAGCATCTCGCCTACAAATAGAGCAATGGTAGATTTATACGGATTGCGCATGAGATCCATCATCGGCGCATCAAGTGAAATATCTTTAGCCACCTGCAAATCAGCGTTGGGCTTGAAGTCCAAAGACAGAGAAACCAGTGACAACGGGAAAACTAGAGACGCTTTGTGTCCTCCTCTCTTGCTCCATGCTCCATAGACAAGGAAGTTCACCTTTCCGAACTCACGGGTCAAGGCTCTAACTACGAGCTTCTCTCCGTTAGTCTTCAATGAGGAAAGGATAATTGCTTGTGTTGTCTGAATCATGATGCAATATTTATATCGCCGAGGTTTTAACCGAGGCAATGTTTATATCGCCGATGGTTTTATCTGAGGCAAAGTTATGCAGAATAAATCAAAAAAAGTTATCTTTGCTCAGTTTTATAACATTATAATCGAATATGGCCAAGAAACTTACAACAATAATACTTCTATTCCTTTCTCTTTGTTCTTACGCTCAAGGAGAAGAACCTTATGCATGTATAATAATCAACGACTCATTGGAAATTAGAGGAGGAGAGTTAAATGACAAGACTCTGCTTGTGAATGCAAAAGGATTTACACCAAAACCTACAGGCAGAATATTATCCTATCAAACCGCACTAATGGTAAACGAATGTTACACAAACACTTTATTTCAAAATGGTACAGAGTTCGGGCCAAAAGAAAGAAAATTGTTCAAAAATTTGAAGGCTGGTGACGAAATCCTTTTTTACAATATCGTAGCATTGATTAGACCAGATGGCATAAAACGAATACTTCCAGAGATAAGAATCAAATACAAAACTAAAGGCAAGGCAAAGGAATAAACCTGTATTTATTATAATAAAACCCACGGTAGATTTTAGCTACGCTCTAATCAACCCATATATCTATATCAGCAACAAAAGCGGCATTGTTGCCGCTTTTAAATAAAGATAATATATAAATCTCGTTCTTATTTGATCCATCATGGAGTCGCCCCCGGCTCCATAACAAACCAAAATATAGCATCAAAAACTAATATAATCGACCCGCTCCGCGGGACTTTCACCCGCATTCTTTACTCGCCTTTGATTTTGATTCAAAATAATAAAATTTTCAATGTTTATATCGACGAAATTTTAATGAGTCTAATAATCAAATGAATCTAATAATCCAACGCGGGCTTTGCCCGGCACTTATTCTGTGACTGGACGGACAGCGTGCCCGGTGTTGCGGTAGTAGTAGTTCGTGCGCTTACTGCTCGAATAGAAGCAAAGGTAGTAAGCGTAGTAACTATCGCTCTCGTTCACAGTAGAACTCCAGTAGCTGCCGCTAGAGCCCACATCGCTGCTAGAAGTACCAATGCGGTAGCCAGTGGCAGGAAGGAAAATTGCCTTACCATTTATAAAACTTTTAATGTAATATCCTGAAACTATATCTTTAGGAGAAACAACTATCTTCATCCAAGTCCAAACACAATTTTTCACCAACTCTTCACACTCATTTTCTGTTGGCATTCTCCACTTACCTCCAAAATTCTGTGTAGCGGCATCATATTGTGCAGTTAAATTGCCTTCTTTGCCTATAATTGAAGCCGACTCTAATTCTGATGATTTTTTCCCATAAGTGTTGGAATTATTCTTATCATAACTATCTTTTGTTTTTACCTCACCCCATGCAAAGTGATCTCCGTACTCATAACAAGCAGAAGCACCTACATTGAAATTTGCCCACTTCACACTCAATCCTAAATCTACAACTGAATCAGTAGTGATTCCAATAGCAGGCAAATCCTTGGCTCGAATAGTTTGAAACCATAGCGTTGAAAATACACTACTATCTGCAGATGATGGCAATCCTCCACCATTTGACTTCAACGCCTCTACCTCCTTTTTCAACTTAACAATCTCCTCTGCCATATCATTGAATCCCATGATCTTGGCAATCTGGGAATCGTCAAACGAAATGCTATCAACCTTATCTGTTGGATAACTCACAACCGTGCCATCCTTCAGGATAACATAAAACTGATCCGACGCAGTGGCTGAAATAGCTGCAATAATTGCTGCAATGAATAGAAAAATTTTCTTCATAGTCCCTTATTTTGAATTTTACTGACAAAGTATCTATTAAGGGGAACAAACTTAAAAAAGAAGACATAAATCTCCAAGTTTTTTTAGGTAAAAAACTGAGGATGACAAGTTTTTTAATACTAAGTGTGCTGTAAGGCACAATTCCAATCATAGACACTTTTTCGGGGAAACAACAAACTAATTTTGTTTGCAAGTCTTGTCATTGTGTTTCTCACAATATTTCTTTTGATGTGTAGTATTATCGCAACACAAAAAATATAATCATGTCAGCACCCAAATCAAAATCTTCATTCATTTGAGATTTGTGTGACAGATGTTATATATTATTGGAAAACAATAAACAAACCTTATATTGATGGCGAAGCCCTTAACAAGGGGTTCTACAAATACAAACAGAATAAGCAGAAACTTTTTATTGAAAATGGAGAAAATAGTCGATAGAGCTGAACCGAGACACTCTACCTGACCGCAATCCTCTTTGTTCGGACTCCAAACTCGTCAGCCACCTCTAGAGTATAGACTCCCGCAGGAAGTTGGGCGTTTATCTCGACACTGCTTTTATTCTCGAACGACTCAATAAAAACCACTTGTCCGAGCATGTTGACTATAGATAGCATTACATCGCAAGGCTTACCCCAACAAACTGAGAAATTACCCGATGAAGGGTTAGGGAAAACCACGATTTCATCACGGATTTTCGTTTTAATACCATTGGTCTCAGTGTTCTGCGCAGTAAGGTTCACCATCAGTGACGAGACCTGCTTGCTGTCGAAATTTCTCCACTCTCCATCCTTGCTGTAGTAAGCTGTTGACACCTCCGCATCATCCACAATATTGAACAATGCAAACTTTTGTGTAGTATTTGAAAAGTCAAAAGTCACATACACCACACTATCTACAGAAATAGGGCTTTCAAAACGAATATAGTTCTCCTTATAAGACATCGAGTTAACTGTTCTGTCGCTCATAGTCTGCGACTTCTTGACATATTCGACATTGGTCACTTTTATTTCATCGGTCCAAAGTGTATTCATTTCTCCGTCGAGCAAAAACATAACAATCGGAGCGTCAGCACTATATGTCGCTATAACCGGAAAGAACGAAACACCGAAAATATTTGTCTTGCCGGGAAGAACAAACTTCTCTGCCAGCTTGGTTACATTGTCAGCGTTTGTTCCTGCAATGTAGCCGTAGTCTTCAACATAGCCTTCGGAAAGAGTGCTACTCTTAGCATAGTTTGCCACTATGTCGCAAGGATAGTTATAGGGCTGGTAACCCTCGCAAATCCTGACCGATGTATCCAATGGTGAAAGATATGGGAAGAACGCATCCCAAGTTCGCTCAAGACTCCAGAAACAGTCAAAACCGGTATTATCGCAGGAAATCTCTTTGGCACCTCCAGACAATGCACCGACAACCATACCATGGTTATAGAGAGCCGCTCCGGACGAGCCTCCCTCGGAAATTCCTCTCTCCCAATCGTTGACCTTCAAATGACAGTCTCTGTCAAAAATCAGCGATGAAAACGAGGTATCCCTGAGGTCATCAGCCTCATAGCTTGCCTTCATGACATCTCCGCTTGGGTGGTGGAAGCAGATGGACGGGCCTTCCAAATCTCCCGTAGCGTCCCAAGGCGCATAGTATGGCATATAGTCAACCGGAGGCACTTGAGACAGTCTCAACAAAAGGGCATCCCTTCGATTATAGCACGACATAGCCTTTGCACCGACAATGGACTTCTCTCTTGTTCCCTCAATTTGTGAACCACAAAGCGGAGACTTGTAGTCAAAGAAGAACACGCAAGTCTTTGCAAGTGCCGTATCCACCATGTTGTTGACGTCAAACAAGCAATGCGCGGAAGTCAAAATATAGGGAGTCGCCGTCCCCTTGGTATTGGCAACCAAAGTTCCGGTACAATACGAAGTTCCGTTGACAATATAGAGACAAGTTGACCTGCGCATAGTCTCGAAAGAGTCAGGCTCGCATTCCGCATCAACCTCACATTCCTCGGAACGAGAAAACTGAGGGAGCTTTCTCAAGGAATAAAAACCTCGATTAACACGGGAAATTTTGAGCTTTCCATTTGCATTTGCTGGCTCTTCGTAAGTAAGCAGAAGCGTATCGCTCTCTATCGGCGTAGTAGCAAACTGGAAAGGTGCGACAAGGGACTTGTTTGTATAGGCTCCGAGCATCTCGCCCATATTGGGAGTGGAAAGGAACAGCCTAGCATTATCTGGCAATACAAACTCAGAAAAGATAAGATTTAGAGATACAGCTCCTTTCGAGGCAACCATAAGTTTATACTGGACAAAGCCATCTGAAATTCCCGAAGAAACCGCTTCTTTTTTCAAGTCTATATCAACGGGGATTGCTGTAGCAAAAGTCATGGCACACGGCACGTTGTCATCTACTCTCGTCTCTGATGCAGTCGAATCTATAGAGACACTGATACAGGGAACAGACATTTCTGCACCAGACCTTGTTAGCGGAGAACTCTTAGGTATTCCTCCGAAAGAGATCTGAGAGAACGAATTGAGAGCAAATGCCAGGCTCACAATAATAACCGCCAATATATTGATGTACCTTACTTTCATAGAACTAATGTTTACCTAATTCCTTTTCTAGCAAATCCGCCATTTCATCGGGAGAAAGGATTTGCACAGCATTGAAACCGCACTCTTTGGCAGACGCTACATTATCAGCGTTGTCATCAAAGAAAACAGCTGTTTGCGGATTTATTCCAGATTCAGTCTTCACTCTCTCAAAAATAGCTGCATCCGGCTTTTTCAAATGCATCTCATGGCTAAGGAAAGTCCTGTCAAAATACGAATCTATGTCTTTACCAGGAATTTGTCTGAAATGAGACTCTATAACAGTACGAATATGAATTGGATTCACGTTGCTTAGCATAAACACTTGCTTACCCCTGGAACGCAGTTTAAGTATTAACTCCAGCAAACGTAAAGGAGTATCAAGAATCATCTTGTTCCAAGCATAGGCTATCTGCTCATCAGTAATTGACGCACCTGTAATCTCCCTAACCTTTTCATAGAAATCCTGCTCGGAAATCAAACCTAACTCCAAATCGCCGAATACGCCATTCTGTCCAGACTGACCAATCAAAGATTCCGCGTCCCTAATGCCAAGACTGAGAAACGCATCGATACAACCCCTTCTGTCCAGATAGACAAGAACGGAGCCTAAATCAAATATAAAAGTATCAAATTTTGCAAGCATTCCATTTATTTTCAAAATTCATGCAAAAATACGACAAAAAGATTTGTTAGTAAGAAAAATAATTATAATTTTGCAGTCGGATTGACGAAAGATTTATTCTTTGGTTGTTCTAGGGCCTATAGCTCAGTTGGTTAGAGCAACGGACTCATAACCCGTGGGTCACTGG
>JAKSKX010000016.1 GCA_024401535.1 Paludibacteraceae bacterium | reverse complement strand
ACAGGAGGTTAATAACAAACTTGGTGCTTTGCGCAGAGCAATTACTGTGGCAGAGCAACTATAAAATGATTTGGAGTATGAGCAAGAAGATTGTAATTATAGACAACTACGATTCATTCACATACAACCTTTCCCACCTAGTAAAGCAGCTTGGTGCAGAGGTAACCGTTGTGCGTAACGACCAGTTCAAACTTCCCGACCTAGAGAAGTTCGACAAGATTATTCTTAGCCCAGGTCCTGGTATTCCTACAGAGGCAGGACTTTTGATGGACGTAATCGCAGAGTACAAGGGAAAGAAGCCTATCTTGGGAGTTTGTCTTGGACATCAGGCCTTGGGAGAGAGCTTCGGTGGTACTTTGACAAACCTTTCCCAGGTATTTCATGGAGTTCAGACAGAGGTGACTATTACTGCTGATGACTATATCTTTGAAGGCTTGGAAAGGAAGATTCCTGTCGGAAGATACCATTCATGGGTAGTGGATGCAAAGGGCTTCCCTGCAGACTTGGAGATTACGGCTGTGTCTGAGGAAGGACAGGTAATGGCTTTGAGACACAAGGAATTCGACATCCGTGGAATCCAGTTCCATCCAGAGTCTGTGCTTACCCCTGGAGGAGAGCAAATGCTTAAAAACTGGTTAAATAGATAAAAAAGAAACAAAATCTATGACCTAAGTGCAGACAAATTACTATATTTGCCACGGAAGTCATAGAGTGTCTTGTTCTAAAGAACGAAATTAAGATACTATGAAAGAGATATTGCGACGCCTTGTTGCCAACGAAACGTTGAGCGAGAAGGAGACTTGCGAGGTGATGATAAATATTGCGGAGGGAAAGTATCCAGCCGAGCAGATTGCCGCCATGCTGGCAGTTATGCAGAGCCAGGGTGTGACTGTCGAGGAACTTTTGGGTTTCAGACGCGGTCTGCTAGAAACTGGTTTGGCTGTGGATTTGTCACCTTATAAAGTGCTGGATATTGTGGGCACAGGTGGAGATGGAAAGAACACATTCAACATCTCAACTTGTTCTTGTTTTGTCCTTGCAGGTGCAGGATTCAAGGTTGCCAAGCACGGTAACTATGCAGCAACTTCAGTTTCCGGTGCAAGTAATGTTCTTGAAATGCACGGAGTGAAGTTTACTAACGATGCTGACAAGCTGAAGGAGAGTCTTGAGAAAAGTAACTTTACTTATATGCACGCTCCGTTGTTTGCAAAGGGAATGAAGAATGTTGTGCCAGTGCGCAAAGCATTGCAAGTTCCTACTGCTTTCAATATGCTTGGTCCGCTTATCAATCCTTGCCGTCCTCAGGCTCAGTGTCTTGGTACTGCAAACTTCGAGCAGTTCCGTCTATATACTAACGTCTGCCAGGCTTTGAAGATTAACTATGCCATTGTCTGCAGTACAGACGGATACGATGAGATATCTTTGACTTCTGACTTTAAGGTTGCCACAAGAAATATCGAGAAGGTTTATTCTCCTAGCGACTTCGGTATGGACAAGGTGAAACCCCAGGAAATATATGGAGGGGAGACAAAGGAAGAGGCAATGAAGATATTTGACAATGTGTTAAAGTGTGAAGCTACTAAGGCACAAGAGAATGTGGTGGTTGCCAATTCGGCTGTAGCGATGCGTGCCGCAGACGGTTCTTTGAGCATTGCGGAGTGTATAGCTAAAGCAAAAGAGAGTATCGAAAGCGGAAAAGCTTGGGAGTCTCTCATGAAATATGTCGAGGTAAATTCATAATTTTTCTTTACGAAAAAGGATTACTATATATGTATTTGGACAAGATAATAGAGGCGAAGAAACTCGAGGTTGAAGCCTTGAAGAAGAATATCGTGGTGTCTGACCTTCAGACTTACGACGTCTATCAGCGTGTGTGCTATTCTCTGAAACGCAGTCTGCAGTCGTCAAAGACTGGTATCATTTCTGAGTTCAAGAGAAAGAGCCCATCGAAAGGCTTCATAAAGGAGGGTGCAGAAGTGGCTGACATTGTGCCAGGCTACGAGAAGAGCGGTGCCACAGGAATTTCAGTTCTTGCGGACGAGCAGTTTTTCGCAGGAGGTGCAAAGGATGTCCGTGTCGCTCGTGAGTTGGTGAATATTCCCTTGCTTTTCAAGGAGTTCGTTATTGATGAGATTCAGATACATTTGGCAAAGAGTTCCGGTGCAGATGTCGTCCTTTTGATAGCTGCATGCCTGACAAAGGAAAGAATGCTTGAACTGGCAACCTGCGCAAAGAAACTTGGCTTGGAAACTTTGCTTGAAATCCATTCAGAAGAGGAACTTGAGTACATAGATCCGATTATAGATATTGTCGGAATCAACAACAGAAATCTCAAGACTTTCGAGGTGGATTTGGCTGCGTCAATCGCTTTGTGCCACAAGATTCCAGATTCCTATGTGAAGATATCTGAGAGCGGACTTTCTGATCCTGAGACTGTGAAAATGCTTCGTAACGAGGGATTCTCAGGTTTCTTGATGGGTGAGAACTTCATGAAGCAGGCAGATCCAGCAGCTGGACTAAAGGACTTCATAAGCAAGCTATAGTCCTCATGAGTGCTTGACAGCACACTTATTCGAAACAAAGAAACTTTTTATATATGACCAAACTTTTTGTGATAGTTAGAAACTTGTTGCGTGAGCACAGTATGGTGATCGTGCCAGGCTTGGGAGGTTTTGTCGCCAACAATATCGGCGCCAGACTGGACAAGGTTACGGGACGATTCTATCCGCCAAGTGTCGAGGTTGTGTTTAACGCAAAGCTCGTCCATAATGACGGTTTGCTTGCATCTGCTGTCGCAAAAGAAATGTCATTGACTTCCGATGAAGCTAATAAGCAGATAGAAGAAGAGGTGAAGAGGATTCTTGCCTCTCTCGGCTCTACAAAGAAGTTTGTGCTTGATGGACTTGGCATACTAGAAAGAGACGGAAAGAACTTGATCTTTCATGCTGACTATAATTCAGTGTCAAGTGTCGATGCATTTGGCTTGAGTGATTTCTTCTTTCCGGAGCTTGATGAGGATGAAATCAAGAAAAGAAACCTTTTGGTGTCGAACAATGCTGGTGGCAATTCAGGTTTCTCTATCGGAGCTATTGCCGTAGCGTTCGCATTCTTGTTGTTCTCTCAGCCGCTTCATAAGGATACACCTTCTTCGTATCAGGCTTCTTTGGCATTCGAGAATCCATGCGAGTGGATAAAAAAGGACCTTCAGGTCGGGGAGAAGGAGTCCAAGTACAGTGTTATTCTTGCCAGATTCGCTTCCGAGGAAGAGGCAGTGTCATATAAAAATGAGCATGCTTCCGCTGCTGCTCACATAGATACTCTTGAAATAGCAACTGTGGGTGATGACTATGTGGTTTCGCTGCCACAGACAGACAGTTGGAATGCTACAGTTCAGGTTTTGATGGAGGTTACTCGTTCGATGCCGGACGTTCCATATCCATTCATATTCTGCAGAGAGGAGAATGTGGAGAAAAACTAAGATAATACACGTATATACATGATAGAAATCAAAGAAACAGACATAATTGCAGCAGTTGAGACGGGAGGCCATAAGGCTTTCCTTGAGTTGTTTTTTGAGGAATATAGAAAAGTATTCGCAGACGGTTATACTGCTGAGGCTATGCAGTCCCTTTCTTTTGACCAGCATGTCGTTCATGCCTATGACCTTTTAATCAGAGAGTTGGACGAGGAAGGTTTCGTAGGAATGGCACAAAACGGATATACTCCATACTTCTTCGGCAATCCTTTTGCTCGGAAGTTTAAGGAGTTCGGACTAGTCAAGACATCAAAACTGATGTACAAGGCTCAGGATATATATGAGGCGAACAAGAAGGACCTAGAAAGAGACAAGGACGAAGAGGAGTTTGTAGCTTCTTTCGAAACGTATGAGGCCTTTGATCCGATAGAGGAGGAGATTCTTGAACTTCAGGAATCAGAAATGGAAATCCTTGCCTCCTACGTGGATGAACATATCGAAGAATTCGCTCATATCATAAAGTAGTAACGGAAAAATTTAATTTATTGCGAAGATAATGAAACGCCTGCATAAAATACTTTTGACATTCCTTATGGTTTGTTTCGGAGCTATGGCTGCAAATGCACAGTCGTACAGACATGGAACAGTTCCTAATTTGGTGAATTCCGACAACAAGCCTTATCATTTCGGATTTATTCTCGGTTTCAATTCCATGTGCTTCAACCCTCAACAGAGTGGTGTGAAATGCGAGACTGATGGCAAGATCTGGTACGGAGATGATGTGGATTTGAATGTAGGTTTTACCATCGGTATAATATCAGACCTTAAGGTTTCCGAGTTTTTTGACGTGAGATTTACTCCTACTCTGTATTTCGGAGAGCGTACACTTCGTTTCGTGAACGAGGACGGAAAGCAACGCACACTCGGAGACGTTACTGTGAAGTCCAATGTTATTTCCTTCCCAATTTTAGCTAAGTTCAGAGGTCAGAGAATGGGTAACTTCCGTCCATACCTGCTTGGTGGTGTTGCCGGACAGGTTTATGTGGGCAGAGACAAGGAAGCTCCGATCATGTTGACAAGCGGTGACTATGGAATAGAAGTGGGATTTGGATTCGATATATATCTCCCTTATTTCAAGCTTGCTCCTGAGTTTAAGGCTTACCTTGGTATGGGAGACGTACTTAACCGAAACAGAAGAGATATAGCAAACACAGACGATTTGAAATATAATGACGCGTTCTCTAAGCTGTCTTCACGTATTTTTTCAATTTCGTTCAATTTCGAATAGTCGCTATGCTGGTCAAAGTTTGTGGAATGTCTTCCCCAGAGAAGATAGAGAAGTATCCTGAGCTTTCTGCCGATTTTATGGGGCTGATATTCTATCCCAAGAGCAAGCGTTTCGTAGAGTCCGGCTTGTATGGAACAGAGGATGAAATACTAAAGGCATTGGCTGTGGTTAGAGATGCGGGAATCAAAATTGTCGGTGTTTTTGTTGATGAACCTGTCTCTACACTTCAGTTCTATGCTAACAAGTATTCTTTGGACTACATCCAGCTTCACGGTGCGGAGAATCCAGAGCTAGCCAGGAAATTGAAATCTTTAGGACATAAGGTTATCAAGGCCATTCCAGTCAGTGGCTTGGAAGATATCATGAACATCTCAAATGATTGGGATGGAGTGGCTGACTACCTTTTATTCGACTATAAGTGTGCGGAAAAGGGTGGTAGCGGAAAGAAATTCGATTGGAGCGTCTTGTCTGAGTATAAGGGAGAAACACCCTTCATACTAAGTGGCGGCCTTGGACCTGACGATGCTCAAGATATATTGAATCTAAGTCACGATAAATTCGTTGGCGTAGATCTTAACAGCAAGTTTGAAATAGCTCCCGGTTTGAAGGATTTAGACCTGTTGACTAAGTTTATTAATGAATTAAGAGCCTAATAAGTAAAAATGTTAGTAGAATTATTTAAGGATGTTTTAGAAAATCTTGACTATTTCTGGATTTTCATCCTGATGACTATCGAAAGTAGTTTTATTCCCTTCCCTTCGGAAGTGGTTGTTATTCCCGGAGCATATATGGCTTGCGAGGGAACCATGTCGTTGCCTTTGGTGATTTTAATTGCTACATTAGGTGGACTTTTGGGTGCCACAATAAACTATGTCTTGGCTATGACTTTAGGCCGAAAGGTAGTCTATGCCTTTGCGGACAGCAAGTGGGGACATTTGTGCCTGATAGATGTAGGAAAGGTTAACAAAGCTGAAAAGTTCTTTGTTGACCATGGTGTTATAGCTACTTTGGTTGGAAGACTTATTCCTGGTATTCGTCAGCTCATCTCTATTCCAGCAGGACTTGCAAAGATGAACATTGCGAAGTTTGCTGTGTTTACCTTTATCGGAGCAGGAGTCTGGAATGCTGTTCTTGCTTATATAGGTGTGAAGTTCCATGATGTGATGGACAAGGATACTTTGATTGATAAGGTTGAGCATTACAGCCACGAGGTATTTTATGGAATTGTTGCAATAGCAGTTCTTGTTATTGCATATTTGATTTTTAAGAACAGAAAGAAGGCTTAATATTATGGAAGATTTGATAAAGAATTTGAAAGTGCAGTTGGTTGAGGCTCTTAACCTTGAAGAGATCAAGCCTGAGGAGATTGATACTGATGCTCCGTTGTTCGGAGACGAGGGCCTCGGTCTTGATTCTATTGACGCCCTTGAGATTATCCTGCTTGTAGAGAAGAATTACGGTATAAAGATCACAGATCCAAAGAAGGCAAAGTCTGTCTTTACTTCAGTTAAGAGCATCGCAGAGTTTATTCAGGAGAACAAATGAAAATGCTGTTAAAGTTTATTCTATGTCTTGCACTGATTTTATTTAGTGCGCATTCAAAGGCAGATACTAAGGTCGAACTAAAGAGAACTACTTGTAGTAAAGTAGAGGAGTTCTCCAGCTTGTTGCCAGAGCCATATGTTGTTGACGAATATTGGGTGGCAAGAGACTTCGATGGGGATGGGAAGAAAGACTACATGGTTGCGATTCGTGATACCGATAGAGCAAAATTTGAGGAAGTTGAATATTTTGACACTTTGGTTGATAGAAATCCACGAGGTTATCTTCTGATGATGAACAAAGGAAACCATTTTGAAGCAACAGCTTACAACTTTACTTGTTTCCCGTCTGAAAACGAAGATGGTGGTGTTTATTTTGCGCCTGAGTTATATATATATTATAATGATGAATCACGTATTCTTTATGTGGATTATGATCATGGAAGATATGGCGACTGGGGATATCGTTTTCGCTATAAAGACGGAGATTTTGTCTTAATCGGTAGTAGCAAAGGGGAAAGTATGAGTTATATTACATACACCCTGTATTCAGAAAATATTGATTATGAAAAAGGGGTGGCTAAATATAGACGACTTGTAAATGAACAAGAGTTCATGGATTGGGAAGAAGGTGATGAATACCCCGAACCAGAATATGAAGAATGTGAGAGAAAGATTGGTGATAAAAGACTAGAGTTTGTCAGAATGTCCAGTCAAGATAAATGGGATTAAATAAAAAGGCTGTCTAATTTGAATTAGACAGCCTTTTGTTTGTTTTTTGCCTTTATTATGTGTAAAGACCACCGTTTACAGAGATTGTCTGACCTGTGATATAGCCAGCCTCCTTAGAGCAAAGGAATGCTACTGTTGCGGCAACCTCTTCTGGCTCACCGAATCTGTTGGCAGGAATCTGCTTCTTCAATTCTGCTTCGTCAAGGTCCTTAGTCATATCTGTGCGGATGAAACCTGGAGCTACACCGTTAACTGTTACACCCTTGCGAGCAACCTCCTGAGCAAGAGCCTTTGTTGCTGCGATGATACCACCCTTGGCAAGAGAGTAGTTAGTCTGACCAGGAAGTCCCTTTAGACCTGAAAGGGAAACCATATTCACGATACGGCCGAACTTCTTTCTAAGCATAGGAGTAAGAAGTGCGCGTGTAACGTAAAGGAATCCGTTTACAGTGATGTCGATAACGCTGCGCCACTCCTCGTTAGTCATGAACACCATAATCTGGTCGCGACGAATACCTGCGTTGTTTACAAGTACCTCTATATACTCGCCGGCGTGTGCGTCCTGCCAATTCTTGATGGCAGTTTCAACCTGCTCTTGGTCTGCAACATTGAACTTTATTATCTCTCCGTCTCCGCCCTTTTCACGAACCATCTGAAGAGTGTTCTGTGCCTCTGTCTCGTTTGACTGGTAGTTGATCAATACGTAGTATCCCTGCTCTGCCAACTTAACTGAGCATGCGCGTCCGATACCTCTTGATCCTCCAGTAACAAGTGCTACTTTCATATCTTAAATGTTTTTGTTTTACTTTATGGCGCAAAGGTAATAAAAATTATGGGAAACTTCGGCATCAAACAATAAATAAAGAAAGGTCATATTATTTGGAGGTAGTGATGATAGGAACTTTTTAGAGAAAAGGACACAAGTCATATCGTTGTTTGAGAAATCGCTAAAGGTAAAGTTATGTTGATAATTCAAGAGCTTTTTGATATGTTTCGTTAAAAGAAATGACATTCCCCGTCCTATTGTTATTAGACTCGGACAAAAGAAAATCTGAAGGTTGCCGAGCTCGGATCTTTCCGAATTTATGTCTGTTGTTCGACTTAATATATTCTTTTTAACCGTCCGAAAAGATGTGAATAGACAAAAAATATGCTTTGGATTGCAAAAGCACGGGGAAAGTGCAAATTTTGATGGTGCGAATTGGCGAATTGGAAATTTCTATACCGTTATTCGAAATTTAATTTGTTGTTTTATAGTTTGAAATGTTTTATGTTGTTTAGCATGTGTCAGTATTTGCGAAGATTGAAATATGAAAATATGATTTGACTATTCGGATGAAATCAAGTGTTTTTTGTGTTCAAAATTTTGAGCATAGTGAACTATATGCGGAATTGTAAAATAAGACTGCCTGCACTTAGTCTGTTTACGTTGCTAAATTGTTTGACTTAGTCCAAGAAAAACTATTAAATGTCAGAAAAACAAAAAAAATAGTTGTAAAAAGATAAAAAAACCGATAAAGTTACTAACTTTGCACTCGCTACTAGATATGTGGCAAAGTTTTGAATTAAGTAAAATTCTTATAAATTCTAACAATGGTTAATTACAAAGAGTTAGGCCTAGTTAACACTAAGGAGATGTTTGCTAAGGCACTTAAGGGCGGTTACGCTGTCCCAGCTTTCAACTTCAACAACCTTGAGCAGCTTCAGGCTATCGTAACAGCTGCAGCTAACGAGAAGTCTCCAGTTATCCTTCAGGTTTCTAAGGGTGCTCGTAACTACGCTAACGGAACTATCCTTCGTTACCTAGGTATGGCAGCAGTAGAGTACGCTAAGGAGCTAGGTTGGGAGAAGCCACAGATCGTTCTTCACTTGGATCACGGTGATTCTTTCGAGCTTTGCAAGGATTGTATCGACAACGGTTTCTCTTCAGTTATGATCGATGGTTCTCACCTTCCATACGAGGAGAATATCGCTCTAACTAAGAAGGTAGTTGACTACGCACACCAGTACGGTGTAACTGTAGAGGGTGAGCTTGGTGTATTGGCAGGTGTTGAGGACGAGGTTTCTTCAGACCACCACACTTACACTAACCCTGAGGAGGTTATCGACTTCGCTACTCGCACAGGTTGTGACTCTCTAGCTATCTCTATCGGTACTTCACACGGTGCTTACAAGTTCACTCCTGAGCAGTGTACTCGTAACGCTGAGGGTAAGCTTGTTCCACCACCATTGGCATTCGATGTTCTTGAGGGTGTTATGAAGAAGTTCGAGGCACAGGGTGGTTTCCCTATCGTTCTTCACGGTTCTTCTTCAGTTCCTGAGGAGTACGTTGAGATGTGCAACACTTACGGTGGTAACTTGCCTAACGCAATCGGTATCCCTGAGTCAGAGTTGTCAAAGGCTTCTAAGTCTGCTGTATGTAAGATCAACATCGACTCAGACTCTCGTTTGGCATTTACAGGTGCTGTTCGTAAGCACTTCGCTGAGCACCCAGATCACTTCGACCCACGTCAATACTGTGGCGATGCTCGTAAGGAGATGGTTAAGATGTACACTCACAAGATCGTTAACGTTCTTGGTTCTAAGGGTAAGGCTGAGTAATAGCATCTATCACTTCCCGAAGGAGAAGTGCGGATACTATTGAAATCATTTAGCATTAAATATTGAGGTCGCTTTGCATTTCGGTGCAAAGCGACCTCTCTTTTTTGTCTTTGTTGGTCTTGTTTTTCAATCTTATCAAAAAAAATATGACGTTTAACAAATAAAGTAGTAACTTTGTACCCCAAAATGTTAAGAAATTAGTATGAGGGGAATAATCGTAATAACGCCAGTCAAGGACTCCATAGAGACCACAAAAGATTGCTGCAGGGCGCTAGTTGGTGCCTTGGGTAATGTGAGTGTGCCATACACTTACACTGTCTATAACGACAATTCCACTCCAGAGAACACTGAAATCCTTAAAAGTCTGACTGCTGAACTGAGCTGTGACCTTGTAAATCTTTCGGATTTGACTGACCACCCCTCGCCAAATTATCTTTTTGTGCTTAGGAGAGTGCAGAAGCTAGCAATCGAGAAGGATTGCGACTTGATTATTGTGGAGAGTGACGTAACAGTAAAAGAAGACACAATAAAGAAACTTGTTGATGAAAGGGTGAACCATCCAGACTGTGGCTTGATTGCGGCAGTGACTGTCGATGCAGCAGACTCTGTAAACTATCCGTTCGAAGATATTACTAAAGGCTTTGGAAGGGAGATTACTCCATGCAAGCGCCATATCAGTTTCTGCTGTTCCTTGCTGTCTGTTGACTTCCTTAGAAAATTTGATTTCGACACCTTGTCTCCGGACAAGAGCTGGTACGATGTGACTATTTCGCATAAGGCTGTTGAGATAGGTTTTACAAACTATGTTGATATGACAAACAGAGTTCTTCATCGTCCTCATGCCTCACGACCTTGGAAGCACCTCAAGAAATCGAATCCATTGAAGTACTATTGGCTTAAATTTACTAAGGGCTTGGACAAAATCTAACGTGATTGATGAGCAGTAAATTAGTCAGTATAATAGTCCCTGTATATAATATGCAGGATTATTTGGTGGAGACAATGGATAGCTTGACCGCATGTGCATATTCTCCGCTAGAGATTATTGTTTACAATGACGGAAGTACTGACAATTCTCTTGACATATTAAAGGCGTATGCCGGTAAAGATTCTCGAGTACGTTTATTCTCTGATGCCAATTCGGGTGTTTGTGCAACAAGAAACAAAGCGATAAGAGAAGCGAAGGGAGAGTATATTCTTCCTTTTGACGCAGATAACATTTTGGTTCAAGGTTATGTTGAACAGGCTGCTGACGTTTTGGATAGAAGCCAGGAAGTAAAGGTTGTAGGCTGTCGTATAGAAATGTTCGGAGAAAAGAGCGGCATGATGCCATTGAGAAAGTACTCCAAACAGCTTCTTGCACGAAAGAACATGATTGACAACTGTTCGATGTTCCGCCGTGAGGATTGGATGAAAACGCGAGGCTACAGCGAAATTATACAGGGCTGGGAAGACTGGGATATGTGGATTGAAATGCTGAAGACAGGAGGCGAATATGTCCAGCTGCCAATCGTGGGATTCAAGTATCGTGTACGTGGTGGAAGCCGCCGACTTTCGACAAGAAACAAGAAAAATACTGTAATAGCAAGCATAAACAGGGATCATGCCGCATTTGTGAACAAAATGCTTGGCGGCCCGTTGCGAGAGAAAAGAACTTGGAGCAGGTTTATAAACTTTTTCAGCTCTATTCTTGGCAAGCGCTCGTTCGAAGTATCTGACTTGTACGAGGCGGAGGAGGTCTTTTCCATGCCGGAGAATTTTGGTTTGTCGGGAACAACCATATACAAAGGTCGTAACGAAATCAAGAAAATAGATGGCAAAAGTTGGGTTGTCAAGTCATTCAAAGTTCCTAATGTATTCAGGGCAATAATTTATGGCTGGTTTACAAAAAGTAAGGCGCAGCGTTCCTTTGAGTATGGTAAACTTTTACTTGAGAAAGGGGTGGATAATCCCCAACCTATAGGCTTCGTTGAAAACAGAACTTTTGGTTTGCTTAGAGACAGTTATTATATTTCTGAATGCTCCGTATGTAATCATACATTCTGGGACTTGATAAAAAATAAGGATTTCCAGAACAGAGAGGAGATTTTGAAGTCAGTTGGAGTGTTTACTGCAGATATGCACAAAGCAGGAGTTATACACAAAGACTACTCGGCTGGGAATATTCTATTTACGGCTTCCAGCCCTTATGTGATTCAGATTGTTGATTTAAACAGATTGTCTTTCAAAGATAGTATTTCACTAGATGAGGGAATAAAGAACTTTGAGAGATTAAACATTGATAAAGCCGCATTAGAAATTATGGCAGAAGCTTACGCTGTAGAGAGGGGCTTTAATGTTGCTGAGTGTAAAGAGAAAATAGTAAAAATGCGTTGGTACAAGCATGTCAAGGCAGGTTGCACCAATTTATAATATATGTTTGGCTGTAATGAAAGAACAAGATAAACATGATGTCATACTTCCTTATGTGTTTAGCTCTAAGGATAACTTCTCTGTTGCGTTACAGTGCGGCGAGCGCATGGAGATAGAGTATGTTATCCGCAGTTTGCAGAAATTTTGTTCTTCATGGCTTGGCAGAATTTTTATTGTCGGAGACAATCCTCCTGCAGCAATAGCGGACAGTGTCATTCATGTGCCTTGCGACAACCCTTTCACTCACATCAAGGACGCAAATCTGGTCTATAAGGTTGAGTATGCAATTAGAAACATACCTGATTTGAGCGATGACTTTATATTGGTGAGCGACGATCAGATTGTGACGAAAGAGAGTGTCTGGGAGGACTTTGTTCCGCGAACAAACAAGAAAAAGCCTTACAAGTTCGATGCGGAATACTGGAAGTCGAGACTTGAAAACAAGTCTGGCATTGACGAGAATGGTACATACCTATGGCGCAAGTCTATGTATGAGACTCTCTCAAAGTTCCAAAACCCGCAGTGGTTCGAGGCCCATATCTGGAGTCCTATGAACAAGAAAAAATTCATAGAAATGGTTGAAACCTATGACTATAGGACCGATATAGGTTGTGTAATCATGACTTTGTACTACAATTTTGCAAAGGTTGACTATAGGTTGAGTTTCGACCATAAGTGGCTAAGCAAGTTTAACTTTATCAAAAAGTTAGATTTGAAGATTTTTGGATACCGCCATTTGGCGTGGACGGACAGTGTCTTTAGACAAGAGCCGTTTAGGTCATACATAGAAAAGTTGTTGTTTGATAAATAGTTTTGTCGTGGCCCAATAATTTGTCTAGGTAATGAAAGTATATGGTTTGATGCTCGTCAAGAACGAGGCTGACATAGTGGAATATACGTTAAGAGATGGCGCAAAGTGGTGCGACAAACTTATTGTTGTTGATAACGGAAGCGATGACGGAACGTGGGAGATTGTCCAGAAAGTGGCAGATGAATGTTCAAATGTAATACCATTTCTTCAGACTCGCGAACCTTTCATCGAAGGGTTAAGAGGCTATGCTTTTGACGCCTTCAAGGAGGAAATGGAGGATGGCGACTGGTGGGCAATACGTATGGATGCCGATGAGTTCTATAAGGGCAATATAAAGGAGTTCCTGTCACAGGTTCCGTTCAAGTATAAGCAGGTACATGCGGCAAGAGTGGATTTCCAGTTGACAACGGAAGACGACTTCGATAAGTTCACTGGAGATTTTGCTCATGACAAGGAGCTAATCAGATACTATTTGTCTGGAACTTGGGCAGAAATCAGGTTCCTGCGACATAGCAAGAGCTTGAAGTGGGATAAGTCTAAGCGTCGCCCTGAACCATGTGGATTAACTTATCCAAAACAGGTTCAGGTAATACATTACCAGCACCGTTCTCCGATGCAGATGCAACAGAGATTGGAGGTTAGAAAAGTCGCTAACGAGCAGAACAACTCTTTCCATCATATAAAGACATACGATTGGAAGGATTATTTGGTAGATAGAAAGGACTGTACCAAAGACGACGGTACAGGACTTTATCCGACAAGCGGGAACAGAAACAAGTTTAATAAATTACATACAAGAATTTTCAAGAGTGTCCTGACTTTGTTCGGATACTACGATTAAGATAATGGCTCAACAAATATTAGATAAATACAGGAGTGTTATAGGGTACATAAATTATGTTCTCTGTCTCGTTTTGCTTTTTTTTGCATCTGCACAGGATTCAACACTTAGATTCTTGTTCAATGCTTGGATAATATCTTGGGCGTTGGAGTTCCGTTGGCTGGACATGAAGAATTTTACGTTCAGAAAGTATGACAAGTCTCTTCTCCTTCTTCTTGCTTTTGTGGGAGTTGAGGCTTTGACACTCTTGTGGACAAGTAATGTCGATTATGGAGTTAGGCGATTTGTCAAGCACCTGTATTTTGTGGTTATTACCCTGATTTGTCTGTTCGGAGTTAATGAAAGGTATAAGCTCAAGTCGATGATGTATGTGTATGTTGCCGGTGCTGTGATAGTTGGTTGCTGTTACTTCATAGTTGTGTATCATGTGCTTAACGGAGTTGCTTTGTCGGATTTGTCGCATAATTATGATTTGGTGATGCCTTCCATGAGTTCTATGGCTGATGTTATTCACCATAACAAACTTCACCAGAATTTGGGCTTGTCCTTGACATTGGCCTTGGTTGTCGTGCCTTTTGCAAGAAGATCCTTGATTAAGGATATCGGTGCATTGAATGCCTATGTCATGATTTCGTTTGTTGTGGTGGTAATCATCTTGTGTATTTTCTTTAGTGGATGCCGAAGCAGTTTGATAGTGCTTTTTGCCTGCCTGCTTGTCGGAGTAATGTTCAGAATGAGAACTAAGGGAAGAATATGGGCATTAGGTATTACTATGGTCCTTTCCATTTCATTGTTCTCGTTGTTGAAGCATCATCCACGCAGCGAAAATGTTTCTTTTGAGTTGTCTAAGTGCATAACAGGTAACTTTGAAGGAAACGAGGAACACAGAATCATGATATGGCATGGCGTGTTCAAAATATGTAGTGAGAGTTTTTTCTTTGGTTCTGGACTTGGCTCATCCTGTGACAGACTTGTCGAGTTCTACAACAGAAGCAACTATCCTGAATATTATGCTCAGTTGCGATTGTCTTCGCATAGCCAATATTTCGAAGTGCTTCTTGAAATGGGTGTGTTTGCCTTGATTGGATTTGTCGCATTGCTTGCGATGTTTCCGTATTATTTTGAAGGTAAAGCGCGAATGTTTGCAGTCTTTGTCATGGCTATGTATGCCATTCAGGGACTGACGGATGCAATACTCGGAGGATGTACTGGAATCATGGTGTTTTGCATAGCAGTCTTGTTCTGCATGATGCTGGCCAATGAACAAATAAAAATGGAAGGTAAGTCGTGAATATCTATAGGGACATAGTTGGTAAGTTTAGCTATTGGAGTGCATTGTTTATGATGTTCTCCCTTTTTGCTCCTATGTATTTTACGAGGATTGCTCTAGTTGTATGGGCAAGTTTCTGGTTACTGGAGTTTCGCTGGCTTGATAGGAAAAATGTGGTGTTGGACAAGACATTGTTGAGTGTCGGAGGTTTCCTTCTCGTATATTTGATTGAATTGCTGTCGTCTCTTTGGACTATTCATTCCGGAGAAACTAGCGGCATTTTGTCCAGACAGGTGTACTTGTTGGCTGTTGTTCTGCCTTTGACTTTTGGTGTGAACGACTACTACAAACCTAAGAATATGCTTTATGCAATGATGCTTGGAGCTGTGTTCTTCTCTGTCCTGTACTATTTTACAATATATTGTTCCGCTAGTTACAATATGATGTGGGAGGATGGGAAGGATAACTGGCAGAAGATAGCGATTTGGCAGTATGGTGACCGCCTTCATGTGTTCAAGCACCATGCCTATTTCTCTCTTATGCTTTTGGTGGCAGGTGTCAGTGCGTGGTTTGTGCGTAGGAATGTAGAGAATACAGAGGGCAGGTGGTCTTCGTATTTGTTGGTTGCATTGTACAGTGCCGCAGTCATTGCATCTATTTATGTCAGCGGAACGCGTGCCACTCTTATTGCCTTGCCTGTACTGCTGTTTGTGGCCCTTGCATGGAAGTTCAAGAGAAAAGTCTGGCTTATTGCATTGATAGGAACTTTTTTTGTCGGAACGTTCGGATATGTAGTGCTAAAGAATCATTTCCATAGTATAAATTCAGTTGAAGTGACTACCAATGCTGTTGAGAAGGGCAGTGACCCGCGCTTCAAGATATGGAAGGCCGCTGTTGATATCGCTCCCGACTACTTCTTTTTCGGGTCAGGAGCAGGAACTAACAAGATAAGGCTTACCCAATACTATGCGAAAGAACATTATCCGATGATGTTCATGAACAAGCGTCTTGGCTCTCATAACCAATATATAGGTGTGTTCCTTGACTTGGGTGTGTTCGCCTTGATAATTTATGTGGCTAGTTTGTTCCTTATCCACTACTACCACGAGAACAGACGAACAAGACTGTTTGCCTTGTTGGTTTCATGTGCTATAGCTTTCCAGATGATGTTTGAAAATATGACAGACAGAACGGAGGGAATAGTCTTTCTTTGTGCAATGTTTATGCTTATAAATTGGATGCACAGGTGCGACATAAAGGGTGTAGAATGGTAGTTTCCGCTTGTTTTTGTCGATTTTTTTGTGCTATGTCATATAGATTGTATAATTTTGCAGAATACAATAATACGGAATTTACATTATAATAGAGAGATAGATGAATAAAATTGTCTCAAAGGAGTATTTTTCAGCTAACGTAGTAAAGTTAGAGGTTGAGGCTCCTCTAATCGCTAAGGCTCGCAAGGCAGGACATTTTGTGATTGTCAGAGTAGCAGAAAAGGGTGAGAGAATCCCTTTGACTATCGCTTCTTCTGATGTAGAGAAAGGAACAATCACGCTAGTAGTTCAGAAGATTGGTGTTTCTTCGCAGAAGCTGACATCTTTGAACGTAGGTGATGAAATCGCAGATGTTGTAGGTCCATTGGGTAAGGCAACCCATATCGAAAACTTCGGTACTGTTATTTGTGCCGGTGGTGGTGTTGGTGTTGCTCCGCTTCTTCCTATCGTTGAGGCTATGAAGAAGGCAGGTAACAAGGTTATCACTGTTCTTGCTGCCCGTACAAAAGATCTTGTGATTCTTGAAGACCAGATGCGTAAGTATTCGGACGAAGTTGTCATCATGACAGATGACGGTTCTTACGGTAAGCAGGGTCGAGTTACTGATGGTATAGAGGAAATCATCAAGCGCGAGAAGGTTGATATGTGTGTAACTATCGGTCCTGCTATTATGATGAAATTCGTTTCTTTGTTGACAAAGAAGTACGAGCTTCCTACTGTAGCTTCGCTTAATACTATCATGGTGGATGGAACAGGTATGTGTGGCGCTTGCCGTATCACTGTCGGCGGACAGACTAAGTTTGTTTGTGTTGACGGACCTGAGTTCGATGCTCATCAGGTGGATTTCGACGAGATGCTTATGCGTCTTGGCGCTTACAGAGAGCAGGAGCAGGAGGCTATGGCTAAGCTTAATGCCTAACTACTAACACATTTCCAAGAGATTATTTATTATGGCAGAGAATATAATTGATAATAGCCGCGGTGCAGAGTGGAGAGAGGAACTCCGCAAGAAGTTGCCCGTGAAAGAGCGTACTCAGCAAGAGAGAGTACAGATGAACGAACTTGAGCCTTCTTACAGAGCTCGTTGTCGTGAGGAGGTTAACCAGGGTTTGACTGAGGCTCAGGCTTTGGTTGAGGCAAGTCGTTGTATGGATTGCCCTAATCCTACTTGTATGCAGGGTTGTCCAGTTGGTATCAACATTCCAGGTTTCATCAAGAATATCGAGAGAGGTGAGTTCCTTGAGGCCGCTAAGGTGCTTAAGCAGACAAGCGCACTTCCTGCTGTTTGCGGTCGTGTATGCCCACAGGAGAAGCAGTGCGAGAGCAAGTGTACTTACGTCAAGATGAAGAAGCCGGCTGTAGCTATCGGCTACCTTGAAAGATTCGCAGCTGACTATGAGCGCAATTCAGGTAAGGCAGAAAAGCCAACTCCTGCAAAGAGCAACGGTGTTAAGGTTGCTGTCGTAGGTAGTGGCCCTGCAGGTCTTTCATTCGCAGGTGATATGGCAAAGAAGGGTTACCAGGTAACTGTATTCGAGGCTCTTCACGAAATCGGTGGAGTGTTGAAGTATGGTATTCCAGAGTTCCGTTTGCCTAACGCAATCGTTGATTTCGAGATTGACAACCTTCGTGCTCTTGGTGTGAACTTTGTAAAGGACTGCATCGTTGGTAAGACTATCACTATTGCTGAGCTTGAGAAAGAGGGCTTCAAGGGTGTGTTTGTTGCTTCTGGCGCAGGTCTTCCTCGCTTCATGGGTGTCAAGGGAGAGAACCTAATCGGAATCATGAGCTCTAACGAGTATTTGACTCGTGTTAACTTGATGGACGCTTCAAATCCAGAGACAGATACTCCGGTTCTTGCAGGAAAGAAAGTTGCTGTTATCGGTGGTGGTAACACAGCAATGGATAGTGTACGTACTGCTCTTCGCCTTGGTGCTGAGAGAGCTATGATTATCTATCGTCGTGGTGAGGATGAAATGCCTGCTCGTCTTGAGGAGGTTCATCATGCTAAGGCTGAGGGTGTTGAGTTCTTGACTCTTCACAATCCTATCGAATACATCGGTGACGAGAAAGGCCGCGTTGTCAAGATGCGCGTTCAGAAGATGGAACTTGGTGAGCCTGACGCAAGCGGTCGCCGTTCACCTGTCGCTATCGAGGGTGCTATCGAGGAGTTCGACGTGGACGAGGTAATCGTAAGTATCGGTGTTAGCCCTAACCCAATCGTGCCTAACTCTGTTGACGGCCTTGCTGTGTCAAAGAAGGGTACTATCGAGGTTGGCGAGAATATGCAGAGCAACATCCCTACAATCTTCGCCGGTGGAGATATCGTTCGTGGTGGTGCCACTGTAATCCTTGCTATGGGTGATGGTCGCAAGGCTGCTGCCGAGATGGACGCTTACTTGAACAAGTAATATATTTTTGGAAATATAATGCAAAGGAGATCCCAGACAAATGGAATCTCCTTTTGTGTTTTGTGCTATAATATGGAAATATCTCTTGTTGTTGCTGATAAAGGCAAATTTGTTTGTGATTTTTAGCTGTTGGGCAATCATAGATGAAAAATGACTGCCAAATTCAATGAGTAAAAATTAAACCTTTGTTTTTGAAAATACAATTACTTGGGTAATGCCCTGGATAAAGATTTTGACCATCATTTTTGTAATTAAACTTGAAAATGCAAATGTTTATTTGTTAAAATTGAGTTTAATATCTCTTTTGAAAGAATTTTACTATCTTTGCGCTAGTGTATTCCTTTAAACATGAAATTATGAGTAGCAAGATGTTGAATAAGTGTCTGACTTTCATTTCTTTTCTTTGTTTTGTGGCTTGTGGTAATAACGAGGCCGTTCAAACTGAAACTGTTTCTGCTGACAATACGGTAGTGCAGGATTCGGTTAGTGAGGATGAAGAGAGTGTCGAAGTAAGCATCTGGAAAAGAGAATGTTCTCTTCGTGACAGTTTGAGAAAAGTCTCGCCATCGCTGTATTTCAAGCATCTTGATAGCTACAATAATGATACTGTCAGTGTTGGACGCTATTTCGGAGACTTTGAACTGGAAAATTTTTGTCATTATGGAGATCTGACAGATCTTAATGAATCCTATAAAATGAAGTTTGCAAATTTTGCAGGATATAATCGGATGGGCAAGTATCATTTGATAAAGTATTATTTCAACCAAGAGGAAGAATGTCTCCGTTATGTCTATTACAAAGTCTTTGATGACAATATGAAGGAGACTGACCAACTTTATTATGGAATAGGTTGCCGAGTTGAATGGAATGCCATAGACGATGTGCCTGATGCGTTCTTATATACTGTAGGAAAGTATTACTATCATTGGAAAAAAGAAGTTGAGGAGATAACTAATCAAGGTGACAGCTTATGTTCAACTACGACTGCTTGGTATTCCGTAACAGATACGATAACAGGTCAGCTATATGAGTATGAACAGTTTTCCAAAAACATTTATAAAGTTGACAACTCCGGACATTTCTATATTGTTGGTGTAAAGGACACGTTCAACGTAGATGTTATGCTGAAAGAGATGAAGGAAATAGAACAGAAATAATAAGCAAAGAATTAGATTATACTAATGTCTGTATCTATAGTAGGCAATAATATTTTAAATGGGAAAGACGATTGTTATCTTTCCCATTTTTTTATGTCAAAAGATGGTATTGGGTGGTTAAACTCTGCGCATAACGCTTCGTACTCCTTAAATCCGTAGGTTACGGTTCTGTGTTCTTCGCAGAATTGGATGGTTTTGTTCAATATGTTGTCAAATCTGTCCCATTCTCCCTTTAATGCCCAATACCTCATATAAGTGCTTTCCCATGTGTTGCTCGAACTTTTTTCTAACAATTCATATAAATCTTCTGTTGCTTTGATTTGCTGGAAGTGTTTGTTCAATAGAATAATATCGTTAATGCAAGTTTCATAGGAACTACTTTCTTCGAGGAGGTAGGAGTCAGATTCTATGCAAGGCAGGTCATTTGCCCTGAGATTAACTTGTTTGAATAATAATTTGCTTGGTGTTGTTTCTGTGATAGAACAAGGACGACCAACAACTCTCTCAACTTCGGTGGATATTATACCGAAGTTTATATACAAGGTTTCGTGATTTTTCCAAGAGAATAGATTACTGCCCTGTATATTGATTATGAATATCATATCTCCTTCCTGCCTTAAAAATGAGTTGCCTTTTTTTATGTATCCTAAATCTTTTAGTAAAGGTTTGAGCTTACCAGACAAGAAATCCTTTATTAGTTTCCCCATATTATAGAAGTTAGTCAAGGCAAATATACAGAAGAAATTGAGACTTATTTATGTTTTTCCTATATTTTGTTGCGATTTTTCTTTATAAATCAATCTTAATTGATAATTTTTTATAAATTTGCACGTCTATCACTATATTAAGTGGTGGTGCCTTAGGTTTAGAACAGAGAAACAACTTTGAAAAGTATGAGAAAATGTTTGATTATGAGCCTTGTCGCTTTATTCGGTTGGGGAAGCAGCGTTTCGGCTCAGACAACAAAGAATGTGGCAAATAATACTGAAGATGTAGTAGTAAAGCCTCAAGATACAGAGCTTGCTCCAGAAGAGTGCCTTTACGAGCCTCGTTTTACAAGAGTGGATGCGCACGCAGGCATCAATCTCTCTGATTATTCTTCAGATTATCTTTCAACTGGCTTGAAGCCTGGCTTCAATGTCGGAATCGGTTTCGATTTCCCTTTCAAGCGCCACTATTCGATAAATCCGGAGTTGAATTTCTCTATGGTCGGAGCTAAGGTTGATTTTACTGACAAGATAAATGGAAGCGAGAACCTTTGCTATATGGAGATTCCTGTTTATTCAAAGTGGGAGTTCGGAAACGGCAAGGTCAAGCCTTTCATAGCATTCGCTCCAACTTTGGGTGTCGGTATCATTGGAAGCAGAAATTATGACGGAGCTGTCCTATATAAAGATCCTCACAACAAGAACAATGTTGAGGACAAGAAAGTTCCTTTGTTCGCTCCAAACCAGGACGTTGAGTTCGAGGAGGCTGTCTATAAGAAGCTAGATTTCGGCTTCAAGTTCAAGGTTGGTGTGACTACAGTTCTTGGATTTATGGCCTATGCAGGCTATCAGTTGGGAATGGTTGACTTGGCTCGTGATGATTTCTATAAGGCTTACGGTAAGAAGGTTTACGGCTCTGACGAAACTATAGGTGTTTCTAACAAGAATATTTTTGTCAGCGTCGGTTATTGTTGGTAATCTGCGACTTGCGTTTGCTTAGCAGGTGAATTTTTAGTTGTTTGTTTTGATGAAGAGATTGGCTCGTTACGCATTGACTCGTTGTACGTCGTCGATTCTACAGTTGTCGATTTCAAAATTGAGATCCATAATGTTTCTGGCACTGTCTTCGCTGATGGTGTTGGATGCTAGTGCCGAGTCCTTTGCAGACAGCTTTGTCAATTTTTTCTATAATACAAACAATCAAGCCGAGAGGGTAAAGTTCCCAGTGAAAACGCCATCAACTACTGTCAAGGGTAAAAAAGACTGGCAAACAGTTGCATTGAGAGATAAAAATAACATCGCAATCCTGTACTCAGATTCGTTAGATGCAATAACAAAAAGGGATAATATTATTCCTGTGGTGTTAGACTTAAAGAACAAGTCATGCCAGGTTTTTACTTTTATACCTTCTGGTAAGGATTGGTTATTGTCTAAATTCTCGAGTACACAATCTACTTCTTTTGTTGACTCTGATTTTATGTCGTTTCTTCGACTTTTTTGTTCTGATAAAGATTTCCAGAAGAAGCGTGTGATATTCCCCCTTAAAGAGGTAACGATAGATGCTATGGGAAAAGAAGAGTCGAGTAAACTATATATGCCACAGAATTGGATGCATTTGGATTACTTCTCTGTTTTCTCGCAGTTTTGTTGGTTTAGACATGGCGAAAAAGAATCTCCGAATAGGCAGATTCTGGTGTACGAAAGAGGACAAAAGAGTGTATTGTACAACTTTATTAGAATAAGGGATAATTGGTTTTTGATTGAGATGAATCGTTACAAGAACTGATTTTGATATATGATTAGACGACTACTACATTTTTTTATACTTGCATTTATATCTTTGCAGATGGCTGTAGCTCAGTTACCTGCGAGTCTCCAGCAATTTATAGATGATCCTTCGATGCACTATGCTGGAATAGGTGTCTATGTCAAGGATGTGCAGAGCGGTTCGGTAGTCGCGAACTATCGTTCCAGGACGAACCTTATACCTGCTTCTGTTACGAAGCTTATTTCTACGGCCACAGCGCTAGAAATGCTTGGCGACACATTCAAGTTTGAAACAAAGGTTGTGCTAGAGGGAAAGCTAAATGCTGACTCTACTTTCATTGGTGACGTGTATATTATTGGAGGCGGAGACCCCACTATAGAGTCTTCTCATTTCAAGAATCAGCCATCGTTCTTTGTGAATGCCGCAGAGTCGATCAAGAAGAAGGGAATAAAAACCATCAAAGGTTCTGTAATCGGAGACGCTTCCCTATATTATCAGGCAGGAACAATACCTTTGTGGCTAGTCGAGGATATTGGAACTTACTATGCGCCTACACCTTCGGCAATCTGTGCTTACGATAATATAATAAAGGTCTATGCCGGCAGAGCTACAGATTCAAGTGCAGTTGAACTTGACCACATGACGCCTTCTACAAGTCTATTTGACTTGAGCTTTGAAAGCAAGAAGTGTGAGTATAAAATCAATGCAACAGACTATTCATGGACAAGGACTATACAAGGCCCATTTACTCCTGGCAAGAATGTTGAGATTACTGCAGAAATGCCTGAGCCCGCACTCTTTGTAGCAGACTCGCTTGAAAATCTGTTGAAAGTTCAGGGAATTGAAGTGCAGCAGCCTGCCTCTACAACAAGAAAGACTAGCTATACACGTTCTGATTCATGTGTGGTGGTTTATACTCACAAGTCTCCGACATTGGCCAAGATTATCCAACAGACTAATTATAAGAGCATAAATCTTTACGCTGAGAACCTTTTGTTGCAGATAGGTGCGCAGAAGAATGAAGTTTCCACTCACGTGAACTCTACAGCGGCTGTGGCTTCGTTCTGGAACTCGAAAGGTCTCTATGCAAAGACAATATATCAGATGGACGGTTCCGGATTGAGCATGAAGAATGCCCTCAATCCCGAGTTTTTGGTCAACCTGCTGATATATATGAAAACTAAGAGCAAGTATGCGACAACATTCTATAACTCTCTGCCAGTTTGTGGAGTAAGTGGAACTGTAAAAAACTTCCTTGCTGGCACACCTCTTGCCGGAAAGGCTCATTTCAAGAGCGGAAGTATGGAGAGGGTGCAGAACTATGCCGGATATATAGAGCATGGCGGCAGAACGTACGCTGTATGTGTGATGGTTAACAATTTCGGCTGTCCGAGAGCAGACCTCAAGAAGAAGATGGCGAATATGCTTAACGGATTGTTCGTACACTACAAATAAGGTGTTTCGTCCGGATAATGTTACTGAAATATACAAAAAAGTAAGTTGTTAATATATTTTTTTGTTTCGATGTGCGAAATAAGAGTAAATTTATATAATTTTGCACTCTGGATATATTCCCAAATAAGAATATTTTTTATTATACAGAATAATTATGATCAAAACTAATTGTGCAAAGCTAAACACATGGGTTAAGATGTGGGCTGACATCATGCAGCCAGAGAACGTCGTTCTATGTGATGGCTCTGATGCTGAGTTCACTCGCCTAATGGATGAGTGCGTTGCCGAGGGTTTGGCAAAGAAGTTGGATGACAAGAAGCGTCCTAACAGCTACTACTTCCAGTCTGATCCTTCAGATGTTGCTCGTGTTGAGGGTCGTACATTCATCTGCTCTAAGAAGCAGGAGGATGCAGGTCCTACAAACAACTGGATGGATCCTAAGGAGATGAAGAGAATCCTTATCGGTAAGTATACTGGTTGTATGAAGGGTCGTACAATGTACGTTATCCCATTCTCAATGGGTCCTTTGGGCGGTCCTATCTCTCAATTGGGTGTTGAGATCACAGACTCTGCATACGTTGTTGGTTCAATGAAGATCATGACTCGTATGGGTGCTGGCGCTCTTAAGTTGATCGAGGAGAAGAACGACTTTATCCCATGTATCCACTCTGTTGGTAAGCCATTGCCAGAGGGATTGAAGGATGCTAAGTGGGCTTGCGCTCCAATCGATGACAAGTACATCGTACAATTCCCTGAGGAGCACGAGATCTGGACATACGGTTCTGGTTACGGAGGTAACGCTCTTCTTGGTAAGAAGTGTTTCGCTCTTCGTATCGCGTCTAAGATGGCTCAAGAAGAGGGTTGGTTGGCTGAGCACATGTTGATCCTTAAGCTTACTAAGGAGGCTACTAAGGAGACTAAGTGTGTTTGTGCTGCATTCCCATCAGCTTGTGGTAAGACAAACTTGGCTATGTTGATCCCTACTATCCCAGGATGGAAGGTTGAGACTATCGGAGACGATATCGCTTGGATGAAGTTCGACGAGGAGGGTAACCTTCGCGCAATCAACCCAGAGGCTGGTTTCTTCGGTGTAGCTCCTTATACTTCTGCTAAGACTAACAAGAACGCTCTTGATTCTTGCAGCAAGAACACTATCTTCACTAACGTAGGTTTGACTCCTGACGGTGACATTTGGTGGGAAGGTATCGGATACGATTGCCCTAAGGGAACAATCGACTGGAAGGGTAACATCGTAAACGATCCTGCTTCTCGTGACGCTGATGAGAATCCAGTTGCTCACAAGAACTCTCGTTTCGCTGCTCCTGCTGCTAACTGTCCAGGAATCGCATCAGACTGGGAGTCTCCTAAGGGTGTTAAGGTAGACGCTATCCTCTTCGGTGGTCGTCGTCCTAATACTGTGCCATTGGTACACGAGGCTGAGGATTGGGCACACGGTGTATTCATGGGATCTATCGTAGGTTCTGAGGTTACAGCTGCTGCTATCGGTTTGAAGGCTGGTGTTCGTCGTGACCCATTCGCTATGTTGCCATTCTGTGGTTACAACATGGGTGACTACTTCCAACACTGGATCGACATGGAGAAGTTGCCACAAGCTAAGGGTGGTAAGAACATGCCTAAGATCTTCTTCGTAAACTGGTTCCGTCGTGACAAGAGCAACAAGGCTCTTCCTGCAGGATTCTTGTGGCCAGGTTACGGTGACAACAGCCGTGTATTGGCTTACATCTTCGATCGTTGCAACGGTCAGGGTGAGACAGTTGACACTCCAATCGGAAAGGTTCCTGCTAAGGGTGCTATCAACATCGAGGGTCTTGACTCTTGCTGGAATGAGAAGACTATGGAGCAGGTTCTTGCTGTTAACGTTGACGAGTGGAAGGATGAGGTTGAGCGTATCGAGGAGCACTATGCTAAGTTCGCTGGACACCTTCCAAAGGAGCTAAGCGATCGTTTGGCTATCTTGAAGCAGCGTCTTGGTATGTAATTCATTTGAATTATCATATTTTTATAAAACTCGTCATCGAAAGATGGCGAGTTTTTTTGTTTTGTCTGCTCTTTTATAAGTTTTTTGCTTATCTTTGCTACCAATCTGTGCAGATGTCATGGATTCAATGTTTAAGGCTGTGTCATAATGCCTTTGAATTGTGGCAAACTAAATTATTTGGAAATGAAATCAAAAGGTGTTGCTTATTTTCTTTTGGCTCTAAGTTTGTTTGGATTGAGTGGACTTCACCGTTTCTATTTGGGTAAGGTAGGAACAGGTATTCTATGGTTCTTGACTCTAGGTTTGGTTGGTTTCGGAACTCTATTTGATTTGTTTACTTTGGGAACAAAGGTAGATGTTTATAATTCAAAGTTGAAATAAGATTACAGTCAAGTCTTGACTGTATAAATCCTAAAAAATAAACTCGTTGTCGTAAAAGATGACGAGTTTTTTGTTTATCTTTGCCACCAATAAAACAATTATTTAAGAAACAGAAAGTTGAATTTATAACATATTAAACGAGAAGCGTTCGCTTTAGATTGCCCTTAAAATCGCCAATTTTTTGCAAATCTATTAAAGTGGACGCCCGTGTTGTTTATGCGCGGGTGTCATTGTAGATTTGCGGGTGTTTGGCGATACCTAAGGGTAACAATGATGCCCTCGCTTCTTTTATATTCCGTTGATATGAAAGAAGAAATACACATAGGCAAGATAATAGAGCAATATATGAAGGACAATAATATCAGCAAAGTGGAGTTGTCTCGCAGAATTCCATGCAATCGTGTGCATGTTTACGAGATATTGGCAAGTAAAGGACTAAACTCCCAACTTATTCAACGCATCAGCGAGGTACTTTCTCACGATTTCTTTGCAGACATAAGTGAAAAGATGAAAGATGTGTAGTGAATAGGACTACATGTAGGGGAATGGACTACGTGATGTTGTTTTTGTTTTGATTTCCGTTTTATACTTTTGTCGCATCAAAGGTTTTGATAAACGGACTGGCGTATCCAGAGTTTTTATATTATTTGTTATGGCGGATAAAGTTCCTGAAGATGTATCGAAGTATCAAAGTAACTATTCAGAAAGTGGCTTTTGGAGTGTGGTGAAGAAAATAGGAGGTAAGGTGCTTACTCCTGCATTAAAGTTATATTATGTCTTAAAAAAAGATGATGTTGATTCTTCTAAAAAAGCACTAATTATTGGTGCATTAGGTTATTTAATTCTTCCTGTAGATTTAGTGCCTGATTTTCTTCCTGTTGTTGGATATTCTGATGATTTAGCTGCTTTGTTAGGTACATTAAAGATGGTGTCAGATGAAGTTGATTCTAAAGTTATTGAGCAGGTAGAAGAAACAAAAAGAGATTTGTTAGGTTAATTCCTCCCTCTAACTCGCCACCTCCAATGGCGAGTTTTTTTTATTATTCAAAACGAATTGTGAGAAACTTCATATATCTCTTGTTGCAATATTGATGTTGAAATATAGTGCTTGTTTTTGAATCCTAAAAATAAGACAAATAAAACTCGAGAATGAATAACATCCTTTTCGTGTTTGTTTTTATTGTCAAAACTTTTTCCGTAGTTGTTCTCCGTAATAAAATTTTTAAAAATGCCATATCTCTCTAAAATCTTTTGTATCTTTGCACCTTGATATATAATATTCATTCGATTTTGCAACAAGATATACGATAAAAATATATGAAAGTGCTAAAATTTGGTGGAGCAATTGTAGGCTCTGCTGAACATTTAAAAAAGGTGAAAAGCATAGTTGAGTCAGAGAAGAATTCTATTGTTGTTGTCTCGGCTATGGACGGAGTAACAGACCTTCTTGAGGAGGTTGTGGAGGAGGCGTCAGAGGGCGACTCGAAGTCGATAATCAGCAGATATGAGGATTTGAAGACCCGTCACACCGAATTGGCACGTCAGGTTGTGCCCGAGGACCGTCAGTCTGCCGCTATTAGCGAGCTTAACCGTCTTTATGCTGAAATGGACAGCATGGTGCAGGCCCTAACAATTTTCCGTGACTGGACAGACAACATTCTTGCTACATTCCTTTCATACGGAGAGCGTTTGGTTTCTGTTATTGTTGCAGAGATGATTGGAGCAAGAGTTCTTGACTCCACTCGCTTTATCATTGCAGATGGAGATGCAGAGTGCGGCTACACTATCGACGAGGATAGCACAACAGAGAAAATAAAATCTACTTTTGCAAAGGTCAAGGGAACAGTTGTTTGCCAGGGCTTTATCGCAGGAACAAACAACGACGAGGTGGCTACTCTTGGTCGTGGTTCTTCTGACCTTACAGCCGCTTACATCGCAAAGGTTCTTGGCGCCCAGGAAGTTCAGGTTTGGAAGCCAGTTGATGAGTTTATGAGCGCAGATCCAAACAAGATTTCTTCGGCTTACCTAATCGAGCACATGAGCTACGAGGAGGCAAGAGAGCTTTCTATAAATGGCGTCGGAACATTGTTCTCTGATGCTATCACTCCACTTGCAGAGGCAAACATTCCTCTTTCAATGAAGAATATCTGCAATGGAAACACAACAGTGATTTCTTCGACTCCAAATCCAGAGGACAAGGTTATCAAGGGAATTGCAAGCCAGGATGATTGCGTGATGTACACATTCACAGGTCTGCCTTCTGACTATCTTCCTCGTTTGGTGTCGGATTCTGCAATGGTTCTTGAAAGTGACCATGTGCCATATACTATATTCTCTCTTTCTGCTGCAGGAGGTTCGTTCTCAGTATGTGTTCCTGTTGAATACGAAGGTTATTTCAACAGCTTGAACCAGAACTTGTCTTCCATGAATGCCTGCAAGGTGCAGATAATGAGAGACCTTGCTTCGGTTGTCATCGTAGGCGAGAATATGAAGAACGCTACAGGAACAGCAGGAAAGTTGTTCAACGCTCTTGGCAGAAACAACATCAATATCGTTGCCATGAACCAGGGTTCTTCGGAGACAAGTATTACCGTAGTGCTTGAAAAGAAGAACATCAAGAAGGCATTGAATGCAATTCACGAGTCATTCTTCCTGACTGAGTATCAGGAGTTGAATATTTTCGTGGTAGGTACAGGAACAGTAGGAGGCAGCTTGCTTGAGCAGCTTCACTCACAGAAGGAACTTATCATGAACCAGAACGGTGTGAAGTTGAATGTTATGGGTGTTGCCGATGTTTCTAAGTTCATCCTTAACCGTGACGGTGTTGACCTAACAAGATACAATGAGCTTTTGAAGACTGAGGGCAAGGAGTCAACTCCAGAGTCTTTGAAGAAGGCTTTGTTCGAGCTTAACGCATTCAACTGCGTGTTTGTTGACTGTACTGCTGCTCCTGCAATTGCCGCAATGTATTCTGATTTGCTTCAGCATAACATCTCTGTAGTATGCGCAAACAAGATTGCCGCTTCCGGAGATTATGACAACTATATCAACTTGAAGAACACAGCTCGTAAGAGAGGCATCAAGTACTTGTTCGAGACTAACGTAGGTGCAGGTCTTCCTATCATCAACACAATCGGAGACTTGATTTACTCCGGAGATAGAATCTTGAAGCTTGAGGCTGTACTTTCAGGTACTTTGAACTTCATCTTTAACACAATCAGCGAGGAGATTCCTCTAAGCAAGGCTATTAAGATGGCTATGGAGGCAAGATTTGCTGAGCCAGATCCACGTATCGACCTAAGCGGTAAGGATGTAATCAGAAAGTTGGTTATCCTTGCCCGTGAGAGCGGCTTGAAGGTTAGCCAGGAAGATGTAGAGAAGAACTTGTTCATCCCTAACGACTTCTTCGAGGGTACACTTGACGACTTCTGGGCAAAGGTTGAGAAGTTTGACGCAGAGTTCGAGGAGAAGAGAAAGGTTATTGCCGCAGAGGGTAAGAGATGGAGATTCGTAGCTACACTTGATGGAGGAAAGACTAAGGTTGGACTTCAGGCTGTTGATTCTCGTCATCCATTCTATGATCTTGAGGGTAGCAACAACTTGATTATCATCAACACTGCAAGATACAAGGACCCAATGATGATTCGTGGATATGGTGCAGGTGCCGCTGTAACTGCCGCCGGTGTATTTGCCGACATCATCAGTATTGCTAATATCAGATAATATTATGAAGCATTTGATTATTCTTGGTGACGGTATGGCTGATGAGCGCATACCGTCGCTTGGAAACAAAACTATACTTGAGGCTGCAAACATCCCTACGATAGACATGCTTGCCGAGAAGGGAAAGTGTGGCTTGCTAGCTACAGTTCCTGAAGGATTTCACCCTGGTAGCGAGATAGCTAACCTTGAAGTCTTGGGCTACGATGTCCACAAAGTTTTCGAGGGCAGAGGCTCACTTGAGGCTGCAAGTATGGGTGTAGATATCGAGCCAGGAGAGATGGCTATGCGCTGCAACATCATCTGCATAGAGAATGGAATCATCAAGAACCATTCTGCAGGCCACATCTCGGACGAAGAGGCTTATGTTCTTATCGACTATTTGAACGAGAAATTGGGTGATGAGGTTACTCGTTTCTTCCCAGGTATTTCATATCGACATCTTTTGAAAATCAAGGGCGGAGACAAGAGAGTGTCATGCACTCCTCCTCACGATGTTCCTGGAACTCCATACAAGGATGTGCTTGTTAAGGCCGATGTTCCAGAGGCTCAGGCTACTGCTGATCTGTTGAACAAGTTGATAATCAAATCACAGGAGATTCTTGCAGATCATCCGATAAATAAGGCTCGTATTGCGGCTGGTAAAGATCCTGCTAACAGCATTTGGCCTTGGTCGGCAGGCTACAAGCCAAAGATGAAGACTTTAAAGGAGGAGTTTGGTGTCCAGAGCGGTGCCGTTATCTCTGCCGTGGATTTGATTCGCGGTATCGGAAAATATGCTGGTCTTGATATTATTGAGGTTGAGGGTGCTACAGGTCTTGCAGATACAAACTACGAAGGCAAGGCACAGGCTACAATAGATGCTCTAAAGAAGACAGATTTTGTTTATCTGCATATCGAGGCAAGTGATGAGGCTGGCCACGAAGGGAATGTGGATTTGAAACTAAAGACTGTTGAGTTCCTTGAGAATAGAATAGTCAAGCCTATCTATGAGGAGGTTAAGAATTGGAACGAGCCAGTGGCTATCGCAATTCTTCCAGATCATCCGACACCATGTCGTTTGAAGACTCATATTTCGGCTCCAATTCCTTTCTTGATATACAAGCCAGGGAAAGAGGGAGACTCGGTTAAAAAGTACGACGAGTTTTCGTGTGCAGATGGTTGCTACGGAACTTTGATCGGGGATGAGTTTATCAAAGCATTGCTAAATGACTAAGATTAACATTGTTATTTGTTAGCTCTTAATTAAATATTAATGATGAAATACTATAGTACAAATAAAAAGGCAGACAAGGCTACACTTCAGCAGGCTGTTGTCAAGGGTCTTGCTTCCGATAAGGGTTTGTTTATGCCCGAAGTTATAAAGCATCTTCCAGATTCGTTCTTCGAGAATATGAAGGACATGACTTTGCAGGAGATTGCTTACGTCGTGGCTGACGCATTTTTTGGTGAGGATGTTGATGCGGAGTCATTGAAGAAGATTGTTTACGATACACTTTCTTTCGATATTCCTTTGGCTCATGTCAATGACAACATTTATAGCCTTGAACTATATCACGGACCAACACTTGCTTTCAAGGATGTAGGTGCAAGATTCATGTCTCGTCTTCTTGGCTACTTTATTGCTAAGGAGGGACAGAAGGAGGTTAATGTATTGGTGGCAACTTCAGGAGATACAGGTTCTGCTGTTGCAAACGGATTTCTTGGTGTTGAGGGCATTCGTGTGTTCGTCCTTTATCCAAAGGGAAAAGTCAGTCCAATTCAGGAGTGTCAGTTCACAACTCTAGGAAAGAATATAACAGCTCTTGAGGTGGATGGAGTGTTCGATGACTGTCAGGCTTTGGTTAAGTCTGCATTTATGGACGCCGACCTTAACGCTCACATGAAGCTTACAAGTGCAAACTCTATCAATGTTGCACGTTTCTTACCACAGGCATTCTATTACTTCTATGCAGTTGCACAGCTCCACAAGATGGGCAAGAAGGACAACATCGTTATCTGTGTTCCTTCAGGAAACTTTGGAAACATTACTGCTGGTTTGTTCGGTAAGAGAATGGGACTTCCTGTTTCTCGCTTTATTGCTGCAAACAACCGCAACGATATATTCTTCAAGTATTTGCAGACTGGCAAGTACGAGCCTAAGGCATCTGTCCAGACTATTGCTAATGCTATGGACGTTGGTGATCCAAGCAACTTTGCCCGTATATATGACCTTTATAACGAGAGCCATGCAGAGATCAGCGCGGAGATTAGCGGATGCACATATACAGACGAGCAGATAGCAGAGACTTTGGCTGACTGCTACAAGAAGACTGGTTACTTGCTTGACCCTCATGGCGCAGTCGGTTACAGAGCTTTGACAGAGATGCTTAAACCTAACGAGGTTGGTGTGTTCCTTGAGACAGCGCATCCTGCCAAGTTCAAGGATACTGTAGAGGGTATAATCAAGGATGAGGTCAAGATTCCTGCTAAACTTCAGGAGTTTATGAAGGGTCAGAAGCAGAGTGTTTCTATGACTAAGAACTTTGATGACTTCAAGAAGTACCTTCTAAGCAAGTAATTCATTATCAACTATTCAATTATCGACTACAATGAGTGATAATCGCAGAGTAAGAGTAAGATTCGCACCAAGTCCAACAGGACCTCTTCATATCGGAGGCGTGCGAACTGCACTATATAACTATCTTTTCGCCAAGAAGCATGGCGGAGACCTTCTTCTTCGTATCGAGGATACAGACTCTACACGTTTTGTTCCTGGTGCTGAGGAGTACATCATCGAGTCTTTCAAATGGCTTGGTGTAAAGTTTGACGAGGGTGTTGGAGTAGGTGGAGAGAATGGCCCTTACCGTCAGAGCGAAAGACGTGATATCTATAGGAAGTACGTGGATATCCTTCTTAACAACGGCAACGCATACATCGCATTCGATACTCCGGAGGAATTGGAGAAACTTCGCAACGATATCCCTAACTTCCAGTACGATGCCAAGACTCGTTCGATGGGAAAGAACTCCCTAACTATGAGCGAGGACGAGGTTAAGGCTAAGATAGCTGCCGGAGAGAAGTACGTTGTCCGTGCAAAGATTCAGCCAGACGAGGATATTACAGTTCACGACATGGTGCGTGGTGATGTAACAATCAACTCGAATATCCTTGATGACAAGGTTCTTTACAAGTCTGCTGATGACCTTCCAACTTATCACTTGGCTAACATTGTTGATGACCACTTGATGGGCATCACTCATGTTATCCGTGGTGAGGAGTGGTTGCCTTCTGCTCCGCTTCATATACTTCTTTACCGTTATTTCGGTTGGGAGGATACTATGCCGCGTTTCGCTCATCTTCCTCTTCTTCTAAAGCCAGTTGGTAACGGAAAGTTGAGCAAAAGAGATGGAGACAAGCTTGGTTTCCCTGTATTCCCATTGCTATGGAACGATCCGAAGAGTGGAGAGACTTCTTCAGGTTATCGTGAGAGCGGTTACATGCCTGAGGCTGTTGTGAACTTCCTTGCTTTGCTTGGATGGAATCCAGGTCTTGACAGAGACTTGTTCACAGTTGACGAGCTTGCCGAGTTGTTCTCTCTTGATCATGTAAGCAAGAGCGGTGCAAGATTTGACTATGAGAAGGCTAAGTGGTTCAATCACGAATACATCACAAAGAAGAGTGACGAGGAGTTGGCAGACATGTACGCTCCATTGCTAAAGTCCAAAGGCTATGAGCCTGCTAGAGAGGTACTTGTAAAGATAGTCTCTATGGTCAAGACTCGTATCTCTTTCGTTGCTGACTTGTGGCAGGAAACAAACTTCTTCTTTGAGGCTCCAACTGAGTATGACGAGAAGTCTTTGAAGAAACATTGGAAAGAGGAGTCTCCAAAGCTAATGGCTGACATGATCGAGATTCTTAACGGCATTGATGACTTCAAGTCTCAGACAATCGAGCCAATCATTATGGACTGGATTGCTAAGAACGAATACAAGACAGGCGTGGTGATGAACTCGTTCCGTACCTCTATTATCGGAGCTGCTCGTGGACCTCACATGTTTGATATTATCGAAATCCTTGGTAAGGAAGAAACAATAAAGAGAACCAAGGTTGCCATCGAGAAAATTAAATGAAAAAGAATTGGGAGCTAAAGACATTTAGTCTTTGGCTCTCAAAATAAATACAAAAATGATACTTTACAACTTAGGCATATTCATTTATTGGTTGGGTATTTATATTGCTCATTTCTTCAATTCTAAGGCCAAGCAGTTTATTGATGGTCGCAGAGGTGTGTTTGACATGCTGAAGGAGAAGGTTGACCCTAACAGTAAGTATGTTTGGGTTCATGCTGCATCTCTTGGAGAGTTTGAGCAGGGGCGTCCGATAATTGAGCGTATAAAGAGGGGGCATCCTGAACTAAAGGTGATTCTTACTTTCTTCTCGCCTTCTGGTTACGAGGTAAGAAAGAATTACGATGTTGCCGATATCGTGTGCTATATGCCTATGGATACATGGTTCAATGCTCGAAAGTTTTTGAAGCTTGTTCCATTGCACTCTGCTATTTTTGTAAAGTACGAGTTTTGGTTGTGCTTCCTTAATGCTTTGCATTCGAACAAGATCCCGACTTACATAGTTTCAGCCATATTCCGTGAGGAACAGTTGTTCTTCAAGTGGTACGGAAAGTGGTATGCTTCCTTCTTGAAGCGATTCAACCGTCTTTTCGTTCAGGACAGCAATTCTGTTCAGTTGCTGAAGAGTGTGAGCGTAGAGAACGTGACCGTTGTTGGTGACACTCGTTTTGACCGTGTTGCCGAGATTGCCAGCCAATGTAACGACCTTCCTATCGTTGAGGCTTTCAAAGGCGGAAGGCTTGTGCTTATAGCAGGTAGCTCTTGGGAGCCGGACGAGAACCTTTTGTGCGAGTATTTCCAGAATCATGACATCAAGATGATTCTTGCTCCTCACGTAACAAGCGAAGACCACGTTCAGCAGATATGCAAGAAACTAGAGGGCAAGAAGTACGTTCGATATACAAAGACTAATCCTGACGAGGCTAAGGATGCCGACTGTCTAATTATAGACTGCATAGGAATTCTTACTTCGGTTTACAAGTATGGAAATGTCGGTTATGTTGGTGGTGGTTTCGGAGTCGGAATACACAACACCCTAGAGCCGGCGGTTTATGGTATGCCGATATTCTTCGGTCCGAATTACAAGCGTTTCCGAGAGGCTGTTGAAATGGTGAAGGCCGGTGTTGCACACCCAATCGAGAATAAGGAGACTCTATTCCCGTTGTTGGACGAAATGTTTAATCCGGATTGCTCTACATTGGCAAATAGTTCTGCAGAAGCCCGCAATTTTGTTCAGCAGAACTGTGGAGCGACTGAAATTGTAATGAAAGAAATATTCGGATAATTTTGTAAAGCAATTTTTTTGAGTAATTTTGTAGCAGGACAGAATGATTAAAGCCGCTTTCTTTGACATAGACGGAACTTTGCTAAGTTTCAATACACACGAGATTCCTGATTCTTCAATCAAGGCTTTGGAGAAGTTGCGAAGGAGCGGTGTTAAACTTTTTATTGCAAGCGGCAGACATCGTGTGAGCATGGACAGACTTGAACCCTACATGCACATGTTCGATGGTATTGTCCAGGTAAATGGCGGCTTGTGCACCATAGGCGACAAGGTTGTGTACGGTGTGACATTGAAGGAGAGCGATGTAGCCCGCTGGCTTGACTATATTGACGAACACCCCCGTTCGACATGCTTCGTGACAGATGATGCTGTGGTGATGAATTTCGCTGATGAGAAGATGGCGGAACTGTTTAATGTCTTGGCGTTCCCGGTTCCTGATGTCGTGAACTTGCGAGACTATGAGCACAAGAATGTCTATCAGCTGATGATATCCTTTGCGCCCGAGGAAAACAAGGATGTGCTTCCAATGTTCCCCGACTGTTATGCTCCACGTTGGAGCGACTTGTTCAGCGACATCATCCCTAATGGAGTGAACAAGCAGGTGGGAATAGAGAAGGTGCTTGAGTTTTTGGGACTTTCAATGGACGAGGCTCTCGCTTTCGGTGATGGAGGGAATGACGTTGAGATGCTCGGCTCTGTCGGTATGGGCATAGCTATGGGTTCTGCACCAGACTATGTGAAGGCCGTGGCAAAGCGAGTAACTGACGATGTTGACAACGACGGAATATATAATGCTGTCGAGAAACTATATAAGGAAGGATTTATTAACACTATTAAATCAGAGGCTATGATACAGGAGATTACAGATCAGACAATTACTGACGTGTTGTCAAACAATAAAGTTGTGTTAATCGAGATTGGTGCGCCAGGATGCGGTCCTTGTAAGGCCGTTAAGAAGGCTATGGAGGAGATTGCTGCTGATTTCGAAGGCAAGGCAATGCTTTGTAGCGGAGATATGGGAAGCGGAGAAATGGATGACACTTGCATGCGGTATCGTGTGATGTCCGCTCCTACTTTGCTGTTCTTCAAGGATGGTGAAATGGTAGAGAAGATGAGTGGAAATGTGAAGAAGGATGCAATCGCAGATAAACTTAATTCAATAATATAACAGGGTGTAAAACCTTAAAATGTCTTAATTTATGTGATATTTTTTGCCAAAATGGATTGTAATTATAATTTTTAACTATATTTGCACCCATAAGCAATAACATAAATAGGATAAGGAGATATTGAAATGAAAAAGATAATTTTTGGTGCAATCTTAGGATTGTTTTCTCTAAATGCTATGGCAGAAGGAGAATTTATGAAAGTAAGCCCTGAAAAGGTCCTAACAGAGGACAATCAGCGCTGCTACCAGATTCGTCGTGGTTATAGCCGTAAGGACAAGACTCCTTGGGAGCCTTTCTGCGGTGGATTCCGTAACTTCTACTACGAGAGCGGTTACGAGTACACTATGCACGTAGAGAAGTATGACCCATCTCTTGATACTATCGTTGTAATCAAGACTATCGGTCGTGATAACTCTGAAGTTTATTTCAAGCAGTTGGAGATGAGAAAGAAGGCTGCAGAGAATCGTGCGGCAAAGACTGCAGCTGAGTCTAAGAAATAAGTCTTTTAGTTTATAGGGGAATAGTGGCATGCCTATTATTCCCTTTTGTTTTATATTTATTATATTAGGCTATGAAAAAATACTTTTATTATGCTATGGCGGTCATGACTTTGTCGTCACTAGCTTTCACATCTTGTGATGATGACGATGACGATTCGTCAAAGAAGGAGTCTTCCACTCCAGCAAATCCTCAAACTTTGGGACAACAGTCGCAGTCTGTAATAGAGAAGATGGGTGACGGCTCTGAGGAGGATATGATGGCGTCTGTAGATGACTTGACTGACGCAGATGTTTTGCAGGCAGCAAAGGTCTTGGTGGAGTACAACAAGAACAAGGCAAACGAGTCATGGGTAAAGTCATTCACAGAAGCTGCTGCAACAGAGAAAATAAGTGCTGACCAGATAAAGACAATGCTTGACGATGCAGTTAGCAGTCTTGTTGAAATGGGAATGCTTAAGGATAACGTGAGTGCCAGTGACCTAGCAGCAGCAATAAAAGTTCTTAAGGGCGGAAACGGTCAGAATTCTGGTAATGGAACAGCTGATGCTTTGCCTTACAAGTCAGTGTTTGAGAAGTATAAAGATCAGATTCTAGCAATGAACCCTACTGATTTTGGAACTTTAGCAAAACTTCCTGAAGAGGTTCAAGGCCAGCTAGTTTCTGCGATGATGACATACAACAGTAACAAGGATAACGCAACTTGGGTTAAGGATTTTATTTCTTCAATCACAAAAGATGGTTATTCAAGTGCTGAGGCTACACAGTTAGGACAGTTGTTCAAGGATATGAGTGGAGTTCTTTCTATGGGTGGTATGTAATAGTCAATGACATACAAATCAATAAAAAGGGAGTCAATTTAACATTGTCTCTCTTTTTTTGTTGTATCTTTGCATCCATATAGAAGAGAGATTATGATTAAAGAGTTGGTAATAAAGACACCATTGGGAGATGTAAAAGGAACACAGACTAACAACGGAGGAATGTTTTTAGGTGTGCCTTATGCAGAGAAACCTATAGGGAACTTACAGTTCAAGGCTCCTGTCAAGAAGAATTCTTGGCCAGATGTGCTTGACTGCACTCATTTGCCTAAAGACCCTATTCAGCATCCAATGAATCCTTTAACTTGTAGTGAGGATTGTCTTTATCTGAATATTTATATTCCTTCTTCGGTGCTTGCTTATGGAGGTTCTTTGCCAGTAATGGTGTGGCTCTATGGAGGCTCTTATGTACACGGAGGTTGCTCGGGTTCGTTTAAGCATGGCAAAGACGGACTATATGATGCACGAAAGCTAGCATATGAAGGAAACTGTATCGTTGTGACAGTAAATTACCGACTCGGAGCATACGGTTTCCTTTATTTGAGCGAGTTCAGTAGTGACTTCGAATCTAATCTCGGATTAAAGGATTGCGAGATGGCTCTGAGATGGATACAAGAGAATATTTCTTCTTATGGAGGTAACCCTGATAACGTGACTCTTTGGGGACAGTCTGCAGGCGGAGCCCTCACTATGGCGATGATGTGTGTTGAGTCTGCAAAAGACTTGTTTCATAAGGCTATCGTTCAGAGCGCCTGCATGGAATCATTCTATACTAAAGAACAGGCAAAGGAGGTTGCAACCGAATACCTTTCAAGATTAGGCCTTACACCCGATCAGGTTGAGCTGATCAGGACTGTTGACTATATGAAGCTTACAAGGCAGATTGAAGGAATGGATGACTATGTTCGAAAGACAAAGTTCGGAATCTGCACAATCAATCCTGTTGTTGATGGAGAATACTTGAAGGAGTTTCCTTCCTTGTCTAAGTTCGAGGAGTTAGGAAAGCCATTGCTAATCGGCTCTAACAGGGATGAGGCTCATGTATTTGCTAAAGTGATGAAGAAGATTGACGGCAAAGAGTGTTTGAAGAGAATCTTCCCTTATAAAACGGAGGAGTATAGAAACAGAGTCCTGGAGCGTCATTCGTTGAAGCCCAAAGTCGTTGACTATTGCGACATAGCTGGCGAAATAATGTACCATATCCCTAAAGTTCGTGTAGCCCAAGCAATATCCAAGCAGAACCCTGTTTATGTGTATCGTTTTGACTATGCTCCCTGGTTGTTCAGGTTGAAGGGCTTTGGCGCTTGCCACGTCGCAGAGATGCCATTGCTGTTTGACAATATGCATCCGTGGTTCTCTATGCCGCTATATTTTGGAGACTCAACAAATGCAAGCAATATCGGAAAGAGAATGCGCCATTATTGGACAAATTTTGCTTGGACATCGAATCCGAATGTCGGCCCGAAAAATGAAGTAAGCGACTTGCTTGAGTGGTTGCCTTATACAGAAGATAATCGTAACTATATGGTTTTCGACAAGAAAGATGAAGCTAAAGTTGGTGTTGATGATAGATTAGAGGAAATCTTTGAGGGAGAAACTCACTTTTTTGTGACTAATAATCAATAGTTGCCTAAAAAATAAATATTACCTTTGCAGAGATATTAACTAACTGAGATAAAGATGACAGAATATAGATGCGAGAAGGTTTTGCCTTATCAGAATCAGAATGAAACGAAGACACAGCAGGTGGAGCAGATGTTTGATAGCATTGCCTCGCACTATGACACTATGAATCGTCTGATGTCTCTTTATCAGGACAAGAACTGGAGAAAGTATGCAATCAAGCGCCTTTCTAAAGAAAATCCCAAGACAATACTTGATGTCGCTACCGGTACCGGAGACTTTGCCATTCAGGCATACGATGTTATCAAGCCCGAGAAGATTACAGGCATAGACCTTTCCGAGAAAATGCTTGAGGTAGGCAAAGTGAAGGTTGCAAATCTCAATCTTAGCGACAGAATTACTCTCGAGAAGGCTGATTCCATGTCTTTGCCTTTTGCTGATGCAACTTTTGACTCGGCGACTGTGGCTTTTGGAGTTCGAAACTTCGAGAGCCTTGAGAAAGGACTTTCTGAGATTTGCAGAGTTATCAAGCCTGGTGGCTCGCTTGCAATTCTCGAGCTAAGTGAACCGACAAATAAACTATATTGGCTTGGTTATAAGGTATATACAAAGCTGTTTATTCCTATTATGGCTAAGCTGTTAAGGACAAGCAGGGATGCGTACGACTATCTTCCCTCGTCAATCGAGGCTTTCCCTCAAGGCAAGGTTATGGCCGAGCTTTTGAAGAAGTCAGGTTTCTCGAAAGTGGAGATTGACACCTACACAATGCAGACTTGCACTTTCTATTTTGCAACAAAATAAAATTATTATAAGACAATGGCAATAGTAAAACCATTTAAGGGTATTCGCCCACCTAAGGATTTGGTGGAGCAGGTAGAGAGCCGTCCATACGACGTGCTTAACAGCGAGGAGGCTCGCGAAGAGGCTAAGGGTAACGAGAAGTCTCTTTACCATATCATTAAGCCAGAGATTGATTTCCCAGAGGGAACAAGTGAGTACGATCCACGTGTTTACGAAAAGGCTGCACAGAACTTCCAGATGTTCCAGGACAAGGGTTGGTTGGTACAGGACGAGAAGGAGCAGTACTACATCTACGCACAGACAATGAACGGAAAGACTCAGTACGGACTTGTAGTTTGTGCATACGTTGATGACTACATGACAGGTGTCATCAAGAAGCATGAGCTTACTCGCCGTGACAAGGAGGAGGATAGAATGAAGCACGTTCGTGTGAACAACGCAAATATCGAGCCTGTATTCTTCGCTTATCCGGACAACGCTGTCCTTGACAAACTTGTAGCTAAATACGCTTCTTCTAAGCCAGTATATGACTTCATTGCTCCTATCGATGGGTTCGGTCACCAGTTCTGGGTAATCAGCGATGACGCTGACATCAAGACTGTAACTGAGGAGTTCGGCAAGATGAAGAACCTTTACATCGCTGACGGACACCACCGCTCGGCTGCAGCTGCTCTAGTTGGAGACGAGAAGAGAAAGCAGAACCCTAATCACAAGGGTGACGAGGAGTACAACTACTTCATGGCAGTTTGTTTCCCTGCAAGCCAGCTTACTATTCTTGACTACAACCGTGTGATTCGTGACCTTAACGGCTTGACTGACGAGCAGTTCCTTGAGGCATTAAAGAAGAACTTCGACGTTGAGTGCAAGGGCGAGGACATGTACAAGCCAAACGCTCTTCACAACTTCTCTCTTTACCTTTCAGGAAAGTGGTACAGCCTAACAGCAAAGAAGGGTACATACGACGACAACGATCCAATCGGTGTTCTTGACGTAAGTATTTCTTCAAAGCTTATCGTTGACGAGATTTTGAACATCAAGGACCTTCGTTCTTCTGACAGAATTGACTTCGTTGGAGGTCTTCGTGGTTTGAAGGAGTTGAAGAAGAGAGTAGATTCAGGCGAGATGAAGACAGCTCTTGCTCTTTACCCTGTGTCTATGCAGCAGATTATGGACATTGCTGACAGCGGAAACATTATGCCGCCAAAGGCAACTTGGTTCGAGCCAAAGCTTCGTAGTGGTCTTTGCATCCACAAGTTGGTGTAATACAAGGCAATATACAATAGAGGAAAGGGGTGCTTCGGCATCCCTTTCCTCTATTTTATCATTTCTTAATCATAGAAAGAAAATTTACGCGGAACAGCCGTTTTAACCCTTTTGTTCCTTATGTTTCGGTTTGAATTTAGAACGATATGGTGTTTTTTTTAAACTTTGTTGTAACTTTGCAGAAAAGATACGACAATGTTAGATATACAACTTATTAGACAATATAATAAACCTGAATGTTTAGTCGTTACTGAACACGCTCGCAAAAGATTGATAGAACGAGAAATATCTATTTCTGACATTGTTGCTGTAATAGATAATGGAGAGATAATTAGACAATATGAAGATGATTCCCCTTTCCCAAGTTGTTTGGTTTTTGGGTTAACAGTAGAGGGTAGGTGTCTTCATGTTGTGGTTAGTTATGACAATGGTTTTGTCTATATTATTACCGCTTATGTCCCCAGCAAAAATATATGGAACGAAGATTTAAAAACAAAAAAATAAATTAAAGATATGAAATGTATAGAATGCGGCACTGAAATGGAACGCGGAACAACAACAAGTGTTACGGATTTGGGTTATTGCCTTATTATTATTAGAAATGTTCCTTGTTTTAAATGCAAGGAATGTAATGAAATATCATATAGCGGAGATGTTATTCTGCATTTGGAACGAATAATTGAAATGGCAAAAAAGACTGCAAAATCATTGCTTCAGGAGATCTCGATTATTGACTATTCCAAGTCTGTAGCCTAGAATTTTATATAAGGGTGTGCTTTTTGCACCCCTTTTATTCCCCCTTCGTGTTGTTCTAATCATAGAGCAATTGTATAAGGAAAAGCAACTGCCTTTTCCCTTCTGTATTTATGTGGAAGAGAATTGTTGTTTTCAATTTTCTTTCTTGCTCTGTTTGTGTGAGGAAATAATCATGAAGCTTTAGTCTAAATCCTTATGCTTAAGTGAGATATGTTTGTTTTTTGCTGTCAAGTTTAATGCTCAGTAAAAAAGATATATGAAATTTGTTGTCAGATTTTTGATAAATTAAAAACTATATATATTTTTTTGTCGTATCTTTGTTTAACAAACAATAATACAATTTTTATGCGCAATTTCATTACAATAGTTCTAAGTATATTGTCATTTTTTATCTCTGTCTCTGCTCAAACACCAAAGACAGGTTGGGAGAAGTACGGGCTAAAAGGAAAAGTAAAGGAAGTTAGAGAGTATGGTATGACAGAATCTTTCGGAGAAAGATCAAAAGGTTCATTAATAGGATGTTTTAGGTTTGATGCACAAGGCAACAAGGTTGAGTTTTGTAAAAATTTCTATGGTAATTTGTCTCCCCAAGATACTTATAAGTATGACTCTCGTAATAACAAGATTGAAGAATGTTGGTACGAGTCCGATGGAAGTTTGTATTGCAAATATATTAATAAATACGATTCCAATGATAACATGATAGAGAAGTGTAGGTACAATTCAAACGGTATTTTGGAAAGAAAACTAATCTATAAATATGATTCTAATAATAACAATATTGAGCGATGTGCCTATAATTCAAATGGTAAGTTATCTGAGAAGATCACCTATAAATACGATTCCAATAATAACATGACTGAGGAGTGTGAATATAATTCTGATGGTAATATGAATTGGAAATTAACATATAAATTTGATTCAAATAATAACAAGATAGAGTCTTTTGAATATGATTCTGAAAGAAGGTTAGTAGAGAAACGTATTTATAATTATGATAACAATAATAATGAGATAGAGTGGAGTAAATATAATTCCAGTGGTAGTTTAATATATAAATCTACTACAAAGTATGATTGCCATAAAAACGAAATTGAATCTATTAGTAGTTACACAGGAGATGATTTTTTTGGTAGTTTTTATAGTAAAAGCGTTTTTAAATATGATAGAGAAAACAATAGAATAGAGGAAGACTGGTATGATTCCGATGGCAACTTGAATATTAAATATACTAAAAAATACGATTCTCATAACAACTGTATCGAATTAGTCCGTTTAAAAGGTGAAGCCGAATTGTTTGATGGAGGAACAACCATAGAATACGAATATTACGAATAAATAAATTATGCGCAATTTCATTACAATAGTTCTAAGTATATTGTCATTTTTTATCTCTGTCTCTGCTCAAACACCAAAGACAGGGTGGGAGAAGTGCGGGCTTAAAGGAAAGGTTAAGGAAGTTAGAGAGTATGGTATGAAGAAACCTGGAGGAATTAAGAAAAAAGGTTCTTTGTTAAACTCAAGAAGTTTTGATGCCAAAGGTAACAAGGTGGAGCAATGTTATTATTATGATGATGATTCTTTGAACTATAAGGATGTTTATAAATACGACTCAAATAACAATATGATTGAGGAGTGCTGGTACAAGGCAGATGGCAGTTTGTTTCATAAAGGGGTGTTCAAATATGAGTCTAATAATCTGACAGAGCTGTATGTTTACAATTCCGACAGTTTGAAATCGAAGAATATCCTGAAATACGACGAAAATAATAACAAGATTGAGGAGTGTTTGTACAAGCCAGATGGAAGTTTAATATGTAAGAGAGTTTATAAATATGATTCTAACAATAATAAGATAGAGATGTATAAACAAGACTTCTATGATAATGGTTTAGAATTAGAGCATTACATAAACTACATAAAAAAATATAAATACGACTCAAATAACAATATGATTGAGGAGTGTTGGTATATGGCAGATAGCAGTTTGAGTGTAAAGACAACCATAAAATATGACGAAAACAATAATAAGATAGAGGAAATCAGTTGTTTGCATGATGGTAGTTTGCTTAGTAAGAGCACTTTCAAATACGATTCAAATAATAATGTTGTAGAGAAAGCCATCTACATTTCCGATGGTAGTTTGATTTCTAAACCTCTTTATAAATATGACTCTCATAATAACTGCATTGAAATTAAGGATGTGACTTATGGGAATGGGAGTATCATAGAATACGAATACTACAAATAAAACCGAGATTGTAGGAAGGGGAAATTGGTTGGCAGGTCCGGGATGATTGGACTTGATGACCAATTATCTGCCATCTGTCACAAAAATATGCTCTACAATATAAAATTCTTTGGCAGTTGAAAAAAAAGAATTATCTTTGCACCCAATTTTAGAGCATGTCTTCTGAAATAGACCTTTTCTTGCGTACGGGAATTTAGTTTTTTGTGTTATATCGAAGGTTTAGTCGGGAGAATATGCCGAGTATTCACAAAATAAATATGAGCTAAATGGCTACATTTGAAGAATTAGGTTTTAAGGAAGAGATTTTGAAGGCAGTTGCTGACTTGGGATTTGAGCAGGCAATGCCAATTCAGGAGAAGGTTACTCCTTTTTTGTTTAGCGATGACGACCGTGACTTGGTCGCTCTTGCGCAGACTGGTACAGGAAAGACAGGAGGTTTTGGTTTGCCTGTACTACAGCTAATTGATGTTACACAGAAGAAGATTCAGGCTTTGGTGCTTGCTCCGACTCGTGAACTTTGTATTCAGATTTCTAAGGATTTGAAGAACTTCTCCAAGTACATGGAGGGAATGAAAGTTGTTCCTGTCTATGGAGGAGAGAGCATTGTTAGACAGTTCAAAGACCTTGACGTTCAGCCGCAGATTCTTGTTGCTACTCCAGGTCGTTTGATTGACCTTATCGAGAGAGGCAAGGTTCATCTTGAGGAGATTAAGTTCCTTATCCTTGACGAGGCAGACGAAATGCTTAACATGGGATTCAAGGAAGATATCGAGAGAATCCTAAGCGAGACACCAGAAAGCAGACGCACACTTCTTTTCTCTGCTACTATGCCAAAGGAAATTGCACGCATAGCAAAGGAGTACATGAAGAATAGTGTGGAAATCGCTATCGGAGAGAAGAACTCAGGAAACGAGAACGTGCGCCATATCTACTATATGGTTGCAGCAAAGAACCGCTACGCTTGTTTGAAGCGTGTGGTTGATATCAATCCAGATATTTACGGAATCGTGTTCTGCCGCACTCGACAGGAAACTAAGGATGTGGCAGAGGCATTGATGAAGGACGGATATAATGCAGACGCTTTGCATGGAGATTTGTCCCAGGTACAGCGTGACGCAGTAATGCAGAAGTTCAGAATCAGAAACCTACAGCTGCTAGTCGCTACTGACGTTGCTGCCAGAGGTCTTGATGTGAACAACCTTACTCACGTAATCAACTATGACCTTCCTGATGATGTAGAGAGCTACACTCACCGAAGCGGTCGTACTGGTCGTGCAGGTAAGACTGGTGTCAGCATCTCTATCATCCACTTGAGAGAGAAGGGCAAGATCAAGGTTATCGAGAAGGTTATCAAAAAGACTTTCGAGAAGATGCCTGTACCAAACGGCCTTGAGGTTTGTAAGAGCCAGCTAGTTTCCTTGATAGACAAGCTAAAGAACGTAGAGGTTAATGAGGAGCAGATAAACGACTATATGCAGATGGCCTACGACTCTCTTGAGGGTATGAACCGTGAGGATATTATCAAGCATTTCGTGAGCCTTGAGTTCAACCAGTTCTTGAACTACTACAAGGATTCAGAGGATATAAACATTCCTGACAAGCCTGAGCGCCCAGAAAGAGGAGAAAGAGGTGAGCGTGGCGACCGAGGAGGAAGAGGCGGCGACAAGCGTGGCCTTCGCCAGGGTTACACAGACGAAAATTTCACTCGCTTGAAAATCAACAAGGGTAGTGATGCTGGATTCTCGCCAAAGCGTGTACTTGGAGTCATCAACGACACGACTCGTGACAAGCAGATTAAGATTAAGGATATAGAGATTACACCTCGCTATTCATTCTTTGATGTACCTAATAACCAGGTTGCAAAGATGTTCAAGGCTTTCCGCGAGACTTTGCGCGATTCAGACATCGTGCTAGCAGAGGTTAGCGGAGAGCAGAGAGGTCGCAAGCGCTCAAGAGGTGAGTCTTTTGATGACGGTTTCATGAACGAGCGCCGCAGCAAGGAGAGAAGAAAGCGCCGTGAGGACCGCAGAGACGAAGGCGACTGGAAGAAGCGCAAGGACAGACACGACGGTGGCAAGAAGCACAAGAAGGAGGGCCAGCGTCGTAACAAGTTCAACTAATCAAGAGAAAAAGTATGTCAAAAAGTGTAGAGACGGGGCAAAACCCGTCTTTACATCTATATAAAGCATAGGTGTTTTGGATTCGTATATCACAATAGACAACATAGCGGAAGGACTGTACAAGGAGAAGGGCAGCAAGTTTCTGGCCTTTGCATATCATGTCCGCACCACTGACGAGATAAAGGAGATTCTTGATACTTTACGCAAGGAACACCACGATGCACGCCATGTCTGTTATGCATATATGCTTGGACCAGAGAAGAAAGACTTTCGTGCCGCTGACGACAGTGAACCGAGCGGAACAGCAGGGCGTCCGATACTTGGTGCGATATTATCTTCGGGAGCGACTGATATTCTGATTGCCGTAGTCAGATATTTTGGTGGAACGAAACTCGGAACTTCTGGGCTTATAAATGCCTATAAGACAGCTTCCCAAGATGCAATGGAGCATGCCGTACTTGTCGAGAAAACTGTGGATGCGGAGATAACATTCTCTTTCGAATATGTGATGATGAATGATGTGATGAAGGTTATCAAGGACTTGAACCCCAATGTGATATCTCAAAGTTTCGACAATGACTGTGTAATGACCCTTTCCATTAGAAAAGGCGAGTTCGACAGGCTCAAAGACAGACTTTTGAAGATTGACAGGTTGAGAGTGGATGAATAACGACAGATTGTTCCGCACAATATAATCTGCTGCCGGCGGTAAAAATAATAGAGAAAGATGCCATAATCGGTATCTTTTTCTTTTTTTGTCGAATAGGTAGTCGTTATAATCTTTTTTCTGCTTATCTTTGCAGTGTCTTACAGACTATTACAAAGAATACAACATAGATACTAAGGACTATGATATCTAAGATTATTGACGAAGAACTTATACAAGCAGCCAAGGAAAATATACTTGACGCATCGAAGATTGTGATTACGACTCATGTTTCTCCGGACGGAGACGCAATGGGTTCTTCGCTTGCACTTTCTCAGTTCCTTCAGGGATTGGGTAAGGCTGTTGCAGTAATCATCCCTAATGATATGCCTGACTTCTTGAAGTGGTTGCCGGGAGCAGATGACGTTGTGGTTTACGAGAAGAACAAGGACATGGCAGAGAAGCTTATTGCAGAGTCTGACTTGATTATGGCTCTTGACTTCAACGAACTTCATCGTATAGAGGGCATGGCTGTTCCAGTAGCAGATGCTAAGGCAAAAAAGGTGCTTGTCGATCACCATATCAATCCAGGTCACTTTGCGGATGTTGTGATTTCTTATCCTGAAATGACTTCTACTGCCGAGATGGTGTTCCGTTTGATCTGCCGAATGGGCTATGCTTCGGACATCGATGCTGTCATCGGTACTTGTATCTACACAGGAATGATGACAGATACAGGCTGTTTCACATACAATTCCAAGAGCGCCGAGATATACATTATCATAGCAGAACTCATCAAGAAAGGTATCAACAAGGACCTTATCTATCAGAAGGTGTTCTATAACTTCTCTGAAAACAGATACAGACTTCAAGGTCATTTGCTAAGCAAGAAAATGAAGATATATCACGAGTACGGATTGAGCGTTATGTCCTTGTCCAAGGATGAGAAGACTGACTTCGAGTTCCAGAAAGGAGATACAGAAGGATTCGTGAACATTCCTTTGTCTATCAAGGGTGTTATATTCTCTGTATTCTTTAAGGAGGAGGAAGACAAGGTCAAGATGTCTTTCCGTTCTGTTTCTCCGCTTGTGGTTAACGACATTGCCTCTGAATTGTTCGGTGGTGGCGGTCATGCCAATGCGGCAGGCGCATCGTCAAAACTTTCTCTTGAGGAGACAATGAAGGTGTTTATGGATTCTCTTCCTAAGTACAAGGATAGAATTGATAATGCTTTAAAGGTGATTTATGGTTAAACAGCTCTTGTATTTCCTGTCGTTAGTCGTGCTTGCCGCATGTAGCGAGCCAGCAGCTCAAGTGCCGCAGAATAAAATTCAGCATGGTCAGGAGACTGTAGCGTTGGAAAGTCTAAACAAGGAGGGGGTAGAGATAGAAAGAGAAGAGATTCTCCATTATGCAGACTCTCTTGGCATATATCCCGACAGTTCCTTGTATTCCTTGCGCTATAGAATTATCAAGACCAGCACTTCGAGACTCATAAAGAAGGATGACGAGGTAAAGTTCCTATATTCGGTTCGTACCCTTGACGGCGACTGGTGCGAAAACTACACCAAGAGACAAGCCAAAATTATTGTGGGTAAGAGCGAAATGCCCAAAGGTATAGAGGAGTCTCTGATGTTGCTTGGGGATGGAGGTGTCGGAGAGTTTCTGATTCAGTCGAACTGGGCTTATGGAGTTCTTGGCAATTCATGTGTTCCACCACGTACACCTATAGTTTGTAAAATAGTAATATTGAAGATATTAGAAGAAATTTAAGATGAAAAAGTTCCTATATGTTGTGTTTTTTTCGTTAGTCTCGGTTCTTGTTTCTACTTCTTGTAGCAGGGACAAGAGTTATGCTGACTATGTTCATGACGAGAACGAGCTGATAGACAAGTATATCAAGCGCCATAAAATTAAAGTAGTGTCAACCAGACCGGAGAACATTCAGGGAGAATGGCTTGACGAGAATGGTGATACTATATACTACAAGACTCCTTCGGGATTGCTATATCATCAGATTTCTTTGGGTGATACGACTGCTCCAGAAACAAAGGTGTCTTCACGAGCATACGTCAGATATGATGGATACAATCTTTGGGATGATTTGGTTTACAGCACAAGCGAGAAGTACTCGGCTTCACCTCAGTCTTTCTTGATTCAGAACAAGCCGGCTTCAACTTCCACATATGGCGCCGGCTTCCAAGAGGCTGTGCGTTACCTTCGCAAGGGAGGCAAGTGCTCTGCTATTATATCATTCAAGATAGGAAACGGAGAGAATTCGACAATCACTAACAAGATTTTGAGCGACAAGGATCAGTACACACCTATGATGTATGAGATTCGTCTAGTTAATGTTGAGTAATGCTTACAAAAAATCAAATAAAGCTCATTCAGTCTCTTGCCCGAAAAAAGGTGAGAGATGAGGAGTCTTTGTTTGTTGCTGAAGGCATCAAAACAATAAGGGACATACTTCCTTACTTTGACGCACAATTCGTGGTCTGCACAGAGGAGTATGTTCATGAACTTAAGCCTTTAACTAAATCCGAAATAGTCGTGGCAACAAAGCAGGAAATAGAGAAAGCGTCTCTGCTTCAAGCTTCTCAAGGTGCCATAGCGGTGTTGAGGAAGTCAACAAAGCCCTTTGACGTTTCGGAGCTGAAGGGGAAGCTTACCGTAGCATTGGATACAGTTCAAGACCCAGGAAATCTTGGCACCATAATCCGCCTTTGTGACTGGTTCGGTGTTGAGAATGTAATCTGCTCACGCGACACTGCTGATGTCTGGAATCCCAAGGTGGTTCAGGCAACAATGGGCGCTGTGGCAAGGGTGAATGTGCATTATGTTGATTTGCCGCAGGTCCTTTCCGAACTGAAGAATTATATGCCTGTCTATGGCACGTTCCTTGAGGGCAAGACTATCTATGACATGGAACTCAGCCATGAGGGTGTTGTTGTGATGGGTAACGAGGGAAACGGAATCAGCGACGCTGTAAAACAATGTGTTTCCCATAAGTTGTTTATCCCTAACTTCCCGCTCGGCAGAACTACCAGTGAAAGCCTTAATGTCTCTACGGCAACAGCCATTACTTTGTCAGAGTTCAGGAGAAGATAAGGTTGCTAATCCATTTTTAGTTAGGAGCCATAATATATTCCTGATGTTTGTTTTTGTTTCGTAACATTCTGCTGTTCAATGTTTTTATATGCTTTTTCTATGTTAGTTTTCCATCAGCAAACTTTCCCGTTTTTGTTATAGGTTTGTTTCTTTGAGTGCCATTTGTGCCACAAAACAAAAATGCAATAGAGATTGTGTTAAATACGAATTGCATTAGCACCTGTTGCACGGGAAATGGACTCGGATAAAGTTGATTGATAAAAAACAGACTAAAATCTTGATTGTCGGCATTTTTTATTATCTTTGCCACATAAATATACTAAGGACGGGTATGATTAAGAAATTCGCTATATTATCGACACTTTTCCTATGTGTCAATTCGGTTTTTGCCAATTCTCATGAAGCACAGATTTCTGAGGGAATAGATATATTCTCTACCGTAACTCGTGAGCTTGACATGTATTATGCTGACACTTTGAACATCAAGGATTTGATGAACAAAGGTGTCAAGGGGATGCTTTCCTCAATAGACCCATATACAGTGTACATTCCAGAACAGGGACAGAAGGATTTCAAGTTCATGACCACAGGAGAGTATGCAGGTGTAGGTTCTGTAATTACAAAAAGAGACGATAAGATCTACATAACAGAGGTTTACGAGGGAACTCCAAGCCACAAGTCAGGACTAAAGGTCGGTGACGTGATTTTGAAGGTAGATACTTTCGACTGCAAGGGCGCTTCTGTGTCCGATGTGTCTGATCATTTGCGCGGACTTCCTTCCACAGAGGCAAAGGTGCGTATATTGTCTGCATCGGATGGAAAAGAGAAGACGATTTCCATTATAAGGGATAAGATTACTATTTCCTCGATTCCTGTAGCCAAGATGATATCGGACAAGACAGGTGTAATAAGGATAACTTCATTTACAAAGGGAGTTGCCGACGAGTTCAAGACAGAGTTCTTGAAACTAAAGAAGCAGGGAATGGAGAGGCTTGTTATAGACTTGCGCGACAATCCCGGAGGTATTCTTTCGGAGGCTGTTTCCATTGTAAGCATGTTTGTGAACAAAGGCGAGAAGATTGTCTATACAAAGCCTAAACTTTCATCTTGGGCTGAAACATATACTTCGCAGACTGACCCGTTGGATTTGGGAATTCCTATCCTTGTTATGGTTGACGAGGGTAGCGCCAGTGCTTCCGAGGTAGTTTCCGGTGCGTTCCAGGATTTGGACAGAGCTGTGATTATGGGAGAACGCACTTATGGAAAGGGACTTGTACAGACTACTCGCGACCTTCCTTACGGAGGTTCTTTGAAGCTAACTATTTCCAAGTATCATATTCCTTCCGGTCGCTGCATTCAGGCTATTGACTATGCAAACAGAGACAAGAACGGAAATCCGGAGAGAATACCTGACAGCTTGACTACAGAATTCAAGACCAAGAACGGCAGAATCGTTCGTGACGGTTGCGGAATACTTCCTGATGTAAGCTTCAAGAAAAAGGACGGCTCGGAGATTTCTTATCATCTATATGTCAAGAATGTAATTTTCGATTACGTGACGCAGTACGAGAAATCTCATCCGGTAGCACCGAAGAGTGTTGACCAGTTCGAGTTCAAGGATTGGGATGAATTCAAGGTGTTCGTCCAGAATGCTGATTTCAGCTACAATACTGTGCCTGAGGAGTACTTGAAAAAGTTGGTGGAGGTAGCAAAGAAGGACAGTGTGTATGACGGAGCTGAAAAAGAGTTCAAGGCTTTGGAGTTGGCTTTGTCCCACTGCCAGGATCTTGAGTTGGAGAAGGCCAAGGACGACATTGTCAGCATTATCACATACGAATATATTAAGCGTGTCCTTTTCCAGCGTGGAGCAGCTGAAAGCGAACTGAAATACGACAGTATGGTAAAGGCTGCCCTTGAAGTAATCGAGGACGATACTAAAATCAAAGAAATTCTTAAGAAGTAAAGGCATGAGTCAGAAATACACAGAGGAGGTGTTCTTGAAAGTTGTTGATGAACTTTCTGATTATGATAGTTTTAAGGATGTGTATCACCAGCATGTTCCTGGTGTGTCATTCCCTTCAAATGAAAGGTTAAAGGAGATTGTTAACCTAACACGCTCCATCCTGTTTCCGGGTTATTTCGGAAACAGCGAGGTCGAAATGATAACAATCAAGTATCATATAGGCTGTCAGCTTGAAAAATTGTCCAACCTGCTTTATGTCCAGGTGCTTGCAGGCTTGTGCTTCGACGCTGATAACGAGTCAATAGACATGTGCAAGCTGAAAGCCAAGAGCCAGCAGATTGTAAATGACTTTGTCTGTGAACTTCCAAAGTTGAGAGAACTTTTGATTACCGACGTTGAGGCTGCCTATATAGGAGACCCTGCAGCAAAGAGCAGGGCAGAAATTTTCCTATGCTATCCTGCTGTACGTACAATTTCAAGCTATAGAATAGCTCATCAGCTCCTTGTTTTGGGCGTTCCGTACATTCCGAGAATGATTAGCGAGATGGCTCATTCCGAGACAGGTATAGATATCCATCCAGGAGCAAAGATTGGTTCTTATTTCACTATCGACCACGGTACTGGTGTGGTTGTCGGAGAAACTGCAATTCTTGGAAACCATGTGAAGCTATATCAGGGTGTTACCTTGGGTGCTAAGAGCTTCCAGCTTGACGAGAACGGCAATCCTATCAAGGATCTTCCTCGTCATCCGATTATAAAGGACAATGTTGTTGTGTACGCTAACGCAACAATTCTTGGCCGTATCACTATCGGTGAAGGTGCTGTCATCGGTGGTAATGTTTGGGTTACTCATGACGTTCTTGACGGAGGCAAGGTTGTTCAGCAGAAGACAGCAGAGAATAAACCTATTTAGCAGATGGTATGGAATTGTTCCTTATCACAAAACCGGAACTGAAATCTACAAACGAAACAATGTCAGATTTGCTCATGCAGTGTCCTTCTTTGATGGAGGGTACTGTAGTTAGGGCGGTTTGTCAAACAGCAGGGAAGGGACAGGTCGGAAACCACTGGGAGAGTGAAGACGGTAAGAATCTGACTTTTTCTCTTTTGCTGCGTCCGTTATTCCTTGATATTCAAAGGCACTTCTTTCTGTCTATGGCAACTTCTTTGGGTATTGCAGATTATCTGGAAAGCCTCGTAATAGAGAACGTTAAGATCAAGTGGCCTAATGATATTTATGTGAAAGACAATAAGATATGTGGTATTTTGATAGAGAATGTAATCTCTGGCAGAGAGATTGACACGTGTACCGTTGGCATCGGATTGAATGTAAACCAGGTAAAGTTTGTGTCCGATGCACCTAACCCCGTTTCAGTGGCAATGCTAACAGGTCGTAACTTTGATTTGGATGAGGCAATGACTCGCCTGTTTTCATTCATAAACGAAAGGTACGAAATGCTGAGATGCTCCAGATTTGATGAACTGAAAAAAGCCTATCTTTCCAAACTGTATAGATACAACGAACTTAGTCAATATCGAATTGCCGAGAGTGGTGAAGTCAAGAAGCTGGTGATTGACGACGTAAAAATGGACGGTACTTTGTGCGTCAAAGATGCTTCATCTAATAAATATGAGTTTGTTTTCAAGGAAATAGAGTTTTTACAAGACGAAAAATTTAAGATTTTTTAACATTTCTTATGCTAAATAACATACAAATAGATAAAATTTGACAAATTATAGTCAAAATGATGTTGTTTAATACTAGTTTTTGATAACTATTTATTACCTTAGCGCCCGAATTACTATCGGAATATAGATTTTGATTGCTCGATTAATAATATAATAATGAAAAACACGCTTATTTGTAAGGGTTATACATTGTCAAATTTTAGGAAGTCAATAGGTCTATTGTTGTTGTTCCTATTTGGTCTTTCTTTACAATCTAATGCCCAAGATTTCACTATTAAAAACTGGTGGAATGTCAAGACGTCTGCCGTAGAATCCGTTGACGCTTGTAACAGAGCCTTTAAGGTAACCATTGTCAAGGGTGAAAAGTCGTCATCTGAGACAAAATTGGAGATTCGAAATAATGGAGAGGCTATGAAGAATACTGAATTCAAGATTTCGGATTCTAAAATTAACACACAAGATGCTACTGGATTTGTTTTTAATATTTCGGGTGAATCATTCGATTTCTATATTGATTTGACTCAGGTTCCTTACCTGTTGTCTCTTACTGCACCGAGCGTAGATATTTATACTTGCGGTGTAAAAAAGGATGTTGAGCAGCCTTATGAGTTAGGAACAAATGTAGATTACTCTGTGTCATTCTGTTCAAAGGCTTCTGTTGATCCAAGTTCATTGAACCTTAGTTATCAGTGGCAGAATTCAAAAGACGGAGCTGATTGGTCCGATATTGATGGCGCTACAGATGAAACATTGTCTTACAAGGCTGTATTTGATTACAGATATATAAGATGTGCGATTTCATTTAATGATCCTTCGGATTCAAATAATAAGAAGACAATCTATTCCAATGCAGACAAGATTAGCATAATTGAGCCTGACTTTGATGTAGTGTTCTCTCCAAATGTAGAGAACTTGAACTCATTCGAGCATGAGGTAGGTCGTTGGGAATCATTCGACATCTTGGTTCAGAATGTAACTGCACCCGACTACAATATTTATATAGAGGAACGTGATCCAGATGACTCTGCAACTTTCGGAGAGAGCTCGGCGGTTGTAAAGGGAAATGAAGGTTGGACTATTGTTTCTGAAAAGAACAAAGAGTATAAGGTTACCGTAGAGATTGAACTGCTTCACTATAACGGAACAAAAGTGGCTCAGAAGTTCTCTAAGGTTGTTTTGGTTCGTTCCATCTATACTGCAGATGCAGATTCGTTGAGCACAGTGTTGTTCTATGATGACTTTGGTTACATGGGAACAGCAGACAAGGTGTTCTATTACAAGGATGAGGATGGCAATGACCAGGAAGGTACTGTTTATGAGCCAATAGAAGGTGTGTATTGGGCAGAGGACCTTAATGGTTTCGTGACAGACCACACTTATGCTAAGTCAGACCCTCTTTCTGGAGCATTTGATTCCGATGATTGTGCTTCGGACAATTACAAGCACTATTCGTGCTGGAATGAGGGAGCTTGTAACGGCTATCGTGTTGAGGATGGTTACTACGCTATTATTACTGACCCTTCAAAGTCAGACTGTGGAAACAATGACTATTGGTATGGAACTGACCATACAGGTAATTCAACAGCAACAACTCAGGGAGCTATGTTGTTCGTGAATTGTAAAGAAGATTCAAAGAATACAGTTATCTATGAAAGAACATTTAAGTTGCCTGATGATTGTAATAGCAACGCATACGTGTTGTTCTCTGCTTTTGTTTCTAATGCAGCAAAGAGATTGAAAGACAACGAAGGAAAGGACTTGAATCCTGTTCCAGTAAATGTTCGTTTTGATATCTTGAATGAGGATGGGCAACTTGTTGGTTCTTGTTCTTCGGGAGATGTTCTTGTTCGTTCTTATGCTAATCCAAACTGGGCGCACATGACAACAGCATTCAAGTTGAGCAGTTCTACAGGTAAATACAAGGTTCAGATTACAAATAACCAGGATGGTGGTGCAGGTAATGACGTGCTTCTTGATGATATTTCTGTAACATTGTGTTATCCTAACATCGAGTTGGAGACTGATGCGAAGGATGGGGAAATATTGAATGATACAGTATATGTCTGTGGTAAGGACAGAGAGTTGACTATCGTTGCTGAGAATAAGAACGATATTACCAACTATATTCCTAATCCTTTGTACTGCTTCCAGTACACTCAGGACCACAAGACTTGGCATACTATAGCACCTGAAACTCCAAGTGCCGAGGATCCTAACTATACAACCGAGAAATCTATCAAGATTGAGTTGAGTAGGGATAAGAATTCTTTTGTAGGTGTTACTGATTTCCGTGTTATTGCTGCTAACAGCAAGTCAACTATTGACGCTATTATTGCAGAACCTAATCCTTCAAATTATCCGAGTCTTGGATGTACAACAATCTTTGCTGTTGACTCTTCGTTAACTGTTATTTTCCGTCCAATGGGTAAAAACATCTTCAATGAGAGAGGTTGTATTGGTGATGTTTTGACAATTACAGGAGATAATACAAGACCTAATGCAGTTTGGTTGGATGCGCACAAACAGCCTTTGGTAATATCTGATTCTGTTCTATCTATCAACAATAATGTAATTGAATTCAAGATCCCAGAGTCCATTGTTAATGCGAATTCAATGACTGATACATTGTTCTACATGGGAACTGAGGTCACTGCTTGTACAGATACTCAGATCATTGTGATCGAGAAGTACAAGGATGTTGAGTTCCAGTGTGTAAGCGAGCCTACTTACTGTGAGTTCGGCAAGATTCTTACTCCTGTAGCAGTTGAGCCTGCAACAGGAATTACATACAAATTCCATATTGACGGTACAGCAGATGCAGAAGACCAGACAGGAGAATCATTCACTATCAAGCCGCTCAATCCAGAGCAGTTCGACTATAAGGTCAGTGTTGTCGGTAATGCTTCTGAAAGATGTCCTGCTACTGGTGAATACAACTTCAGCGTTTACAAGAAGTTTGACTTGACATTGAAGGCTAATAATCAGAATGACACTACTAAGGTTTGTCTTTCTTCTGATGGTGCAGCTTCCGATATTAAATTGACTGCATCCAAGGTATTCCAGGGTGCAACCCCATCTTACGACAGCGAGTTGACAACAACTTACTACTGGTATAGAGTTGCCGAGGATGGCACAACCAAGTTGCTAGGTAACACAACAGAGCCTACTTATACAGACAAGGTTTCTGAGAATGCGATATACAAGTACTTTGTAACAGCTTCAGAGAATGTTTGTTTTACTCCTGAGGACGCTACTGATACAAAGGTTAACAAGTCTAACGATCCGACTGCAAACATTCGCAAGAAACTAGAGTTCGACTTCGTCCAGAATAAGACTGACTTGTGTATCGGAGAGGATATCACTCTTGACTTCAAGGTTGTAAACGCATTGACTGCAGATACAAGAGTTTTGTGGAGAGAGGATGGTGAAATAGTCAAGACTTCTCTTGTAACACCAGATTCTTATACATACATTCCTGCTAACAACACTAAGTTCAAACTTGGCCATACAATGGAGGTTTCTGTTGCAGACCAGATTTGTGGAGGTGATATTAAGAAGTCTTTGGACTACACAGTATTCCAGCCATTAAAGATTAAACTTCTTTCTGATGCTGTTGATTACAGTGACCGCAAGCAGAAGTGTATTTCAAATGACAATGAGGACAATTTTGTAAATGCCTGGGTTGAAGTAGAGGCAGGTAATCCTGTGAGATATATTTGGAGCGACGGTGAGTATGCAGGTCTTGTTGCTAAGCGTCAGTTTATTGTTAAGCCAGGTTCTAACAAGTTGAATGTAGTTGCTCAGGACGATGTATGTAACAAGTCGGGAGACGACACTTCAAAAGATGGAATAGAAGTTATTGCTCAAAAGCCAATATCTGTTTCATTGTCTGCTGACAGAAAGCAGTATTGTGAGGGAGAAAGCGCAGAGTTGACTTTAAAAGTTGAAAATTCTCTTGCAAGTAACCTAGAGTCAATTTGGTCGGAGGATAACACAAAGGTTTATACTAATAACGGTGTTGACGTTATTCAGAATCATGTCGTGGCAAATTCTGGAACTTCCAAGGTCAGCAAAACTATGGAGGCAAAGGTCCTTGATGAAATTTGTTTGTCGCCAGCTGATTATGTGAAGGCTACGGTTTCATACGACATTTTCAAGAAGATAAAGTTCAATTTGACTTCGGATGCTGCAAATAACGAAATCTGTATGGTTCCTGACCAGGTTAACAAGGTTAAGTTGACTGCGACAACAACTCAGGGTAATCCAACTAAGTGGATTTGGAGTGACGGAAAGAATGAGAACGAGACAGTTCGTGATTTCGAGGTTAAGGTCGGCAAGAATACAATAGATGTCAAGGCATACGACGACGTATGTAGCAAGATAGGAGAGCCTGACGGATTCGAGGCTGAAATCGAGGATATTGACATCCAGGCACGCGAGCCAATCGTTGTGACTCTTGGACTTGCAAACGGCCGCCAGGTAATGTGTGCAGGTGACGAGGTTTCCTTGAAGGTTACAGTTAATAACTCGATGCCAAATGCCAAAACTCAGTTGACTTGGAGTGAGCAGCATGGACAGGGTGATGGCCTTTACCTAAATGGTTCTTACGTAACTTCATCTTGGACTCCGGAAGTAGGAGACACTAAGATCACAGTGTCTGCGGTTGATGCAGAAAAGGCAATTTGTCCTGCAGAGTCTGCTTCTTACACAGTGTCAGCACAGACAAGTACTACTATCAAACTAGACGCTGACAACTACGCAATTTGTCAGGATCTTGCAGAGGAAGACACAAAGCAGTACATTACTTTAACTGCAACAGTGTTGACTGGTAAGCCTACTACAATCATCCTAACAGAAGAGTCTGGCGATACTATAGTAAAGGCAGTGGAGAACGGCAAGGCTGAGTTCGAGGTCCTTCCTACTATGAATCACATTTATTCTGCATACGGTTCTGATGAAATCTGTAAGACTTCATTCTCTGCCAAGTCTCAGGAGGTTTCTGTAACTCATAGATTTGACCTTACTTTGATGGCTAAGGAGCAGGAGGTGCAGATGGGTGACTCGGTTAGACTTCGTGCCTACACAACTCTTCCTTACGATGGATTGTATCATTGGGTAATGGTTGATCCAGATGACAAGGATTATGGAAAGTCTGAGTCTCACAAGTTCAACAAGAGACTAAAGGAGGACGGAGAGTACACTTACCGTGTGTCTGTGAATAACGGAAACTGTGGTTCGGTAAAGTCTAACAAGGTTACAGTCTATGTGGCTGACTACAACATCGTGCCAAATGTTATCACTCCATACAATGGTAATCCAAAGAATGATACTTTCATGAAGGGTTACGAGGTTTCGATATTTGACCGCTACCAGCAGGTTGTATTCGAGGGCCCTGATGGTTGGGATGGAACATACAGAGGTCAGACAGCTACTCCTGGAACTTACTTCTATATCGTAAAGAAGAAGGATGGCCGAGTGTTGAAGGGTACAGTTGAGGTTTACAAGTAATATATTATCATTATACAATAATGAAAAAGATAGTATTGTCATACATCTTGGCGTTGCTTGCTCTTGCGTCTTATGCGCTAGAGACCAGATTTGCAACGGGTAAGTATGAGTTTAATTCTTCGGGCGAGAATACTCGTTCTGATGAGCAGTCGTTGTCTCTTTACAAGGATGGGTATTTCGTATTCTTCCGTAATGACACAGCCTATATGTTCAAGCCTGACAAAGACTTGGATTTGGATAAGCCGGTGAAATGTCCTGAGTTGTGCGGTTTGGAGATAAAGGGCACATTTGCTTACGATAATCTCAAGAAGAAGATTTATTTCCCTAAGGTTGACCATCAGGGTAATACAGAGCTATACGAAGCTACTGAGATAGACGGCAAGTTCAAGGATGTCAAGAAACTTGTAATCAAGGGAACAATGGCACAGGCTCGTGAAGTCTATGGTTCTTCTCTTGCCATCGGACGTTGGAACCATTACGTTCCTGGTGTAAAGGGATTCTATAATCCATGTATTGCACGTCAGGGAAGAAGAATTTATTTCTCTGGAGACTTTATGGCCGGCAAGGGTGGTCGTGACCTATGGTTCATTGACCGTCAGGATGACGACACATGGAGCAAACCAGAGTCTGCCAGTGACTATTTGAATACTAACGCTCGTGAGGATTATCCTTTTGTAGTAGCTGATACTGCTCTTTATTTTGCTTCATCCAAGTCTGGTGGCAAGGGTGGAATGGACTTGTATGTCTGTCACAAGAGAGCTAAGGAGAAGGATTGGGGCAAGCCAGAAAGTTTGGGCGAGCTGTTCAACACAAACACTGACGAGTACAATATTGTAGGAAATCCGAAATCTATGTATTTCATCTCAAACCGTCCTGGAGGTCAGGGTGGTGAAGACATTTATTACCCTTCACAGTACAATATCAAGAAATGTCAGGAGTTGACTCCAGACTTTACGTGCGAGGAACCAAAGGGATTCAACTGGGTGTTGATGTTCTTTGACTTTAACAAGTCAGATATGAAACCTGAGTACGAGGCTCAGCTTGATGAACTTGTAAGTGCAATGAACGAGTTCCCAGGTGCTAAGTTCGAGATTAGTGGACATACCGATGCCCGAGGCTCTGCTGACTATAACCGTAAGTTGTCTCAAAAGCGTGCCGAGTATGTTCGTCAGTTGTTGATACAGCGTGGTTACCCTGCTAACTTGATTACTGCTGTTGGTAAGGGATTTGACATGCCTGTAATTTCAAATGCTGCTTTGGAAGAGGAGCATGAGCAGAACAGACGTGTAGAAGTTAAGATTATTGACGATTAATAAAGAGAAAGACAAAGAATACTTATGAAAAGATTATTTCAAGTTATAGTAGGTCTTTTTATGGCCATTACTGCTTCAGCTCAGCAGGATTTGCTAATGACGCAGCAGTTTTTCTCTCGTATCAACAAAAACCCTGCGGGTGTAGGTAATTTTGAGCAGATTGATTTCTTCTTGCTTGGACGTTTCCAGTGGGTTGATATCAAGGACTCTCCTAAGACTGGTGTGTTCAATGTCCAGAAGTTTGTTGACAAATACAACTCTGGTTTTGGCTTCACAATGAGCTACGATGACTTGGGAGCATCAAAGGGTGCGTATAATCCGAAGTTGTGTTACGCCTATGTGTTGCGTTTGCGTGAAGATATGGTAATGTCACTTGGTTTGGGTGCAGGAGTTCAGTATCATTACATTGACTTTAACAAGTACAGTCTAGTGGATGAAACTGAGCGTGCCGATGACCATGACTTCGGTTATGATGATGATTCCAAGGTTTCTCCGGATGTTGACTTCGGAGTTGAGTTCTCAATGCCTAAGTTGTTGCTTGGTGTTTCAGGAAATCATTTGACTACTCCTAAGTCAACTACAATGTCATCGGGCATTCACATCAATGCCTATGGTCGTTATTTCGCAGACCTGAATCCTAAATGGGTGTTAGCTCCTGCCGCAGCATTCATGTATCATGAGAAAGTTGCCGTGCTTGAGGTTAATGCTATGGCATTCTATAAGAATTTCTTGTGGTTCGGTATGACTTACCATCCAGATATGTTCGACAAGTTCGGAACAAATCCGGTAGCCTTCCAGGTAGGTACTGAGTATAAGAATCTTCGTTTCGGTTATACTTTTGACTACAACTTCGGAAGCGTAGCTAATCTTTCTGGCTCTGCACACGAAATCATGCTGTCTTATAGTCTGCAGACAAAGAAAACAAAAGAGCCTTACGAGAGGTTTGAGTAGGAATATAAAGCGTATTTTTAGAGCGTTATTCTTTGAGTAGCGCTCTTCTTTTTTTGGCTTTTCCCCCCTTCCGTTAGCTTTTATATGTCAAACTTTATACGACAAATGTAATTAGACTATGATAAATAAAATTTGGGCTGTTTTAATCATGTTGTGTGTTTCTTGCGAACTTTTCGCAGAAGGAGAGTGCATGATAGTAGAGTTAAATAATGGAGAAGAAATATCCTTCCTGTTAAAAGAAAAGCCAGTCATAACTTACAAGGATGCAAGTCTTGTTGTAAATGGCAGCGCAGAGACGAGTTATGCCATTGAAGATGTCAAGAACTACCATTTTTCTAAAACTGTATTTTCCGGATTGCGTAAAGCAGCTAATTCAATAAGCGTAGCTTATATCAACGATCAGACTATCGAGTTGCAGAATGCCCATCCTATGTCTTTAGTTTCTCTATCATCTATAAGTGGCGTGAAAATATTTAGTGCTTTTGTGGGTGATGAAGGAAAGCTATCAATTAATCTGCCTAGCAGCCAGGGTGTGTATGTGCTGTCTGTTGGCAACCAGTCTTTAAAAATCATTCGTAAATAATAAATAACATATAAGATGATTAAGAAAATATTCTCTTTGTTTGCATCATTGACAATGAGTGTGCCAATTTTTGCTACAATTAACATGTGTGTCAAACAGAATGACGGAAGGGTGGTAAAGTTTGACATTGACTCTGTTGATGAAGTTTATTACGAGGAGACAGAAGATGTTCCCAATGCGGCAGATTTTTGCATGAGATTTTCAGTGCTTGATGATAAATCTGTCGAGATAGATAGTTATTTAGATGCTTGTGATGAAAATTCGGTATTGTTCATTCCAACTAAAGTCAGAATGGAAGATGGTAATGTTTATGATGTTACGAAAGTTCCTTCAAAAATACTGACACAAAATGGAATAGGCATTTTGTATGTTAAATTAGCAGATGACAATCCATATTTTTCATGTGTTGACGGTGTGATTTACAACAAGGAGAAAACAGAGCTGCTAAGTGTTTCTTCTGGAGTAAATGGAAACATAATTATCCCAGAAGGTGTTACAGCCATACCAAAAGACGCATTCGGCGCAGGAATTGGACATAAATTCACAGGCGTTAAGTTCCCATCTACTTTAAAGAGCATAAATTTCTATTCCTTTTATTATTGTCAGAGTTTAGAGAGTGTTGAAATGCAAGATGGCGTAACTTCTATAGAGGAAGGAGCGTTTTCATTTTGTGGATCTTTGACAAACATAGAAATCCCTTCCAGTGTGAAATACATTGGTAAGGATGCTTTTTCTGAGTGCGGCTTGACAAGTATTGCTATACCTTCTGGTGTTACACAAATCAATGATGGTGTGTTTTCCGGTTGTGTTAATTTAGCAAGTGTTGAAATTCCTCAAGGTGTTACAAGTATTGGAAAGTTTGCATTCCGTTATTGTGAAAAACTAACAAAAGTTTCAATTCCTTCCAGTGTTACTAGTATTGGATATGACGCCTTTGTTGGCTGTAGTGAAGCCATAATAGAAATTGACAATAAGAAGGAGAATGTGAAGTTCTTGGATAAGGAAGGAAATGAAATTCCTTTTGAGGATAGCGAGGCATTCGGGAATGTTAAATCCGTAAAATTTCTAAAAGATGAAATGCCTGACGATGTGCTTGATGCTGCAGACTACCCATGCCTAGTTTTTAGTGAATTGTCTGAATCTAGTGTCGAGGTAATAGGAGGATGGAGTTGTATTTATGATGATTCAGTTGTGATTCCTGCCAAAGTCAAAATAGATGGCAAGGTCTATAATGTTATCAAAATTGGAGGAAAGGCATTCGCTTATAGAAAAGAATTGGTGAAAGTTGTTATTCCTGAAGGAGTTACCCTTATTGAAGATTATGCCTTTAATGGTACTGGCCTAACCAGTGTAAGCATTCCATCGTCTGTCTCTATTATTATAAGTGGGGCATTTGGAGATTGCCAAAATCTTGAGGAAGTGATTATGTCTAGAGGTACTGATTTCGCAGAAGATGAATTCCCTGAAACTGTTAAGATTATTTATAGGGACTAGTAAGATAAAGTGTAGATAATAGAAAAGGAGGAAGATTCCCATTGAATCTTCCTCCTCTCTTTTGTATTAACTAAACTATTCGGAAAAGTCTTAGTTTCTGAACGATAATCCATCTCCGTCAGAATCAACTATGATAGGTTTGCTCCTGTCTATTGATGCCGAAAGAATCTGTTTAGATAGTTCGTTCAACAAATGTCTCTGAAGAACTCTCTTGACCGGTCTTGCTCCGAATTCAGGGTCGTAGCCCTCGTCAGTGATGAATTCGTAAGCCTTGTCTGTTACGTTCAACTCAATCTCTTGCTCTTTTAGAAGTTTTGTTATCGAGTTGACGTGCATCTTGACAATTTTAGAGATTTCATTTCTCATTAGAGGAGAGAACATGATGATTTCGTCAATACGATTCAAGAATTCAGGTCGGATTGTCCTTTTCAGCATCTCCATGACTACAGTTTTTGCTGATTCAGTTACTTCCTCTCTGTTCGATTCAGTCATCTTGTCGAATTTCTCACGAATCTCGGCTGAACCTAAGTTTGAAGTCATGATGATAATGGTGTTCTTGAAATCAACCACACGTCCCTTATTATCAGTCAGACGACCATCATCAAGTACCTGCAGAAGAATGTTGAACACGTCCGGATGAGCCTTCTCTATCTCGTCGAACAGTACAACGCTGTAAGGCTTTCTTCGTATTGCTTCAGTCAACTGACCGCCCTCGTCGTAACCGACGTATCCCGGAGGCGCTCCAACAAGTCGAGAGACAGAATGCTTCTCCTGGTACTCGCTCATGTCAATTCGAGTCATCATAGTTTCATCGTCGAACAAGAATTCAGCCAATGCTTTGCTTAGCTCGGTCTTGCCGACTCCGGTTGTTCCAAGGAAGATGAACGAACCTATAGGTCTTCTTGGGTCAGACAATCCGGCGCGAGAACGACGAACTGCATCAGCTATGGCAGCAATAGCATCCTCTTGGCCAACAACTCTCTTGTGAAGTTCATCTTCAAGGTGTAGAAGCTTTTCCCTTTCACTTTGACGCATCTTGTTGACTGGGATTCCAGTCCATCGGCTGACGATGAATGCGATGTCCTCCTCGTCAACTTCCTCCTTTATCATTCGTCCGAGGTTGCTGTTCTCCAACTGCTGTTGGATTGCGTCGATTTTATCCTGGCACTCCTTGATCTTTCCGTATCGAATTTCAGCTACTTCAGCGTAGTAGCCGTCTCTTTCAGCTTGCTCTGCCTTGAACTTGTATTCTTCGATTTTAGCTTTCTCAGCTTGAACTTGGTTGACAAGAGCCTTTTCGCTGTTCCATTTCGCCTTCATTGCAGAGTATTCGTCTTTCTTCTCTGCTATTTCTGCGTTTAGACGTGAAAGCTTGGCTGTGTCGTTCTCTCTCTTTATCGCTTCTCTTTCGATTTCAAGCTGTTTGATCTCTCTGTCGAGCGAGTCAAGTGCTTCTGGAACAGAGTCCATTTGAAGCCTTAGACGTGCAGCAGCCTCGTCAATAAGGTCGATGGCTTTGTCCGGTAGGAATCGGTCAGTGATGTATCTGCTAGAAAGCTCTACGGCACTGATTATTGCATCATCCTTGATTCTGACTTTGTGGTGGGTTTCGTATCTTTCCTTTAGTCCACGAAGAATAGATATTGCGCTTTCCTTGTCAGGCTCGTCAATCATTACCTTCTGGAATCTTCGTTCAAGAGCCTTGTCTTTTTCGAAATATTTCTGGTACTCGTCAAGTGTAGTTGCACCGATAGAGCGTAACTCGCCTCTAGCAAGAGCCGGTTTCAAGATGTTTGCTGCATCCATTGCACCATCGCTCTTTCCTGCGCCAACAAGGGTGTGAATCTCATCAATGAAAAGAATGATTTCACCGTCCGACTTTGAAACCTCGCTGACTACAGACTTTAGTCTTTCCTCGAACTCTCCCTTGAATTTTGCTCCAGCAATCAAAGCTCCCATGTCGAGGGAGTATATCTGCTTTGTCTTCAAGTTCTCGGGAACGTCGCCACGCACGATTCTGTGTGCAAGACCTTCAGCTATGGCAGTCTTTCCTGTACCTGGTTCACCGATTAGAATAGGGTTGTTCTTTGTTCTTCGGGAAAGAATTTGAAGCACTCTACGGATTTCCTCGTCACGACCTATTACTGGGTCAAGTTTGCCGCTCCTTGCTCTTTCGTTCAAGTTAATAGCATACTTTGACAAAGATTTGTAGTTGTCTTCGGCGTTCTGGCTTTTCACTTTGTCTCCGCCTCTCAATTCATTGATAGCCGAGACGATTACGTTCTTGCTCAAACCAGCACGTTTAAGCATTTCTGCTACCTCGTCTCCGTTTTCAAACAAGCCAAGGAAGATGTATTCGACAGAAACGAATTCGTCACCTGCCTGCTTGCTGAAGTCTTCCGCTTTAAGTAGTGCATTTACAGTGTAGTTGCTTATATGGGTGTCACCTCCAGTTACTCTCGGCAGTTTGCCTACAAGCCTTTCTGACTCCTGGTTTATAAGCTGTGTGTTTGCACCGCATTTGCTGAATATAAAGTTGGTTATAGACTCGCCAACCTTGTTTATCGCTTGAAGTACATGTATAGGTTCAACATTTGGATTGCTGCGTTGTTCTGCAATCTTTAACGCTTCCTGCACGACCTCCTGTGATTTGATTGTGTAGTTCTGAAAATTCATGATTAGTAAGTTTTAATTTTTTTTAGTTTATTTTCACTTTTATCGTACAATCAAAACGTGTGCCAAAGGCCCAAGCAACAAAAGAGTATGACTTTTTGCGTAAAAATTGCGACTTTTTGTCGGTACGGTAAAAAAATATTGTCTTTTTTGTCGCAGAAAAGAATAAAATGTATATATTGCAGACAGATTCTTCCAAAAACAAAAAAGGTAAGCCTTTCGACTTACCTTCGCGCTTCTTCTAAGGCTTGAACTTAGGACCCCATGATTAACAGTCATGTGCTCTAACCAACTGAGCTAAAGAAGCATTT
>JAKSKX010000015.1 GCA_024401535.1 Paludibacteraceae bacterium | reverse complement strand
ACTGGTACGAGATCGTGATTCGTGAAATCGACAAGGTTTACACCGGTCACTTCACATTGATGAGAAGATAGTTAGAATCTTCATATATGAAAGAGGAACTCTTGGGAAAAGGGTTCCTCTTTTTTTGCGTATAGCATTTTATGTTTTTCTAATCAAATATGGTTTTAAATAGTTTTGTATGAAAACTGTCGCCACATTGTTAAAGTTCTTATCATTCTGAAAAACAGAAATGGTTTCTTGAAGTCTATTGAGTTGTGTCTGTAAAATAAATGTTCTTTAAAGGTGAGGATAATAGACATTTTGTAGAGTGAAATTTGTTAGTTTCTTTTTCATTAGACACAAATATTTTTTGTAACTTTGCCCCAAATTGTGCTAAGTGCATATTTTTCATTAGTTCATTCTATAAGGAAATAAGAAAAAATACATTATACATAATGGGTAAGAAATTTGCTGAGTATTCGAATTTTAACCTCTCAGACGTAAATAAGGAGGTTTTGAAGGATTGGGATGCAAAAGACCTTTTCCATAAGAGTATCTCTGAAAGAGAGGGTAATCCAACATTCGTGTTTTTTGAAGGTCCACCTTCTGCCAATGGTATGCCTGGTATTCACCACGTAATGGCTCGTTCGATAAAGGATATTTTCTGCAGATACAAGACTATGAAGGGATTCCATGTTAAGCGTAAAGCTGGATGGGATACTCACGGACTTCCTGTAGAATTAGGTGTTGAGAAGGAGTTGGGTATTACAAAGGAAGATATTGGCAAGAAGATCTCAGTAGATGACTACAACAATGCTTGTCGTACAAATGTGATGAAGTTCACTAAGGAGTGGACTGACCTTACTCACAAGATGGGTTATTGGGTAGATCTTGAGAATCCGTATATTACATACGACAACAAGTACATCGAGACTCTATGGTATCTTTTAAAGGACCTTTACAAGAAGGGCTACCTTTACAAGGGATATACAATTCAGCCGTATTCACCTGCAGCAGGAACAGGTCTTTCTTCTCACGAGTTGAACCAACCTGGTTGCTATCGTGATGTCAAGGATACTACTGTTGTTGCTCAGTTCAAGATGGTCGATCCTAAGCCTGAGATGACTCAACATGGAACTCCATATTTCTTGGCATGGACAACAACTCCTTGGACTCTTTCTTCCAATACAGCTCTTTGTGTTGGTCCTAAGATTGAGTATGTCGCTGTACAGAGTTTCAATCCTTATACAGGTGAGCCTGCAACATATGTTTGTGCAAAGGCTTTGCTTAACGCACACTTTAACCCTAAGGCTGCTGAGGTTGCTTTCGAGGATTACAAGGCTGGTGACAAGCTTGTTCCATTCAAGGTTGTTGGCGAGTACAAGGGAACAGACCTTGTGGGTATGAAGTACGAGCAGCTTCTTCCTTGGATTACTCCGGAGAATGCTGACCAGGCTTTCCGTGTAATTCCGGGTGACTATGTAACAACAGAAGATGGTACAGGTATTGTTCATATCGCTCCTACATTCGGTGCAGACGATGCCAAGGTTGCTAAGGCTGCAGGAATTCCTCCGCTTCAGTTGGTTGACAAGAACGGAAACCTTCGTCCATCAGTTGACTTGACAGGAAAGTTCTATCTTCTTTCTGACCTTGACGACGAGTACGTAAAGACACATATCAATATTGAAGAGTACAAGCAGTTCGAAGGTCGTTTCGTAAAGAATGCATACGACAAGAACTTGACAGATAAGGACGAGTCTCTTGACGTTGCCATCTGTATGTTGATGAAGTCAGCAAACAAGGCATTCAAGATTGAGAAGCACGTCCACAACTATCCTCATTGTTGGAGAACAGACAAGCCTGTCCTTTACTATCCACTTGACAGTTGGTTCATTAAGTCAACTGCTGCAAGAGAAAGAATGATAGAGCTTAACAAGACTATCCTTTGGAAGCCTGAGTCAACAGGTACAGGTCGTTTCGGAAAGTGGCTTGAGAATTTGAATGATTGGAACCTATCTCGTTCAAGATATTGGGGTACACCTCTTCCTATTTGGAGAACTGAGGATGGTGCTGAGGAGAAATGTATCGGCTCGCTTGAAGAGTTGATGGCTGAAATCGAGAAGTCTGTCAAGGCAGGTTTCATGAAGTCTAACCCTTGGCCTAACTTCAAGGTTGGTGACTATTCAAAGGAGAACTATGACCCTAAGAACATTGACCTTCACCGTCCATACGTTGACAATATCATTCTTGTCAGCGAAAGCGGTAAGCCAATGAAGAGAGAGACTGACCTAATCGATGTGTGGTTTGATTCAGGTGCTATGCCTTTTGCTCAGATGCACTATCCATTCGAGAACAAGGACGTAGTTGATAACGGAGAGTTCTATCCTGCAAACTTTATTGCTGAGGGTGTTGACCAAACTCGTGGTTGGTTCTTTACTCTTCACGCAATCTCTACAATGGTTAAGGATAGTGTGGCATTTAAGGCAGTTATCTCTAACGGACTTGTATTGGATAAGAACGGAAACAAGATGTCTAAGCGTCTTGGTAATGCTGTTGACCCATTCGGCGCTATAGAGAAGTACGGCTCAGACCCGCTTCGTTGGTATATGATTACTAACGCTTCTCCTTGGGATAACCTAAGATTTGACGAGGAAGGTGTTGACGAGGTAAGAAGAAAGTTCTTTGGAACACTATATAATACGTATTCATTCTTTGCACTATATGCTAACGTAGATGGTTTCGACTTCTCTCAGGCAGAGGTGCCAATGAAGGACCGTCAGGAGATTGACCGTTGGATTATCTCGCTTCTTAATACATTGGTTAAGGATGTGGATGCGGCATACTCTGACTACGAGCCTACTAAGGCAGGTCGTGCAATCTCTACATTTGTGTGTGATAACTTGTCTAACTGGTACGTTCGTCTTTGCCGCAAGAGATTCTGGGGTGGAGAGATGACTACAGACAAACTTTCTGCATATCAGACTCTTTATACATGTCTTGAGACTGTGTCAAGATTGATGGCTCCAATATCTCCATTCTATGCTGATAGAGTGTTTCTTGACTTGAACGCCGCAACAGGTAAGGACAAGTGCGAGAGTGTTCACTTGGCTAAGTTCCCAACTGCAGACGACAAGTTGATAGACAAGGTACTTGAGGAGAGAATGCAGCTTGCTCAGGATATTTCTTCAATGACTCTTGCCCTACGTAAGAAGGAGAATATCAAGGTACGTCAGCCACTTACTCAGATTATGGTTCCTATCCTATCAGCTAACGAACAGGAGAATATCGAGGCTGTCAAGGATTTGATTATGAACGAGGTTAACGTCAAAGCAATTAACTTTGTAACTGATGCTTCGGGTATCCTTGTCAAGAGAATCAAGCCTGACTTCAAGAAGCTTGGACCTAAGTGCGGTAAGAATATGAAGTCGGTGGCTCAGACACTTACAGAGTTCTCTCAGGAGCAGATTGCTGAACTTGAGAAGAATGGTCAATACACTCTTGATGTCGCAGGTGTCCAGGTAGTTGTCGAGAAGGGTGATGTCGAGATTCTTTCCGAGGATATTCCAGGCTGGTTGGTGGCTAACAACGGTCAGATTACTATCGCACTTGATGTTACTATCACTGACGAGTTGAAGGAAGAGGGTATCGCTCGTGAGTTCGTTAATCGTATTCAGAATATCCGTAAGACTTCTGGTTTCGAGATTACTGACAAGATTCTTGTTGAGATTGAAAAGAAGAACGAGATAAATGTTGCAGTCGAGCACTTTGCTCAGTACATTGCTTCTCAGGTTCTTGCCAACGAGGTTAAGCTTGTCGATTCTGTTAGTGGTGCTACTGAACTTGACTTTGACGACTATAAGGTTAATGTAAAGGTTGTTAAGGCCTAGTTTTCAATGCATAATGCATAATGCATAATTCATAATTAACGTTATGAGTTATGCATTTTTTTGTGTTTACCTGTTTATCATTTACCACGGATTTACCTGTTTACCCTGTTTACCCTATTTACTTGTTAACCAAAAAAATTATGAATTGTAAAAAAATTGTGAATTGTGAATTAAACTTCGTATCTTTGCAGTGTAAAAACAAAGAACATGCAGTACTGTTGTCTTATATCAGGCGGGGTTGACAGCTCTGTTGTCGTGCATCAGATGTGCGAGATGGGGTTGAAGCCTGACCTTTTCTATATTCAAATTGGTGGTGGTTGTGATGGTTTGAGTGACTGTTCGATGGATGACGATATCGAAATCTCTCAGATGATTGCAAAGAAATACGGGTTGGAGTTTGATATTGTCAATCTCCATGCCGAGTATTGGGACAAGGTCGTAGGCTATGCCAAGGAAAAGGTTCTGCAGGGACTTACTCCGAACCCTGATGTCATGTGCAACAAGTTCATCAAGTTTGGTATGTTCGAGGAGAGGGTCGGCCATAACTATGACATCACTGCTACAGGTCACTACGCGCGAACTGAAAAGGATGAAGAGGGTAGAACGTGGCTTTGTACTGCGCCTGACCCTGTCAAGGACCAAACGGATTTTCTTGCTCAACTATCTCAGTCTCAGTTGTCTAAGTCTATGTTCCCTATCGGAACGATGGTCAAGGACGAGGTGCGAAGAATAGCCAAAGAAGCTCGCCTCCCATCTGCGACACGAAAGGATTCTCAGGGTATCTGCTTCTTGGGCAAGTTTAAATACAACGACTTCTTGAAGCATATTATCGGTGAAAAGGAAGGTAAGATTGTTGAGAAGGAAACAGGTAAGATTCTTGGCAAACACAAAGGATTTTGGTACCACACTATAGGGCAAAGAAAAGGTCTTGGACTTAGTGGTGGACCTTGGTTCGTTGTCGATAAAGACATAGAGAATAATATCGTATATGCCTCTAAATCAGATATTAAGGGTGGTATTTACGGCAATTCCTTCACACTTGCAAACTTCAACCATTTGACATTGAACGAACTTCCTTGGCTTGCAGACGAGAAGTATGACGTCATGTTCAAGATTCGTCATACTGAGCTGATGTCACGCGGTTCGCTTCACTTGGACGAGAATGGTAGGATTGTTGTCGAGAGTGAAACTCCGATTCAAGGTATTGCTGCAGGTCAGTTTGGAGTCATATATGACAAGTTTGGTAACCGCTGTCACGGCAGTGGGGAAATACTCATTTAGTTAATAATTAATAGTTAATAATTCATAATTGACTCACCTCGCTTTCATAACGTCGTTACACCAACGCAGAATTTTGCGCTTTGCATTGACTCGTTTGCACATCGTCAAACGTTGTTTGTGCATTGTGTATTTATTATGCATTGTGCATTGTGCATTTTGCATTAACAAGGTTACTCCGCTCGAGGGTGAAGGTTTGTGGGCTTTCTACATTCGCAATGGACTAGACACCAAGGAATTAAGGGAAGAGTTCTATGCCATCAACCAAGGTAAGTTCTCTAAGGACGGTGGTCTGCTCACAGGTGTATATTACAAGATACCAGAGAAGTGCGAGGTCAAAGAGACTGTTAACGAGTCAGTCCCACAACCACCTAAACCTGTTGACAAGAAGAAACTTACGAAAGTAACTCCGCTCGAAGGTGAAGGTCTTTGGGCTTTCTATAACCGTGTGGGATTGAACACAAGAGGACTAAGAGACCAATTCGCAGAACTAAATAACGGTCGCTTTGACAAGAACGGCGGACTGCTCACAGGTGTGTATTATCACCTGCCGGACTCGTCGCTCTATGTTCCAGACGAGGCAAAAAAAGAAGTAAAGAAGAAACAGAAGGATGAGGTCACTGAGCCGCTTCTTGGGTCTGCGTACGAGAAGGTCAAGATTACATCCCACGAACTTGACAGCTGCGTTTTCTATCTTGTTAGTGGTCACGGAGGGCCTGACCCCGGTGCTATCGGTACTGTAGGACTTCACGAAATGCACGAGGATGAGTATGCTTACGACGTGATTCTACGCCTTGGCAGACAGCTTATGATGTGCGGTGCGACTGTGCATTTCATAATTCAGGACGAGAAGGATGGTATTCGTGACGACGCTTTCCTAATCGGCAGTAAGTCAGAGACTTGTCGTGGAAAGAAAATTCCTCTGGACCAACTTTCACGTTTGAAGCAGAGGTGCGAAGCCATAAACTCGCTCTCTAAATCCTGCAAGTCTAAGTATCAGAGAGCCGTTTTTATACATCTTGACTCTCGTTCCACTGACAAGAGAATTGACGTGTTCTTCTACCACAAAAAAGGTAGTTCCAAGGGCAAGCAACTTGCCAAGAATGTGCAGAAGGTTTTCAAGAAAAAATACGACACCCATCAGCCAACAAGGGGCTACGAGGGTACTGTGGCATCACGTGACTTGTATGTCTTGAACAATACGAATGTGCCTTCGCTATTCCTTGAGTTGGGAAATATTCAGAACTCTCAGGACCAGCAGAGATTTATAAAGAAAGATAACCGAGAGGCTCTGGCTCGTTGGTTGTGTCAGGGAATAATCAAGGACGCTACGGAATAATGCATAATGCATAATGCATAATTCATAATTAACTCACTTCGTGTCGTTGAACGTTGTTTAACTAACGTCGAACTTCGTTTTTATAATGCATAATGCATAGTTTTGCCGGGGATTAAATGTTAGGTTGATTGTTAGCCGGGGATTGAAATCCCCGTCTAGACCTAGAAAAGCCACTACGTGGCTACGAGCTAATCTCGTGTCTGGTGCGTTGTCGCGTAGCGACATCTCTCTGTCCAGCCGTGGGTTTTAACCCACGGAACAATAATCATCGTCAATTTTCAAATTACCCACGGAACAATTCATAATTCATAATTCATAATTAACTCACTTCGTGTCGTTGAACGTTGTTTGACTAACGTCGAACGTTGTTTCATAATTCCGTTTGTTAAAAAAATCTAAAAAATGGCGGTTTGTTGGTGTGAACAGGCAAAATTTACCCGTAAATGTTTTACATTTGCACCATGGTTAACGATAAAAATAAAATGAATATGAGAATTTTTCAGACTTTGGTGCTTCTTTTTATTTCAGCAGCATCTTTTGCACAATATAGCGATAGGGAGAGTTTAGGGTGGTACACCGCAACCGCTTATCCAGAAATCCCTGTGGAAATAGGCGTCAAAACTTACGCCATAACGGTTGATGGGCAAAAGCCAAGGCAGGGCAGTCCTTTTTATAAGTTCGACTTAAAGACTAAGAAATTCAAGTATGTAAACGACGCAGCGAACGCTGATATTGTTGCTTCCTTCTCTAATGTAAAGGTGGATGAGCCGATTGAACTTCTGTCAAATATCGACACAAAAGTCATCAAAACTCACGAAAACGGAATCAAAATCAAGGGTGTGGAGATTGGTGGCAAAGACAAGAAGACAGTTGTAAAGGTCGGAGAGAACTATAAGGCAGTCTGCAACAAGACCGTTTCATGCGACTTTATTTTGACTGTTGACGGCAAGGTTGTTCACGAGGTGTCCCTTTCAAAAAAGGCCAAGATAGATGGAGGTTGGTACCCAAATCCTAATCAGGCGGAGGACAGTTTGAAGGTCAAGCTAAATTCGATTAACCTGTCTCATTTGGTGCCGCCAGCTAATTCCGTGTCTGCTGAGTTGCTTGGTGACGGATACCTTATCTTCGGTGGTGTGTCGAAGTATCATTGCTATAAAATCAAATCTACAAAGAAAAATAAGTACGACTACACCGAGATAAATGCCGCCGTAGATAAGATGATGAACGCATTTGCCCACGTGGAGAACAGCGACTGGAACACTCAGCCGTTCGTTGATGCCTGCGCCGGTATAGTCGATGTGTTCGAGAACGAGTTGAAAAATTCAAACCTTACAGACAAGAAGGCAAGGGTGAATGACGAGGTGACTTGCGCTTTGAACTATGACATCGCGCTATACTATCTTTTCATTAAGGACTACGACACGGCAAAGCTGTACTTCAAGAAGGTAATAGACATAAACCCGAAGTTCGGCCGTGCCAAGGTACTGCTAAACGAAATGCCGAAATGCCAGAAGGCCAAGGACAAATATCAGTTGATAATTAATAATTAATTGCATTTTGTATTATAAAAGGTCGTCAGAATACAACATTCTGGCGGCCTTTTCGTGTTTTTGTAATCAAAGAATTCTAGAGAAGCTTTTGAAAAATGTTAATTCCTTTTCATGTTGTCTTGGCATAAAGATAACAATCATAATTTTCATGTTGTTTACAGTGTCCGAGAAAAAACTTATTTACTTATCAAATTAAAATATTTGCTTCATTAAAATTCTATATATCTATTTGTTTCTTGTTTTTACGGTATTCAAATTGTAGATTGCAAATTAGAATTTCTTTTGGATTGAATGGAGATTGCTTTGTTTCATAAGAATAAATAGATAGATTGTATTGAAAATGTCGAGAAAATTTTTATTTTAAAATTCTTATGTTTACTTTTGCCATCAGTAAAATATTTTTTTAATCAGCGTTTGCTATTATTCGTAAACATTCCTAAAGCTTGGCCGCAGAAGGGAATTTTCACAAACGGGATAAGGTGGATGCTCACGATTTCGTGGGCTTCTCTTTTCTGTTTGTGAAGGTCAGGCCAAGCACCTTGGAATGTGGATTAGAGATGTCCACGTTTCTTGTGCTTGGCGGTGTTGTTTTATGTGGTGGCGAACGCGCATAAAATAACATATATGTCTAGTGGGTTAGCGGAAATTAAAAAGGATTTAATTGCCACTATCAATCAGCGTGTAGTCGATAGAATTTTGGAGCAGGCTAATGCTGATTTATTGATTAAATTGATAAGTCAGGCAGATACGATTGAAGAGGCGAACAATATTGCTGCGTTTGGAACTACCTATAAGCGTACAGGTTTTCATTTTGACAAGAGATTAGAAAAGATTTCTAACAATATAAAGTTCAAGAAGAAAAATGAGGATTTGTCATTTGTTAGTGATGAGTCTCGTCCTACGCATGAGTTGATAATCGGTGATAATTATGATGCTCTACAGAATCTTTTAATTACTCATATGGGCAAAGTTGATGTGATATACATTGACCCACCGTATGGAAAAGATAGTATGGGAGAGTTTGCTAATACAAACTATAACAATGCAATCACTCGTGATAATCTTCTTTCTATGCTCTATCCTCGTTTGCAGTTGGCAAAACATTTGTTAAGTGAAGATGGTGTTATATTTTGTAGTATAGATGACAAGAATCAAGCCTATGTAAAATGCTTGTTTGATGAGGTGTTTGGAGAAGTTGGTTTTTTAATGAATGTTCCTAGAATTACAAAAAAAGGAGGAAAATCAACTGATACTATTGCTAAGAATAATGATTATATATTAGCATATACAAAAATAAAGAGTTCCGAAATTGTATTTAGTCAAGAGGACAAAACAGATTTGAAAAAATACAAATATGAGGATGAGTATGTAAGTACAAGGGGAAGATATGCTCTTACTCAAACATTGGATTATAATTCTCTCCAATATAGTTCGTCAATGGATTATAAAATAGAAATAGATGGGCAAATTTTTGTACCTGGCAGTGATGAGAAAATGCATTATGAAAGACTAAATGGGAATCATGGTGTCACGGATTGGGTTTGGAGATGGTCAAAGGACGCTGTAGAATGGGGGAAAAAAGAAGGCTTTTTTGTAGTAAAAAATAATCGAATTTATACAAAGTCATACTTGTATTGTAGAAAAAAGAATGGTAAATGCGAAATTGAAAATATCGAAGCAACTAAAGCATTTACTTCATTGTCATATATAGATAATCATTATTCTAATGATAATGCAAAAAAGGAATTAGATACTATTTTTATAAATGGAAGTTCTTTGTTTAAAAATCCTAAACCATCAATACTAATTTCGAAGTTGATTGATATGGTAATGAGGGATAACGATTCTGCCGTTATCCTCGATTTCTTTGCAGGTTCTGGTACAACAGGTCATGCAGTAATGGAGTTGAATAGACAAGACGGAGGAAATAGAAAGTTTATTCTTTGTCAGGTAAACGAGAAGACAAAAGAGAATCCTAATGGGATTGCATACGATGTTACAACAAAGAGGTTGAAGCGCATAATGAGTGGCGAGTGCTATGATGGAACAAAGGATTTTCCTTGGCTTCAGAAAAACGCACCATACATGGACAATCTCAATGTTTATGAAATTGGGAATGTGTCGCAAGCAGAAACAAGAGAGGGTGAGACTGCTTTTGACAAGATAGACGAGACATGTTATGGTTTGCCAAAGTTTGAGAACTTTGCAGATAAGGTTGCTTGGATATGCGAGAACTTTGAGAATACCACAAAGTTTTTGAAGAAAAGTAAGGAGGACTGAGTATGTTAGATGAAGCAAAGCAACTTCAAAACGATGCGGTGAATAAACTTGTCTCTCTAATAGGTACATCGCAAAAGGAAATAACATTCAAAGCTCCTACTGGTTCGGGAAAGACACACATGATGGCTGACTTTATGGATAGAGTTCTATCTGTGAATAGCAATGTTGTCTTTATTGTTTCTTCACTGTCTAAAGCAGAATTGGCAAAACAGAACTATGAAGCTTTTTGTGGGTACATCGCAAAAGGAAAGTTTAGAAATCTAAATCCATATCTTATCAAAAGTGTGGACGATACAGAGGGTGCTTTGTCTATTCCAGAGGATAATAATGTTTATATCTTGCCTCGAGATTTGTATAAGAAGGAGTCTATTTTGATGAAGCAGGCAACTTTGTTGAACTTCCTTATTGCTGTAAGAATGAGCGGGAAAGTCATTTATGTGATAAAGGACGAGTGTCATATAAATACTTCAAATCTTGATTCATTAAATGATTTCTTCGTGAAGGTAGTGAACTTCTCGGCAACTCCAGATATTAAGAAAAAGCAAATACCAGATGTTGAAATTTCTACAATAGATGCAGTAAATGCACATCTTATAAAAAAGGTGGTAGATGGTTCTCAATCTGATTCTTTGGAAGATGCGTTGAATAAGTTTGTTGAAATAAAAAAAGATTATTTGAATCATACTATCGGAGTAAATCCTTGTATGATAATTCAAATTTCCAATAAAGATAAAGCTGATGAGGAGATCAAAAAGATAAAGAATACTTTGAGCCAATTAGGTTTCTCTGATTTGAAGTGGATGCTTATTCTTGATGATAGTGAGAAGAAGAGTGAAACCAACGATATTCTCGGAATCAAGAAACAACCAATGAACAGGTGGAAGTATTATGCTAAATTAGACAATAGTACTATAGATATTATTATCTTCAAAATGGTAATTTCTGAAGGTTGGGATATTCGCCGAGCTTGTATGCTTTATCAAGTGAGAGATTCTCAAAGCAAGCAGTTGGACGAGCAGGTTGTTGGTAGGGTTAGGAGAAATCCGAGGTTGCTCGACTTTGAAACTTTGAGTAAGGAAGCTCAAGATTTGATTTCAACTGCTTATGTATGGGGAGTTAGAAAAGAAGACCCTAAGTTCGTGCAACTTACTATGTTGTTTGGTGATGAATTAGACAATGAGATACAGAACGAGGTTAAAATTCAGACAACAAGACTTATGGATTTTGATACGACTCATGATGTAGATATAGATAGTTTGTCTTTGGCTCCAGTTGATACATTGTCTCCTTTAAGTATATTCGATTTGTATAGAGAATATAGTAACTCGACAGTAGAGGTAAGGAAGCACTTTAAAGATTACGTTGATTCTCCAGAGAAATTTTTCAAATTCACAAATAACATTGCTAAGATTAAGAAAGAGATTAACAATACTTGTTGCGACTATCAAAAGTATGTAGCTAAAACAACAGATAGTGATGGTGAAGTGTACGAGGTCTCTTTTCCTTATGAATCTTCGTATACACCAACAGATTTCAAACGAAATTTGGACGAGTGGGTTTGGAGTAAGAAATCTGATGATAAGTTTTCGTTTGACTCGGAGTCTGAGGAAGAATGGATTCATAAACTTTTATCAAGAGAAGTTAAGAAGTATATAAAGGTTGTGAATGTTGGAGGAAAAGATGAGATATTGCTTGTTGGTAAGAATTTTCTTGAAAATTCGGAGATTAAGTATGAGTATTATTCATCGGGTCGTCACTTCTCTTATCCTGATTTTGTCCTTAAAGATATTTATGATAGGATTCACATCTTTGAGGTAAAGAGTTTGAATATGTCTAATAGTTTGAGTATAGATAGTGAAGAATATAGAGACAAAGTTTCTACACTGAAAGATTTCTATACAGAAGTGTCGAGAAAAGTCGATCATTATTTTTATTTGCCGATAAAACATAATAATGAGTGGCACGTTTGGGTAATGAAAGGCGGTATTTGCGAGCATAAGACATTTGATGAGTTCGTGGAAATCTTTCGCAATGTATAGTGTGTAGCTTAGATGAGAAAAATAATAGGAAGTGTGTTTATGCTTCCTATTATTTTTTGTTGTTTATGATGAAACAAATTTCTTCAACAACACTTGCTATTTTAATTTCTCTATCTTATATTTGCCAATAATAATTATTAATCATTAACTATTAATTATTAATTACTATGGATATGTTAAGACTAATCACTAACGACCCGTGCCTAAAGCCATACGAACAGGCTTTGGTCGGACGATATAAATATGCACAGAACAAGGAGAGGGAACTAACAAAAGAGTCAGGCACATTGACCGACTTTGCTACGGGCTACCTTTATTTCGGCCTTCACAAGCAGGCAAAGAAGTGGGTGTTCCGTGAGTGGGCTCCAAATGCAACACATATATATATAATAGGCGATTTCAACAAGTGGAAGGAGAGCGAGAAATATGCACTGACAAGGCAGGGCGACGGTGTATGGGAGGGTGTCTTTCCTGAAAAGGCCATGAAACACGGAGACCTTTACAAGTTAAAGATTAAATGGGAAGGTGGCGAAGGTGAGAGAATACCTGCCTATTGTCGTCGTGTGGTCCAGGACGAGGAGACAAAGATATTCTCTGCTCAAGTATGGGCACCGGAAAATCCGTATAAATTCAAAGTCAAGAAATTCAAGCCAGAGGTTTCTCCACTTCTTATATATGAGTGTCATATAGGTATGAGCGGAGAGGAGGAGAAGGTCTCTACGTACAACGAATTCCGAGAGAAGATGCTGCCAAGAATCAAAGCTGACGGATACAACTGCGTGCAGATTATGGCCATACAGGAGCATCCTTATTATGGTTCTTTTGGCTATCACGTGTCTTCTCTATTCGCTCCTTCTTCACGATTCGGAACTCCAGATGAGTTGAAGCAGTTGATAGACGAGGCTCACGAGATGGGTATGGCGGTAATCATGGATATTGTTCATTCTCATGCTGTTAAGAATCAAGTCGAGGGCCTTGGACTTTTTGATGGAACACCATACCAGTACTTCCATGACGGTTGGCGCAGGGAGCATAATCAGTGGGACTCTTTGTGCTACAACTATGGCAAGAACGAGGTAATGCACTTCCTACTAAGTAACTGCAAGTATTGGCTTGATGAGTTCAAGTTCGATGGCTTCAGGTTTGATGGAGTAAGCTCTATGCTGTTCCTTGACCACGCACTTGGCAACGTGTTTGGAAGCTATGACAACTATTTCAACGGCAACCAGGACGGAGATGCAATCTGCTACCTGACTCTTGCAAACAAACTTATACACGAGGTTCACCCCGATGCGATAACTATTGCCGAGGAGGTGAGCGGTATGCCGGGTGTGGCATCCAAGATAGAGGACGGTGGTATGGGATTTGACTATCGCCTTGCGATGGGTATTCCTGACTTCTGGATAAAGATGATTAAGGAAGTCAAGGACGAGGAGTGGAAACCGGGACATATACTTTGGACGCTAACAAACCATCGTCCCGACGAAAAAACTATTAGTTATGCGGAGAGTCACGACCAGGCACTTGTGGGTGACAAGACACTGATGTTCAGACTTGCCGATGCAGATATGTATTGGCATATGTCTCGACTATTTGACAGCAGCTATATGGTAGATAGAGCCATAGCACTGCACAAGATGATTAGACTTATAACAGTCAGCAGCATCAACGGTGGATACCTTAACTTTATGGGTAACGAGTTCGGTCACCCTGAGTGGATTGACTTCCCAAGAGAGGGTAACGGCTGGAGCTACAAGTATGCACGTCGTCAATGGCATTTGGTGGATGATACGGACTTGAAGTACAAATATCTTGGCGATTGGGACAAGGCTATGCTCGATGTCGTAAAGAGCATACGCAAGTTTAACATGACAGACATCAATGTTCTTTGGGATAAGAGTGACGACCAGGTTCTTGCATATCGCAGGGCAGACCTTATTTTCGTATATAACTTCCATCCGTACAAGAGTTTCACCGACTATGGAATTCTTGCACCTGCAGGAAAATACAAGATGGTTCTATGTTCGGATAGCACTGAGTTTGGTGGCTTCGGACAGGTAGATACTACACAGGAGCACTTCACACAGTACGATGCAAACGGAACTGCAGAAGGCAAAGAGTGGCTGAAGCTATACATTCCTGCCCGCAGCTGCATGGTGTTGAAACACTTCTAAACAATTCATAATTGTGGTAAACAGGTAAATAAGGTCAACACCATAATTATTAATTATTAACTATTAATTGTTAATTGAGGTAGCATGCAATTACTAGAAAATAAAAGTTGGTACGCAGGTGTGAGTGAATACGTGAAGATGACCAATCCAACAGAGGATGGAGAGGCTGATGCAAAAGAATTTGCAAAACTCAACGAACTGATTGAGACTAAGCAGTATCAGAAAGTTCTTGACCTTTGTATGAAATATGGCGAACCTGACAAGAGTGTATCTTCCGCAGGTTTCGTCAAGACCGAGAAGGAGAACAAGCAGAATCCATTGAAAGGTTTCTGTCAGTATGTTATTGCACGTCTCTTTGAATTGGTGGCAAATGACGAGGAGAAGGCTACGGAGTTCTATGAACACTCAGTAAAGAACGGCTGTGTATATGCAATCGTCCGTGTGTCAGAAAGCATGGTACTTGACGGTGAGTCTGACGAGGAGAAGGCTAACGGATTGCGAACTATAAAGAAGTATGCTTTGTCTGGCTATCCTATGGCTTTGGTAAAGTATGCGGAACTTCTGTTTGACAAGGCTGAAACCAAGGCAGAGAAGAACTATGTCTTTGAGCTTCTTCGCATAGCCAACAGCTACGAGGAGCAGGACAGCAGGTTCCTTGACGAACATTTGCTCTACTACCTGCTTGGCAAGTGCTACGAGGAGGGCTTCGGAACACCCAAGAACACGAAGTTTGCAATAGCCGCCTACAGACTAAGTTTGTCATGTTACCCTGCAAGCGAGTTCTATGACAACATAGACACGATAATGGACATCGCAGAGAGAATGATAGCGAGCGATACGGCAGGAAACAATGTATATCAGTCTTTGAAGCAGGTGACCGAACTCGGCTATCTTGACGCAGTGATGATGGTCATTGACTCGTACAACGAAACGCAGAACAAGAATGCTGCAGAGGTATTGGAGGATGTTGCAAGGGTGGCTTTGTCATACAGGGAACTCTCTGAGGTCGAGAAGGGTAAGGTATATCTTGCATTGGCGAACTACTACATGAACAAGGACCATGACAAGGCACTTTCTAATTTATTCAAAGCTTCAAGCCAAAAGAACCCCGAGGCTATACGTATGATGTCATTCTGTCTTGCCAACGGTGGTTTCGGACTTGGACAGGACGAGGACCAAGCCTTCAAGATGTGTTCGCAGTTAGTCACTATGGAGGGTGTGAAGGAAAGCACATTGATAGATGCCTACAGACTCCTTGCGGAACTTATATTCAAGAATATAGGCAAATACGAGTGGGCAAGTGAGGAGGCTATGACAGACTGCTACAAGAAGTCCATGGAGTTGGGTGATGTAGCTTCATTGACAACTCTTGCACTTCTGACTTTCGAAGGCAAGGTGAATACTGGCATAACCAAAGGCCAAGCCAAGAAAATGATTGATGAGCTTCTCGAGTCAAGCAACGAGGGTGTGAACGATGCTTCGGTAATGTTCAACCTTGCTAAAATCTATTCCTATGCAGAGATGGGTGGTGACAGCGACAAAGTCATAGACACACTTGACGATGCACTAATCATATCATACGACGATGCACAGATTCTTGACTATAAGGGAGAGGTTCTGTTGAAACAGGGCAACGAAGAGGAAGCGATGGAAGTATGGGCTGAGATGTGTGAACTCCACGCTGATTATGTCGATTCCGTGAAGGACGAGTCCGAATTTGTCAAGGCAATGCAGAATAAAATGCATAATTGACTAACGTCGAACTTTGTTTCATAATTCATAATTCACAATTAACTCACTTCGTATCGTTGAACGTTGTTTGACTCGCTTTGTTGAACGCTGTAATTATGCATTATGCATTATTAATTATTATTCAGGTAAACAAGGTAAACAAGTAAACAGGTAAATCCTTGGTAAATGATAAACAGGTAAACACAAAAAATGCATAACTCATAACGTTAATTATGCATTATGCATTGTGCATTATTAATTAAAAAAGTATTACCTTTGCGACATATTAAATAAGAAACTAATGAAGAACGTAGTAATTTTTGGTGCTCCCGGTTCAGGAAAGGGAACTCAGAGCGAGCTAATTATCAAGGAGTTTGGTCTTGCACACATCTCTACAGGTGATGTTTTGAGAGCTAATATCGCTAACGGTACAGAGCTTGGTAAGACAGCAAAGCAATACATGGACAACGGTCAGTTGGTTCCAGACAGCCTAATCATCGACATTCTTGCTTCAACTCTTGACAGCAAGGGTAAGGACATCAACGGTGTTATCTTTGATGGTTTCCCTCGTACAATCGCTCAGGCTGAGGCTCTAAACGAGATGCTTAAGGAGCGTGGTACTCAAATCAATGTTGTTGTTGGTCTTGAGGTTGAGGAGGACGAGCTAATCAAGAGAATCGTCGAGAGAGGTAAGACTTCAGGTCGTTCTGATGACAACGCTGAGACAGCTAAGAAGCGTCTTGCTACTTATTTCGGTCAGACTCTTCCACTTAAGGAGTTCTACATCAAGGAGGGTAAGTACGCATCTATCGAGGGTATGGGTTCTATCGACTCTATCTTTGCTAACATCAAGAAGGCAATCGAGAACGCATAATCAGTCCTTTGACAGGTACAAATATAAAGGCGAGTTTCTTTTGAAGCCCGCCTTTTTTGTGTGTTCAAGTTCTGTCTTTAATCGAAAATACTGACTATACCGCTAATAAGACATACGATAACTCCTCCAACAGAAAAGACTAATACGCACGCAGAGGTATAATCCATAGGCAGGCGATATATCTGCACTTTTGTATTTTCAGGTTTTCCCTTCGCCGTTTGTTTTATGAATGATATGCATAGCCAAATAGCAGCAACTACAAAACCTATTATGGCGTACGCATAGTTCCATTCATGGAATTGTTTTTGGAACCACGTCTCGTTTGACGAAAAGATTCTGTTTATTATAGCAGAAAGAAAAGCCATTCCTGCAGCAATAATATATGTGCATCCCCATTTCTCAAGATTGTCATCTTCAATCTCTTGGTCGTCTTCAACATTCTTGGTCTCTAAATTTTGTAGTCCTTCTGCATCTGTTATTCCCGTGAAACTATCTAATTTTACAAACTCCTTGACCAAAGGTTCTGTGTCGTTTATTATTGTTTGTTTTATTTTTAGCATAATCACCGTACCTGGATAAAGTTTATTGTAAAAAGCTTCAGCGTCGTCCATATAATCATTAATCTCGAATGTCTGTTTCTGTATTTTGCTGTTGATTACGGTGAATCTGTAGTATTTTGCATTTCTATCTGTGTTTATATGCTTTTCAATAACTCTTGTTGTAAAGTTTATGTATGAATTATTGGAAAAGAGGTCGTCCACCCAAGCCATAGTGTTTGTGTGTAGGACTTTAACATAGTAATATATTATAGTGCATACAACAGAGTTCAGAAATAACGCGTCAGGTGTAATCATTCTTTCAATACCACGAGAAGAGAATCTGTTCATAGCATATATGCACAATATCGTTCCCAATACAGGGACTATCAAATAGTTTTTCCAATTAGGGGAAAATCTGTCTCTCTTGTTTCCTATTATTAAATAAATATAGCCAAACATTCCTCCGAACAATGAAGTAATCCTAACTAAAATTCGTAGGGGGTTGGGCAAATCAGTGTCCTTTAATAACGGAAATATTAGTGGCCAATAGGACATTACTAAGAATGACAGGATGAACCCGACAATGGTAGCAATGATTCGTCGTGTTTTGGAATGTGCATCTTTGAATAAAAAGTCCTTGTCGCTCAGTTCAGAGAAATATCCTGAACTTGAGATAGTTTTGAAAGTTGAATCTTGACTATATGAATGCGAGTCAATATTTAATGAATGCGAGTCAATATTTATACTACGGAGTGAACTCACGTTATTTTGATTGTCCTTTCTGTTTTTATTTGAGCCTTTACCCATTGTAAGAATAGTTTGTTGTGGACGCAAAATTAGAAAAAAATCCCTTAATATATATTTTTACTCGTACGAAAAAGGTTTTATCTCTAAAAGGTAATTTGAGCGTAGAGGGAAGCCGAACCGCTTGTTTGAATGACTTTTGCTAGAAAAAATAATATCAAATGTTTGTGTGTTAAATAAAAAGTACTAACTTTGCAGCCGAATTAAAATTTAAATCAGATTAAAAAATGGCAACTAAGATTAGATTGCAAAGACACGGCCGCAAGGGGTACGCGTACTACCACATCGTCGTAGCTGATAGCAGAGCACCACGTGATGGTAAGTTTATTGAGAAGCTTGGAACATACAATCCAAACACAGACCCTGCTACAGTTGATTTAAACTTTGAGAAGGCTCTTCAGTGGGTCCTTAACGGAGCTGAGCCAACTGACACTGCTCGCACAATCCTTTCAGGTGAGGGTATTTTCCTAAAGAAGCACCTACTTGGTGGTGTTAAGAAGGGTGCTTTCTCTGAGGCAGTTGCTGACCAGAAGTTCGATGCTTGGAAGAAGGAGAAGGACGCTAAGGTTGAGGCTAAGAAGGCAAGCCTAAAGGGTGCAGCTGATACAGTTAAGAAGGCTAAGCTTAGCGCTGAGCAGGCTTTCAACAAGGCTAAGGCTGAGGCTGTAGCTAAGAAGAAGGCTGAGGCTATCGCAGCAGCAGAGGCAGCTAACGCATCTGAGGCTGAGCAGACTGAGGCTGAGGCTCCTGCAGCAGAGTAATTTCTTGCGAATCGTCTCTTTGAGACAAAAATACAAGGTGTGTTCCTGATTATTTCCGGAATACACCTTTATTATATACTATAAACAAAGTAAACAGATAAACAGGTAAACAATCGGAATTATTAACTATTGATTACTAATTACTAAAATGGCCTCTTTTCGCAAACTTATTTTCTTATTCTTGACTTCTATTTTTGCAGTTCTTTCATTCGCACAGAACTTGAATCCTGTCCAACCACTTGAGGTTACGACTCTTTCAGGTAGCTATCTTGAACTGAGAAGAAACCATTTTCATGGTGGATTGGATTTCCGTACAGGTGGACAGGTGAACCTTCCTATCTATGCTGTCGAGGATGGTTATGTTTCGTATGTGTCCGTAGAATCAAGAAGTTACGGAAAAAGAGTCATGATTACCCATCCTGATGGAACTGTTTCCCTTTATGCCCATTTGAACGGATTCCTTGGTGAAATAGCCAAGAAAGTGAGACAGACACAGGAAGAGAAACAAGCGTATGAGGTTGAAGTTAACCTAAAACCGGGTGAAATAAAGGTGAAAAAAGGCGAGCAGTTCGCTTGGAGCGGAAATACGGGAAGCAGTGCAGGTCCTCACTTGCACTTTGAATTGCGTTCCCCTCAAGGTCATTTGCTTAATCCGTTGAAGTACAACAATGTATGGAAGATTGAGGATAACCGTGCTCCAAGAATCAATGCAGCCAAGATATATGCAATAAAAGGTAAAGGAGTTGTAAGCGGCAGGGAAAGTGTTAAGTTCAACACAAAAGTTGTCGGTAATGAGAAGAGGTTGAACGGCCCTTCAAAAGTTAGGGCTTGGGGAGAAATAGCTTTCGAGGTCAAGGCTTTTGACTTTATGACAGGCACTCCATTCCATCACACTCCACGAATTTTGAGACTGTATTTTGATGGCAAGTTGGCGACTGAGGTTAACATCTCTGATGTGTTGTTCGCTAACACTCGAGCAATAAACAGTTTTATGGACTATGCTCAGCAGGTAAATACAGGTGAGTTTTTCATGAAGTTTACTAAAGAGAAGAACAATCCCCTTAACATTCAGAAGTCTTTCATTAACAACGGTATATTGAATGTGAACGAGGAGCGTGAATACGAGGTTGTATATGAGGTAGAGGATGATATGGGATTGAAAGATGTCCTTCGCATGACAATTGTCGGTGACAAGCAGCCATATACTCCATATCCAAACCAAGCGGACAAACTGACTGCGGGTATTCCAAACATGTTCGAGAACGACAAGTTGTTGATGCTGTTCCCCGAGGATGCGCTATATACAGACTTGTCGGTAGGTTACAAGTATGAGCCAAGCACAAAGTATTTCTCTGGTATTCACACTGTTGGTAACGCAGGAATACCTCTTCACTCTTTCTGCGACTTGACAATCAAGATAGAGAACGACACGCTCACAGACAAAAGCAAATATGTCATTGTCGAACTTTCCAATGTAGGCACTATACTTCGTGCTTACAATGCGTCATATAACAATGGTTATTTGACGTGTAAGATACGAAACTTGGGCAGGTATGCTATTTGGAAGGATACTGAAAAACCTTTCATTGGTGTGCGCCAAACAAAAAACATAAGAACAACAAATACAATAGTCTTGTCTATGGGTGACGGATTGAGCGGAATCAAGTCTTATCGTGGAGAGATTGACGGCAAGTGGGTGTTGTTCGAGTATGATGCCAAGACATCTTTGCTATACTGCTTCCTTCCTAATGAAGGTATTCAAAAAGAAGGAAAGCAAAGGGTCCTTACCTTTACAGTTACTGACATGTGTGGCAACGTGGCTACTTATACAAAGAATATTATCTATTAATTAGCATGAAACGAGTTGGTTTTCTAATTGCATTTATAATATACTCTTGTGCGGCTTATTGCGGTACGAACATCCTTGTAGGAAAGGGTTGTTCTTCGGATGGCTCTACGCTCTGCACTTATTCTGCAGACTCGTACTATTTGTATGGAGAGTTGGACTTTAGCCCGAGAGAGGAGCACTCAAAGTATTCAAAGATAGATATTTACGGTTGGGACACTCGCCGCTATCAGGGAAAGGTTGACCAAGTTCCCGAGACTGCCGCTGTACTTGGCAATATGAACGAGTATCAGGTTTGTATTACGGAATCGACTTGGGGAGGTCGTCCAGAACTTGTCGATACAAGTGGAATACTTGACTATGGAAACTTGATAAAGATTACTCTGCAGAGATGCAAGAATGCTGTTGAGGCCATACAAATCATGACAGAATTGGTTAGCGAGTACGGCTATTGCAGTAGTGGCGAAACTTTTACTATTGCCGACCCCAACCAAATTTGGATTATGGAGATGATTGGAAAGGGTCCTGACATCAAGGGTGCCGTGTGGGTTGCACAAAGAGTTCCTGACGACTATATCTGTGCGCATGCCAACCACTCAAGAATTACATCTTTTCCAATGAACGACAGGCAGAACTGTATGTATTCCAAGGATGTGATTTCCTTTGCAAGAGAGAAAGGGTATTTTGACGGGAAAAACAAGGAATTCAGTTTCTCTGATGCCTATGACCCGATGAGTTTCTCTGCTCGCAGATTTTGCGATTCTAGAGTATGGTCTGTGTTCAGACAGCTTTCTCCAGATATGGACAAGTATTTGGACTATGTTATGGGAAAGAGTGACGAGAGACTTCCTTTGTGGGTTAAGCCAACAAACAAGATTTCCCTTCATGACTTGAAGCAGCTTATGCGAGACAGATTCGAGGGTACTCCCTTGAATTCAAGCGAAGGAGTCGGAAGCGAGCCTTTCGGTTCTCAGATGCGTTTCGCTCCAAGAGAGTGGGAAGTTGACGGTGTAAAGTATTTTAACGAGAACCCTATCGCTGGCCCTCAGAACGCCTTTTCCTTCGTGGCTCAGATGCGCAACTATCTTCCCAATATGGTTGGAGGTGTGTTGTGGTACGGTGTTGACGATGCGACATTTACAGTCTATATTCCGTTGTATTGCGGTATTACAAGCGTTCCAAAGTGTTTTACAACCGATAACGGAAGTCAGTTGAAGTTCTCTTGGGACTCAGCTTACTGGGTGTTCAATTGGGTCTCTAATATGGTTTACTACAGATATTCGTTGATGGCTCCTGATGTTATCAAGCAGCAGCTAGAGATTGAAAAGAAGCTCGAAGATAACCTTGAGGTTGTCGAGGAGGCGGCAAAGAGTCTTTACAAAAAGAGTCCCGAATATGCAGCACGTTTCCTAACGGAGTATTCTGAAAACCAGTCGCATATCACCATGTCTGCATGGAAGTCTCTTGGCGAGTTCCTGCTTGTAAAGTACTGTGACGGTGGTGTCAAGAGAGAGAGAAAAGGCAAGTTCATAGACAACGGTTGGGGTGTTCCTGAAAAGATTTCTTTCCCCGGTTATTCTGATTGGTTCTATCGACAGATTATAAACGAGACAGGCGACAAGTACAAGCTGCCTGACGAGTATCAGAATGCGAAATAGCGTGGGTCTTTCTTTTTTAATCATAGATAATGGAGGCATCAAATGATGTCTCTATTTTTGTTTATAGAATTATGGACAAGGTGCCTATGCCTTGAAAAATCAATGGGAATCTGTACGTTCACAGAGACAATGTTTTTCTTGCCGTGATAAAAGCAAACAGCAGTTCTTCTGAAAACTTGAAATCTTATTTTTCTGTGAAGGCAGCTCTCTTGGGTAAATTGTAAGATTAAATTTCTTGAGAAACTTATCGGAAAAACAAATGTTTTTTCCAATCCTGTTCAATTTCTATTGCTCTGTTAAAAAAAATTAAAAATTGTCCGAATATGGTGATAATTAGAAAAAAGTTAGTAATTTAGCGCCATTAAAGGATTTTTAGAAAAAATTAAAGAAAAAAGAGATATGAAGAAGTTATTTACTACAATCGCACTTTCTTTAGCCCTATGCTCTATTGCAGGAGCACAGACTAAGGTTACATATCGCACTAATGCCTTGATTCCAGGAGACGAGCGTACGCTTACAAAGTTTGAATATACAGACAACAGTCAGAGCGGCCCCGCTCAGATTTGGGATTTCTCTAAGGCAGAGACAAGCGAGAATATGGTCATCAACCAGGGTGTCAACACAGGTGTTCAGGTTGGTAATTTGAATCTTGGCTCTTCTAACAACCTTTTGGAGTGTAACGAGGGAGGAGACAAGAACACATATTTCGAGATAAGCAAGAACCAGAAGATGTATTGGGGATTGAAAGGTAAGGGAGGAGCTTTCATCCAGTTCAACGAGCCTATTGTTGACCTACCTTTCCCATTCGCTTACGGAGACATCGTTTCAGGTCCAATGGACGGTTCATATACTGACAATGATGGCAAGGTTTACTCTATAGAGGGACAGTACTTCACAACAGCTGATGCGTGGGGTACACTAATCCTTCCTGATGGAAACAAGTACGAGAATGTTCTTCGTGTAAAGGTTGAGAAGTTCTATAAGCAGCCTCTTGGCTCTTTGAATTTCGATATTCATACAATCCGCTATCAGTACTTTGCTCCTGGTGTTCGCTATCCGGTTATGATTGCGCTTGTTGATGATACCAAGAGCGACTGCAACTGCGCTTGCGGTCAGTCACATAGCGAGTATGCATACTACCAGACAGAGGGCTCTGTTTATGCACTTCGTTCAACTGACGAGGTTTCAAACGAGGATGCTGAGGATGCTTCCTTCGAGCTAAGCGCATATCCTAATCCATTCAAGTCTGTACTTGTTGCTTCCTATACTTCAAGCAAGGCAGGAGAAGTAACACTAGACATTCTTGATGCAAACGGAAAGCTTATCAAGGGATTCGGAAAGTTCAATGTAGAGGAGGGTACAAATACTGTGACTCTTGAGACTTCAGACCTTGGCCTTGGCCACTATGTGCTTCGTGCCACTTATAATGGCGGCACATACGCTCAGAACGTAGTAAAGAAATAATGCTTAAGCACTGCTGAAAGGCAATATATAAGGGAAGCATTTATATGTTTCCCTTTATTTTTAACTCTTTTTAACGTATTTCTTTTGGAGTATAGTTGCCAATAGACTAACTTTGCATAAAGGTTAAAGTTTACGATATTATGAGATTCAAAAATGTACTGAATATTGTGTTGGGTGGTTTCCTTGCTTTGTCTTCGGTATCCGTTGTTGCGCAGGATGCAAAAGACCCCAAGGCTATGTCTTTGCTCGACAAGGCTTATAAGGTTGTAGATGGAAACAACTCATACTCCATTAAATTCACCCTTGACATCAAGAACAACCAGAGCAACAAGTCACAGAAGATGAAGGGTAGTGTGGACATGAAGGCGGAAAAGTTCAAACTTTCTGTTGCCGGAGTAGATACATATTTCGACGGAACAACGGAATACGTTTACATAAAGGACAACAACGAAGTGAATATCAGCACTCCCGACAAGGAGCAGTTGAAGTCATTGAATCCTTTGTATATACTTCGCTCGTACAAGGACGGGTACAAGATGAAGTACATCGGAACAGACAAGACACAATCGGGAAACATAGAGATTGTTGATATGTTTCCAGAAGACTTAAAAAGCAAGTATGCACGTGTGACATTGTCGCTTGACTCTGCAACTTTGCTTCCTGTCTGCATATTGGTTCAGGGCAAGGATGGAGTGAATACTATTGTGGTAGTCGATGAGATGAAGAAGGCTGTTTTTGCAGATTCGGATTTTGTTTTCGATGCCGCTAAACATAAAGACGTAGAGGTAATAGATTTGAGATAAAGACGATGGGGAAATATAATTTCACAGCAAATGTTGAAAACGCAGAGTTTCTAAGGGAGAAAGGAATCAAGGATGCTTGTATATGGTCATCTGTAGTAATGCTGGTGCCTTGGATAGTTTGGGCTGTTCCTGTTTTACCCCTTTTTGTGAAATGGATTGCGCTGGGAGTAATGTGGGGACTTGTTCCTATTTGCCTTTCGTTTAACGGACAGTCAAACACAAATAAGTATTCGTATCAGACAAGGTTTCCATCGTTGATGAGTCTGCCTTTGTCTGCAGTTGCGTACTTTTCGCTTAGCAAATATTATCCTAAGCTTTTCTTCCCTTATGATGCTCCGAAGAGTATTTTCTGCACCATTTTTCTTATTCTTGTTGTGTGCAGCATTGTCAATTGGATTCACTTTAGCGTCATGGCTTCTGTTGATGCATCTATTTCACCGAACAGGACTGTACCTTTTACGACAAAAATAACAGAAATGACGGTTCATCGTTCCAAGAACAGTACATCATATTACGTGCATTACTTGAACCATAGGTTGGAACCGGACAGGTCTTCTATTTCCCGCTCTGAGTATAATTCATGGAAAGTGGGAGAGGTGCTTCAACTTTCCATCAAGACTTATGTTATCAACCCTGATGGTGCAAATGTTGCGTCTGTCAAGCGATTGGCGAGCTATTCGGTTGTTACTGATGCGGACGAATTGCTTTTCGAGAAATCTCAGTCGAGTGATTTTGTGAAAGGCGAAATTTCAGATGCACCAAGAAAAGTAAGCTGCTCAGGTTGGCTGTGGTTTGTTTTGATTGGTTGTGCGGTTGTGATTATGTTCATGCTTGATAAAAGCAGGAGCCCATTTTTGGAGTTCGGTCACCCTGGATATTTAATTTTTTTTGTGTTCTCGGTATTGGTTTCTATTTTGATTGCATTTTCAGAACGCAGAAAACTCTTAAAGATATGCGACTATAAAAGTGAGCCTTACAATGTATGGTGTGACAAGCTGATTAAAAAGCTTGTGCTTAGTACTACTGCAGTTGTTGCTTGTTGCGGCTTGGTGATACTAATATATAATAAGATGTGTTCACATGCAAACTATACTACAGAGTCTTATCCGTGTTCGACAGAAAGCCGATATCACAAGACAAAGCATGGCCACTACTACTCTTATCATGCAATTTTCAAGAGAGATGGCGAGAATGTGTATCGTGACCTAGAAATATCAAGCCATCAAATGGATAGTAAAAGTATTGAGATAAAACTAAAAAAAGGTTTGTTCGGTATTCCTATTGTTTTTGATTATGATGTTTATAACTAGTCAAATCCATCAAAAAAGTTATAAAGATTTGGAGGCGTTAGGAAACTAAGCCTCCTTTCTTTCGTATAGTTGATGGCCCTTCTGTTAAGAAAAAAATAGTAAAAAAAATTCCGTTTTGTAGTTATTTATAATTTTCTTTTCTATATTTGCAAAAGAACAATTCAAAAACCTAAAGATATGGCAGCAAAAACAGTTAAAATGGCTGTATGGTTGATTTCCATACTAAAGAAGTCAGACCTAACCCTCAAGGAACTTCAGGAGGAGTTTCGCAAAAGCAGTCTGTATGATGGGAAAGAATTGCAGGATCGTACATTCCGTAACTACATGGATATGATTCGCGAGGAGTTCGGACTGAATATAACATGTACCAAGATCACGACCGGAATGCACGTGTATCGCATACCTGACGAAGAGTGTGATATTGACGAGATTAAGCAGTTTACGATAGACTATTTTACCATTTGCAACACTCTGGAAGCTAATGGTGATAGTGCAAAGGTAAGAAACAGAATACTTTTCCAGAAGGTTGACACGGGAAGCAAGTTCCTTGTTGATATAATCAAGGCTATGGTTGATTCTGTAGTCATTGAAGTTCATTACGAGAAGTTTGACGGATCTACTTCTGACAGGCTGTTGGAACCATTCTTCTTGAAGGTGTTCGAGAACAGGTGGTACCTTGTGGCTCGAGAGGTTCTTCCAGAGGGAGAACTTCGCAACAAGTCAAACAAGCATAAGTTCAAGACATTCTCTCTTGACAAGGTTACGGCTCTAAAGTTAACAAACAAGAAATTTAAGTATGACTTTAACAAGAATCCCGAGACTTATTTCTCTGACAGTTTCGGAATTTTTGTAAACGAGGGCGCACCTATGGAAATCACCTTGAAGTTTACTGGTGATGCAATAAAGTTTGTCAAGAACAGGCCTTTGCACCACACTCAAGTTGAGACCTATTCAAGCCCTAACATGTACGTGGTCAAGGTAAAGGTGAATCCATCCAAAGACTTTGTGAATGCCTTACTTTCGTATGGACCGGGTGTTGAAGTGATAGCTCCGGCATCTTTCCGTGAGACGTTTGCTGAAAGTGTAAAGCAGATGTATTCAAACTATTTCGATGACAAAGGCGACCTCAAGACATTGGTTTGACAATGAGTGACAAACAAAAGGTGAGCATTTTGCCCACCTTTCATTTTGCTGAGTTAAAAGTTATTACAGACAGCAGTCTGTCGTATTGGCTACCGAATTTGCGATAATAGACATAGACTGTATATTCGTTTTCTGTCTGCCAGTGGCTATAGCTGATACGGTCAGTTTCTCCTGCAGTTTCTCCGATTCGTTTGAAAATGTATTGATAGTTGTAGCCTCCGTTTTTTAGAATGATGTCGGCTCTGTATTCTTTTGCCTCAAAATTATACGTCATCTTGTTTCTTTCGTCAAGCCTTCCATAGCTGAAGTCACCCTGAACATATAGGTTCCCGTCCAACCAAGGATCTTCTGCCTTGAAAATGAAATGTACGATGGAGTAGTCTATGTCAAGCATAGAGTTCTTCCCCTGTTCCCATATTTTGTATTTCCCGTTCTCGTCAAAAGTGTGGTTATATATCTTTGACTCGGGTAACATTGATGGTCGTGTTGTAACATGATAGTATGGACGTACAAAACGAATCTCGTCTATCATTCCGCTATAGTTTACTCTATGCGAGAAATCTATCTTGTTATACTCGTTGCCTCCTTCAAAGACGAGTTCGGGCATGTCTGAGTAAACAAAGTCAGCTGCCTTAACAAATGAAGGTTTTGTAATCTTTACTTCGTTGTCCCTGCGATTGTTTTGGCGAACGACAGTAATGATTTCCTCTGTGTTCGGAGCGATATCTGACTGTGAGAATAGCAGAGACAAGTTCAACTGTTGGTATTTAGTGTTGACACCTCTTGAAGTGCTTGACGAGACTTCTGCCTCCATCGGTACCATATCTTCGTTAAGCGAGAATGTGGCGTAGAGCAGAGCACTGTCTGGATTGGCTTTGTCATACACTTTTACAGCGTAGTTTCCGGAAAGAGTTAGCTTAATTTCATCGTTTGGAATAGTAAGTTCGTAATGAGTGTAGTCGAAAGTAGTATTTCTTGCATATTCGAAGTCAGTTATGTCAATGTTGTCAAACCCTTCCATGTACTCTATCTTGTCAATGGGTGACTTGGTCCAGTCTGCATTGCAGTATATGATTGAGTACGCCAAGTCTTGAGGATTGCGGCTCATCTCGTCAAACGAAACAAGAATTCTGTCCTCTGAATTAATAGAGATAACCGGCAACGAAAAATCGTGTCCGTCAACTCCAACTTGTAGGGTGCGATAGTTTCTGCCAATAATTTCTGTCTGATATGTTTGGGCGTTACATACCAGGGATAGGAATATGCAAAGAAATAAAGCTATATTTCTCATTACTTGTCTAAATCTTCAAGTTTCTTTAGTCTGGCTAGCTCCTTCTCTACAAACTCAAGGCAATCAGGATTTTTGGCAAGTTCAGTAAGGTATTCGTGAGCCTCCTCGTAAAGTCCTTGATTGATAAGAACTGTTCCCTTTCTGCGAAGAAGGAAGTTCTTCAAATGAGTTACTGTATTGTCTTCTCCTTCCTGTTGTTCATACTCTACGGTGCGGCGCAAATGGTCGTCAATGATAGACAGGCATCTGAAGTCATTAGAATTTACCAACGAGTTGATGTATGATTCAGTATATGAAAGTTTTTTGCCAAGAATGAAGCCTATTTCCGAATAGAAAATAGCTCGTCTATGCTGTCCTAACTCGCTGTATGCAAAGCCAAGCTGGTATGCAACGTGAGTCATGGTGCGCTTGTCGTGATCATCCCCCATTGCATAGTTGTCCTGAAGTTCGTTGAAAGCGTTCTCCAGATAGAAAGTGGCTTCGTAATACCTGCATTCTGTCATCAATTTTGTTCCCCAGAATACATGATATGCGACATCAGTGTTGTTTACCGCACAGATTAGCTTCTGCTCCTCGTTCATCTTGTCGAAGTCGCCGTTTTCTGCCATGTCGGCAGTTTCGTTCCAAACGTATTCAAACTCCTGGTCATAGCTGCTCTTGTCACGCTTTTCTGCGCAGATAATGGCTGAGTATGACTCTGGTTCGTAGTTCTTGCTGCTCATAGCAGAACTTCTGCTTGGAGGTAGAGGGGTATGAGTAGCTGTAGTGCGAACGAATATGCAGTTCTCGTTGTCATCCTCCACTGTCAGCGATATGATGATTTTGCGACTTGGCGTAGGCTTGAATTTGTCAGCAAGCGCAGTTACCGAATAGCATATTTCAATCAATGCATTGTCGCATTTCTTTACAACTGTTTTGTTTCCCTTGTCAAATTCTACAACGCTTTCTAAAAGTCTGTACTTGTCAAGAGTGAAAGTTCCGTTTTTAATGGATTCTGCGTCTGCGTATGTGATTTCGGAATCGTTGATTATCTTGATTGATGTAATGTCACTCTTTCTTACTCCAAAGAAGTAGTCCACATACCCCATTAGTGTTTGACCTTCGTTCCAGGCATCGCGATTTATAGGGAAATACTGGTCGTTCTCTTCCTGCTGGCGCAGAAGGTATGACATTCGAGAATCTACTTCCTTACGGTAGTCGCATCTTTTGTCGTATTTCAAGTTGTCTCTCTGCTGGTCAATCTCTCTGCTCATCATGTGTCGCATACGGAACATGTTCTCGAACGTAGATTCAAGGTACTCTCTGTTTGAAGGCGACTCCTGATTGAAGTGAAGGTAGTGGTTGATGTTTATATAGCAAGTTCCGTCAGCGTCGTCCGTATAGTACACGAATTTTGCCGGATTCTGGTAATAGTTCATTTCCATGCAGACCTTCTTGTACAGCTCAAGTTCGTCTATTTGAGTTACTGCAACGTAAGGAAACTGCAGGTTTGCACTATGGCTTTTTGCAAATGCGTCAAGTGAGAAGTTGCATGCCTGAAAAGTAAAGTGGTATCTCTTGCAGTTTCTTTTCGGCATCTCTTGAACTTTATAACTGCAGTTTAGCTCTGTCAGTAGTTTCTCTACTATGCTTGATGTATAGTCATCCGGAAGTTCAATAGGAGCAGTTTCCTCAGTTTCTTGCTTTGTATTAGTTTCAGGTTGTTGTTTTCTTTTGAAAAAATCAAATAATCCCATATTGTTTTGTTTCTTATGCAGTTATTTCTACTACTTTGCTGTTGGCTCTTGGAATAAGTTCCACAAATTCTATTTCGGCGGGAACAAGAACTGTTTCACCTTGTTTCAGCAAAGTCTTTTTGTTGTTGCTGTCTGTTATGGATACGAATCCCTCTATGCAGACAAAAATTCGGAAAGCATTGTCTTTGGCTATGTCTATGTGTCTTGGTGCTGTCAAGTCAATCATTGCAGTAAAGAAATGGTCGCAGTCCACCAAAGTCGTGGATTCATTGTCCTTGTATTCAATTTCTGTCTTATAGTTGTCGAACACTGTATAGTCTATTGCCTGCTTGGCTTGTTCCACGTGCAGTTCTCTTTTTCTTCCGTTGATGTCTATTCTGTCATAGTCATATATACGGTAGGTAATGTCAGAATTCTCTTGAATTTCAAGTATGAAGGAACCTGCTCCTATGGCATGAACACGACCGGCAGGAAGGTAGAACACATCGCCTTTCTTTGTCTTGTAGTGGGCGAGGCAGTTTTCGATTGTCAAATCTTTGATTTTTTGAGAGAACTCTTCCTCTGTCAGTTGCTCAGTGAGTCCCACAATGATTTCGGTATCCTCTTTCGAGTCTATAACGTACCACATCTCTGTCTTTCCGTTGCATCCATGTCTCTGCTTAGCCAGTTTGTCATCCGGATGAACTTGTATGGATAGGTTCTTTTCAGCATCGATGAACTTTATCAGCAGAGGAAATTCTTGGCCGTATTTCTCTAAAATTCTTTTGCCAAGAAGTCCTTCTGGATTTTCAGCAATAATGTCGGTCAACAGCTTCCCTTGGAACTCACCGTTGGAAATTTCAGAGACATAGTTCGGTACTACGCTCACTTCCCAGCTTTCACCAATTATTTCACCCTGCTGTATCATGCCCTTGAATTTTCTCAGGCGACGACCTCCCCAGAGTGTGGCGTGGAAGTTCTGTTTGAATTTGAGTGGGTATAGAGCCATGCTGTATTACTCTTTAAGTGTTGACCTTAGTTTATTTCTTTCCATTTTTGACCAACTCCATATCATTTTTGACCATGATATGAACAAGCTGCTGGAAAGAAGTTTTGTCTGGATTCCAACCAAGTATATTCTTTGCCTTCATTGGACTGCCTACAAGCTTCTGTACGTCCGTAGGTCTGAAGTACATTGGGTCCACTTCGATCAGTATTCTTCCGGTCTTTACGTCAATACCTACTTCGTCCATTCCGTCTCCTTCGAACTCCAAGTCAATGCCAGCTTCTTCAAAAGCCAGCTTGCAAAGTTCTCGGACAGAATGGCTTACTCCTGTCGCGATTACGAAGTCCTCCGGTTTGTTATGCTGAAGCATTCTCCACATACATTCCACGTAGTCCTTTGCATACCCCCAGTCGCGTTCCGCATTCAGGTTTCCGAGGTATAGTTTCTCCTGCTTGCCCTGTGCGATGCGTGCCGCAGACAAAGTGATTTTTCTGGAAACAAAGTTCTCACCACGTCTTTCACTCTCGTGGTTGAACAAGATTCCGTTTACAGCAAAGATCTTGTAGCTTTCGCGATAGTTCTTTGTGATGCAGAAACCGAACTGTTTGGCTATGGCGTGCGGACTGCAAGGGTTGAATGGAGTGTTTTCGTTCTGAGGAAAAATAGGAGTGTCTCCGAACAACTCAGAGGTTGATGCCTGATATACTTTTGTCTTTTCCTGAAGGCCAAGAATTCTGATTGCCTCAAGAACCCTCATAGGTCCGAGAGCGTCAACCTCGGCAGTGTATTCCGGAACGTGGAAACTGAAACGAGTGTTGCTCATTCCGGCAAGGTTATAAATCTCGTCCGGCTGAACGCTCTGTATTATTCGAAGCATTGAACTAGAGTCGGTAACGTCGCCTGGATGAAGAAAGAGGTGTCTCTCCTGCTTCATGTCTCTAACTAAACTGTCCAAATAGATGTGGTCAATTCTCTCTGTGTTGAATGTTGAGGCTCTGCGCAGAACCCCGTGTACTTCATAGCCTTTTTCGATCAATAGGTCAGAAAGAAACGAACCATCCTGTCCGGTTACTCCAATGATTAATGCGACTTTACCCATAGCTGTTTTAACTAAACTCATATTTATATTGCAAATTTATTAAAAAAAACATTGAAATAGTCAAATATTCGTTATTTTTGCAAAACTTTCGATATGATAGGATGTTTTTAGGAATTTATAAAATTTTCAGACATGAAACAATTTAGACTTTATATTTATGCTCTTGTGGCAGTACTTGTCAGTGGATTTGCCGCTTCGTGCAGTGATTCGGACGAGGAGCCACTTCTCTATTCAAACTATGACTTTATGGAGATTTCAGGAGATTCTGTAATTTCTCGAAAGGGACTTCAGATGGTAGCCTCTACTGTTTACACAGAGAATGACACTTCTTATGTTTCTACAGAGGTCACAGTTTCTTCACACGTGTTCGATGTGGATTTCGCCTTCCGTGGCAAGGGTAACGGTGACCATGCCTTGATCAAAGAGCTAAGTGTCATTTCCTACAGAGAGATGCTACCAGACAGTATAAATTTTGCCTACCAATATTATCAATTGAAGTCTGGAACAATCAACTGGAAAGATGAACACGGAGAAGTCCTTTTGGATGTGGACTTGAAGGGTTCGCGATTTGACATGGTGGGTGATAGCATGGTTGTGCGTCCTTATCCACAAATCAAGATGGTTGGAAAGATTCGCGCCATCAAAAATAAGACTAAATAAGTCATACAGTTTATCATAAAACAGGAAAGGACACATACGAAAATGTGTCCTTTTTATTTTGTCACTTTTTTGCAGTTTGTTGTCTGCCTGCCCAGATAGTTTTTATTGAAATAACATGGTTTGCCCGTTTAAATATTTTTTTGTAAAAAAAGTTTGAAAAATAGATGAAAGATAAAAATAATATCTATATTTGCAGTCGAGAATGATCTCGACTCTTTAATTGGAGGCTTTTTAGAACATTAACTTTTTATTATTTAATACTTACGACTATGGCATACGTAATTGGTGAGGATTGTGTAGCATGTGGAACATGTGCAGGTGAGTGCCCAGTAGGAGCTATCTCTGAGGGCGATATCTATAAGATTGATGCTGATGCATGTACAGAGTGTGGAACATGCGCAGGTGTTTGTCCATCTGAGGCTATCACTCTTGGATAATATCTGCTCACAATACAGATTAAAGAGCTTCGCTTAGGCGAGGCTTTTTTTATTACTAATTATATATGAAGAAGAAAAGCTTTTCGTTTCCATATCCCTATCCGCGAAAGAGATTTGTTGCGACAGCATTGGTGGGCTTAGCAACGGCTTACCTTAGCTCGTATTGGAACTCGTTGTCCAATGTGAGCACTGTTGTATTTGTGGTTCTGTTTGTTTTGTCATTGGTGGATGTATTCTTTCTGTATATGCTTCGAGGAACTATTGAGTGCGAAAGAATTGTGTCGGATGTACTGAGCAATGGGGATGACAACGATGTGGTGTTGAGGCTGAAAAACACTTTCGCCTTTGATGTAGATGTTGTTATCGAGGATGGAATTCCAGATGAATTCCAGATGAGAGATTTCGAATTGAACACGAAACTGGCAAAAGGAGAAGAAAAAGAGCTTGTGTATAAATTGCGCCCTGTAAGGAGAGGCGAGTATCTTTTCTACGATATAAGTGTCTTTGTTGCAAGACCTTGGGGCTTTCTAAGAAGAAAAGTTGTCATACCGGCTGAAAAGCTTTGTAAAGTTCTTCCGAGCTATATGTTCCTTCATAACATGGAGTTCCTTTCAATTATGAATCAGGACCAAAAGCTTGGGGCTCATAAAATCCCTAAATTGGGTAATGGTAGTGAATTCGAGAACATCAGAGAATATACCCAGGGCGACGACTACCGAATGATGAACTGGAAGGCTACTGCACGTCGTCATACGCTGATGGTTAACCAGTATTCCGACCAGAGATGTCAGGACATCTATTCTATCATTGACAAGGGCAGAGGAATGCAGCATACGTTCAATGGACTTACTTTACTTGACTATTCCATCAATTCCAGCCTTCAGTTGTCCTATGTTGCTTTGAGGCACCAGGATAACGCAGGACTTCTGACATTCGAGAACGAGATTGGATCGCATTTGCCTTCGTCCCATAATATGATTGTGCTTCATAAAATGCAGGAAACTCTATACAATGAGAAAACGTCGTTTGCGCAGAGTGACTACATGAAGTTGCTGTCATATACACGCTCGACTATCACCAAGCGCAGTCTGATGGTTATATATACGTCATTCGACTCATTGAACTCTCTCAAGCGTCAGCTGTCTTATATTCAGATGATGGCAAAGAGCCATGTTGTTTTGGTTGTGTTCTTCATTGATCAGGATATTTACGACATGGCGGCGCAACCTACTAAATCAACTCTTGACAATGCAACGCAAATGGTTGCCCAAAACTTCATGTTCGAGCAGAAACAGATTGTGAAGGAGTTGCGCAAGAGAGGAATATTCTCTTTGTTGACTCATCCGATGGACCTTAACGCAAACGTGATAAACAAGTATCTTGAGCTAAAGGCAAGACACGTTGTATAGGTTTAGTTCTGAAACAAAAATATAAGGAGAGGTGGTTTCAATGTGAATTTTTGATGCCGCCTCTCCCTTTTTATGCAGTATTGGGTAATTACCAGTTTCTAATGGAAGTCACCCATCCATTGTTATTGTTGAACTCTCCTCCTTGCTTTAGGAATGCGTCCCTCCAAGAATCCTCGCCGCATAGATGCCATCTTAGCCATGCTATTACGCAATAGACTCCTCCCCAAGGCCCATATCCATGACCTTCTCCGTCCTTGATGCCTAACCACATAGGTGCTTTGTTAGCCGGATTGTTGAAGTCACCCTTTGCATTCGGATTGGCAACATCGTTTGACTCTCCAGCCATGAATGCAACCGGAATAGTAAGGTTAGTTGCACCGTCATGACTCAAGCTTCCGCTGTTCATCAGGAAGACTGTGGCAACGCGAGGGTCTTTGTTTGCGCAATCCTCTGCCATTGCACCTCCTTGAGAGTGACCACATATTCCCACATTCTTCATGTTTAGTTTTCCGTAGAAGCGTGCGTTGGGGTCGTTGTTCATCTGCTCAAGCCAATCGAAAGCCTTCACAGCGCCGTCACCTTCCCAAGAGGATGGTTGAGAATATACAACGAATCCCATAGAGGCTAGACGCTTGATGATTTTGGGCTGAGACTGTGGTGTCTCTCCGCCTCCTGGACAAAAGATTACAACTGGATGTATCTCTTTGCTTGGGTCTTCTGTAAGCTGTTTGGGGTAGCAAAGAACACCACCGCTACTTCCTTGAGGCCCCATCTCTACCCATTCGTATTCGCAGGGACCGTCAAAGTCATACACATTTGAACCCCTGAGAAACATCTTTGGCTCTGCCTGTGGTTGGGAAGCAGGTGCGATGAAACTCAAGCTGTCAAGATTGGAAACAGCGTACTCTGCAACTTTACCGTCCTTTTGATAAACGTAAAGTTTGTCTTGTGCGTTGGCTGACAATAGCGTCATGAAGGCACACAATGATAAAAAATGTTTTTTCATAGCAATTGTAGTGTTAGATATTCAGTATAGATAGTATCAAAACTGAAATAGCTCTAATAAATGTAATGTTGAGATGCAAGTTTAGGTAAAAGATGCCTATGTAGCAACTAAAATGTCAGAAAAGTGTTTGAGCAATCAACATTTGTTATCTTTTTGTGTTTTATAGCAGTAAATCAAAAAAGAAAAGCGAGGCATTGCCCCGCTTCCCGTACTGATTATTTCATCCATTTTACAACAGCTTTCATGAAGGCGTTGCGTTTGGCCTCCGTGCTTATTGATTCGAAAGGAATGCAGGAAACCAAAGTCCTGTGCTTGCCCTTGTATCCGATAACTGCAGAAAGTCCGTTCTCGAGATAGCGCATCAGAATTATGCCGCCGTTCTGCTTGTCTATAGCGTCGAAAGTATAGACTGGGTACTGGTATTGGGAAATCTCCTGATTCCAGTTATAGGAAGCCTTGAAAGGACATTCTGTTCTTATCGAAGGGTTTAGCGTGCATGCGTCAGACAAGTAAGGTGCATTAAGCGAGAAGTGAAGGTACTTTGATGCGAATTCCTCCTTATAGTTTGTCTTTACTTCGCATATTACTGAGTCAACGCATTGCTTTTCGATTCCGCCCCTGCTCTGGTTTTCGTATAGCTCGGATGCAATGTACGCCCCTGAAATGAAAAGCCTTCCGCCTCGTTCCAAGTAGTCGGACAGCACCTCTATTGTTTTGTTGCTCATTACATTGTACCTTGTCTGGATTCCGCATTTAGTCTGCTTCTCCAAGCCTAAGATGTAATCAACGAACGTGTAGTTCTTTCCTCTTAGAATATGGTTGTCTGCTAACGCTTCGTCACTAGCAGAGGCAAAACTGTAGCCAAGAGGCTTTAGCGACACACCGTGAACGTAAGGGTAGTTGTGGCTGTTTCCTGCGATGATTGTTCCCTCCATGTTTCTTTCGCTTGCACCGTGTCCGGGAGAGTCGTTCGACCTATATTCCGAAGTTTTGTCAAAGTCATATTGGTCTCCACATTTTGAAGCCTCGTAAATGTCAGGCACTCCGCCATCGTCCTTGTTAAGAAAGCCTCCGAACAGAGAGTCGTTGTAGAATTCGGGTGCAGAAACTCGATTGAACCCGTTTACGATAAGCACTCTGCCGGCTTCCTTGGTGTGGAGGTAGGCGCTTAGTATTTCACTCGGCATGCTTTCCCCGCCGTCGTTCACAGCAGTAACCTTGTAGCGCATTATTTTGCCTGGCTCTATAGGCAGAGAAACGCTTTCATTTTCGACACGCGTTCCGTTGTCAAAACCACTGTTTCCCACAGCAGAGTAAACAATGAATGCCTTTGGCGCAGAACTTTCCTCTGTAGAGTCGATGACTGCTTTCCAAGACAGACTGACTGTTTTGTCGTCGTTCAGAGATGTGGCGAAATGGCTTGGCGGAAGAGGCTGTATGGAAACTTTCTCGCCTGTTGCGTATGCCATATATTTTGCCATTGCCTTGTATATTGAGCGAGCCACAGTGAACCTGAACACAGGGTCGTGTGCAAACTGCATGTCAAGGAAGTTCTGGTGCGACAAAAGCTCAATCAGCACAGTCGGCACTTCCGGTACTCTGGCTTCGTAGTAGTTGTCGTCCCTCAAGCCTCGGTTTGTCCAGTTTGGATAGAAGTTGCGTTTGATGTCCGAAACGATTTCTGTTTCTATCAGGTCGGCAAGGTCTCGGCTTGCCCTACGTGATATTCCGTTGCTGTAAATTTTCTTGCCGTTGTCGTTGGTCATGAATATTGCCATGGTTCCAATCGGCATAGTGTCGTTCACACCTGCGTCAGTGTGAAGCGCAAAGGCTAAGTCTATAGGTGTGTGCTTGGTTGTAAGCATGTCGTTCACCCACCTTGCTCGGCTCACGTAGTCTGTCTTGTATTCGTTGTCCAGGTATGCGTAGATTGAGTCGTGGTAACCTGCCATCTGCAGCCAATATCTGGCACATTCTAGGTATTTTGGCTTTTGACTTGTGTAGAAGTATGGCTCTGGCATTTGGTCGTTAGTCTTTTCTATGCTACGTTCCACAACTCCGTCGCCGCCTCCGAATCGTACGGCATCAGCAGTTATGGTGTTGTTCTTGCGAGAACTTTGGTTTGTCAGTCTCACGCAGTTTTTTGTTCGGTTCTTGCCCTTAGAGAAGTTGAAGTTTCCAAGGTAAACCCAAGTGCCGCCCATTTTCGTTTGGTCAACAACAAATTCAGTAGAGCCACCGCTATGCACGACTGTGTAGTGAGCGTCCTTTACAGAGTTCTCTACAGTCTTGTATGAAACATAGACTGCATAGTTGCCGGTTGATGGAATTGTTGGAATCCATTCTGTGTAGGCGTTGGGACTGACTTTTGATTTTATGCATCTGTATGAGCCCATTTTGAATGGGTTGTCCAAATGCCTGTAGAACTTCTTTTTGGGTGCGTAGCCGGTTGTGTCTTTCTCTGAGTCGATTTCGGCATTTCTCCATTTCGACTTTCTTGCGTTGCTTTCAAAGTATTCGCCTTCCTTGCAGGTGTCATAATCGACAATTACCTCGTTGCGCTGAATGTCTCGCTCTCTTGGCATAAATACGTTTACGCCGGCGTTTTCAAGCATAGGCACAAGGTAGGGATATACAATCGACAAAGTGTAGGTGTCTTCGCTGATTTGGAAAAGGCGAGGGCGCTGAACAACCCATTGGTTGTACCTTGGCTCGAAGTAGTAGCCGTGCGAAGCCCAAAGCGCAAAGTTCTTTCCGTTCAAGGCACCTTCTGCGATGTATGGCTTGCTGAGGTTTCTGACGATGTTATGGTTCCCTCCAGCATTTTTGTGTAGAGACTCTGAATCCTTTTTTGTTTCCTTTCTGTAGTAGTTTGGAACAAGCGACTCTATTGGCTCGCCGTTAATCAATATTACTGGTTTAAGGTGCTGATACTGAGGTGGAAGGTTGGCGGCAATGCTGTCTTTGAATTCGTTTACGTCCTCCTCTCTGAAGTTGATTTTAAGGAAAGTCTTTGAAAGGTTCATTTCTAGCTTCTTCCCGTTCTTGTTGTATTCCTCGACTCTCAGTGGACCGTAGTCTATCTTTGGTTTGTGCTTCTCCTTGAAGTAGTTGAAGGTGCCTTCGAGTGCAGTTGTCACAACATTCTCGCGAGGTTTTATTTTAGTCTTTCCCGCCGCAGTCATAGACTGGGAAAGAATGACGAGTATAAAGAGCGTAATATATCTTGCAAATGCGTCCATGAACTGTTATTTCTTGAAAAAACAGTGCAAAGGTACGAAAAAAGTTTGAGGTTTACGGCAGTTGCGACGCTAAAAAATATACATTGGCTCGTGGGTGAATTTTGAGTGCGTTTAGTGCTGTGCGAAAAGAAATGAAGCCGGCTGGATAACCAACCGACTTCATCAGTCTTGCAGAAAAATTGGACGTTGTTTTTACTTGTCCAATTTTCCGAACACGTTTTGTAGCACGTCTGAAACACGGGCGCTTGCGTTGTGGCGAATGTCGTACTCCTTCTCGGAAACCTTTGTGAAAAGTCCGTTCAGTGCCTCGCCTGTAATGTAGCCCGACAAGTTAGGATTCACCATGTTTATTCCCCTCACCTTCTCGAATATGTCGTCCGAAAGTACGCCAAGCTTTCTTGCCATCTCGAGCGCCATTTTGGCAGTGTTGTTGTCAAGAATCTCGACAAGCTTGTTGTTATAGGTTGCGTATGTGTTCCATGCGTCAGTAGGTGTCACGTTAGCCACCTTTATCGTGTTAAGCGAGTCAGTGATTGAAGGAACGAACGCATTTGTAAGCTGGTCGAAAGTGTTAGTGCGAAGGTATGAAGTTGCTGCATTGTCCTCTCCGAACAGAAGCTTCTCTGCGTCAGCGAACGAGATGTTCGATATTGCGTTCACGAAAATGTCTATAGACTTTGGCGCAGCGTTCTCTGCCGCACGGTTGAACAGCTTGATGATTGTGTCAGAGTCCGGAATAGAAAGTCCGGAAGCGTTGAGCATGCTGTTGAAAGTCTGGTTGCTTGCTATTGACTGAACAGCGCCGAAAGTTGTGATCGCCTCCTTGGGTAGTCCGATGCGCACAGCCGCGTCTGCCAAGTAGCCGTCCTCTGCGCCAAGGTTCTTTGCCGCAGTCTCGATGCCGACTTTTAGTGCCGCCTTTAATCCAGAGCCAATGTCGAAACCTCCGCCCTTGCTGTTAGAGTTTGTGATTGCGTTGATTACTTCTGCCGCAGTTCCGTCTTTTATTGCTTTTTCAGCCATAGACAGTATGTTGCCAAATAGTCCCATGTTATTAGATTTTAGTTTCAATTACTATTTTGTTGTGTATGCAAAGTTAACAAATACTTTTTCTAATTACACACTTTTATTTGTGTTTTTTCGGAATCTTTGCGTCTTACACTTCGTTTGTACAATTTTATTGCTTACTTTTGTCGAACAAATCACGTTTTGTAGTGAATATTGGAAGCATTCAAAAAACAAATATATGTATAGAAAGGGTATAATGGCTGTCGGAATGTCTGCATTTATGCTTTCGGGTTGTGTGTCCGGAGAAAGCAAAGACAGCAGGGAAAACGTAGAAAAGAGAATAGATGCAATTTACCAGCACATGAGCCAGGACGAAAGAATCGCCCAACTTCATGGCATATATATGACACAGTTCTTTGACGAGAACGACAAGCTCGACACAGCCAAGTGCAGAAGGCTGATTCCTAACGGAGTCGGCCACTTCTCGCAGTTCGCCATGAACTACCGAAAGACGCCTGACGAGTTGCGTGACATGGTGGCTCAGATGCAGGAATGGCTTGTCAACAACACGCCTTCGGGTATCCCCGCACTTCTTCACGAGGAGGTGCTTTCGGGAATAAACGGCTATGAGGCAACGGTTTATCCACAGCAGATTGGCTTGGCATGCTCGTTCAACCCTCAGCTTGCAAGGCAGAAGACCGAAGAGACTGCCATCGACCTTCGCAAAGTTGGCGGCGCTCAGGCACTTTCTCCTATGGTCGATGTTGTGAGGACACCTTCGTTCAACCGCCTTGAGGAATCTTACGGCGAAGACGCTTTCCTTTCCGCTTCTATGGGAACAGCCTTTGTTGTCGGGCTTCAGCGCAGTGACTTGAGAGAGGGTGTGGCGGCTTGCTCAAAGCACTTCCTTGGCTACGGCGGTGGCGGTAACGCTGACGAGAAGGAACTTATGGAGGAGATTCTGCTTCCTCACGAGACTATTATTCGTGTTGGCGGCAGTAAGGTTGTGATGACCGGCTACCATCAGTTCAGAGACGCAAAGTGCGTTGCTAACAAGGAACTTCAGGAAGACATACTTCGCAACTACCTTGGCTTTGACGGGCTTTTGGTTTCCGACTATAACTCAATAGAGCAGATTGACGACAAGCTTGACTCTATGGCTTGCGCTGTTCTTGCCATCAACGCCGGCAACGATGTAGATTTCCCCGAGGGCAAGAGCTACAAGTTCCTAAAGCAGGCTGTCGAGTCCGGTGCTGTTTCGCAGGAGACTCTTGAAAAGGCTGTCAAGCGTGTGCTTAGGCACAAGGAAAGGCTCGGACTTCTTGATAAGGATGCAAAGCTTTACGAGAACGGCCACATAGAGTGGGACTCAAAGCAGAACAGAGAGACTGCATACAAGCTTGCAACTCAAAGTGTTGTGCTTCTCAAGAACAACGGAATTCTGCCGCTTTCTTCGCCAAAGAAGATTGCGCTTGTCGGACCGAACGCTAACTCAATGTGGGCGATGTTGGGCGACTATTCGTACCACTCAATGCGCTTCTTCTGGAAGAAGGAAATCGAAGACAATCTTCACCCTCGTATTGTAAGCCTCAAGGACGGTATGGAAAGCAGTCTGCCTCAAGGCTCGTCAGTGAAGTACAGCCGAGGCTGTGACTGGACTGAAGTCGTAGAGACTGTTGTAGAGCAGGGCGGTGACCCTAGAGTGGCCTATATGCAAGACATTCAGAACAGAAAGGCGGTTTCCGGAGAGGAGGCTAACCTTGACGAGGCGCTTAAGCTCGCTTCCGAAAGCGATGTAATCGTTGCCGCTGTCGGTGAGAACGTAATGCTATGCGGAGAGAACAGAGACCGAACTACGCTCAAGCTACCAGGAAAACAACAGCAGTTCGTAGAGAAACTAATCGCAACCGGAAAGCCTGTTGTTCTGGTTATGTTTGGTGGCAGAGCGCAGGTAATCAGCGAAATAGCTGACAAGTGCGCCGCTGTAATTCAGGCTTGGTACCCCGGCGAAGAGGGAGGAAACGCTGTGGCTGATATCATTTATGGAAAGGTAAATCCTTCCGGCAAGCTTTCTGTAAGCTACCCGGCTGTGGAAATCAAAGAGCCAATCTGCTACAACAGAAGCGTCGAAAAGGACAGCAGAATTGCCTATCCTTTCGGTTTCGGTCTTTCATACACTTCATTTGAATATTCTGATGCTTCGAGCAGGCAGACTTCGGCAAGGACGACTGACGATGGCGACGTGGCTTTTTCGGTCGATGTGAAGAACACCGGTGCTGTAGAGGGAGATGAAATCGTACAGCTCTACATCTCTCCGGCAGACTCGTCTGCAAACATCAGACCTATTCAGCTTCAGGGCTTTGCACGAGTTTCGTTGAAGCCTGGCGAGAAAGCAACTGTCGTGTTCCATATCTCTCCGCAGCAGTTCGGCTTCTACAGCAACTCGGCTTGGAACATAGCTCCGGGCAAGTTCACTGTCAAGTTCGCCTCGTCATCTCAAGACATTCGCCAGAGCGTGGACTTCGAGCTTGTAGGCGAAACGAGAATCATGGACTTGAGAACAAGCTACTTCCCTGGCACAGAAATAGTTATGATGAAGCGCAATAAATAGTTTTTAATTCATAATTCATAATGCACAATTCATGTTTTCGTGGGTTGTGCTTTTTTGTTTTCAAACGCTGTTCCCTAGTGCCCTTTCCCTTTGCTTATTCATCCTACGGTAGCTTGGCTTCGCACAATCAACCATAGGCTATGACTAATGAATCGTGCATTATTAAAAAATCTTGGAAAATTTGGAAGTATCGCAGAGTATGGCAAATCTTTGCATATCAATCAAACAAACGGCAATGAGAAAACTTATATATACAATGTGTGCGTCTCTGCTTTCGGGCATGGCCTTTGCAGATGGTGACCTACTTTTCAAGTACAATGACTGCGAGCGTTGACGGACTTGAATTCAAAGGTGCGACCGATGTGTGGTAATACCTTCGAAAAGGAGTTGTCCGGCAAAGTCTATAGGGTGACAGAAATCGAGAAGCTGGCTTTCAATGAGCGCAAGAATATCGTAAGCGTGAAGATTCCCAACTCGTTGACTCTAATCGATGAGGTCGCCTTTTTTGTGCAAGCGTGTTTGTCGGGAGGGCACCAGCATAGAACTACGTAGCAACGCTCCAAACGTCATAAGCATGTAGCGGCTTTTTCTAGGTTCAGATTTGTAATTTATTCCTCGTCTATCTAGCGAAATCTAGCGTAACAGTGTAACAGCATTGAAATCGATTATCTCCCAAAAAGTGGTGAAAGTCAATTTAGTTTATTATTTTTGCCACTGCAATTCATTAATAAATAGAAATCTATGAAAGCACACAAACTTGTACTATTGGCTCTGTTCGCACCCGGCTCCGTGGCTTGGGCGGACATCGACATAACCGAACTCTACCTGCAGAACGCTGGGTTTGACAATTCCGACTTCTTCGACTACCGCAAGGGCGAGAGCGGAAATGTGGCGCAGGAAATTCTGCCCGTTCACGGCTGGCAGAAGGACATTTCAGTTGACTACACAATAACCGGCGTCTATGAATACGGCACGCAAAAGACCTTCAACACTTACGGAAAAGTTCCGTCGGCCGGCTATTCCGGTTCAAGGGGCGGTTGCCTTGCTCTAAGTACCGGTTGGGACCAGGAGATGAAGTTCTTTCAGACAGTGACTCTGCCCGTTGGCGAATACAGGCTTCAGTCGGCTTTCTATAACGGAAGCAACATTGCCGACGGACGCAGTCTGCTCGCGTGGATTCCCGAGGGCGGAAGTGCGAGTGCATCGAACTTGAGTTCTTTTGCAATGAATGCGTGGACTGTTGACAATGTTTCGTTTTCAGTCTCTGCCAATACAAGTGGAAAGATTCAAGTCGGATTAGGCGCAGTTTCGGGAGGCTCGGCCAACACAGCCAAGGTTGTGAGCGACTTCGTTAGGCTGATTCTTGTGGGCAACGACGCAAGCCTGACTTCGAGCATGAAGGACGAGCTGAAGGTAACGATAGGCAGTGCGGAAAGCATGACTGCGCAAAGCCAGAATCCGGCAGCCGTAACGCTTTTGTCAGAGGTTTCTCGTGCAAAGTCTGTGCTTGAAAACAACTCGGCATCATACATCGACGCCTTCAACGCCAAGTCGGCCCTTGAAAGCGCCATAGAGCAGTACAAGCTTGCCTGCTCGACTTTGGAAAACCCTATTGACTTCACCGGCAGAATCGCAAATCCGGACTTTGAAAACGGCTTCGAGGGGTGGAAGCAGAGTGGAATGCAGATTCAGTCAAACTCCGACTTCAAGGCCAAATCCGGAAGCAAATATGCCGAAAGGTGGGTGCCAAGCGGTAACTCGGTCGGTAGCGCAAGTGTTCAGCAGAAATTGGAACTGCCTCTCGGAATCTATGTTGTCAAGGCTTCTGCGCAGAGTCTGCCTGCCAATGCAGTGCCTTCGGGCGCATACATCTTTGCCGGAGAGAAACACGCAGAGGTTTCGGCAACAGGCTCATATTCGCTTCAGTTCACGAACATAGACGGAAATGTCGGCTTGGGCTTCGCAACCGAGAACGGCGCAGGAAACTGGGTTGCTGTTGACAACTTCAGGCTCTACTATGCGGCGGCATCAATGGAGGACTACGCGAGCGAGCTTTCCGCAAGAGTCAAGGAGGCTGACGCAATTATGAAGTCAAGAATGAATGTGGCGCAGAGAAACAACCTCTATAACGCTTCTAGCGAGGCCGAGAAGTGGCTGAAAGCGCCTGACGAGCAGACTTTGGCTTCGGTGGCTGGCAAACTACAGAGGGCAAAGGCTTCGGCATCAGTCTCTTTGCTTGCGTTCGCAACCCTCGCAGAGCAGGTCTCTTTGGCGGCTGAGTTCGAGAAATCCCCAAATGTTACTTCTGACTTCCTCAAAACTTTGGGCGAGGCAAGAAAAGTATATAATGACGAGACGCAAACAAACGCAGATGTGAGCGAAATGGCTGACAAGCTCAAGAAAGCCATACTAATCTACAAGACAAGCGTTGCCACAGGACCGGTTCCCTCGGTGACTACGGACATGCGCCATGCACGAGGCGCTACGTTGGCTTTCGGACGAGCAAGCTTCTCGGGAAGCGGAATTGTCGAAAAGGGTTTCTGCTGGAGCAAGGACAACAACCCGACTATAGCCGACAACCGCTCGACAAAGTCGTACGCAAATAACGGCGATATCTATGTGATTGAGGGGCTTGAGCCTGCGACATTCTATTACATCCGCCCGTACGCACTGACAAATCAGAATGCTGTCGGATATGGCAAGTGCATCAAGATTTGTACGCTTCCGATGGGAACTGTGACGTGGAGCTACAACAACGGAGGTTCGGCAGACGAGAACGCACGCATAAACAGTGCTGTGGCTGACGCCTGCGACAACTGGAACAACATAGCCAGCATTCACGGGCTTCACCTGACTGTCTCGTACGGCGCAAGCACGCCAACGGCAGACTGTAGTTACGGAGGCTGGATGCGTGTTGGTCCGAACGCTAGCTATCAGCGCACGGGAACAATTCAGCACGAGATGGCTCACGCAATAGGTGTGGGAACAATAGATAGATGGTACAACAGCGATGTTTACAGGCAGAATGTAAGCTCCGGCTTCTGGCTTGGCGAACGTACAGACCAAGTACTGGCTTTTCTCGAGAACAGCAATGACGCACACCTTAAGGGCGACAAGACTCATTTCTGGCCTTACGGAATAAACGGAGCGAACGAGGATAACGGAAGCAGAATGCTTTATTATGCTAATGCTCTGATAGTCCAGGCTTTGGGAGAGGACAACCTGCCTCCGGTCAAGGGCGCTTTCGCTTCGCCGGCCTACACATTCATTCAGGAGGACAGCGAATACTATTACATACTTTCTGCTGATAATGTATCTGCTGGCACCTACAGTATGCTGAAATCTAACGGAGGCAGTGTGGAACTGCAAAGGGGAGACTGGTCGTCAATACTTCGCGACAATTCCTTCGCATGGCAGATTCGCTTCAATCCAAACACTCAGCTATATGAATTCAATAATGTGTTGGCACAGAAGTCTTTGTCTGCCAACGGTGGCAGAGTTGAACTGTCTGAAAATGACAACTTTGGAATACAGATGCTCGGTTCTCGAAGCAACGTCTCTACAAACGACTTTAATATGAAGTCGTACTGGATGGCTTTCGCTGATGGTTCAGATGTACCTTCTTCGCTGACAAATTATTTCTCAAAAGTCTCAGCCTCGAGGTTCGACCATACAAACTCGGCTACATCACAGCGTTGGATAATTCTATCGAGACAAGAAGTCAAGGCATTGGCAGGCGACTGGTCTCTTTTGACCTCTTGTGAATCTGGCAAGCCAATTTCTGTTTATTCTTTAGCTGGTGGAATAGTTGTCGAAAGTTTTGACAAAGGTGAATTGGTCTCCATTAACGACATCAGCGGAAAAGTAATCAAATATTTCTATATGCAGGCTGGCATGCAGGTGAATGTAAATTTGCCTCAGGGAATCTATGTAGTCAACGGCAAAAAAGTCATCGTGAAATAGGTTTATATGCGTTCTACTATTGTAAATGCGACAAAATAAGCTAGTTTTGGCGGGGCTGTTTGTTAAATATAGTTAAAATTGGACGAAATACATTAGTTTTGTTGGGTTTCGTATTCACTAAAACTATAACTTTGCCTCAGTTAAAACAACAAAATATAACTGATATGAAAAGAATAATTACATTTTTCGCTTCGATGTTCATCGCATTGGGCGTTATGGCGCAGAGCACTTCCAAGGTTAACCCGCAGACAAAGCAGGTGATTACAAACCTAATCAATAACTCCGATGCAAGACTGCTACCGGAAACAATGTCAAAGGCATTCACAATGTTTCTACCGATGATGTTCGGCGGCGACACAGTGCAGACTTACAACTTGAAGCCAGAGTTCGACAGACTTGGCAAGAAGATGATGCTTGACATGTACCTTGCTAACGACAGCACTTACATCGTGTTCGCTGACTCTTTCTCTGTTGCCGACATGAACAAGATTATGACTTTCTATAACACCCCTCATGCAAAGAAGTACATGAAGGAAATCTCGGAGACTGACTTGTTCTCGATGATTGCTAAAGGTCAGCAGTTGGACGACTTGAAGGAGGGCAAGAACCCTGGCGACAACAGATGGAAAACCCTTTCAATGGCTGAGCTACAGAAAATCGCAACTTTCCAGAAGACTGCGCTTTACAAGAAGTTCGACAACACAACAACTGCCTCGTTGCGTCCTCTAGCAAACCAGATGAAGACTGCGAAGGAAGACCCGAACTCACAGCTAAAGAAGGAGATGGTCAAGATGATGAACAGCATTGGCGAGTACTTGAACGCAAAGGGCTGCAAGATTGACTACAAGAACGACAAGCGTTTCAAGGTGGAAGACTAAGAGAAAAGCCCTCGACAAGAGAGCGTAATAATAGGGCGGGACTTGTGTTTAGTCCTGCTCTTTTTTGTTGCTCAAGTTCAAACCTGTTAGGGCATCCTTGCTTGAATTTAAATAAAATTTCGTACCTTTGCACCTGTTGAATCGATGTAAGCTAAAAGACTATGAATTTTACAACTGTTGTTATTGGAATAGTAATACTTCTATTCGGAATCTACAATCTATATATCAAGCTGAAGAAACCCGAGGTCTATGAGGTTTCGCTGAAGGCTGTGCAACGCTCTTTCGGAACTGGCGCCGGCTCTTTCATTCACATTCTTTCGAGAATAGCGTTGCCAATTCTTGTTGGTATAGTCACTATAGTTCTCGGCTTTTTGGGTGAGAGCCTGATGGCATAAAGTCAATCTTGATGTATTTATGTCGCAGATTTGGAGTTCGTTTAAGACTTTTTGTCATACCAAAGGTTTTGGCAAGGTTTTTGATAAGAAAAATAGTAGTACTAACGATGTAAAAGAGGATATTATGGAAGAAAATCAGAATACAGAAGAAATAAAGAACGAGCAGCAGGCAGAGAATACTGAGGCCACTCAAGACACAGAGGCAACTGCTCAGACTGCAGAGGCTACAGAACAGGAGACTGATGGTCCAAAGGAACCGACAGCAGAGGATAAAATTGCTGAACTGGAGGAGAAGATAAAGGCAATGCACAATGATTATGTCAGACTTTATGCAGACTTCGAGAACTACAAGAAGCATGCAATAAAGGAAAAGAGCGAAATTCTGCAGACTGCAGGCAAGAACGTGCTTGTCGATATTATTCCTATGTGCGACAACCTTGAGCGTGCAATAACTGTTGTGCAGACAGCAACCGATATAGAACCGGTAAAGGAGGGTATCAACCTTATTTATACTATGTTCTCAAAGTTCCTTGCAGACCACAACATGAAGCCTATAGAGACTGAGGGCAAGGAATTCAATACTGATTTCCACGAGGCTATTGCAACCATTCCTGCGCCAAGCGAGGACATGAAGAACAAGATTATTGACTGTACTCAGAAGGGCTACATGATTGGCGACAAGGTGGTTCGTTTTGCTAAAGTTGTTATTGGTCAGTAATAGGTAAATCTCGAAATTTAAAATCAGTGAGAGATGGCAAAGAGAGATTATTATGAGGTGCTTGGAGTCAGCAAGACTGCAACTGCCGACGAAATAAAGAAAGCCTACAGAAAGAAGGCTATTCAGTATCACCCCGACAGGAACCCTGACAACAAGGAAGCTGAGGAGAAGTTCAAGGAGGCGGCTGAGGCATTCGAGGTGCTTGGTGACGAGCAAAAGCGTGCCAAGTATGACCAGTTCGGTCATGCTGCGTTCGAGAACGGCGGTGCTGGAGGCTTCGGTGGAGGCTTTGGCGGAGGAATGTCTATGGAGGACATATTCTCTCATTTTGGTGATATATTTGGCGGAGGCTTCGGCTTTAGCGGAGGTTCTTCTTCAAGTCAGACTGTTCGCAGAGGAAAGGACAAGGGTATTCGTGTCAAAATGAATCTGCAGCAGATTGCCAAGGGCATGAAGAAAACCGTAGATATTTCTCGTGACGTTAAGTGTGAGAAGTGTAACGGTACAGGTAGCGCTGACGGAAAGTCTTCTACTTGCGGCACTTGTAATGGTAAGGGTGTTGTCTATAGAGTAAAGCAGACTATACTTGGACAGATGCGCCAGCAGACTTATTGCCCTGACTGTAACGGAGAGGGTACAAAGATAACTAACAAGTGTACATGCTGTAATGGTACTGGAGTTGTTGAGAAGAAGGAGTCTGTTTCTTTCGACATTCCTGCAGGTGTAGAGGGCGGAATGAGAATCAAGATTTCCGGTGAAGGTAACGCATGCAGAAACGGCCAGAACGGAGACTTGATTGTCCTTATTGACGAAGAGCCACATCCAGAGTTGATTCGTGACGAGCAGGATTTGCTTTACAAGGCTTTGATTTCAGTTCCTACTGCAATCAACGGAGGAACTATTGAGGTGCCGACTGTAGATGGCAAATGCACAGTGAAGATTGAGCCAGGTACACAGCCAGGAAAGATGTTCAGATTGAAGGGTAAGGGACTTCCTTCTGTAAACTCTTATGGCGTGGGTGACATCTTGGTTTCTATCAGCGTTCATATCCCTTCGAAAGTTTCCAAGGATGAAAAGAAACAGCTAGAGGATATGGAGAAGGGGGGTAACTTTACGCCAACTGATGCCGACAGAGCCGAATGCATAAGACAATTCAAAAATAGTTTCTAAATAAAAAGCGGAGAGGTTTCTTCTCCGCTTTTATTTGCTTCAAAAAACAACTAAAAACTAAATATATGGAAAGGGTAATAAGTAAAATCGAAATCTACGATGTGGCAACTTCGAGCCATAGGGTAGTCAGGGAATTTCCGTTCCTTCTTGAGGCACCTAACTGGAGTCCCGATGGCAAGTATTTAATTTTCAATTCCAACGGAAGGCTCTACAGAATGAATGTGGATGGAAGCGGTGAACCTTTGCTAATAGAGTCTGGTATAGCTGTGAAGTGCAACAACGACCATGTGATTTCTTCGGATGGCAAGCAGATTGCTGTCAGTCACCATACAGCGTCAGATGGTAATTCCCGCATCTATGTGTTCCCTTTCGAGGGAGGAGAAGCTAAGGAGGTTACTCCTATAGGTCCAAGTTATTTGCACGGTTGGAGTCCCGACATGAAGCAGATGGCTTATTGTGCTTTCAGAGGGGACGCCCATGTAGTTCATACTTTGGATTTGGAGACAGGCATAGAGACTGCCCATACCAAGGGCGAAGATGGTTTGAGTGACGGCCCGGAGTACAGTCCATGCGGTAAATATATATGGTTTAATTGGGTAAAGACAGGCCTAATGCAGGTGTGGCGAATGAAGGCTGACGGAAGCGAGCAGACGCAGATGACCTTTGACGAGGACTTGAATTCATGGTTCCCCCATGTGTCTCCAGATGGAGAAAAGGTGGTGTTTGTTGCTTATCATAAGGGAGATTTGAAGCCAGACGAACACTTGCCAAACAAGAATGTTGTCCTTCGTATGATGTCTGCAAACGGTGGTGAACCAAAGACAATCGTAGAGTTGTTCGGCGGCCAGGGAACTATCAATGTAAACTCTTGGTCTCCGGACAGCAAGCAGTTTGCATACGTGAGCTACGAGGTTGTAGTCGAGTAAACATGCTGAGCTAAAGCATATAGAATTTTTCAAGATTGGAATCCCATAGTTGGGGTTTCAATCTTTTCTTTTCCGTAAAGATTGCTATGGAAATAGACAGCAGCAAAAATTTTTTCAAAAAAAGAGTGTGCTGCATTGTGTCTAAGAATTTGACACTGATAATTGAAGCTATACACTAATACGTTTTTTTTGAAAAATCAGATTTCCTCTTGCTATAAAACTATAGTGTTTTTAGAAAATTTTGATTCAAGCATAGAAATTTTAGACATGAAGTTTATTTTTATAATTGGCTATAGTATTCCATTTTGGTTGTTTTGGATATAATTGGTGAAGTTGTAACAGCAAATATAGTCCTTTTGAATATTCTTGATAATTAGTGGATTATAAAACTTTTTGAAAAATTATTGGATAAACTCTTGCATAATAAAACTAAATGCAGTAATTTTGCATCGCATTTGAGAAATCAAGTAGTTATGGCGGGATAGCTCAGTTGGTTAGAGCGTCGGATTCATAACCCGGAGGTCACGAGTTCAATTCTCGTTCCCGCTACAATTAGTTTTCAAGAATGTTAGCTGGCGGATTAATGTAGTGGCCTAGCATGCATGCCTCTCACGCATGAAACTCGGGTTCAAATCCCGGATCCGCTACCAAGTGAGATAAATAAGACAAAGTGATGGTTGACTTGACCTCATTCAATAGGAACGAGGAGTTTAGAAATCATAAGAAATATTCAGCTGGCGGATTAATGTAGTGGCCTAGCATGCATGCCTCTCACGCATGAAACTCGGGTTCAAATCCCGGATCCGCTACCACGAAAGACGGATTGTTTAATCTGTCTTTTTTGTTTTAAGTTGGACATAGAGTATCTTTACCATATGAGCGACATACAACTTTCTGATCATTTTACATATAAAAGACTTTTGCAATTCACTTGGCCGTCAATGCTGATGATGGTTTTTACATCACTTTACAGTATAGTTGACGGAATTATGGTGTCTAATTACGCTGGTACGACATCTTTTGCGGCTCTAAACTTGATATGGACTTTCTGTGCTATTCTTGGTGCTTTCGGTTTTATGTTCGGAACAGGAGGTAGCGCACTCGTTGCAAAGATATTGGGAGAAGGAAACAAGGAAAAGGCAATAAATACATTTTCTCTGCTGACTTATGCAACGATTGTTCAGTCTGTGGTAATGGGTTGCATAGGTTTCTTTTTTGTCAGGGATGTAGCCATATTCTTGGGTGCTGAAGGTGATATGGTTGAGGACTGCGTTATCTATGGTTGTATATTGATGCTCTTTCTTCCCGCTTATGAGCTTCAAGTTTACTCTCAATCTCTGTTGATTACTGCAGAGCAACCCAAGTTGGCAATGAGGATTACCGTTGCTGCCGGCATTACTAATATGGTGCTTGACTATGTCTTTATAGGTCTTTGCGGAATGGGAATAAGCGGTGCCGCGTGGGCTTCGAGCATAGGTCTTTGTGTCGGTGGCTTTGTTCCGTTGGCTTATTTCTATAGATTAGGTTGGCTAAGGAAATCTAGATTTAGTGTTTCTGCCATATTCAAGACTTGCAGTAATGGTTTGTCAGAGTTTGTGATGAACATAGCGCTCTCTGTTGTTGGTATGGTTTATATGTACCAGTTGATAAGGGAAATTGGAGAAAATGGTGTCTCTGCCTATGGAGTGATGACATATTTTGCCTTTATCTTTGCAGCTGTCTTCCTTGGTTATGGTATAGGTACTGCACCGATAATGAGTTATCATTACGGAGCTAAAAATAAGGCAGAGATGCACAGCTTGTTAAAGAAGAGTTTGAAGATTGTTGTGTTCACAGGAATAGGAATGACCGCTCTGGCGCAGATACTTGCACGTCCATTGTCTTCTATTTTTGTAGGGTATGACGAAGCATTATTGGATTTGACAGTCCATGCATTCAGATTTTATTCCTTGCACTTTATCGTTACGGGAATAAATATCTATGCTTCTTCATTCTTTACATCATTGAATAATGGACCGGTGTCAGCATTGATTTCAATCATGAGAACATTGGTTATGGAGACCGGCTGTGTGATTATATTGCCAATGGTTTTTGGAATGGATGCGATATGGTGGGCAGTTGTTGTAGCAGAAACCTTGACAATGATAATGTCATTATACTTGGTATGGAAGTTTAAATCGAAATACGGATATTAGAAATGAAAATTAACATTGGTGCGACATTAAAGAAGTTGTTTTCGGCTTCCGAGTTTTATTCGTTCTTTTTGAGCTCTTTCCTTTTTGGTTTTGTATTTCTCTATGCAATCCAAAACCCAATAGCCTATTTTTTTTGTGACGAATTTGATGTTGAGATTATTCAAACAGAGAAGAGTGGAGGAAGGAGTACAAATTATTTTATTTATTTCAATTACGAAGGCAAGATATGTCAATCTGTAGGTTGGGGCAGAGATAACTACGGAGATATTAAAGTAGGCGATGTTGTGAAGATGCGCAAGTGCAAATCTATAGATAAGTTTGTGGCTTCTTGCAGTTGTGTTTGGTTGATGTTTTTCTTTGTACTTGTTGGGTTAATCGGTTTTTGTTTTACTTCTTTGTGCTTGTATCTTACTATTAAAGTATCTATAGTCTATAATTCCAATACAGAGTTTAATTTATAAAAAAGAAGTTAAAGTTATGGAAAGAGACAAAACTGTATGGGCGACATTAAAGAAGTTGTTGACGGAATCCAGATTCTATTGGCTGTTATTGGGTGTAATAGTAATGGGTTATGCTTTTCTTATTCCATTTAAGTCTCTTTGTGTCTATTACTTAGGCGACGAGTTTGATGTTGAGATTATTGATGTAAAGAAGAGCAAAGGAAGTAGGAGAACTCTCTATAGCATTTATTTCTATTACGAAGGCAAGAAATGCGAGTCCGAAGGTTTTGTTAGAGATGAATACAACCTTATCAGTGTCGGAGATGTTGTAAAGATGCGCAAGTGCAAATACATAGACGAGTTTTTGGCTTCTTGTAGTTGTACTTGGCTTAATATAGTTTTTTGTATAATATTTCTGTTGTGTATGTATTCTGTTATTTCACAGCTTGTTGAACTATATAATAAATCAAAGGACACGTCAAAGGACACGGGCAAAATATTAAAAAAATGTAAAAACGGCAAAATAATACGAATTAAGTGAGACATCTTTTTGTGTTATCTCTTAATTTTTAGCTACGTATTCATATTTTTATTATCTTTGCTTGTTGTAAAATAGTGAGAAATAATGAAAAGGATATATAAATATTTGTTGTGTCTCGTTTTTCTGTTGCCAGGTTTGGCAGTGGCCCAAGAAACTGAAAGTGATTTTTCAAGAGAGGCCGTTACAGATACAACATTTTCAGAGGACGACATAGTTGAAATTTCCGATATAAACGGAAGTCACTTCTGTCCAATATTGGGCGTAGGAATTACAAGCCATAAGGATTTTACTTTCGGTTTGACTTTGGCGTACATGCAGCAGTTCGGAGGCTATATTTCGGCTCAAGTAAATAATTTCGACTTCGAGAAGAGTTCAAAGTTTGTTAATAGCGATGGCGTTGCAGACAATGGACAAAAGGCATTCCTGACAGGAGACAGCAAGGTTTCCAGACTAAGCCTTGTCGGAGGTGTTACCTATGTGGTTGTGCCAGACCTAATTGCTTACCTAGGAGGTGGTTACGGCTACCGCAGATTGCTGTATGAAACTTGTGATGGCGCATACTTGAAAGAGCATGACAATACAGTCGAAGGCTATGAGGTTGACTTTGGTGTAATCGCTAATTTCAATAACTTTCTTGTAAAGCTCGGTTGCAATACAATCAAGTTCAAGAGTGCAGAGCTTCGTGCAGGTTTAGGATGGAGATTTTAATTAGGATTTAGAGAAATGAAGAAATTATATTCTATAATAAATTTTGTGGCATTGGTTGCCGCTTCATTCCTGCTTGGAGCTTGTCATGACGACAGTGTGCCTGAGCAGACAAAAATGCGTGTGCAGACACAAATTATTGACCTTTCCAGAGAGGAAGGGGCTACTATCCGTTCAATTATTTCAGGTGATGTGCCCGTGTCGGATGTTGACTATGTGGAATTCAAGTATTCAAAAGATGCATCTATGAACTCGTCTGCAACTCAAAGCATAGTCTTGAAAAACCTTTCAGATACAATGGTGTTCAATCTCCCAGTTGAGGCTGGAGAGTCCTATTTTTTCCAGTATAAGCTCGTGAACGAGGTAAGTGCCTACGCTACAAAACCTGTAATGTTTACAATTAACAAGGACTTCCAAATCAGCAACTACTGGGTGGAGACTTCGAATTTGCCAGAAATGAAGTGTAGCGGTTCTGTGGCATTTTCAATCGGCAAGAAAGGTTACGTTGGTTTGGGCAAGTCGAAAAATGGCGAGAAGACTTTGAACTTCTGGCAGTATGATACCGAAACCAAAGAGTGGTCGCAGATTGCAGATTTCCCTTATACAGAGGGCATTGATATGGCTACATCGTTTGTTCTAGACGGCAAAGGTTACGTTTTTTTGGGTATGGGACAAAGTTTCTATAATGTAACTTGCTGTAGCTATAATCCAGATACAAACGAGTGGACAAGGTTATCTCGATTCCCAGGCTATGGTAGAACGGGAATGACTACGTTCCTTATTGGAAAGAAAGCGTATATTGTTGGTGGTTATGCTGACAAGTTTGCGAATATAAGCGAGGTTTGGTGCTATGATGTGGAGACTGACACTTGGAAGCAGATGAACGACTTTATTGGCGGAAACCTGACAGGTATGTATTCGTTCAAGATTGGCAGCAAAGTGTATGTAGGCGGTGGATTTAACGAGAATAACGAGTTCAACAGCACATTGTATTCCTATGATTCTGATGCAGATTCTTGGTCTGTAGTTTCGACTGAAACTCCTAGGGTAGCCTATGCAGTAGCATTTTCAGGTGAAAAGTCTGCTTATTTGGCCGGAGGTATCTATAAAGAGTCTGATTTGTATGAGTCTCCTGACCAATTCTTTAGGTTTGACGGAACAAATTGGACTGGACTTGGACTTACAGGTTCAGATATTAGAGCAAAAGCGTGCGGATTCAGAATAGATGATGTGCTTTACGTAGGTATGGGAGAGAATTCAGAGTTTGAGTGCCAAAGTTCTGTGCTTTCATACATAGTGTCTGAATAATTATAATGAAGCGATTATTATTCTACATAATAAGTTTTTCAGTGCTTGTCTCTTTCTTTTCATGCACTGACGATGAGTTTACTTCCGACAGCAGCTGTCATTTGTCATATTCTGTTGACACATTGAATTTCGACAGGGTGTTGTCCGATATGATAACTCCATCAAAAACAATAAAGATATACAATAACTCTGGCGAGAATATACGTATTGACAAGATATTGAAGCTCGGTTCAGAGGAGGCATTCCAACTAAATATAAACGGCAAAAGTTCTACGTCAGAGAGTAATCTTGAGTTATTTTCCGGAGACAGCCTTTATGTTTTTGTCCAGTGTGTAAGTTCAGAAGCAAGTGATATTCTTTTGGACTCGATTGCCATTTCATACAATGGAAACACAGACAAGATTATATTGTTTGGAGTGTCTGCTTCCCCCTATGTGTTGAAGGACGTGGTGATAGAGAAAGATACTGTACTTGGCGGAGAGCATCCATACTTGGTATATGGAACATTAACAGTTGCAGAAGGCGCTACGTTGACAATTAGAGATTCTGTGGAGTTCCTTTTCCATAACGGCGCTAAAGTTGACATATTTGGATCTTTGAAAGTTGAAGGCAGCAGAAACAGAGTTTCTATGCGTTACTTCCGACAAGATGGAATGACAAGCAGCATTCCATACTTTTGTGTTCCAGGTTCGTGGAAAGGTGTGTATGTCAAAAAGACTTGTCCCGAGTTGGAGCTGTTCGGCGTAGATATTATCGGTGGAGAGTATGGCATTGTAATAGATTCGACAGCTAACGAGAAGCCATTTTACATAGGTAACACAACTATTCAAAACAACAAGTATGGAGCTTTGGTCATAGAGGATGCATTTGTATATTCTTTCAACTCGCTCTTTGCTAATGGAGGTGTTTACAATGTAAGACTTATCGGAGGTACTTATCTGTTCAACCATTGTACTATAGCAAGCTATTTCAATCATGGTCCTGTTCGTCACCCTGCTTTGTCCCTTTCCGACAGAGAGAATGACGAGAATATCATACCTTTGAAGGTCGAGATTAACAATAGCATTGTCTATGGAACGAAGGAGTCGGAACTTTACTCGGAGTCCACTCCATTTTCACAGCTACCGACCGAGACTTTTGAGTTCGGACTTTACTATTCGCTTGTGAAGTGTCGTACAGTTCACGATGACGATGACAAATACTATATCAAGAACAAGTGGAATGAGAATTTGAAGTATAACATAGACGCAAGTAGATATTTTGCTGATTTTCATATTGATTCTCTTTCCGTAGCTCGTACTATGGCTGACCCTATGCTTTGTAGGGACAGAGTGGAGTTGAGTGCTGATATTGAAGGAAAGAGCAGAATTGACAATTCCTATCCGGATGCAGGTGCCTATGAGTATTAGACTCTTCTTTTTCATATTCGCGTTCTTCTTTTCTCTTGTTGTAGAGGCCAAGAGTATCAGAATAGTATCGTATAATTGTGAAAACTTGTTCGACACAGTTCACTGCGAGGGTAAGAGTGATATGGAATTCACTCCGCTTGGAGACAAAGAATGGTCTTCAAAAAAGTTTCAAAGAAAGACTAGAAATATAGCTTCTGTGCTGACAGCAATAGGGGAGTGGGAGAAGCCCGCTGTTATTGGGCTGATTGAGATAGAGAACGACTTTGTTCTCAGGTATTTGACTGAACGTACGCAACTTGCATCCCAGAATTACAAGTTCGTTCATAGAGAGAGCCATGACGAGCGAGGAATTGATGTCGCTTTGCTGTATGACAGTGCAGAGTTTCATCTTGTAAAAACAGAGTTTCTTAATGTTGATGTGCCGGAAAAGTCAACGCGAGAGATACTGTTTGCTACGGGAATTCTTTCCAACGGGGATACACTGCACGTGTTTGTAAATCATTGGCCAAGCCGATACGGTGGTGAATTAGTCTCGGAACACAGAAGGTTCAAGGCTGCGAGAGTGTTGCGTGAGAAAGTCGATTCCATTTATGATTTGAATCCAAATTCAAATGTTGTGATTATGGGAGACTTGAATGACTACCCAAACAACGCATCTGTAAAGGATACACTTGGCGCAGTTGCTTTTGATGGCAAAATCGAGCCGAAAGCACTATATAATTTGATGTACAAATACAATGGAAGTGGAAGTATCGGTACTCATTATTTTGCAGGAGAGTGGGGTGTATTGGATCAGATGATAGTTTCTCCATCTATGTTGGATTCGCGAAGCTGTACATATTGCAAGCCAGAAGATGTGATGATATTTTACGAAGACTTTATACTGGAGAAGAATGCAAAGGGTGTGAAAGTTCCCAAGAGGTCATTCAAGGGTAATTTCTTTTCGTACAAAGGTTATTCCGATCATCTGCCCATTTATTTGGATGTTCAGTTGAACTCTAAATAAAGTCTTTGAAAATACTTGATTCACAGCATTTGTAACTTAGTTTTTATAATAATTCCCCAAATACAGAGTTTTTTGTGTTGTGATAATCATAGAAGAATACATTTCGTTTAGACAAGAGACAATATGAATTTCAAATATCTTGTATCCTTTCCGACAACTTGTATTTCATTGTTGTAAAGAGCTGCAGCAGTTTTTGACTTGAATTTTTTTCTTTTGTTGAGGGAATATGCAAGTTATAAGTGTCAAAATTACATAGAAAAAGACCAGATACAATTCTGCATGAATATAACTGGCTTTTGGATAAAAGAGGTTGAATTTGACATGATGAGTTTGAAAAGTTATTGAAATGTAATAAGAATAGAATATAAATTAGGGATGAAACTACTTTAATTATTACTAGAATGAAGAGTAAGCTACTATTTATTATCACATTTTTGTTTGTGAACATATTGAAAATGTTCGCATCAAACTATATGGTTGTAAAAAGAACAGATGGTTCGATGAAAAGGTATGATGTTTCAGTTTTACATGAAGTATTTGTAAATACGAATTTGGATACTATTATTGCTAATAGGCAGATGCAAGACCTAAATCATTTAGGGTATGAAGTTGTCATGGCTGATGATATGTTCCCTTCTGTAGCTTTTGATGCAGATACACTGTCTTCATCAATCAAGATTATTCCTAACCTTTACATAAAAACAGAGGATTCACTGCTGTTCGTTTATAGGACTGATCTTCTAGATGAATTGTCTTTCGAATATGTAACAGATCCTCTTGAGGATTTCCTGCTAAATGCAGAGTTTGTCGTAACATCGGATTCAACAGTGACCCTTATTAAATACTTAGGTTATTCGAAGGAAGTTGTAATTCCAGGTAGAGTTTCTATAGGAGGAAGGGAATATGACGTGACAGGTATAGGAAGCTATTCTTTTGTACGTTCAACAGAAAATCCACAAAACTGTAGAGTTGTTTCAGTATCGTTGCCTAATACTGTCACTAGTATCGAAGACAAGGCCTTTTATGGTTGCAGTAATTTGGCAGGCATAAATATACCTGAAGGAGTTGCTAGAATAGGGGAAGAAGCGTTCGCTTTTTGTGAAAGTATAGAGAAACTCAATATACCTCGCAGTGTTGTTAGTATAGGAACCAAAGCTTTTTATAACTGTCTGGATCTGGAAGCCTTTATTGATAACAAAGTAGGCAAAGTTCAAATAGGATTGGGAACCTTTGGTAATTGTAAGTCTGTTTGGTTTAATAACAGCGATTTGCTGATAGATTATCAGGAAATAGGAACTACTGACTATTCTCATGTCATATTGTATGGGCAATCTTTGGGAATGGGCTGGCAGGCAGGTACCGTCATCACAACAGATTCGATTGAGAACTGTTATATGGTAGGTTCTTTGCCATTGATTAACCATGGAAACGATGGTAGTTTGGTCTTTAATCCTTTAGTTTCTGCACCATGGTCGAGTGGAGGAGAAGAGCCAATAGTGGCTTTGACACATGCTTTTGCCAAGCAATATAACAATATAGTGGACAAAGACCAAAAGTTTGTTGGCACTAATTGTGGAGAAGGAGGACGTAGTATCGAAAAATTGTCTAAGAATTGTACGAATGGTACTAATTTTTATGATGTAGAGTTCATGAAATGTCTTAGGTCAGCTAGCCAAGCCGCCTTGTCAGAGGGCAAAACAATTAGCTGTAGTGCGATTGTATTTATGCAGGGAGAATACAATTACATTGAATTGTCAGGGAATGGATTAATACCGAATACAAATGCAACCAGTAGCAAAGATGAGTACAAGGCATATTTGCTTAAACTAAAGAATGATATGCAGGCTGATATAATGAAAGAGTATGGGCAGACTAAGAAGCCATTGTTTTTCATTTATATGATTGGCGGATATTATATAAATAATAGGGTGTTGTCCATAAATATGGCTCAAGTGGAGTTCGCTTTAGAGAATGATGACGTATTTTTATTGAATCCTACATATTTCACGCCAGACTATGGTGGTGGCCATTTGTCTGTGAATGGATATAGATGGTATGGAGAGAGTATGGCAAAGTCATTGTCTCAAGTTTTTATTAACAAAGAAGATTGTATGCCTATCGTTCCTTTTTGCTATACAGTTCAAAAGAATGAGTTGTCTATAGATTGTTATGTGCCAGCTGCGCCTTTAGTGTTTGACACTTGGACAAAGGAATCCGTTTCTAATTATGGTTTTGTTTTGTTAGCTGATGATAAAGAGGTGCCGTTATCTGATATTAAGATAGAAGGCAATAAGATATTATTGAAGACTTCAATAAATATGGAAGAATGCACAAAGTTAGAGATTTCCTATGCTGGATATGGAAGAAACGGTTCTGGAAATGTTAGGGATAGTGACTCATGGCAAAGTTTGTACAACTATTGGGATGATTCAACAGAAAGAGGCATTCCCAATGGTTCTGTCAATTACAGGGCAAAAGACGAGAATGGAGTAAGTCTTGTCGGAAAGCCTTACCCATTACAGAATTGGCTAGTTAATTTTTACAAGCGAATTAAGTAGAATAAGAAGCCTTCCTATTCGATACTTCTTCCAAGTTCGTATGCTTGTCTTAAAGCGTCTGTTTTTTCTACATCTTTTTTGTCTCTGCAGCCGCTGACAAGAACTCTACCAGAATCCTTGAGGTTAAAGAATTTAAGGCAAAGTTCATATTGAGTTATTATACTGTCGAAAAGCTCTGGCAATGTAGCTGCTCCAACAAGGATTAGAGCTGTTTGTTTGATGTTGAAAGTGTTTCTGATTGGGTTATGGCATCTGTCGATTATTGCCTTTAATTGAGCGCTGATTCCATAAAAGTAAACCGGAGAAGCAATGACAAGCATATCTGCGCTTTTGAGTTTGGAATAGATGGTTTTCATGTTGTCATTCTGAAAACATGAATTGTCATCTCTTTTGAAGCAGGAGTTGCATCCAATGCAGGGATTTATGTGATAGTCATTTATGGATATCACTTCGACACTATGTTGATTTGATGCTCCTGAAACAAAAGCATCCACCAGTTGTTCTGTATTCCCTCCGTTTCGTGGGCTTCCTGACAATATAATTATGTTCATATACTTAGATATATAAAAAAGACGAGGTTATGCCTCGTCTTTTTGTTTGTTATTGTATCTGTTACGATAAAGCCTGTTAATAAGAGCGAGCAAACAAAACTCTGCACTTGCTTGGTTTGCCTGTAACCATACATTTGCCCGGCTCCTTGTCTCCTGCAATGTAGCTGTCGAAAGGAACGCAACGGATTGTTGCCTTAGTCTCCTCCTTGATAAGAGCTTCAGTCTCAGCAGTACCGTCCCAATGAGCAAGAATGAATCCGCCCTTCTCGATTTCAGTCTTGAACTCCTCGTAAGTGTCAACTGTCTTGATGCTTGAGTTACGGAAGTCCATAGCCTTCTTCAACATGTTAGATTGGATATCTGCAAGAAGGTTCTCTACGTATGACACAGTATCTGTTAGGTTGATGCTCTCCTTAGTCAAGTTGTCACGACGTGCCACCTCGATAGTGCCGTTCTCTAGGTCTCTTGCACCCATACAGATTCTAACAGGAATACCTTTCAACTCGTATTCAGCGAACTTGAATCCAGGGCGCTTCTGAGAGTCATCATCATATTTGACAGTGATGCCCTTTGATTTCAACTCTTTCATGATTGGATCTAGCTTCTCAGCGATAGCGTTCTTCTGGTCGTCTCCCTTGAATATAGGAACGATTACAACCTGAATTGGAGCTAGTTTTGGAGGAAGAACAAGACCATTGTCATCTGAGTGAGTCATGATCAAAGCTCCCATCAAACGAGTTGAAACACCCCAAGAAGTAGCCCAAACATAGTCCATACCTCCTTCTCTGTTCTGGAACTGAGCATCGAAAGCTTTTGCAAAGTTCTGTCCAAGGAAATGGGATGTACCGCTCTGTAGAGCCTTGCCATCTTGCATTAGAGCCTCGATAGTATATGTGTCAACAGCACCGGCAAAACGCTCAGTCTCGCTCTTTACACCTTTGATTACAGGAACAGCCATTACGTTTTCTGCAAAGTCTCCGTAAACGTGAAGCATCTTCTGTGCCTCTGCCTCTGCTTCCTCACGTGTCTCATGTGCTGTGTGACCTTCCTGCCACAAAAACTCTGCAGTACGAAGGAAAGGACGAGTACGCATCTCCCAGCGCATTACGTTAGCCCACTGGTTGCAAAGGATAGGAAGGTCGCGGTAGCTGTGAATCCAACCTTTGTAAGTGTTCCAGATGATAGTTTCTGATGTAGGACGAACGATTAGCTCCTCTTCAAGCTTTGCCTCAGGATCGACAACAACGCCATCACCAGTTTCGTTTGTCTTCAAGCGGTAGTGAGTTACAACTGCACACTCCTTGGCGAAACCCTCAACGTGTTCAGCCTCTCTAGAAAGGAATGACTTAGGAATAAGTAGTGGAAAGTATGCGTTTACGTGGCCAGTCTCTTTGAAACGAGTGTCAAGTTCGTGCTGCATCTTCTCCCAAATAGCATATCCGTAAGGTTTGATTACCATACATCCTCTTACAGGCGATTGCTCTGCAAGGTCTGCCTTTACTACCAAATCATTGTACCACTGCGAGTAGTTCTCTGCGCGTGGAGTCAATTCTTTTGCCATATAATTTGTCTGTTTTACTTATTTCTTATAGAATTGATGCAAAGATAGTGACATTTTGGCGAATAGAACATATAAAAGTATTCTAATTACAAACTATTTAGTGCCAATAGTTGAGTAAAATGGTTGAACCGGGCAAAAAATATCCAATTTTGTATCTATTTTGTCAAAAAATTTGAGTTTGTCGTTCTATTCCATTTTTTTTTATATACCTTTGCATCAGTATTCATATACACTGATACGGGGATGACTGGTTTTGACAGCGTGTAGAGGTGGTATGTAAGCATGCAGTGCGCTGGTGGCTAGCACTATAATCTTGAGACCAAAAATTTAACTGGCGAGAATAACTACGCTCTTGCTGCTTAATCGAAGATTAGTAGATTAGCTTAATCTCGGCACAAGGATGCTGAGACAAGACTTCTCCCCGAGCCAATTTCCTGAGGCTTACGGAACAAGGGGGAGTAGGAATATCGGGAATAGCGTCGAGTGTGCCTCTGGCAAGATGCGAAATTTTAAGAGGATAAGGTTCAAGTTGGTGGCTGGGGTCTTGCTTGGACACGAAAACCGAAGGCTCAGATAAGCATGTAGAAAGCATATTAGTTCCATGTTTGGACGAGGGTTCGACCCCCTCCATCTCCACTTTTGAAATGCGCCATGCATAATAGTTAATTGTGCGTGGCGTATTTTTATTTTAATATGTTTTATGCACTATTAAAGTTTGTTTTCCTATATGAAGGTAGGTATTGTACAAGAGCATTTTACAGCTGATTTGGCTGATAACAAGAAAAGGATAGATGCGCGAATCAAGGAGCTTGCTGACAAGGGTGCTGAACTTGTAGTTCTTTCTGAGCTTCATCGCTCCCTTTATTTCTGTCAGACTGAAGATGTGGACATGTTCGACCTTGCTGAGACTATTCCTGGTGAATCGACTGAGTATTACCAGCAGTTGAGCAAGGACTTGAATATCGTTCTTGTGTTGTCGTTGTTCGAGAAGCGTGCTGCAGGGCTTTACCATAACACTGCTGTAGTAATGGATAAAGGCAGATTCGCAGGCAAGTATAGAAAAATGCACATTCCTGACGACCCGGCATATTACGAGAAATTCTATTTTACTCCCGGAGATTTGGGATTCCATCCAATACAAACATCTGTCGGTAAGTTGGGACTTATGGTTTGCTGGGACCAGTGGTATCCAGAGGGGGCGAGACTTATGGCGTTGGAAGGTGCAGATATGCTTATTTATCCAACAGCTATCGGTTATGAGTCAACAGATACAAGAGACGAACAAGAGCGTCAGCGTGGAGCATGGATGACTGTTCAGCGCGGCCATGCTGTTGCTAACGGATTGCCTGTTGTTACAGTGAATAGAGTTGGCTATGAGCCTGACCCATCGGGTGTTACGGGCGGTATTCAGTTCTGGGGAAGCAGTTTTGTCGCAGGTCCTCAAGGAGAGTTGCTTTATGAAGGTTCAACAACTGATGCTGAAGCAGTAATCGTTGATGTTGATATGCAGAGATGCGAGAATGTGCGCCGTATCTGGCCTTTCCTTCGTGACCGAAGAATCGAGGAGTTTGGAGACTTGACAAAGAGATTTAGAGACTAATAATTCTAGATATAAACAATAAAGGGGATGCTCAAATGAACATCCCCTTATTGTTTTGACTAAGGACTTCGTTAATGTTATCTTCTGAATTTGAAGATTGCGTAAGAGAAGTTGTTATAGTTTGCATCTGTTGGATCTGCCAAGAATTGCTGGTATGCCTCTTCTATTTCTTGAGGTAAAACTAAACCAGAGCGACCACGATTGTATTTCTCTCCCTCGTAATCAAGTCTTGCTCTTGCCTCTAATGAGTTAGGATTTTTGTAAAACTCCTTTTGAGCAGCAACCAATTCAGGATAATCTCTAAACTTGATTTCATCTCTTAGTCCTGAAAATGTCATTCCTCCTAAAAGTACTGCAGTTAGAATTGCAGCTATTGCAAATTTGCGAGTATTTTTGTTTGTTAAACCCAATAATGCACCACCAATAGCAGAGAAGCATCCAACAGGAAGCATTACATTAGCTCCAGGCCAATGCATAGTCTTGAACAAAACGCCAACGAACAAAACGGATAATCCCAATCCCAATGTAAGATTCACTATTCTTGTCATAGGAGATACATATTCCATTTCCTCTGGGCTGTCATAATCCATAAAATCATCGTCAGAACTGCTTGCCAATACTTTTGCTGACATTCCGGCTAATCCAAATAACATTGCAGTTGCCATATACACGAATGTTTTTGTGATTCCAATTCCTGGGAAGAATGAAAACATATCCACGAAAAAAAGAATTACTGCTAAAAACCAAAGAGCTATCAACGCTTTTTTGAATGTTTTGTGGTTTTCGTTAACCAAATCTACTAGTGCCATTTTTCTAGAATTTTAAGTTTAATATTTATTTTATTCGTTACCTTTTAATAATGATGTTAACAAGACAAAAGGAGCATTCCAATTAAGTGCTATCTCGTTTGTAGAGTAGCTACAGATATCATCAAGGTATGCTCTTGCAGAGTACTTGTTGCTTGGGTATTTGCTTTTTCCACAGTCTGTTGTCTGGTTCAAGTTTGGACCTCCGACAAGGTAGCCTGGAAGTGGGTTTGCAATACCGTCTGATGTGCTTCGTCTGTCATGGATGTGCTTCGGAGAAATTCTTCCGAATCCTGTTAGGAAGCTGTATCCTGTAGTGTTTTCTCCAAGCAGATAGTCATAGCAGTAGTATGCCGCATCCATGTACTTGTCCTGTTTGAAAACCTTTGCTCCGATAGCAAGAAGAGCGCCTGAATTGGCAACCTGTCCGTTGCTTCCCCAGAAGAAGTCTGTGATAGGAAGCTTGCCTGGAGAGAACTTGTGAAGAGACAAAAGGTTGTCAACTAAAGCTCTATACTTTCTTTCAACAGCCCCCTTGTCCATCTTGTCTGTAAGATTGTCCTTGTTGATTAGCAAGGAGACAAGTCCAAGAGTTCTGACATCTCCCCAGAAAGGTACGTTGAATATCTGGAACAATGTGATGTCTGAAAGGTATTTCTCGTCGCCTGTTGTAATCAGCATTTCGCAAGCCGCCCAGAACTTTTCGTCGCTCTGCCCTGGAGCAGAGTATTCTCCTGTGTTGCAGTCTGAAGGGTTCATGAAAACTATCTCTCCTTTTCTCTCGGCGAACTCGTAGGCTTTCTTTGCTGCCTTTAGTGCTTTTTCGCTGAAGTCAGGGTAGTCTGCATTTCCCTTATAGATTCGTGATGCAAGCGCCATAGTTGCTGCGAAATCCAATGCGCAGTCGGTTGATTTTCCTATTACATAGCGGTCTTCCTTGTCCTTGGCAGGCATACGCATGTCAGGGAATTTGAGAGTTGTAATCTTGTTATATACACCTCCGTCGTTTGGATCCTGCATAGTCAACAGCCACTTCAACTCGTACATGCATTCGTCAAGGATGTCGGCAGTCTGGTTTGTACTCTCCGGAATGTTCAGGTTCAGCGTGTCAAACATCTGCTTGTTAAGTTGATATGCTGTTAGGAGTGAGTGAAGCGTAATGCCCGCATTCACTGTATATTTGCCATAGTCTCCGGCATCATACCAGCCTCCGGGACAGCTCAACTCAGTGTCAGCCTTCCTCTCGGGAGTTGCAAGTGATGAGTGCAGATATACAACATTGTCCGGATGACCTGCCTCGCGCGAGTAGTTCACCCCGTTGAATGTAGCATGCTGTCCGTCTATCGGCATACTTGCACGCCATAGATAGAACGCCTTGATACTCCAGACAAGAGTCTCGTCATAAGCTCCTTTTTCTTTGATGAAGAACGAAGGTGTACGGTCGTTTCCTACCTTAACGTAGTATCTGCCCGGTTTCTTGAAGTCTGAGAAGTCAGCCCAAGTTATATCCTCATTGCTTTCTCTCCAAAACTTTTTCTTGGGTAGTTCGCCCTTATACACGTCTATGTCTGTTTTTGCATCCTTGATTACGAAAGTCTTTTCGTTCAAGTCAACCACCATGGCAGTCTTGGGTGCATTGGCTGAGTAGGCAACCTGATTTGAGTGTACAAAGCTGAGGTTTTGTGCGGTAGCGGAGCATCCGATACCTAAAGCCGCAGCAAAAATAGTAGTTATCTTGCTATTCATAATCATGTCTTTTTTGTTGTTCCTTTTTTGTTTATTGCAGTTGTATGCAAATATAGTCCAGCACAACGAATATAGCAAACGATAATGTGAAAATTTCGACAAAATGAATTCAAAATACATCCAAATGCTTTTGTAGAACATTTATTTCATGAAAATCCATTTGGAAAGAGTTTTGAAATCTTACATTTTAGTCAGTTTTTTTCTGTTGATGGAATTGTTTTTTTACAAGCGTTTCACAATGTGCATGGATGTCGTTCTGTAAAATGTTTTTTGTGTGTTAGAGAGCTTTTGTGTCTTTCTGATTTTTTGTATTTCTTTCCAGACTTTAGTCGGGAGTAAATATGTTTTTTGCGACTCGTCAATGATTGTCCTATGATTGGAATATCGCGAATTTCACCTCCTTGTTTTCTATTTTAGTCTTTGTACAAAAAAATAAGCGACAAATACACCGAATTTGCCGAAATTTGTTTATCTTTGAAAAGTGAATTCAAATTATGTGAGCAATGGATAAGTTTGTTACCCTCGCCGTACATTCATACGATAAGGCGCAAAACTTGATGCATATTCTTAATAACGAAGGAATTGAGGCCTATACGGAGGATGTTAACCACATTCTTCCGACAATTTCTGTGGGTGTTAGAGTTAGAGTAAAGGAAGAGGATTTGGACAAGGCTTTGAAAGTATATGAAGACCTAGAGAAGAATGCCGGCAGCCGTAATGTCGTTTCTGAAAAGACAATTCTCGTCCCATACGATTTCGAAGAGTTTTCTTACAAGATATTCCCTCTTGCCTTTTCTTGGGCGAAGAGCCTTGGGGCTACAGTTGTGCTGTTCCACACATTCTTGTCAAAGGTGCCTTCCCGTCAGTCTTTACTTGACAGGTTTCTTGAGGGTAGCAGGGAGGATTTCCAGAAAAAGAGGGAAGAGGAGCTGAGAGCAGAAAAGGAAAAGCAGAAGATTGCCGAGGCTATGGTGCAGAATATGATTACCGAGGGTGTCCTTGAGAATGTTCCGTACGTATTCAAGAGCAATGAGGGAGTTCCGGAGGAGCAGATAATCAACTATGCCGAGGACTATAAGCCTTTGCTGATTGCAATGAGTACACGCTCGTGCGAACGAAAGCAGAGCGAGATGATTGGAAGTGTCTCTGCGGAAGTTGCAGAGGGTGCGCCTATCCCAGTTTTTGTGCTGCCAGAGGACAAGGAGATTAACGATGTTGCCGGCCTTGACAAGATTGCATTTGTCACCAACTTCGAGGACAAGGACTTGCAGGCTTTTGACAAGATGATGACTCGTCTCTCTTTCCAGAAGGAGTCTGTCCATTTCGTACACGCTTCAAGGGACGATCAGAATGACGCATGGAGCGAAATAAAGCTTGAGGGTATCAAGAGCATATTCCGAGAGAAATACAACGTAAAGGGAGTCGAGTATGCAAAGTTGCATAGAGGAAACAAGGGACAGGAAATGAAGGAATACTTGAAGACAAACGAGATAAACATCGTTGCTTTGAGTATTCACCGCAGATCTGCAATCGCTAGGCTATGGGGTGACGGTATAGCACGCAAGATGGTGAACGACGCCAAGCTAGGCATGTTCGTGTTCCACGCATAAGTGTTGATGTTTGAACGATGACTAAAGATAAATTCAGAGAAATGAACAACTATATAAAGGTATTGGGACTGTTGAGTGTTTCGGCACTCGGATTGTGTAATTGTATGTCTGCAGAGGAGAGCGCAGGCAATTCGCCGCTTGGTCAAAAGATTGTGTGCGCAGTAAATCCTCATCAGATAAACATTGCTCCCAAGAAGCCAGCAAACATAGAGTTTTGTGGCGAGAAGCTTGAACTGAAGAACTATTACATGAAGGAGCGATTTGATCGTGAGTTAATCTCTATGAGTTACTATCACTCCAATGTGTTTTTGATGATAAAGAGGGCTAACAGATACTTCCCAATTCTTGAGAAAATTTTGAGAGAAGAGGGTGTTCCTGATGATTTCAAGTATCTTGCCTGTATAGAGAGTTCTCTTGACCAGCGTGCTGTAAGTCCTACCGGTGCTGCTGGAATGTGGCAGATTATGCCAGAGGTGGGCAAAGAGCTAGGTCTCGTTGTAGCGAGCGACGTTGACGAGAGATACAATATAGAGAAGGCTACTCGCGCGGCATGTGCGCATTTGAAGGCTACCTATGCCTATACCAAGAACTGGACTTTGGCGGCTGCAGCCTATAACACAGGCAGGGCAAGAGTGCTTAGACAGATTGAGGCTCAGCAGACAAACAATTTCTTTGACATGCAGTTCTCTGAGGAGACAAACAGATATGTGTATAGAATATTGTTAGCGAAGTATGTGCTTGAGGATCCAAGCCGAATAGGTTTCTATATGAGCCGCGAAGATTTGTACTATCCCGTAGAGACTACTCCGGTTGTTGTAGATACTGCGATTCCGAACCTTACAGACTTTGCAAAGCAGTACGGAATCACACTTCAGTTGTTGAAGGATTCAAATGCATGGTTGAGGGACAATAAGCTTGTCAAGCGACAGGGCAAGTCCTTTACTATCGCTGTGCCAAACAAGGAAAAACTGAATTTGACGGCAGAGGAGATTCCTGTGTATAACGAGAAGTGGATTCAGTGTGTGCCAGAATGATTAGTTGATAGTTCACAAAACAGATAGTAATGAACGGTAATGTTTTAATGTCCTTCTTGATAAAGTCTCCTCAAGACTTGGGGTTTCTGCCATTTGCTGTATTATGCATAGGTGGAATAGTTTTTTTTGCCATGCATGTTAGAAAATTGAATGCAGATGCAAAGAATATGATAGCAGAGAACGAATACGGAATCTGGAAAACTAAGAGTCAAAATAGGTTATTTGTATTTGTGTCTTTGCTTCTAGTTCTATTATTTACTCGTTTCTTTTTATTCGTGTTAGTGTTTCTATATTACGCTCTTGCTATATTCGTCTTTAGGGAACATTGCGTATGGGCTATATTGATAGCATATGCCTTTATGTTAGGTTTGATGACTTTGATATTTTTTGTAGTATATAGATGGGAGGTTTCCAACTTGCATTATAAGAAGTATCCTATACGTTTAGCTCTTACTTTGTTGGCGTTTTTATGCTGTTATGTTGGAGCAATCGCTTTTGCCGGATAGGGTTATAATGTTCCCTTGAAAATGAGATGTGTGATTTATGTCAGACTATTAAAATGGCTAATATATGATTTTAGATAGACTTACTAACGCAGAACAATACTATTCGTTGAATCCTCATTTTAAGGAGGTCTTCGAATATATCAAGACTATAGATCTTGTGAATTGCAGGGAGCACCGTCTTGTGCTTTCCGATGACGTATATATTAATATCGACAATCCGACTTTACGTCCAAAGTGCGAGGCTACACCAGAGGTTCACAACAAGTATATTGACATTCAGATTCCTTTGGTTGGTGAGGAACAGGTTGGTGTGATGAGCAGGGAGGACTGCCACATCGTTCTTCGCAGAGATGACGAGAAGGACTATATCATATACAAGGAGATGCCTGAAAACTTCTTCAGGCTGACTCCGAAAGATTTTGTGATATTCTTTCCAAACGATGCCCATGCCCCTATAGTGGGAGATGGTACAGAAAAGAAGATTGTAGTAAAAATTAAAATTTAATAGCTGGGATACATAGATGGAAGATCCGAAATTCTTTGCAAGAAGAAGGAAGATGGTGGAGGAACTGAGCAGAAATCCGCTCAATTTTGATTCTGCTGTACTTGAGGCTATAGGTAATGTCCCTCGCCAGTATTTCTGCGACCCGGTGACATATTCTGAACGTGCCTATATGGACATAACAATCCCTATTCTGGCAGACCAGACGTTGTCTCAGCCTTCGACTGTAGCTCGAGAGATGTCGCTGCTGGAGTTGAAGCGTGGGGAAAAGATTCTGGAGATAGGTACGGGAAGCGGGTACCAGACAGCTTGCCTTTATGCTTTCGGTCTTGAAATACACACAATAGAGAGACAGTCTGCATTGTTTAACCAGACAAGCAAGATATTCAAGGTGCTGGGTATAAACGTGCATAATGTTTTCGGAGACGGGTATCTTGGAATGCCGGAAGCGGCACCTTTCGACAAGATACTTGTTACAG
>JAKSKX010000014.1 GCA_024401535.1 Paludibacteraceae bacterium | reverse complement strand
AAGAATGCTGGTTGGATAGAGAATAACTGGTTTCTTCTTAGCAACTGGTATCCTGAAGTTCTACTGATAAAGAATGAGGACAAGGCTCAACTAGCTAAAATCATCAATTCTCAGGAAACTGTCCGCAGGTTTCAGGCTTTGAATGCAAAGAAGATTGACGGTATTCCTCTTTCATTCCAAGAGATTGAGGAGTTCAACATTTACCTTTGGAATGAGCTTGACAACCAGGTGAAGAATATGTATGGCTATTAAAATAATGAGACATATTTTATCTGTTGTGCTCGTACTATTCTATAGTGCGAGTGCTTTTTGTGTAACACTTTCCGAGGAGGATCTAAACAAGCCTGTGAGTATGCAAGAGTATATCATGCTCGAGGCTCTGTTGAATGAATTGAACGAAAAAATAGGCGTTTATGATTTCGTTGGACCTTTCTACCAAGGTAAAGCTATGGTCGTAAAGGGTGACAAAATGGGATTCATAAACAAAAGTGGAGATCTTGTCATTCCTCTGTCATTAAAAGCTAATAGATCCATTGATGAATATGAATCATTGGATTTTTCTGACCTTGTATTTGTGAAGGGGCTTTATGCTGATGAAGATAATGGAGTGATTGATGAAAAAGGAAACAGACTTACTCCAGAAGGTAAAATGTTGAGGCTATATAAGGAATATAGCGATTGGCAGACCTATGATTCTTCTATTGACAAAGCTGACAAAGGTGTCATTATAGCAGAGATTGAACAGGCAGATGGAGGTACTAAGTCTTTTATTTTCGAGAATGGTGCTTTGGTATATGTTATGGATAACGACTATCCTATATTGCATGAACAAACAGGTCGATGCCTAAAGGAGACCATTGACGGAAAGACAACCTTTATCGGTGAAAAAGGTTCAAAGAAATTGGGCTATGAAGATGTATTCAACTCAGGAAGTGCTTACATCCCTAATCCCGAAGTTCCTTGGGTAAAGGACGGAAAGAGTGCCTTTATTATGAACCGTCATGGAAGGTATGGTATTGTAGATGAGAATTGCAATGTCTTGCATCCATTTCTTCATAACTTTGTTTTACAACATTTGAATGGTTTGGCGATTCTTTATCATGGTAAAGATGTTGAGGACGAAATGGGTGATTCAAGGTACCTAATGTCTTGTGATGTCTATAAGGACGGTAAAAAGATTGTAAAGGGTGCGAGTCCTTATATGATGGAGCCCTCTTCGTTTCCGTTTGTCTTTTTCCACGGATTGACACTCGAAAAGATGAAGGAAATAAATTCTATGCTTGGCGTTAATCTTCCGATGTCAACTAAGGAGTCGTTTATTTTGACTCAGCAGGGCGAGAGGGTTGACAAGTACCCTTGGGGTGAGAATTTCTTGAAATATATTATTGATGCTAATGATATTATTTCGTGGCAGTTGGTAGATGCCAACGGTAAGAAAGTCATAGACAAGAATTTCTTTTTATTGGCAATGACTGACAAGTATCTGAAAATCGCAGTTGATGCAGAGTCTTACAAGGAGTACATAATTGATAAAGAAGGAAATATGAATGCGCTTCCTTCATTAAAGTACGATATGTTTAAGTTTATAGAGTTTGGCGCTCTTGAGTTCGAAAATTCAAGTTGTTACAGTCGTGCTTATGGTGTTCTTCTTCCCTACAATTATCTTCTTTCAAAACAAGATAACAAGGAGAATGTAAGTAATTTTTTTTATGACACTCTCATTTGGAGTAATAGATACGTCGAACATTCTTACTCAAATACTACTTATGAATTTGTTGGATATTATTCTGATGGACTGCTTCGAGTAAAGAAAGACGGGAAGTGGAAGTTTTTGTTATGAGATAGATAATAGCTGTGTTTTAACTTTATATTGAAGAAGAGCATAATGTAATTATATGAAATTAAAGGTACTTTTCTTTTCAGTTTTGTTGTCAATGTTTTCAACACAAACTTCATTTGCTTCGGATTATGCTTCGGATTATGATGAGGATTATGATGTAGGTGAAGATGAAGATGTTCCCGACTCTATGATATTCAGTTGGAACAAAAGTGCAATTAACTATAGCGTCTCTGGTACGGTGGATGGTTATGAATATGTTGATCTTGGCTTACCAAGTGGCTTAAAATGGGCAGCCTCTAATATTGGAGCAAAAGTGCCTGTAGAGTATGGCGAATATTTAGCATGTGGAGAGGTTGGCCCCAAAGATCGTTATGACGAAGATAATTCTTTTATAAGTTCTTTGAATATCGAAGAATTAAAATCTAAGTCTATAATTAACGAAGATGGTAATTTAACAGCATTATATGACGCAGCTGCTATCAACTGGAGCGAGAATTGGAGATTGCCTACAGTAGCAGAATTTGAAGAACTGATAAATAACTGCGTATGGTCAGAGATAACATTGTGTGGTGTGAAAGGGTATAGGTTTGAAAGTAAGAAGATAGGAAACAATAATTGGATTTTCCTTCCGTTGGCAGGTGTTTTTTATCGCAATTCAATTGATTATGAAGGTTCTTATGGACGCTATTGGAGTTCTACTTTGAGTGGATTTAATGCATATTACCTTTATTTAGGTTCTAACAGTGCGTTTACAGAACGAGCTATACGATTTGTTGGATATACTGTCCGTCCTGTGGTGAAAGAATAATTCGTGTTGAAATTACGTGTCAACTATTTTGATAATACAAAAGGGAGCATGCCAAGTATGACACGCTCCCTTTTGATTATTGATTCTGTATTATTACTTCTTAATCTTGATCTCTACACGGCGGTTCTCCTCTGGGTTGTCGCTGATAGGACGGCTTGAACCCTTGCCTTGGTATGAAAGGCGGATTTTTTCGATGCCGTTAGCCTCAAGGTAATCAACTACTGCCTTTGCTCTCTCTTTAGATAGCTTTAGGTTAATCTCCTCTGGACCATCTGCAGAAGCGTGACCAACAACCTTCATCTTTGCGTCAGGATTCTCCTTCATGTACTTTACAAGTCCGTTCAAAGTCTCGTTAGACTCAGGAGAAAGGGTTGCGCTATTAAGGTCAAACTTAATGTTGTTGAAGCTTGTTGAAAGTCCTTTTTCAATGTTGTCTGCGATAGCCTTGGCAACTTCATCTGCATTGTTAGCCTGAACAAGAGCGTCAGGAATAGTATCTGCCAAAGCCTCGATGCTGTCAGCTATAGCCTGAGCCTTAAGGATTGAATCATTGCGTAGGCTGTCGATTAGAGCCATCTGTCTTAGTGTCTCCTCGTCTGGTGTTTCGTTGTATTCAGTTGTTCCGCAAACAAAATCCTTACCATTATCACAAGCCTTGAACATGAATCCGCAGAATAGAAGAAGCATGAACAAAACTGGTATCCACTTGCATTTACATGATGCGCAAGTGTCGTCTGGAGTGACCTCCTTAACCTTCTTCTCAGTTGGAGCAGGTGCAGAGAATGCCTGTGCGGCAATGGCTTGTGCTTCCTCCTCTGTAGGCTCTGGAGCAACATAGTCACCGTTCTCTACATTCGGAGAAACCGGTGCTTTGGCAGCTGCGGCAACCAAGTCAAATCCATTCAAGGCCTCTAGTCTGAAGCCACCTCTTTCGCCAGGTCTTGAAGTCTTCTCGAATTCTGCAACTTCGATTCCATATTCCTTACCAATCTCTACTGCCTTGTCGAAATCAGCCTTTGTCCATACTTCAACAAGTGCAAGTACAGTTCCGTCCGCTAGCTTGATAGTCTCATCCTCACGCTCGAAATAGTCTCTCTCTAGGTTTGGATAGTCCTTTTTTCTGGACATGTCAGCGAAAAGTGAATCGCCCTTCTTGCTGCTAAGCGACTCAGGGAATGCCTTGTTCAAGTCCTCAAGAGTTGACTCTGGATGAAGAATAAGGTATGCGTTCACTATACCAAGTACGGTGCGGCTCTGAGCTTTTCCGTAAACTTTAATCTTACTTGCCATATATTTACTCCTTTATATGTGATTTTTTATTTCTAATTATTCAACTGGAATTTCAACTTGAATCCGAAATCAGTGTTGATGATTGGGTATGAAGAAGAAATTTTTGGATGCGAAGCGGAACGGTCAAAGTAGAACTGGATGTTGAATGAATTGCTGACCACGTATTCCGCTGTGAAAGAAAGGCTGAAGTTCTTTATTCCGCTGTTAAGCTCGCTCAAGTTCTCCTCTATCTTTCGGATGAATGCATCTGTGTTCTTGAAAGAGATGTCAAGACCAAGATTCAAGTCGTTGCTGACTTTCTTCTGTTTCTTTCCGTCTCCACCTATGCCAAGTATAGCACCGAAGTCATCAATACGGTAGCCTGAACCTATAACAAGCTCCTTGCCGTAGCTTTCGACAACTTGAAGCGCAGGAACGTCAAGGCTTGCTGTTCTGTTCTTCTTGTATTCAACCTTCATTCTCACGCTGTTCTTCAATGAAGCGTTCACTCCTATTAGCGGGTTGAACTGTTCGTTGTAGTTTACGCTGCTCACTGCATAGCGAGTTGAAAGATAATGAGGAGCATCGTTGTCAGAATTGTTGACAATACCATACTTGTTGTCTGCCAATGGACCCCAGTCAGAGAATGCCTCGTAGTTGTTTATGTTGAATGTGCATCGGTAGCCGTGTGTTATGTTGAAAGTCTTGAATGTCTCTTTCAATCCCGTTGCCTTGTTCAACAAGTCGAATGTAAACTTCCAGTTAGGGAGCATGTTCCAGAACGCTGGACGAGGATTTGAGCGCTTTATAGTCTTGCCATTTCTGTCCATTGAGCGTGTGTCTGGAAGAGGCGAGTGAGTCTCGTTTAGACTCTTTCCTCTATATGCCGCCATGAATGCAGGAACAAGAACGTCGCTTGTCGTGTAAGGCACATCCTCGGAGCCATACATGTCACTTTCGTTTCTCTCTCTAATTTCATTGACAACATTGCCCTGCATAATGTGGATGTTGTTCATGAACTCGTCAAACAAATGGCTGTTCACTTCCGCTCCCTTGAATGCTGTACGTAGGGCAATAGTTGTGTGAGACATATTACCACGGAACTCCGACAAGTCAGAATTCATGCCTGACGAATTTGAGTAGTAGAATGTGTTCATGTTGTCAGAGTGGCTGTATGCTCCGTTCAAATCAATCTTTATTCCAGGGAATGGCTCCACCTGAGAACGAAGCTGAATGTCAAGGTTCGTTGTCTCCTGTATAGGTGTTGCAGACATTCCGTCAGAAATTCTGTGAACAAGGCCACGGTCTATGACAGAAGTCCTGAAGTCCTCTCTGTTAAAGAATCCGAATGTGAAGTCGGCACCAGGGTTGCGAGCCTGGTCCATTCCGAAGAAACCGCTTCCCTTGTTGTATCCGTTGATTGTAAGCGCATCTGTGTATCTGTAGTTTGCAGAAACATTCCTTACCATCATTAGTACTCTTGCCATGCAGTCAACCACTTTGTTCTCTTTGACTTTCTTGGCTGTAATGACAACATTGATGTTAGTTGCATCTGCCGAAGGAATCAAGTTGATTGCGTTAGCGTCAATGACCTCGTGCTTTACTGTATATGGGTTGCCGTCCTTGTCTGTGGCAGTTACAATGACCTTTGTAGCACCAAGTCTGTGGCTGATACGTGTCTTGTTTCCCTGCTTTAGCCTTATGTTTTTGCGCTCATAAGTCTTTGGCTTGTTGTCTTCCTCTTTTTTCTCCTTCTCTTCCTCTTTCTTCTTCTTTGTAGAGTTAGGCTTTTTGCTGTTGAACTTCTTGTTGATGTTCTTCAAGTAGTCGCTCTTGTTATACAAAGTTTCAAGATTCATTCGAGTGTCTCCGCTCCAATTTCTCTTAGACATTGCAATGTTCAAGTCAGCAGAATTGCTCTCGTTGAGGTCAAGAGTTACACCTCTCTGCCAGTTGTAGTCAGCAGAGTATTGAGCGTTGGCTGTTATCCAGTCCAAGTAAGGAATCTTGTTGATAGGGATGTTGTAAGAGGCATTCAGTCTCTGGTTGTATATGTACGGAGAACCGAAATGTCTCAGGCTCGACTTGACGGTGTCCTTCCATCTTTCGTACCATAGCTCGTCTTCGTTATTGTCGAACAAGTACTTGCGCTCGGCCTCTTCAAGGCTTGCCTCTGCCCATTTCTGAGCATCGTTCAAGTAACCTCGGTTTACCGGAGCGTCACGATAGATGTAGTTGCCGTCTGCGTCTGTTCCTGCGCGGAATATCTCGTCGATAGTGCTGTTCATCGAAGTGGAGAAATTAACCTTCAATGCCTTAGTAAGGTTCCATTTGATGTCAGCGCTTCTGTCCCATGTCCAGTCCTTGTCCCAGGACATGCAACTGAATGAAGTGTCTCGTACTACCGTGCTAGAGAAATCCCTAAGCAATACCTCGTTGTAATACCTCTTCATTGAAGTCGAGAATGACAAGTTGGTTGGCAGGTAGTAGAAATTGAAGTCACGAATAAGTTTCCAGTTGTTGTTCTTTAGGAACTTGACCTTTTTGAATGGCTCGACCGGTTTCGGAGACAGTGAGTAGCTGTAGTTGAAGTCTCCGTTATAGTTCTGGGTCTTGTCATATACAGTCTCCGGATCTTTCTCTGTTCTCTTGTTGTAGCCCAACGAGAATGAGAAGTTCGCAGGATCGTATGGCATAGGCTTCTTCTTTGAGACGATACCTACACGAACATTGGTAAGTGCGTAGCTTGTGAACTCGTTTATAGTCAAGCTCTGAGCCTCTACCTCTTTCCTTATGCTGTCCGCATTGGACTTTATGTCTTTGTCATTGTATAGGTCAAGAGCGTCGTCCAAAAGTACATCTGTGTCTGTTGGATCATACTTTGGCTTCTCCTTCTCTCTGCTGTAGGAGATTGACAAAGGCATATTCACTCTTGCCTTTTCAGGGAAGAACTTACCCAACTGTAGGGTAGTTGACATGTCCAAAGTGTATGTGTCCTCCATGTTTCTGTCCATGACATTAGCCTCAAGGCCACCGAATCCGGTAGTCTCTATGCGGCCAGTCGCGTCAAAGCTTGCGAAGTCAGACAACGTGAAGCCCATCTTGGCCATTGCCGCCCAACCTCCGTCCTCGTTGAATCCGGTCATGCGCATTTCGTCAACCCAGATCTCAGCTGTTACGGTCTGGTCATCCTCGTTTTTAACACCAATCATCATTGATGTCACATCTGCAAACGTAGGGTTACCTACCACGGTCATGATGTTGAATCCGTCCATTTCGCTGTATCGGTCAACATTAGAGACCTTACCACCTCTTAGTCTGTCCTTGTTTCGTCTAAGTTTCAAGTTTGTGAAGTCCTCGAAAGCAAAGTCGATTTCGTTCTCCTTTGGCCATACCTCTGTGTCAAGTATTGCATTCGGCTGAGTGAACTTCAAAGGAACCTGATACTCGTAGTAGTTCTCAGTGAAGTCGTTACCCAATCGGACAAATAGGTGAAGTCTGTTGTCTGGAACCTCGTAAACCGGATTGATAATGTTTTCTGCATGGACGTACATCTTGAGTCTCTCGTACTGGCGGGCATCAAAGGATGTTGTCTTGTAAACTCCGGCAGCTGCCTTAGGCTCAAGGTTTGAAACTGCTAGAAGCATGGACTTCTCGTTCTCCTCCCTTGCTTGAGGCTGGCTAGGGTCGTATGTGACTTTAATGTTCGGAGGCATGCAGTAGCCGACAGGTTTCTTGTTAGTGTCCTTTTCTTTGTCCACTACGGAAATCTGGATAGCATCAATGTTTGTTGTACTTCCTTCCTCTGGGAATAGTTTTGCGTCACGCTTATATACCTTCCAGTTTGTCTTTGTCAACTCCAATGCTCCGAAGCGTAGGAATGTCTCCTCTTTGAATCCTGTCATGTACATACGGATGAATCGGATAGAGTTGAATCCGGAAATCTCTCCCTGCTTGAAGTATCTGTTAGCGTCACGAATTGGAATTCGGAACTGATACCACTTGATAGGGCGTCTGTCCCTGTTAGCAGTGTTTTGTACAGACTTTGCGCAGCTTACTATGAAGTTGTCAGCCCACAAAGTTGAGTCCTCGAACATCTCTCGGGAAATGTTGACAACGTACTCGTAGTACATTTCCTTTGTGTTGACATTATTGTCTCCGTTCAAGTCCTCGGTATTAGGGTAAGTCGATGAAGTGGAACTGTATTTGCTGTTGTTGTCGGCAGTAGAGTTTCCCTCCATTCCATTATAGAACTTATATCGGCCAAGCACACCCATTCTCTCGCTATCCCAGTCGTCTCCGCGGTAGTGGTGGAAGTCATCACCGGCAGGGTCGGAAAGAACTCTGTTCATGTATTCGGACTTGATGTTGTTTGCTTTCGCTAACGAGTCCATGTACTGATAGAAGCGTCCGAACGAAGCCATATATGTCTTTTCCTGCTTGTCGTTAAGTCCGTTTAGACCGTAGTCTTGGTTTGCAAGCTCGCTGTTGTCAAATGCGCTATAGTTTGTCTTGCGTGGAGTTCTACCCCAAATCAAGTCGTCGCATACCAGCTGGTTGCTGCTTGTTGGAAGTCCGTCCTCGTGCTGAAGTCGTCCATCCTTCAAAATGTCCTCAGAAATTTCACCCAAGTTGAATACAAGCTTACCATACGAGTTCTTGTTTATGCCAAGGCTGTCAGCTTCAGCCCAAGGGTCCATCAACCAGAACTGCAGATATTCGATGTTGCTTTTTTCGAAGTCGGTCTGGTCAAGTCTTCTCATGATACCTCCCCAACGATTTTCAGGGCGTAGCAAAAGTCCAGTCTCCGGGTCAATCTGTGTAACATCAAGGTTATACATACCTCTTTCTCTTGGATAGTAGGCAAGGTTGAAGGTATTAAGGGTTGTAGTTTCACCCCAGGCCAAGTCTCTGTGCTGGAAAATCTCGGTTTCCTTGATTTCACGAACGAAATGGTTGGATTTTTCGTCGGCAGAAATCGATTTTAATGTATTTTCGTTTTTCTTCTGGAAAATATTGTCTATATGGTACCATGCAAAGTGAGCGCGCTGCAATCCGGATCTGATACTTCCAAGTGAGTCAATTGGATCCCAGAAAGCGTCCCTTGGGCGAATAAGGTTCAAACCGCCTAGTTGGGTTTGCAGTGTCATGTATTTTCTGGTTGGAACGGAAGCAAGAGTCCATGACGTAGCCGCCATCAAGCTGATTTTGCTTTCGGAACCTTCGAAGTCATCAATGTATGATGCGCTTTCTCCTGTTTTGTCCTCAATTCCTGAACCGTGGCCTGGAGAAAGCTGTGCGAACTCTCCGCTCAAAGTGAATTGGGAAGGAGCAGTGGCATTAATGCCTGGTATTGCGTTTGTTATCTTAGTCAACCAGTTGCTTTGTGTAGAGAACGAACCGTTCAATCCCCAAATGGTGTTGGAAATAGGCTCGTATCCGTTGGCAACCTTGTCGGTTAGCGGCTTCTCTGAAAGATGCATTATTGTTGCACCCAAAGAGAAGTGGTCGTTGAAGGCATATTCTAGGTTTGTTCCTACCAAACTCTTCTGTTGGGTTGAGAACATCGACTTGCTCTCTAGAGTTACATTGACCTGCTGGTTGCTTGCCAAAACGCTCTCGTCAAGGATTCTGACTATACCCATGCTGTAGTCAACTGTATAGCCTACATTTTCCTGAAGCTGGCGTCCTCCGGCTGTAACCCTTACGCTTCCTCTTGGAATTTGTGTTGCGTTAAGTCTGATTTCGCTTCCGGAAGTGGATTTGTACTCTCCGTTCAAATAGAACTTGTTCTTCTCCGCAAATTCTTCTGCTCCTGTTTTTGTCAAAGAGTAAAGTTCTGGGAACGTGTACTTCTTTGCGATTTCCTTGTTCAGAATTCTTCTCTCCAAACCGGAACCGAACGGCTCAACCAAAGGAAGTATGACGCGACCTTGAGCTGCAAGAACAGTAAGTCCCTCCAAGAAATCGAACTTTCCGTCCTTGGCGGCACGATGCCTGCTGTTAAGTCTGTCCATTCCCAATGTCTGGATTAAAGGCTTGTTCTCTAGTCCAGTTTCTGCAGGAAGGTCGGTTCTGTAGTATGAAGTCGAGTCTCCGTGATAGTTGTATCGAATGTCTAGCTTGAATTTGTCCTCCTGGATGTTGTAGCCGCCTATGTTATAGACGTTTTTCATCATCAGCTTCCACAAATGCTCGTTTGATGGATTGTTTGATGTTGCCTTGATCAACTTCACGAACAACGATGAGCTTCTGGCAGAAGTGGAATCTGTAGCTATCTTCTTGTTGATGTTGTCTGTTGTTAGCTCTCCGACCTTGAAAGTCTGTCCGTTATACGTATATTCATAGGCTACGGCCAATGCCTCGTCATCGTCAACGGATGCTCTTAAGGAGATGTATCCCAACTCCTCGTTCAATGTATATTCGTTTGTAGAAAGCATTCGTGCATTCACAATGGCTTCGTAGTCGCTTCCGTTTTCAAGAGGGTATTCGAAGTTGCCCTCGACAAGTTTTTCAATAACATTGTCAACAGAAGAAGGCTCGCGAAGGAACTCGTTGCTTTTCGAAGTCAATGCCGAGTACATGTTTCCGTTCTTGTTTGTCGGGAATGATTTCTCGTCATTGAAATATGTGCCTGACAAAGGATTCTTGCTCTGGGCCAAGTCCTTGAACGCCAAAATGTTTCGTGTTGTCGTGTTAAGGCTGTTAGAGTTTTTGCTCTTGTTTGTTACCCAGACCTCTATTTTCTTGATTACAACTCCGGAATTGATGTTCGGAGCAGTTGTCATCCACTTGTCGTAGTTGTGGTAGAAGAACTCGTCGATGAAGAAATGTCGGTTTTCATCATAGTCGAGAGCGGAAATCATGTATTCGGTTGTCTGACTTCCATTCTTCGTACTTATTGTCTTTGATTCGCTTTCCTGCTTTGACACAACAGCGGAAACTTTCAGCTTTCCATACTGGAGCTGAGTCATGATTCCGAACAAGGATGTGCTTCCCGGAATTAGTGTAGAGGAAAGAGGAAGAGAAACATGTCCTACCTCAATCTTCTTGATTATGTCGTCTTCCTTGCCTTCGTAGCCCAATTTTACAAGTTCCTTGTCTGCATCGAATGTGGATTCAGTGTTATAGTTCAAGTTGAACTTGATTCGGTCTCCGACTGTACCGTTTGCAGAAATCTGAATCTTGGCATCGAAATCAAAGTTTTTGCTCTTGCGGTTGCGTTCCGAGATACTTGGGTTTTCACGTCTAAGAAAGCTCATTCCAAGCTTCAATTCTACGGTTCCCTGAGTCTTTATTTTGACACCGCCGGGACCGAAAATCTTGTCTCCGGCTGTACCCAAGCCGACCTCTATGTTGCTGAGAGACAGTTTGTCGCGTTTGTCAGCATTTTCGGCATTCTTTTCAAGCCAGTAGTTTGACATGCTCTGCTCAAGCATGTAGTCTGTGTATTCGGTTGCGTTAAGGGCAAAAGGGGTTGCCACCTCCAAGTTTCCAATCTTGCGGTAGAAAATGTAGAGTCCTGTGTTAGGGTCATACTCCACCTCCGAAGTGTAGTCCGCCCCCTCCTTGACATCAATCGCGCTACGTTTGTTTAGGTTTTCGTAGTCTCCAATTTCAGTACTCTTGATTGGGTATCTTAGTTTAGAAGTGTCGTGTCTTGACTCTTCAACGGCAGGTTTGTCCTCGTCTGTAGTTAGCACCATGTCGTCTTGAGCAAAAGAACTGACGGTCGAGATGGCAAACGTAAAGCATGCCACTAACCATTTGACTATATCTTTTTTGTTACCTATTGACATTATTTATGTAATGAATTGATTTTGTCTGTCTTATACAGTGAAAATCTTTTCTATTTATAATTTTCTTAACGCTTCCTTAATTAGCTTCTCTACAGGAATAGAAGGCTCTCCCTTGATGATTTCGGCGACAACCTTTTCCGCTGCGGACTGAACATATCCGAGCATTGTGAGAGCTATTACAGCTTCGTTCTTGACCTGACTGCTTGGACTTGAAGCAGAAGATAAAGGGAGTGCTCCGTTTGATTCGGCCGCCAAGTTCTTCATCTTGTCCTTGAGGTCAATAACTATTTTTTGCGCAGTTTTTGTACCTACGCCCTTAACTTTCTTGATTGCATTTGCGTTGTCGCTTTCAATAATTTGCGCCAGCTCTGCCGGTGAGTACGAAGAAAGAATAGTTCGTGCAGTGTTTGCTCCTACTCCGGACACGCTTATCAAAAGCTTGAACAATTCTCTTTCCATCTTGTCCGAGAATCCGAATAGCAGGTGTTCATCCTCTCTCACTATAAGGTATGTGTACACTTTTGTGTTGTCTTTGCCTTGTAGCGGTTCAAGAAAAGCATATGTTGTAAGCGATATATTAAGCAGATAACCTACGCCTCCCGCTTCGATAGTACAAGTGGTTGGTGTCAACTCGCTCAATATTCCCTTTATATAGTCATACATAAGTACAAGTTATATATTACTCGTTAACAAGTCGTCGATTTACAATTCTTCCAATTAAGTTGCAAAGATAAAAATAAAAGCAGAACAAAGAAAACTTTTTAGCGGAAAATAAAAAATTTGAATTGATGAAATGAATTTTGTCAGCCCATTTTATTGCTCAGAGTTGTGCAATTATCCCCTCAAAACAGACTTTTTTTGTCTGATATGTTACTACTTAAAATTTAAATGATTATTTTAGCGCCCAAAATACAAAACATTCCTAATAAATCTATTACATGAAACTAAAATCTTATGTGGCTATTGCCGCATTGTCTTTTTTCTCTTCAACTTTTGCTGCACCTCCCTCTAGTTCGGCAGGCTGGACGATGGTCTTTAACGATGAGTTCGAGGGAACTTCTCTGGACAAGAGCAAGTGGAACCCTACATACAACTGGGGACACACTCACAATCATCAGGCTTACTGCGTAGAGGAAAACGTCTCGGTGTCCGATGGCAAACTCCGTATAAAAGCCGAGTCAAGACGTCATCCGGATGCTCCTCCGACTTGTTCAAATGGTGGAAAGACATATTCGCTTGACTATACTTCCGGTGCGATAGACACTCGAGGTCATTTCGAGGTGAACGGAGGTTATATAGAAGGTCGTTTCAAAATGCCTTGGCAGCTTGGAACTTGGCCTGCCTTCTGGACTTTGCAGGACGGTTGGCCGCCAGAGATTGATATTTTTGAAGTTCCGCACGAGAGGAATCTCCACCACTATTATCTTCACTATACAAAGACAGACTGGTATGCTTCACATGGCTCTGCTTGGGACCATGAGGCTTCTTTCGGAGGTACTCACACAGGTCCGGACAAGAGTGCAGACTTCCATACTTATGGATTGGAGTGGACAAGCTCTTACTTGAAGTTCTATTTTGACGACAAGTGCATTGCCACATACAACCGACCTTCCGAGATTAGCCAGCTCAAGGGTAACTACATAATAATCAACCTTGCAGTTGGTGGTTGGGCTGGTGACAACATACAGATTACCAATGGATATCCTGCTGTTTTGGAGTGCGACTGGGTGCGTGTGTGGAAAAGGAACGCAAGCGAGATGATTCCTTCGGACCAAATCAAAGTAATGTCAGTCAGTGAAGGGAAATGTATGAGCGGAGTAACGGGAGACTTGAGTCTGGTTGACTGCAACAGCAATGACGCATGGATAAACTTATACGAGCAGTATTCCGGAACTTTCCGACTTAACATTGCGGGCAAAGTTCTTGAAATTGCAAACAGCAGCAAGGACGATGGCGCAAAAGCTGGAATCTGGAACTGGAACGGAGGTGGTCATCAGCAGTTCGCCTTTGAAAAGCAGTCCGAGTATGATTCGAATGTAGTTACTATGATGGCTCGACATAGCGGAAAGTTCCTTCAGGCAGATTCGCAGGGTAATGTGTTCCAGGCTCCTTTGCCTGAAAACAAGACTTCTGCGCTATGGAGAATATTCCAGCCAGGAGAAACTATTACTTCTGCTGAGGATGTCGTAAGCTCAGGACCTGTTCACTTTATAGACAACAAGTTGATATGGAGTGGGGAAGGAAGCAGAGATGTCAATATTGAAGTCTATGATTCACGTGGAGTATGCTGCTTGACAGAAACCATCGGCTCAAATAACGCAGAGGTCGGTATGGAAAAACTGCCAGAAGGGGTTTATGTTGTCATCATGAACGGGAATCAGGCTATGAAGGTTATGAAGCGCTAACTTGTATTTTCGTGATTTTTTGATTATAGGTTGCCGGCATTGAACCGGTAACCTATATTTTTTATGAATAGGGGAAATGCACCGCAAATGACATTTGTTTTTTGCTTGCAAAACATCTTTGTGTGTGCTCCTGCACACTGCATTTGAATCTAAGCTTGTCAAATTGGACCGTTGCTATTCCTCTGCTGCTTGTATAGTTCAGTTGTTTCCAGATTAGCGATTTTTGAATTGAATATCAGGGACTTTTCCATTGTCCTGTCAAAATCCGCAACCTCTGGAATGTTCTTTTAGTTCACTTGCCACGAATTTGGCGCAATGCTTTTCACTGAACTCTCTATTTATGTCTGCCAACTCTTTCTTGCCGCTGATATAGTCGTCGTACATGTCCGAGAAGTCTATACCCTCGCAGTCAGAATCAAACCCAAGTGCATCGCGTACAATCTCTATTCTTTCGTCAACAGTTGTATCCTTTATCAAAACTGATTTTGCCATATTATTGTGCTTATTAAGTTAAAAGTCTAAAGTTCTTATTTCAGCATTCGCGAATGAAGTAATCTCCCTATAGTTGCAGTTGTTGTGAGCGGCAAACAAGTTACGTGCAAATTGGCCGTGAGTGACTACAATGACGTTCTGGGTAGGGTACAGCTCCTTCAATTTTTGAAGCGCATCATTTGCCCTGTTGCGAATTCCCTCCTCAGTCTCTGCAGATTTGTCAGGGAATACCCACTTCCCGTTAATGCGGTATGTTTTTCGAGCTTCCTCTACGGTCAAGCCTGTGTATATTCCCCAGTCTCTTTCTCGAAGAATCTCCATTGGAATGACTTCAATGCCCAGTTTGTCGGCAATTATCTTTGCCGAGTCCATTGCTCTCTTTAGGTCGCTTGCCACAACGCAGCTGAATCTGATGTCCATTTTTGCCAGTTTTTCGGCTGTTTCCGTAACTTGCTTTATTCCTTCTTCAGTCAGAATCCCTGGCATGTGTCCCTGCAGAATCATCTGCTTGTTTTCCTCTGTCTGTCCGTGCCTTACAATGTATAGTGCCATTATTCAGTCTCTTCGAATCTGTTGAATGTGTTGCCTTCTCTGGTTATCTTCTCGAAGAACATTTTCTCCGGTCTAACCCAAATCTTTTCTTCTCCGTACAAAGCTTGATAGACCACCATTCTTTCCATTGTTTCCGAGTCAAGGGCTGAGTGCAGAAGCTTGTATCTGTTTCCTTTGAAGTGGCGAAAGAATCTTTCTTCCTTGCGAGGAAAAGACTCCAACATCTTCTCTATCAAAGGAATATAGTAAGAACAAACCTCATCATCTGTAGGAGTGTGCGCCCCTGGAAAGTGAAAGGATTTGTCATAGTGTTCCCTGAACAAAGGTTCATAGTGGGCCAATGTGTCGTTCTCTCCGAATATTCCCCAAATTTTGTCTTTGTAGTATGGGTTGGTGAAATTGAACATTGTTTCTTCAAGTTCGGCAAATTCGCTGATTAACTCTTCGTCAATAACGAAGTCCTGTTTGCCGTCTGTTCTTGGAGATTTATATTGGTGCTTGCCGATTCTTTCCCTCAAAAACTTTGTCATTTCAAAATGTGGGTTGCCGAGCAGAGCAGGAACTCCAACCACAGGAGATAGTATTTGCGCAAGAAAAGAACCGCAACTGTTTCCAACAAGAAGCTCTGGTTTTTCCTTGTCGCACATCTGGTGTATGAACTCAAGAGATTCTTTGGGGTGCATCGGCAAATCAGGAGTCAAAACGCGCACCTTCCCCTCTAAAGCGTCTTTCAAAGCTTTAGCAGGCACACAGCTGCCGCTTGCAAAGAATCCGTGCAGAAAAATTATTGTTTTCATGTTCAAGTCTAAAATGGGAAGGTAAGAATTCTATATACTTACAATTCTGTTCATTCTTTTCCTTACGGATTCATGGTGGGTAATCCATATCACAGTCTTGCCTTTGAGGTGGGAATCCAAATTGTTGAGAATGCGAGTTTCCGTTGCTTCGTCAAGAGCTGAGCACGCTTCGTCAAATATGTAGATGTTTCCCGGCTGGAGAAGGGAGCGTGCAATAGCAATTCTTTGGGCCTGTCCTTCACTAAGTCCGTTACCTTGTTCTGCGCAGGATGTGTTTAGCCCTTCCTCTCTCTCAAACACAAAGTCGGCTGCTGCAAGTCGAAGTGCGTTGGCCATGTCTTCTTCTGTTGCTTTGGGATTTCCAAGAAGCAGGTTGTCTCTTATCGTTCCACTCATCAGACTGTTTCCTTGTGGTACGTAGCAGAATGTTTTTCGATTTGTATTTTTGAATACTACGTCTTGCCCGTCCGTGATTGATATTGTACCTTTGTCCGGTAGCAATAATCCGAGAAGAAGACGTATCAATGTGCTTTTGCCTGCGCCAGTTTGTCCAACTATGGCGATATGCTCGCCAGGATTGAATGTCTCGTTCAAATTGTCTATTGTAGGTGCGGAATTGCCAGGATATGTGTAAGTTAGGTTTTCTATCTTTATGCCATATACCTTGTTCATATTTGCGGTTTCATCGCTGTTGTCCTCCATCTGCAATTCTTCGTCGATTTCCTTCAGTCTGTAAATGGAAGATATGGATTGGATGACTTGAGGCAAATAATGGCTCATGTTTACGATAGGCAGTTGCACTTGGTTGACTAACTGCAAGAATGCCGTCATCATGCCGTATGTTACAGTACCTGCCATGATTCCGTAGGCTCCCCAACAGAATGTTACGCTGTAGCCGGTCATGAAGCCTGCCTGAATGAACATGTTCGCACGAGTAGTATAGTTCACTCTGGACACAACGGTGTCTTTGAGCTCATCCTGTCGGTTGTTCAGCATGATAATGGCATCGTCTATTCTGTTCATGCAAATAATAAGAATTCGCTTGAGCAGATGCTCCTGGATGTGGCTCTGTATGTCTCCCTCCTGATGTCTGACCTTGTCTGTCAGTTTGCGAAGTCTTCGGAAATAGACTTTGCTCACAATGATCGCTATAGGCATTATCACAAGCAGCACCCAAAGCAGTTTCCTTTCAAGCGTGAATAGTACAATAGATGCGCAGATTAGTTGGACGGAAGCCAGTACGATTCTCGGAATCTGGTCGCTTATAGTAGCTGAGACTGTTCGTATGTCTTCGCTCAGTCTGCTCATTGTGTCGCCTGTGTGGAGTCGGTCTCGTCCGTTCCATTGACTGCGCATAGCTTTTGCGAAGATACGCTTTTGCAAGAGATTGGTCACCTCTATTCTGTTGCGCTCTTTGATTCTGCCATTTACAAGAGTCACAGTAAGCTGCAGGAGAATATAGCCGACAAGAATCATTGTCCATTGCCTGATGTCCCCCTGGGAAGTGCCGGTTGCTATGTCAACAATATGCTTGCAAAGGTACACGAAACTCAGCGACAGGACTATTCTAAAAACACCTATCGCACAGTTTAGTGTAATGCGTCGTCTTTGTCCCTTGACGCTGTGCCAAAGCCAGAGTGCAAGATTTATTTCACGACTCCACATTTTTTCATCTTGTCCAAAAGTTTGTTCACTGATTCTGTGGCATGTTCTTCGTTGATGTCATATACTTCGAGAGTCTTTTTTACAATGTCTTCAGTTTCAAAGTCAGAGTCTCCCATAGCTTCCCACATGAAAGCTGCAGTGTCGTTTAGGACTATCATGCTGTTGACGTCTATGCTTTCCACCCCCGTAGCGATGATAACTTTTTCGCCACATATATCTCTTAGTTCGTAACCCTGTTGTTTTTTCATAGTTGTTTATTATTTTTGATTCAATATCTTTATTGTCGTATTAGTGCCTCTATTAAACATATACAAGAGTACATGCAGAAACTCATGGCCAATCAGTGGATACAGTCTTACAACATCTGATATTGTGTAGCAGAATGAGATAATTTTACTCAACATCCAATGATGCTTGCCGAGTCTCTTTTGAAAAGGCCTTTGGAAATTTCCTCCTTTCATGATCTTATCCCATACCAATAGAGCTTCTTTCTCGTATTTGTCTGAATAGCACGGCATTTCTTCCTTGGAAAATCCTAATTTGTTTACTGCAATCCAACCTATGGTCTGCCATCCTCTGAGGATTTTGTATTTGTTTATATCTGTTTCAAGTTGCTTGTTGTCTATTATCTTGTGTGCCCTATGCAAAAGTATGCACCAATCGATAACATGTCGTAAACCAACGCCTCCGCAAACAAAATGATGCCAAAGATGGAAGAAAGTGTATATTGTGTTGAATTGTAGTTGTGGTATATCTATTTCTTTGTCTTGTATCCTTGCTTTGTCGCACAATTCTGGGTTCAGCCAATGTTCACAATACTTGATATAGCTATTCTTGACGAAAATATTATGGTGGATTTCTGCATTTTTGTGCATTTCAATTTCTATATTTCCGTAATGTGCATTAGCATGTTTTTCTTTTATGTCATGAGGGTCAACACCCTTTTCTCCGACAAGTTCTACTATGCATTTGCGGGCTTTCTCGTAATTCTCTGGGCCGACGTATATGTCGATGTCTCCGCATTGGCGCAATATTGGATTAGGGTAGTGTGCCGCAGTTCCTTGACCTTTCAACAGTACGGCAGGAATGCCGTTAGCTTTGAAGATTTCCATAGAACGTACTGCAACAGAATTAAATTTCTCATGCTGCATTAGTAGTTTCCTCAAGAAAGAAGATAGCTTGTCACAAATTTCTTCCCCTGGTTTCAGGTTTTCAGGAAGTTGTCTTACTGCATCGGCAATTATGCCTGTAACTGTCTGGCGATTTGCCATGTCCAGAATGACATCCCATCCTATATTTTTGCTGTTTAATATCTGCTCAGCTTCTTTTGTTGAGGCTCCCCATAGAGAAATTTTCAATAAAGCAACGAATAGTTCTGTTTCATCCTCTGTTGGCGAAATTCTTGTTAGGTCCTTGCGAGACAAAAATATAATGTCATGAATGCCAAGAAAACATTTACGAAAAGTCAACGGCAGATGCATCCATGTCCACGCATAGAGCTTGTAGCCGAAACTGTCTGCTCGGTCCATAGTCTCTCTCCCTTTGCGGATAAAGCCTTCTGCCTTGCCGAATATGTCGTTCAAAGTACATTTCTCGCAAGTTGTACAGCCGTCGCCCATCATGGTTACGTTCTCTCCATCTACCTTGACCACTCTGTGAATAATGTATTTGTTAGGGAATTTTGCAAGAACAACGTCACCTGCTTTGACAGAGTCAACTGGCTTGAATACAATCTTGTCGCGTTCATGCACCAAGTAGGGACGCATGCTGTTGCCTCGTCCAATGACGTTGACAGTGCGGCCTTTTTTCAAAAGTTCTATGGCAAATTCTATATGATTCACAGTTCAGTATGATTAGTCTGTGTGAAGTTTATTTGTTTGATATTCCCTTGTAGCATACAAGTGCGCTTTCCGGGGCGGCTGTGCAGTGCAGGATGTAGTTGCCTGCCACAGTACAAACCGCAGAGACTGTGTCGCATATGCCAAGGTAGGTCTCTTTGTCGCAGCGAAGAACCGAACAAGAAGACAACAGATGGTTGAATCCGACAAGTTTAGGCACTTCCTCCACATAGTTTGTGGGTTTGCGGTCTATCTTGGTAACTGCGGCGAGCAGAGCTTTCTCCTGCTTGTAGCAAGGGGTTTTGCCGCTCCAGGGAGTTCCGTATATCCAAGCCTCTCCGTTAATGACACGGACAGCCGGGTTGTCATCGTTCAACAAGTCGCAGTCCTCAATAGTTTTAAGCCAGTTTTGAGTCTGTGTGCTTTTCCCTGTACCGCTTCGTGCTACAAAAGCGTAGCCCTTGTTTTTGTGGCGAATTACGGACGCATGAACCAAAATCGTCTTGTGTCTTGCCCCTGCAAAGGCGTAGGCCAGCATCATTGCGTTGTTCATGCCGAAACTTCGTTGGCTTGCTTTGCCATACACTCTGCATTTGCAGTCGCTGAAGCTGTCGTTGCTCTGCATCATGGCGCAAATATCTCCGTGCAGGTCATATATCGTGAACTGATAGCCTTTGTCTTGGGTTTTGCTTACCTTGATGTCTCCGTTGTTAGTCTGCTCTGTGTTAGTGTACGTGCAGTCATCTTTACTTACAAGTTCAAGGGACTGGTCCACTGTCATTGTGAACAGCGGCTCGCAGTCAGACTCTGCAACTCGAAAGTTTTGGAAGGATGGAAGCATTTCAATGTTTGCTTCCTGATTTGGCTCAAGGAAACAAACTGTTACTTTCCATTCGGCTATGTTATAGATATATGATTGCATATTTATATTCCCCTTTTGTATGCTCAAAGTATTCCCTCTTGCAAATTTACAAAAATATCTTGTTTGTGAGGTGATATATATGGATAAAAATTTGGCTTTAGAGTTGACGGTGTGCTTGATGTTCGATGCATTTGCCTCTCTTTGAGAGGATTAGTTTGCAAGCGTCGTCTGCCAAATCGATGTTGGCATAAAGGTCATCTTTCTCAACTCCCATAAATTTCTTGTTTAGCATTTCGCAAATTTCTTCCGTTGTCGCTTCTATTTCTTCATCTGTCGCTTCTGTTGTGAGACCAAGGATGAAGTACGCGTTGGCTAGTTCGTCTTTGCTTGCATTTTCTAGGAGGTTCCGATTAGTTCTGTCGCTTATTAGAAACATGATTAAATCGTTCAGAAGCACATACGCCAGCAAGGTTGAGACAAATCCTATGCCGGCAGCTACAACCAAATGCAAATCGATACTCGTACTTCCGCTGAAAGAAATGTGAAATACTTCCAGAATGCCCAAAGCCAATAAAGAAACAATGATGAATATTGCTACGTGTATCAGGATGAAGTATGTTTTAGTCTTGCTCATGTTCTTTATCAGCAAGTCAAAGTAACCCTTCCCAGTCTTGTGGTTTTCTTTCATGAGTGTCCCCTAAAAAATAAAAAGGCTTGCAATCCGTTTGTTGGTTCGCAAGCCTTTGCCTTGTGTAGCCTCGCCGGGAATCGAACCCGGATCTAAAGTTTAGGAAACTCGTATTCTATCCGTTGAACTACGAAGCCAACCATTATAATCAAATTACCCGCTTTCGCTAAAAAATCCCCTGCCTTTCATCACGAATGAAACAGAGGAGAACAAAATAAAAATTAAATAAAAAAGGAGAGCCGATGACGAGACTCGAACTCGTGACCTGCGCATTACGAATGCGACGCTCTACCAACTGAGCCACATCGGCAAGTCTGATAGCCTCCGTTTTCTTATAACAAAAAGACGCGCAGTAAATCACCGTGCGTCTTTCTTGCGGTATGGACGGGACTCGAACCCGCGACCCCATGCGTGACAGGCATGTATTCTAACCAGCTGAACTACCACACCATTATGTTTTTGCAACCTCTTTTTCTTGATTGCGATGCAAAATTAGTGCTTTTGAGTTTACTGACCAAATGTTTTGTGAACTTTTTTTAGAAAATGTTTCTAAAGTGTTGATTTTCTAGTTCTTTTGCTGAAGTGTTTCCTTTGCTTGAATTGGCATTTTTTGTTGTTTTGTTTGTGGAAAGATGTTTTGGGACTTTGCAGTTTACATTTCGATGAATGCTGTTATGTGCAGAGATTTTACTCTTGTGTTTTCTCTTTCGGTGTTTTGCCGGATGAAAATTACTGGATATTTTTTGAACGGAGGTAGTTCTGAGTTCTCCGTGAAAGTTGTGGTTTGCTTGTGCGGTTGATTGAAAAAACAAATGCGGTTTTTAGTTGCGGCAAGTCTCTCGATATGTTCGAAAAAAGAGCTTGCGGCTTGGCTGTTTGTGAGTATTTGGTTAAAAAAGTCGTTTGTGTGGCTTTTTTGCCCTTCATGTACTATTCCTTATGTGCCTATAGTGAGTTTCTTATTTATCGTTAAATTCAATTTTTCGGAAAAAATGGCATTGTATTAATTTTTTTATTATCTTTGCGTGTTGTAACACTGCACAGGTGTTCTAAAAGAGTTAGTAATCATACTATATTATATAATGAGCGCAGAAAATAAAACAGAAGAGGAATACTCAGGTAGTAGTATCCAGGTGCTTGAAGGTCTGGAGGCAGTAAGAAAGCGTCCTGCGATGTATATCGGTGATATCGGTCCGAAGGGATTGCATCATTTGGTTAACGAGGTTGTGGATAACTCTATTGATGAGGCTCTTGCTGGTTATTGTCACAATATAGATGTGTTTGTCAACGAGGATAACTCGATCACCGTAGTCGATGATGGTCGTGGTATCCCAGTCGATATGCATCCTAAGGAGAAGCGCTCAGCGTTGGAGGTTGTTCTAACCGTACTTCATGCCGGAGGTAAGTTCAACAAGGACACATACAAGGTTTCCGGAGGACTTCACGGTGTGGGTGTTTCCTGTGTGAACGCTCTTTCAGACTTCTTGCATGTAGAGGTTAAGCGTGGTGGCAAACTGTATATGCAGGAGTACAGCAAGGGTAAACCTGCCTTCCCTGTCAAGGAGATGGGACCTGCCGAGGGTACTGGTACAAGTGTGACTTTCCACCCGGACGGAACAATCTTTACTGAAACAGAATATAAGTTCGAGACTTTGTCCCACAGACTTCGTGAATTGGCTTACTTGAATGCCGGAATCCGCATCTCTTTGACTGACAAGAGAGAGACTTTGGAGAATGGTGAGTTCAAGAAGGAGCTTTTCTATTCAGAGAAGGGACTCTGTGAGTTCGTAGAATATATCGAGAGAGCAAAGGAGCGTCTTGTTCCCGAGGTTATCCATATCAATACTGACAAGTATGGAACACCTGTCGAGATTGCCATGACATACAATACTACTTCGAACGAGAGCCTTACTTCGTATGTAAACAATATCAACACAATAGAGCACGGAACACACGTTAACGGTTTCCGTCGTGCCTTGACTCGTACTCTAAAGAAGTACGCTGATGACAAGAAGATTCTTGAGAAGGCAAAGGTTGAAATCAACCCAGAGGACTTCCGAGAGGGACTTACTGCCGTAATTTCGGTTAAGGTTGCTGAGCCTCAGTTCGAAGGTCAGACCAAGACAAAACTTGGTAACGGCGAAGTTCAAGGTGTCGTTGACAAGGCTGTTGCAGAAGCTCTAGAGGCATACCTAGAGGAAAATCCTAAGCAGGCACAGCTAATCATCGACAAGGTGGTTCTTGCCGCAAAGGCTCGTATCGCTGCCGCTAACGCCCGTAAGATGGTGTTGAGAAAGAATCCTCTTTCTGGTGCTGGACTTCCTGGAAAACTTGCCGACTGCTCGGACAAAGATCCTGAGAAATGTGAGTTGTTCCTTGTCGAGGGAGACTCTGCCGGTGGTACTGCAAAGCAGGGACGTGACCGTCATTTCCAGGCTATTCTTCCTTTGAGAGGTAAGATTTTGAACGTAGAGAAGGCCGCCGACCACAGAGTGCTTGACAGCGAGGAAATCAGAAACATCTATACTGCTCTTGGTGTAACCATCGGTACAGAGGAAGATCCAAAGGCATTGAATCTGTCTAAGCTTCGTTATCATAAGATTATCATCATGACCGATGCCGATGTCGATGGTTCGCATATCGACACTTTGATTTTGACTTTCTTCTTCCGCAGAATGAGAGAGCTTATAGAGAAGGGCTATGTGTATATTGCGATGGCTCCGCTTTACAAATGCTCGAAGGGTAAGGTAGAGGAGTATTGCTGGGATGACAATCAGCGTGACAAGTTCATCATGCAGTATGGTGGAGGAAGCGAGACAGGAATCAAGATTCAGCGATACAAGGGACTTGGAGAGATGAGCGAAGTACAGTTGAAGGAAACAACAATGGATCCGGACAAACGTACCTTGAAGCAGGTAACTCTCGAGGACTTTACCGAGGCAGATATGACATTCTCTATCCTTATGGGAGATGATGTTGCTCCTCGCCGTAAGTTTATCGAAGAAAATGCAGTATATGCAGAGATTGACGCATAATTTGACAATTACTATACTTTTAACAAGAGAGCTGCATTTGTGGCTCTCTTTGTTTTTACCTTAATTAGTGCCGAAATGGAAAACATCATGGATTTTGCTTCACGAATAGCCAGAGAATTAAATCTGAGAGCAGAGAACGTGAAGAATACACTTGAACTTTTTAATGACGGATGCACAATCCCATTCATCAGTCGATACAGAAAGGAGAGGACTGGCGGCATGAACGAAGTGGAGATTGGTGAAATAGACAAACTATACAAGGAGCTTCAGGAGATTGAGAAGCGCCGAGATGCTATAGCCAAGCAGATAGAGTCGCAGGGAAAACTAACACCGGAACTGTTGAAGCGGATAAACGATGCACAAACAATGACGGAACTAGAGGACCTGTATCTGCCGTACAAACCCAAGAGACAGACAAAGGCTGAGAAGGCTCGAGCTATGGGGCTTGAACCTCTAGCTAAGATGATAATGGCGCAGTCAAGCAATGCTATGCTGGAAACTCTTGCCGCAAAGTTTGGCGACGATGTTGAGGCTTCCATATCTGGAGCAAAGGATATTATCGTAGAGTGGATAAGCGAGGATGTAAGGGTGCGAAATCGTGTGCGCAACTCTTTCCGTCGAGGCGCAGTAATAACGTCTAAGGTTGACAAAAAGAAGAAGGACGAGTCGGACGCAATAAAGTACAAGGACTATTTCGACAATTCCGAGCCTTTGTCACGATGCAGTTCGCACAGGCTTCTTGCAATGCGCAGAGGCGAACGAGAGGGATTCCTGAAGGTCAAGGTTGAATGCGAGGACGAGAGGTGTCTGGAGAGTATTGAGGACTTGTTTGTGAAAGGTCAGTTCTCGGAGTCTAACTCCCTTGTGGGCGAAGCTGTCAAGTCCGCGTACAAGGATTATGTAACCCCTGCCATAGAGACAGAGTTTGCAAATCTAAGCAAGGAGAAAGCCGATGAAGTGGCAATAGATGTGTTTGCAAAGAACTTGAAACAGGTTCTGCTGTCGTCTCCGTTGGGGGAAAAGAATGTAATAGCTCTTGACCCAGGATTCAGAACCGGATGCAAGGTTGTGTGTCTTGGTAAGAATGGCGATATGCTCTGCCATGACGTCGTGTTCCCTCATCCGCCGGTGTCTAAGACTGCAGATGCGGAGGTCAAACTTCTTGACTTGATTGCAAAGTATAAGACAGAGGCAATATCTATCGGAGACGGAACTGCGAGCAGAGAAACTGAACAGTTTGTGCGCAATGCTTTAAGGAAAGCAAAACTTGACAATGTGGAGGTTTATGTTGTCAGCGAGAGCGGTGCGTCAATCTATTCGGCAAGTGAGACAGCTAGGGAGGAATTCCCGAACGAAGACGTTACAGTCAGAGGAGCGGTGTCTATAGGCCGAAGACTTCAAGATCCTTTGGCTGAGCTTGTGAAAATAGATCCCAAGAGCATAGGTGTCGGCCAGTATCAGCATGATGTCGATCAAAAGAAGCTCAAGGATTCGCTAGACAGGGTGGTTGAGAGTGCTGTGAACATGGTTGGAGTGAATTTGAACACTGCGAGCAAACACCTTCTTTCCTATGTGTCTGGTCTTGGCCCAGCATTGGCCCAGGCTATTGTGAACTATAGAACTGAGAATGGAATGTTCAAGTCCCGTGCGGAGCTGAAGAAAGTTCCACGTCTTGGCGCAAGAGCCTATGAGCAGTGCGCCGGATTCTTGAGGATTAGAGGTGCGGAAAATCCTCTTGACAATACGGCTGTTCATCCCGAAAGCTATAAGATTGTAGAGAAGATGGCAAAAGATTCCAAGTCATCCGTTGCGGAACTTATCGCAGACTCTTCCAAACGAAAGAATATTGACATAAACAAGTATGTTTCCGATTCTGTAGGTATTCCAACCCTTAAAGATATAATGAATGAGTTGGACAAGCCCGGACTAGATGTTCGTCAGCCTCTTAAACAGTTCTCGTTCGCAGATGTTCATGAGGTGTCAGATCTCAGAGAAGGTATGGTTGTGCCGGGAATTGTGTCGAATGTCACTAACTTCGGAGCTTTCGTTAATATTGGAGTTCATAAGGATGGACTTCTGCATGTCTCGCAAATGAACTGCAAAAGAGGGACTGATCCGACAACTTTGTATCATGTAGGACAGCAGATAGAAGTGAAAGTTGTAGATGTCGATGCTAAAACAGGCCGAATATCGCTAGCAATTGAATAGTTTATATTGTTGAAGTGATTGTTATTAGGTTGAAATACAATAAAATATAAACTTTTTTGATATTAGTTCGCTTCTTTTGTAATGTTTGGCACGCTTTTTGCAACTATAATAAGCGTAAAGACATTGCGTTGTGAAACGGAGTTTCTTTTGTAGTTTAGTCCTAATATTAAATCCTTTTGTACTGCAATGAAAGTTGTAGTTGAAAAATGGGATAAGGTAGAAATACTTTATCCCGTTTTTTATTTTGTGTCGTTATAGTTGGGAATGGTGTTCTTGCTTATAGATTGTAAGCAAAATATCTGTTTATTCTTTTGATTTATATGTTTTGATATGTTTATTTTGTTTAAATGTAATTAAACTTAAAGATTTGCTTTCAAACTTTTATTCTTTCCCGTTTAACTTTCCCAAATGCTATACCTTTGCAAAGTCAAAACTAAATTAACACAGAATCGAGGTATAGCGTATGAGATTCACAAAAATGCACGGGATATCGAACGACTACATCTATGTAGATGCTTCGAAAGAAAAAATAGAGGACATTTCGAATGTTGCTATAAAACTTAGTGACAGACACACAGGTATAGGTTCTGACGGACTAGTCTTGATTATGCCTAGCGAGAAATGTGATTTCCGTATGCGTATGTTCAACTCGGACGGTTCCGAGGCTGAGATGTGTGGTAACGCTTCACGATGTGTGGCTAAGTTTGTTTATGACAAAGGTCTGACTAAAAAGACTAGCTTCACTCTCGAAACTTTGGCTGGAACTAAGGTTCTGAATGTCCACCTAGGTGCAGACGGTAAGGTCGAGACTGTTACTGTGGATATGGGTGAACCTATATTGAAAGGCTTGAATATCCCGACAATCTTTGACAAGGGCAAGGTTGTGGCTCAGGAGATAGAGGTGCTTGGCAAGAAGGTTTTGACAACTTGCGTGAGTATGGGAAACCCTCATTCGGTTATATTCACAACAGGTATAGATTCACTAGATCTTGAAAAGATAGGACCTTCGTACGAGTGTCATTCTGCATTCCCTCGCAAAACTAACACTGAGTTCGTCGAGGTGATAAGCAGAAAGGAAGTCAAGATGCGTGTTTGGGAACGTGGGGCAGGTGAGACTATGGCTTGTGGCACAGGTGCTTGCGGCGTAGGCGTTGCAGGTGTTCTAAATGGTTTGACTGACAGAACAGTTACCGTTCACTTGCGTGGAGGTGACTTGACAATCGAATGGAGAGAGAGCGACAATCACGTCTATATGACCGGTGGGGCAACTACCGTATTCGAAGGCGAAGTGGAAATATAATTCAACGATAGAAAATAATAAGGATAATAAAATGGTGACAATAAATGATAATTTCCAGAAACTACCCGGAAGCTATCTTTTCTCAGAGATTGCAAAAAGGGTAGCGAAGTATAAGGAGGAGAACCCACAGGCAGAGGTTATCCGCATGGGTATAGGTGATGTGACTCTGCCTCTTTGCGATGCGGTTATCAAGGCCATGCACAAGGCCGTTGACGAGATGGCAAGCAGCGAAACTTTCCGTGGTTACGGACCTGAGCAGGGCTACAAGTTCTTGATTGAAACTATCATCAAGAATGATTTCAATACACGTGGAGTTACTCTTGACACTGACGAGATGTTCATCAGCGACGGTGCAAAAAGCGATACTGGAAACATCGGAGACATACTTGGACTTGGAAATATCATTGCTGTTACAGATCCTGTCTATCCAGTGTATATTGACACAAATGTTATGGCAGGCAGAGCCGGTGACTTGCTTGAGAATGGTCAGTGGAGCAAGATTGTTTACCTTCCATGCACAGCAGAGAATGGTTTTGTCCCTTCTTTGCCTAAGGAGAAGGTTGATGTCATCTACTTGTGTTTTCCTAACAATCCGACTGGAACAACTCTTACTAAGGATCAGTTGAAGCAGTGGGTTGACTACGCTAAGGCAAATGATGCTCTAATTTTGTTTGATGCAGCTTACGAGGCATTCATTACAGAGGATGACGTTCCTCATTCTATATACGAAATTGAGGGTGCTAAGGATTGCGCAATAGAGTTCAGAAGTTTCTCTAAGAGCGCAGGCTTTACAGGTACTCGCTGCGGTCTAACAGTTATTCCTAAGACTGTCAAGGCAAGGAACGCGAAGGGTGAGCTGGTTGCTCTAAACGGTTTGTGGAACAGACGCCAGTGTACAAAGTTCAACGGAACTGCATACATCATCCAGCGTGCCGCAGAGGCTGTTTACTCTGAGGAGGGTAAGAAGCAGGTTAAGGATGCTATCAACTACTACCTAGGGAACGCAAGAATCATTCGCGAAGGTTTGCAGAAGGCCGGCTATACAGTATTTGGTGGTAAGAATAGTCCATACATCTGGGCAAAGACTCCTGCAGGCATGAACTCTTGGCAGTTCTTTGACTACCTGTTGAAGGAAAAGAATATCGTTGCAACTCCTGGTGTAGGCTTTGGTACCAGTGGTGAAGGTTATATACGTTTCTCCGCTCTTGGTGGCAGAGAGGCAACAATCAAGGCAATGGAAAGGCTTGGATAATTATCACGAACGACTTTATAATCACATACAACAACGGTTATCTTATTTTTATACAAATAATCATTATTTTCCTTGATAATTGAGGAAGCAAACATTGAGAAAGGGTGGTGCGGAGCATCGCCCTTTCTATTTTGTTGTTTACCATATAATTTCACCCATTCCGTGCTGGCGCAGATATTCGTTTGTCTTGCTGAAGTGTCTGCATCCCAGAAAACCTCTGTATGCTGACAATGGCGAAGGATGTGGCGCTTTCAGTACAAGGTGTTTTTTGGTGTCTATGACTTGACCTTTCCTCTGTGCCTGAGAGCCCCATAGCAGAAACACAACATTCTCTTTCTGCGATGAGATTATTTCGACAACTCTGTCAGTGAATTCCTCCCATCCCTTGTCCTTATGGCTCAAAGGCGATGCGTGTCTGACTGTAAGCACGTTGTTTAGCAGTAACACTCCCTGTTTAGCCCATCTTTCAAGCAGTCCGTTGTCCGGGTATGGTGTATGCATGTCGTCTGAAATCTCCTTGAATATGTTTTGTAGAGATGGAGGTATCTGCACACCGGGTTGAACAGAGAAAGCTAGTCCATGGGCCTGACCCGGCTCGTGATAAGGGTCTTGCCCAAGAATCACCACCTTGACATCCTTGAACGGAGTCAGGTCGAAAGCCGCGAAAATCTTTGAACCTGGAGGGTATATGACATGTTCCTTGTACTCCTTCCTTATGAATTGTGTCAGCAGTTCGAAATATGGCTTTTCAAACTCTTCAGCCAGCACTTCTTTCCAAGACTGTTCTATTCGAACATCCATACTTGTTTCTTTTTTATTGGTTATAGTTTTTCGCAAAGATACAAAGAATATAGATAGGTGGTATAGTAAATTATGCCTTATATTATGTTTGATCGTTCTAAAGTTTTTACTACATTTGCCACATAAACATTATGTATCATGAGAACATTATTCGCTAATATATTTCTGTTTCTTGCTTTGGTCAGTATTGACTGCAGGGCAGAGCAGAGTGCTTCGGATACCATTCTTCCCCAAGATTCTACAGTCAAGACATCTACATTGCATGGTTGCAGTGTGCTGATATGGGAGTACCCTTCTTATAAGCTTTTTTCAAAGTCATTGCTTAAGTCTGACTATTTTTGTGACTGGTTGCATGGCCTGTATGTGCAAAATTTTGGCGGGTTAGGAGGCTTGAAGACAATAAATATCGCTTCGTTGGGTTCTCGTCCTATGGATATAGGTGTTGATGGTTTTCCTGTGTCCAATTTACATGGTCCAATGACGGATATTGATATGTTGTCTTTCAAAAGATTTGGAAGTGCTAGTGTTTACTATTCTCTAAGTACTCCTGCATATATTGATAAGGTGACAGATTCAAGACCGAAAGAGACAGCTGTAGATGTTGGAATTGGTGTAGGTTCGTTCGGTACTTTCAGGGCGGAGGCAAGTGCTGATTTCAAAGATCATGGTTTCATTGACGCATCATTTCTAAGGACGAAAGGAGACTATCCGTTTGAATGCCATACACAGCATGGAGATACATCTGGAGTGCGCAGAAATTCTGATGTCACTTCCTTCCGTCTATACGGAGGTGCCGCATACAAGGATTTTGAACTGTTAGCATTTTTCAAGGACTCGGAAAGCGGGTTGCCAGGCAGTGTCTCCGGTGACTTTCCTCATGCCTATAGCGATTCGTTAGGAGAAAAGGAAAGAAATTTCTTTACAACACTCAAGTACTCGCATAAATTCCTTTTGGATTCGGTACCTTCTATGCGTATGCGTACCAGGAGACTTGAAGCTGCCGGATCTGTCAACTATACAAATGACAGGTTGGACTATAGCGGAAACAATGATGCAATAGTTCCGTCTTATATGAATATAGGTTCTTTGCAACAGGGTGTGCATGGCGCTGTGGCTTGTCGCTATTTGTATGTGCGTCATCGTTTGAATTTAACTCCTTCCATAGAGTCCGAAATTGGATGGAATGATCTTAATGCAGAGCCAAGGGATATTTCTTATATGTCTCGATTACAGAGCAAGACATCCCTTAATTTGAACTTCCATAATGAATGGAGTGCGTATGGCGATGTGCTCAGCAGCCATAAGTTGTTTGCATACGCCCAAGCGTCATATTCACATATAGAGGATAATGTAAGACTTATGTCTCTCCCGTTGGACAAGATGACTTATCATGTGAAAGGTCTTTACTGTTTGTATGGGACAAAGTCTAATTCTATCAGAATAAGACCAGATTATAGTATCGATTTCCATACTCCGTCGCTCAATGATATTTGTTATGCTGCAGCGGAGGGGTATAGTTTGCAGACATCTTATTTTAAGAAGTTTAATCTTTCATTGGAATATGATTTTTTTCATTCAACTCATTCCCATGAGAATGGTCAGTGCGTGTTGCAGCATAATACTGATTTGAGTTTTAAGGTTAAAGGACATATAGAGGATGTGGAGAACAGATTGCTTTATATTCCTTCGTACTTCACAGGCAGATGGTTCCCGGTAAATTATGGGAATACTCGTTGCAAGGGATTGGATTTTTGTGCTGATTTGCAATTCGACAACCATCAGCTGAAACTTGAAATGTTGTTGAGTGACGACAGAAATGTGACTGATCCGTCTAACAGCTCTTATAATGAACCTGTGCCATATTCCGCTAATGTTTCTGCCAAGGCAAAGTATGTGTTCAGCTTTGAAACTCCGTCATTCAAGTCCGGAGATAAACTTGAATGGATGATTTCTCCAAATCATCTTTTCGTAGGGAAACACAACGGATTGACAGAAGACGGCAGAACTGAGGCTCTGCCTTCGTATAACAGCACAAACTTGAAAATAGTTTGTCAGATAAAGAGAGTGACTGTGGATGCTGAGTGCAGAAACATATTCAACAATAAATTCCAGGTTGCAGAGGGCTGGCCTATGCCGGGCAGACAGTTCTATGTCGCGTTGAGGTACTTGATTTGGAAGAAGGCGAAAAATATTACATCTAAATAATCATTTTCTCATTCTCTTTCATTACCTTTGGAACCGACAAACTTGTTCGCATGAATCAGAAAGCTCCATTTATCGGTGTAGCCAGACACAGAATGACAGTTGATGGAGAGGGAATTACAACCCTTGCCGCATTTCATGCGTGTACGCTTAACTGCAAGTACTGCCTGAATCCGCAGTCGTTGAGGCAAGAATCTAAGACGACAATCTACACCCCTGCTGAACTTTACGAGCTTGTGAAAGTGGATGAACTTTACTTTCTTGCAACAAACGGAGGTGTCTGCTTCGGTGGAGGAGAGCCTTGTCTGAGGTACGAGTTTTTGAATGAGTTCAGAACCATTTGTGGTAATAGTTGGAAACTAACGTTAGAAACTGCACTAAATGTACCACAAAGGAATGTTGAGGCTCTGGTGCCAATAATAGACCATTGGATAATAGACATCAAGGACACGAACCCAGAAACATATCAAGCCTACACAGGCAGGGACAATGCTCTGGTAATGGCTAATTTGAGGTTTCTCAGTAACATTGCTGACAAAGTTCACATTCGTGTCCCCCTGATTCCCGGGTTCAACAATAAGGATGACCAGGAGAAAAGTGTAGAGCTTCTGAAAACTATGGGATTTACTAACTTTGACTTGTTTGAATATAAAACCGACATAAATAAATAACAAAATGAAAACAAAAGGAAGAATAGTATGCGACGAACTAAAGCGCATAAGATATGAAATAGCAAAGGCAAATGGCATAGACTACGAACCTACGGAATGTAAATTCAAAGGCGAATGTCAAGGAACATGCCCTAAATGCGAGGCTGAACTTGCCGAACTTACCCGAAAAATCAAAGAGAAGAAGAACGCAAAGATTGTGGGAATTGCACCACTTGCAAAGATAGCCATTGCGGCAGGAATGACTTTGTCTGCTGCCTCCTGCAATAATGATATGGAAGGAGAGTGCGGAGAACCAGATTTTGTACGCAAAGATTCTGTGGAGATTTCAAGAACATCAAACGACTTCTCTCAAATTTCAAAATACAATTTAGAGTAGTTATATGGCTTCTTGTTTGCCATAAATTGTTAATTGTTTCTTATCTTTGCAAGCGAATTAAAAACAAGAGTCATGTATTCGAGAGAAGAAGTAAAAACATTAAAGCGCGATTTTTGGAACGGATTTGACGAATTCTGCAGTAAGTTGCCGAGATTCAAATACAAGCACCGCAAGTGGATTCTCTATAACACAAAAATTAAGCATGTTGAAATGAAATTCGGTGCTGGACGTGATGGCGCTTATGTTATTCTTGAGATAAACCACAAGAACGAGCAGAAGAGAAAAGAGAAGTACGAACTGCTCAAACAATATAAGGTTGTCGTCGAGGAACACTTCGATGAACCAATTTGGCAGGACTATTTTGTTAAGGAATGCGGCACTCCTGTGTCTCGAATATACAAGCACAAACCGAATTTGGACATACACAGAAAAGAGGACTGGCATGAATTCTACGTTTTCCTTTCCAAGGAGATGACAAAGCTTGAGCGCGCTTTTAACGGAATGAGAGAGCTGCTCCAGGACGAAGAAAAGGAGGATGATGAACTGTCCGATATGGATTTTATGTAGTAAGTCGTTGAAGTTCCGTAGAAAATGCAATAAATTGTACTTTTTTTGAAAAAAAACTTAAAAATGTTTTGCAGGTATTAAAATAAGTACTACCTTTGCAACCGCAAAACCAAAGGATACGGTGATGCAACCAAGATGGTGGGCGTAGCTCAGTTGGTTAGAGTATCAGATTGTGGTCCTGAGGGTCGTGGGTTCGATCCCCATCGCCCACCCCAGATTGGTAAGGCTTTCAAGAAATCTTGAAAGCCTTTTTTTTGTCGTTTATTCTTTCGTTTGTCGAGAAAAATAGTCTTTTTGTTTGATATTGGTACAAATTTTGCATTACTATGCTAATAAAATAAGTTAAATAACATATCTTTGCATAGAATTATAAACAAACTATAACGATGGATAACAATTCAGCATTATTGAATGAAGTAACATCTAAGGCCCAGGTTTGGCTTAACGGTAACTTCGATGACGAGACAAAGAAAGAGGTTAAGGCTCTACTTGATGCAGAGGATAAGACAGCTCTTATTGATGCATTCTATCGCGATCTTGAGTTTGGTACTGGTGGACTTCGTGGTATCATGGGGGCCGGAACTAACCGTATGAACAAATATGTAGTTGGTATGGCCACTCAGGGTTTTGCTAACTATCTAAAGAAGAATTTTGCAGACCGTAAGCAGATTTCAGTTGTTGTAGGTCACGATTGTCGTAACAATTCGCGCCTATTCGCTGAGACTGTAGCTGACATTTTCTCTGCTAACGGCATTCAGGTATATCTATTCGAGGCTTTGCGCCCAACTCCAGAGATTTCTTTCGCTATTCGTCAGCTAAAGGCTCAGGCTGGTGTTAACGTGACTGCAAGCCACAACCCTCGTGAGTACAACGGATACAAGGCTTATTGGGAGGATGGCGCACAGGTGCTAGCTCCACATGACAAGGGTATCATTGACGAGGTTAACAAGGTTAAGGTTGAGGACGTTAAGTTCGCAGGCAACAAGGACCTAATCAAGATCATCGGTGGTGAGATGGATTTCGACTACATGACAGCTGTTCATGAGGCGCTAATCGACCAGGAGGTTATCAACCGCCAGAAGGACCTTAACATCGTATATTCTGCAATGCACGGAACAGGTCGTGTAATCGTTCCTCTATGCTTGCGTTCATGGGGATTCCAGAACATCAATGTCGTTCCAGAGCAGATGATTGTTGACGGTAACTTCCCTACAGTAGTAAGCCCTAATCCAGAGAATGCTGAGGCTATGACTCTTGGTATGAAGCTTGGTACTAAGCTTAACGCTGACTTGGTTGTCGCTACTGACCCAGACGCTGACCGTCTTGCTATCGTATGCCGCGACAACAAGGGCGAGTGGATGATTATTAATGGTAACCAGACAGCAATGATGTTCTGCTACTACATCATTACTAACATGAAGAAGCTTGGCAAGATGAAGGGTAACGAGTTCCTTGTAAAGACTATCGTTACAACTGAAGTTATTGCTGAGATTGCTAAGAAGAACAATATCGAGCTTCGTGACTGCTACACTGGTTTCAAGTGGATTGCTCGTGAGATCGCTATCTCTGAGGGTAAGAAGAAGTACATCGGTGGTGGTGAGGAAAGCTTCGGATTCCTTCCATTTGACAAGGTTCGTGATAAGGATGCTCCTGCTTCAATTTGTTTGATTTGTGAGATTGCTGCCTGGGCTAAGGATCAGGGTAAGACTCTTTACGATCTATTGATGCAGATCTATCAGGAGTACGGTTTCTCTAAGGAGCACACTATCAACGTAACTAAGCCAGGTAAGTCTGGTGCTGACGAGATCAAGGCAATGATGGAGAACTTCCGTTCTAATCCTCCTAAGGATCTTGGTGGCAGCAAGGTAACTGTAGTCAAGGATTACAAGTCTCTTGAGATGACTACTGCTGCCGGTAAGCAGAAGCTTGACATGCCTGAAACTAGCAATGTACTTCAGTGGTTCTGTGAGGATGGAACTAAGGTTTCTGTACGTCCTTCAGGTACCGAGCCTAAGATCAAGTTCTACTGCGAGGTTAAGGGTACTATGAAGTCAGCTGCTGACTATGCTGACCAGAACAAGAAGGCAGCAGAGAAGATTGAAGCTATCAAGAAGTCTCTAGGTCTTTAATAGATATAGTTTTAATGTATAGAGGGGATACAATTATTGTGTCCCCTTTTATAATTTTTATGTTATGAATAAAGGTATAGGCATATTGCTGTCTTTCGTTTTAGCTATGGGTTCGTTACTATGCAATGCCCAATCATTGACATTCAAAGTCAAAGATGTATCATTCAAGATGATAAAGGTGAATGGTGGAAAGTTCTGGCTTGGAAGACAAAGCACCAATCCAAAACTCCCCAACTATAGACCTGAAGCAAACGAAAAAGAGATTTCCCATAAGGTCTCTGTTGAAACATACTATATAGGAGAAACGGAGGTGACTCAGGCGTTATATGAGGCTGTTTGTGACACCAATCCTAGCGAGATGTTCCGTGATCCCCAATATCCTGTAGATGGCGTTTCTTGGTCTGATGGATATGAATTCGCTGAAAAGTTAAATACAATATTGAAAGACAAACTACCTAAAGGTATGAGATTCGCCATGCCTACAGAGATTCAGTGGGAATGGGCTGCAAAAGGCGGTAATAAGAGCCATAACTACGTGTTCAGCGGTAGCAATAACTTTGATGATGTCGGTTGGAACTCCGGTAACTCTAAAGGTGATAATTGGACGCATAAGGTAGCTTCCAAGAAGCCTAATGAACTTGGTATATATGACATGAGCGGTAACTTGGAGGAATATTGCTCTGACTACTATTTCGCTGATACCGATAGCGTAAAGAGAAGAGATTATTTCGGAGTTAGAGGCGGCGGATGGAAGCAAAGTAATCCGTATGGTCGTACTATTGAAATTCGAGGAGCTACAAATTTCGTTTATCGTGAGGTTTCATGGAGGACTATACGTCTTGCCCTTGTAAAGGATGAGCCTAGAATGGTTAAGCTGCTTGATAATTTCATTGCCCCTGAATCAATATTCGGCTTGACAATGGATAAGGTCAAGGAAAAAATGAAAGGTTATGAAATTGTAGAGGAGGATACTTTACAAGGTGTCTTGTCATACAAAGATGCCTCAAACGGAGTCTCTTATTTATTAAAGTTTGCAAGATTCACATCTGATAATGAATTGAGATTGGCAACTGAAAGCTTATTGCTTCCTGAGTGGTGCGCTTTAAAAGATGTCCGTAGAGTTCTTAATAATTTTGGCTTTATTTGGAATGGATATAGTTATTCGATAATTTGTAATAATAATGTGATTGTTCATGCACGAATAAGTATAGATTACGACAGACCGCAACAAATTAGCGTTGTTTTCAAATAGTTTGTCGTACTTGTACAACGGAGGATATGCTGAAGGGTATATCCTCTTTTTTTGTTTCGTCCGATATATTCCATTATTTATCGGTAAAATTAACTTTTTCTGTTCTTTTTGTGTTTTTTTTGGTAAAAAACATTGTTCTTTAAATATAAATTGTAATTTTGTAGTCAAAATTATAGAACGCTTTATTCTTTTACTTTTTTTACTTCTAATGCCAATGAAAAGTAGTTTCGGTGTAATATTCGGCCTTTTCTTTTTAGGTTTTGTTACTTCTAGCTTCGAGGGGTGCGATGAATCCTATTGCGACCTGAAGTTTAGCGGTAAAGTTATGGATGAAGATGGAAATCCCTTGGTAAATATGAAAGTTTCGGCTTATGAAATGGACTCTTTGCGTGTCTATCATTCTGATTCCATAAATGCTGATTCTTCTTATTATAGTAAAGAACTAAGGTTATATTTCTTAGGTGATGCAACTACTGGCAAGGATGGAAAGTACGAGATTGCAGTGAACAATTATGACTACGATAAGCCACGTGGTGAGTATCGTCTAAAGGTCTTGGATGACAATAATGTCTATGCTCCAGATTCAACTGACAAATTGCAGTGGTTCAAGGTTTCCCCAGGTAAAAGACATGATGTTTACGATGGTGGTTACATGACACAGTATAGATTCACACTAAAGAAAAATCAATAGTGCAGAAAATTCTAAGCACAGGCAAGTGTTTGCAAAATACAGATAGAAAATTATTTATAGTATAGTTAAGCGCGTTTCCTAAATCTTCGGCAAGTTGTGTTCCTTTTCGCAGCTTGCCTTTTTTGTGTCTTTTTAGCGTTGTTTTGGGCTGTTTTCCTATTTATCCTATTATGGGTAGCTAATTTATTATTTTCTGCTATTTGGGGCTGTTTTTGCTTATAAATACTAACTTTGCTGTGGTTATTGATTCTGATTTTTTTCGTTTTGGGGTGCTTTAGTAATTGTTTGAGTCTATGCCCTTAAAATGAGTTGAAATCGTTAATGTTGTAATATAGAATACAAATATGTTCAAAAGTATATATTCATTTAGCGTTAAGGCATTATTCGGGGCAGCTGTAATGTTCTTCTCATTAGCTTGTGAAGATCCTTATCTGGAGATGACAGTTAAAGGCAGAGTATGTAATGAGGATGGAGAACTGTTGAATAACATAGAACTACATGCCTTTTATGCTGACACAACATTAGTTAATGTATCTGATTCCCTTCCGCCTGATACAAGTTTTATAGGAAGGGCATTTTCTGATGCTAATGGAGATTATGTCATTTTTGATAGTCATGTTGAATGCAGTGTTCCACATAACATTTGTGTCACAGCTACTGACAAGTCAGGTGTCTATGAAAATGCACTATTCAATGATCCAAAATCTTTCAAGATAAAACCTGGAAGCCATGAAAGAAGAGCTAAGTTCAAGGGTGGTTTTTCATGCACTTGCAACTTTGTCCTAAAGAAGAATAAGAATACTGAAAAATAGTTTTTTACTGTTTATTAGGGTACTAAAAAGGCTGACTAAAAATAGTCAGCCTTTTTGTTGTATTGGTTAGAATGCTCTTCCGCTTCGCTTGTTCAGTTGTTTGATTTTGCTTGTGAAATCCTTTCTGCTTAGCAGTTCCTCTATGCTTACGTGCATTCTGTAGTGCCAGTAGTTGTCTGGGTCTGCAGGGTTGTTCACTCGCTCCTTGAAAGTCTGGCTCCAGCGAATGTTTCCGTCTATAGACATCCAGTCCTGAATTGGTAGAATTACCCACATTGCATTGTTCTGCAGGTGGTTTGTGATAATTCTCTCGCATATCCAAGGCTCGCAGAACAAAGGCGGTTCTCCGTACTCGTGTAGCTCGTTATTGAAGTATCTGCGTGTTCTTGCTCTGTCTTCCTCCCACCATGCGCGTATGCCGCTCATATCGTGCGTAGAAGTGGTTGAAACCGACTTGTACGGCACTCTGTCAAGGTTGCCAAACTCAACGTACATCTCCTTAGGCATACGCTGAATTTCAAGAGATAGTATGTCAAGTTGCTTCATTACGTGAGGCACACACTCCGGCACCATTCCAAGGTCCTCGCCACAGCAAAGCATCTGTGTGGAGTGGACTAAAGCTGGAAGCTTCTTCATAGCCTGGTTCTTCCAGAACTCGTTGTGGCGCTGGTAGTAGAAGTAGTTGTAAAGCTTGTTTATCTTGTTCTTCTGGTCCTCGCTCAAGTGTGAGTATGCAAGTGTGGTCTGTAGTGTGATGCGTGGATGGAACTTCGTAGGGTCCTGATAGTCGCGAACGAACAGAACATTGCACATAAGCTCCATTAGTCCGTCCTTGATTCTTTTTTCCGCGTCAGTTGAGTATGGTAGCAAGTATTGTATCTTTTGCTGTGAGTTAACCTCCTGCTTCAAAATACGCTTGTTGCCCATCATTGTCATGTATTTTTCTTTGACAAGCATGTATTCATCTCCGAACATCTCTCTCAATGTTTCGTCCGAGAAGTCAGGATGGCACATGTTCTCCTCGTTGAACTCAACGCTGTACTCAAGTATTTCATCTTTAGATAGCGGCAGGGCAGGGGAGAACTGACCCATAAGTCCCCAAACATACTCCTTAGGAATACGGAAAATTCTGAAGAAGCCGAGAATATGGTCGATTCTATATGCGTCGAAGTAGTCGGACATCTTGCGGAAACGAGCTTTCCACCATGCATAGTCCTCCTTCTCCATTTCGTTCCAGTTATAGATTGGGAATCCCCAGTTCTGTCCTAAGCGAGTGAAGTCATCTGGCGGAGCTCCTGCGCTACCTTTGGCGTCGAACAGCTCCGGGTGCTGCCATACATCCACGCTGTTCAAGTCCATGCCGATTGGAATGTCTCCCTTCAAGGCTATGCCCAAAGAATGGCAGTATGTTGCAGCCGCTCTGAGCTGCTTGTCCAAGTGATACTGGATGAAGAAGTTAAGAGCTATCTTGTCATAGTCCTCAAAGTCCGGACTGCATACTTTCTCTATGAGTTCGTCAGAGTACTTTGCCGCCTCTCCCCATCTTGCTGTTTCGCAGGTACCATTCTTGTCTCTGAAGTAAGAGAATGCTGCGTACGGCTTTAGCCAGTGAGAGTTGGCTTCGAAAAAGTCCTGGTATTGGTGAGTGGAGAATGTCTGTTTTCCGTCACGGGCAAACATCTCTTTTAGTAGTGTCATTTTGACTCTCATCACAGTTTCATAGTCCACTGTTTCAAAAGAGTTTAGTTCTTCCTTGACCTTGTCGTATGCGGCCTTGTCAGGCACTACGCCCACACTCTCGATATTGATATACATCGGATGAAGTGCAAATGTTGATATTGCACTGTATGGATACGAGTCCTTCCAGTTCCATCGGCTTGTTGTGTCGTTTATCGGAAGGGTTTGAATCATTTTCAGACCTGTTTCCTTTGCCAGGTTTGCAAGCCACTTCAAGTCGTTGAACTCGCCACAGCCACAGCTTTGCTCCGTTCTCAAAGAGAATACAGGGATGGCTACACCGGCACCCTTGAATGGAGGCAGTAGGAATCTTGGCTCTCCCTCCGATACAATTATCATGTTGTGTCCCCCCTTAGGGATTTTGAATGTTCTGTTAGGACCATCCTCCCAGGAAAGGATTTGATGAGTGTTCTTGTCTCGTATGATATATTTGTATTCGGCTCCCTTCTTTAGCTTTCCTGCGTCAAGCTGAGCGCACCAGTATGGCGGTTCTATGCACTGCAGAACGATTGCGTCTTCCTCGTCCCATTTTCCGAGAGCCGAGCGGTCACCTATCAGGCAGAGTTCGTGTTCAGAAAGCAGGTTGGACATTGCAACATTGAAAATAACCGGAGAGGACCTTCTCTCGAACGTAGAGTTCTTCGGATGGTAGCAGACAGCCTCGGTGAACACTTTTGTGCGCATTACGTTCCTTTCACCTGCAACGTGCATGTAAGTGTCCTGTACTGCTACTTTGGGGTATAGAGCGGACGGCAGAGTGATGCGTCTGGACATCCATGCCTCCCCATCAATCTTGTCCTCTTTTTTAGTGAAGTATGAGTATCTTATACTGCTTCTGTTTATGTTTACGGTAAGTCTCCACTCTCCATCCTCGTTAAGAGTAAGCGGAAGAGCGTTGTCTTCGGTGAACCCAAGTTCAGCACACGAGCCACAAATATATATCGTGTCCTTTATGCTGCTGTCTGACTTTAGTATGAATGTAACCTGTGGCATAATTTCGTAGTTTAATTTAATTATTAAATCGTTTATCCCTGAGCGTCATCTGTAGCAGCCTTAGTTTTATTGTTCCTCTTGTGGAAGGCTCTGCGATGATTGTTTTTAGGGCGCTTATGCTCATTGCCTTGTACTTCAGCGTTTTGCTTCTGCTCGGAATTGTCTTTGTGTTCCGGCTTCTGCTGGTTGTTGTTCGGACGCCTGCGCCTGTTATTCCTATTATGGTTTCTGCTGTTTCCGTTGCTGCGCTTAGGGGCATATTCTGGAGTCTCTCCCAATTCCTCTGGTACTGGAGCCTTGGTGATTTCCTTGTCAAGGAATTTCTCTATCATAAAGAACTTGTCCTGGTCTTCCGGTGACACAAAGGTTACTCCTGCACCTTCACGGTTAGCCCTGGCAGTACGTCCTATTCGGTGAATGTAATCCTCAGCGTCATGAGGCACATCATAGTTAACGACAAGGTCTATACCCTCGATGTCAATGCCTCTTGCGACGATGTCAGTCGCTACGAGAACATTTATTTTGCCGCTTTTGTAGTCGAGCATGACCTCTTCCCTCTCGTTCTGTTCAAGGTCTGCGTGCATACAGCCGCATTTTACTCCCTGTCTCAAAAGCATGTGATAAATATCCTTTACCTTTTGTTTTTTGGAAGAAAAGATGATTGTCTTGTCCTGTGACTTTTCTTTTACAAGATATTTTATCAAACCGAGCTTCTGTGGCTCGTAACAGACATAGGCAGACTGCTCTATTCCCTCAGCTGGCTTTGAAATAGCCACGTTCACAAATGAAGGGTTGCGAAGGATGTTGTTTGCAAGTCTCTTTATCTTGTCCGGCATAGTTGCAGAGAACATGATTGTCTGTCTCTCTACGGGTAGTTTCTTGACTATAGATATAATGTCCTCATAGAATCCCATATCAAGCATTCTGTCAGCCTCGTCCAGGATAAAATACTTGACACCAGAGAAGTCAACATTGTCCATCTTGATATGTGAAATCAATCTGCCGGGAGTGGCTATGACAATGTCAGTGCCGTTCTGCATGGCTTGTTTCTGTGTTGACCATGCAGAGGCGTCGTTTCCGCCATATACTGCGACAGATGACACAGAAACGAAATAAGAGAATCCCTCTAGCTGCTGGTCAATCTGCTGGGCTAGTTCGCGTGTTGGAGCCATTACAATGGCTCTAACCTTGTCATCCCCGGTAGTGTCTTCTATTAGCCTGTTTATAAGTGGGAGCAGGTATGCTGCAGTTTTTCCCGTACCTGTCTGTGCGCAGGCAATCAGGTCATTACCCTTCAAAATCTCAGGCATAGACTGCTCCTGAATAGGAGTCATCTCCTGAAAATTCATCGCGTCGAGTCCGTCGAGCAGTGAGGGTGTGAAATTTATCTCGTCAAATCTCATAGTCTTTTCTGTTCTTTAATCCTTACTTCTTTTTAGGGGAAACTACAGAAGCTCCTGCAACGCCGTTAACCTGTGAAGCACCGCTTGTTCCGTTGATGCTTGACGTGTCGATAGGGCTGCCATAGGATGCTTGTTTTAGTGGCTCGTCCTCGATAATCTTGTGGTAGTCTTTTGGAGCCTTGTCGTTTGCTGCAGTGCAGAACTCTGTGCAGTTGTAGCTTTTCATAAGTTCCTTGTCCCATAGAGGGTTCTCATGGGGAATGGCGAAAGGCTTGTGTGCAACACCGTCCTTGTCGAAGTAGCTGAAATATACCTTGGCATAGTTTCCGTCCTCCTTTTTGCTCTCGAATACGATCCATCTTCCTGTACTAGAGAAGTCGTGGAAATGGTCTGCCTGTGTTGAGTTAAGAGAGTCTAGAGCGTAGTACTTCCTTGTGTCAAGATTCATCATGTATATGTCTGCAGTCTTGTTAGTCTGCATATACATTCCGTATTTTCCCATTCTGAACATCATGTGCTTTCCGTCTATATTGACCTTAGGGGACGCTGCACTGCTGTCAACAGAAGTTGCGTTTACCAATAGCTCTGATTCGCCAATGCTCTTGTCCTTGGCATTGAACTTGACTCTGGCGATGTTGTATCTCTGCTTTGTTGCAGTACTTGGCTCAGTGATGGCAGAGTCCGTGTAGCAGTAGTAAAGGTATTCACCGTCTGGGCTCCAAGTCAATAGACCTTCTGTTCTGTTAGGTGTCTTGTATAGAGCTGTGACTTCGTTTTTCTCCACGTCATAGAGCATGATGTCACCGTATCTGTCAAACTGGTAAATTTTCTTGTTGTCGTTGGATGGGAACGATTGTCTGACGTTCTCTGAAGTACAGGCTATAAGCGGCAGTGTAGGGTGCCAGGATGCGTATGCAGTAGAGTATTTCATGTCTCCGCACTTGGTGTTGACCAACTTTGTCTCTCCGTTGTAGGTTAGCATCATACCTCCCTTTTTTCCACGCACATAGAACATTCTGTTAGCAGGGTTGCTTCTCTGTGATGTGTGGCAGTTCATGCAGTATGTGTGGTCATAGTCACGGCTAATCTGATTCTTGCGGTAGTCAAATATTGCCTTTTCCTGGGAAGTCTCTGTGTTGTACTGGTAGATGCCCATGTGACCTACGTTCTTGTAAAGAGGCTCAATAAGTCTGTATGTCAAGAAGTTGTCTATTGAGTCGCTGACAACAGTCTGTCTGAAGGTGTTGTACTTAACCCATTTTTCGCCCTGCTTTGCATAGATGTCGTATCTTATGCTTTCCCCGTTGGCTAGGTTTGTCATTTCCTTCCATGTCTTAGAGCTGATTTTAACTATTCCTTCGCTGTCAGCACCAAAGACTCTCTCCTTGTCTCCGTATGTAGCCTTGACTACGAACTTGTCGCCGTTGCTCTCTATCTTGAAGTTCAATGGAGCTATGTTCACTGGAATGGTGACGTTTGTGTAGTCCGGGTAAATCTGTGGCAGAGAGTCAATGCTAGTGCTCTCCTTGGGAACTACGGCTGTGCAGGCAGATAGGAGTGCCGCTACAGTGCAGGCAAATATGCTGTATAGTAAGTTTCTCATCTTTGTTTTCTCTTTTCTATTGATTGTTGTTTCTTTCCGGCTTAACTGCAAAGAAGAAGTATGTGAAATATGAATCACCGTATTTCATAGCTATCTGGTCGTAATCCATTCCTTTCCTCATATCGCCGAGTATGTTGTTTGCCCTCGTTCCTATAATTGGAGATACAGGCAGTTTCTCGAGCAGGTCGTTGTCGCCGTTAATTGCAAGGATGCAGATGGCCTCCTGTATAGGTTCCGGTAGTGCGCCGTTGTACTTGTCTCCCACTGCGTTCATCAGTATCTTGAATCCTTCCATGTCCTTTTCGAATAGAGTCAAATACACGCGTCTGGAGATGTTTACACCGTTCATCTTGTTCGACAGTTTGAAGGTTGCCTCGAAAGGTATCTGGCCAATTACGATGTTTTCCCTGAAGGCACCCATCATTGCCTTTCCGAACTGTTTGTGTGTCTGTGCGAATTCTATGTGTGAGCCATAGTGCTTTCTGATTTTCTCGCACCACTTTCTGTAAACGATGTTGTCATCCATCTTGCTTAGTATCTTCTCTGCAGCTTCCTTCTCCCCGACAAGTATGTAGTCATAGGCCATAGCCATCATGTTCAGGTAGTTCTCCTCCTTGAACAGGTGGTAGTCCATAGCGTACGACAGAGAGTATAGCGGCTGACCTGCGTAAAGGTTGAGCCAAGGGTAATGGAACTCGTATGTGATAGGGAAATCAGATTTTCTGCAAGTGTACTTGAACATATCCTCCTCCAGCTTTCCTGTCTGGTCGAGTCCGATAAGCCTTAGTCCGTAGCATGCCCAGTTAGGCTCCTCAATCTCCTTGGCTGCCTTGACCATGCCCTTGAAGTCGTTGTTCACCATCAGTCTGGTAAGCTTGCACTCGCCTCTGAATGCGCTGTGTCTCTCGCTTGAAAAGTATGTTGCGCATGCTGCTATCACTGCCAATGCGATGTTGAAGAACTTGAATCCGTAGATTTTGTCGTTAACATTTCTTGCGTTTGGTAGCTTGTCGCTTGACTTCATCTTCTTGTCAAGGATAAGAATTGAGGGTGAAAGGAACACGAACAGCTCTGTGACTGCTACGGCCTTGTAGTCGAAGTTGGTCAACGGTGTTAGCCAGTACCTAGTGTCACTGTACCACCAAGTCATGTATAGCGTGCAGGCTACTGCTACTGCCAGGCAGACAGCTCCCTGCTTCAAGTTCCTTGTTGCTGCTGTGCATGCCATTCCTAGCCCTGCAAAGAATCCGACAACTCCGCCGATGATGAAGCCTATAAAGGTTACTAGAGCCACGTCGATGTAGAGGAACATGATGTCCTTTCTGTCCTGCATCTTCTTGGCAACCCACATGTTGCCCACAATCAGGAACAGTCCCATGCAGGGAAGTGTAAGCACGTCACGTATAGCGTTGTGCATGTGCTTTCCGACTATGCCGATAAGTAGCGCGCAAAGGAATGCCGGCAAGAACGCCATCATGACGTTGCCAGGCTTGTACTCTATGATTCTTGACAACCAGATTGATATGCCGCACAAGACCACGCTCAATGCTATTGTCGATGGCAAAGGGTAGATGAAGAACTGGCTTAGGTACCTTGCCAGGTAAGTCAGGTGGCCGTCCTCGATTATCACCTTGTCGTGATAGTACTCTGCGTTACAGAAGAACGAGCCCAGATGCAGGTTGTAGATTATATCTTGTTCATATACCCCAAGGAATGCTATGGCGAATGCCAGCCACAATACCGAGGCTATTATTGTCTGCTTGTTTTTGAGTGTTTCCAACATCGGATTTTTACTTAGAATTTTTACGTGAAATTAGTACTGCAAAGTTAGTGAAAATTTCGCTAACATCCAAGAAAAATCCGCAGAAAAACGTGTCCGAACCAAGCCTTTTTAAAAGATGCTCAGCTGTGTTGCCGGTCTTGTTTCCCTAACCCTTTCAAGCCACCTTGCCATATCCTCGCAAGTGTCTATTTTTGAGGCTGTTCCTTCCTTGACAAGTTTCCTGTTCAGCTCGAATCTCTGGTCCGTGCCGGTGTCCCCGAAGTCGAGTGCGCAGACCGGTCTGTTCATCGCTGAAGCGTGGCCTACGGCTATTCTGGAGCCTCCGTCGGTTTTGCTTGCGCATAGAAGCACACCGTTCGAGAACAGCGGCTGGAGTCTGTCCCTTTCTATGTACCTGTGCTTGATTTCGTATGTGGCTGTGGCGTTGAACATGTATTCGCTGAGCAGAAGCCCCCCGGTCCTCAGCACCTCCTGTGCCAGGTTGTAGTTCGTTGCCGGCTTTATTGTCTGGATTGAGGATGGCAGTATGGCTATGGTTTTTCCTCCGCTCCTGATTGTCTCGTCGTGGGCTATGGCGTCGCACCCCATAGCAAGGCCGCTTACTGTCACAGCCTGCCTGGTTATTTCCCTTACTATTCTTCTTTCTTTCTCCTCGATTTCGGGTGTGAAGTCCCTTGTGCCGATGACTGCGACTTTGAGTATGTCTTTGTTAAGCAGCGATATGTCGCCCTTATAGAACAGCACCATAGGTGCGTCAGCTATGCCTCTCAATGGTTCGTTCAGGTATGATATAGCCTTGATTCCATAGCCTTCAAGTACTGACATCTCCCTCCATGTCTCCTGCTTGAGTGCCAGGTAGTTTTGTGTGTTTGTATAGAGCATAATTTGTTCGTCAGTCAGTTCTGGTGAATAGAATGACTTGATGCGAGACTGGCCGAATCCCTTGATTTTCTGGATTGTAAGTAAGTTGAGAATGTCTTTCATTTGGATAAATTAAACGTGTGATTGTTGGGCTGAGACTCCCTTTTTAGTGAATATGGTTATGTTGATGTTCTTGACTACGAATGTCATGCTGTCTGTAAAATTAAAAGCGTTGGCAGGAATTGGATAAACCTACCAACGATTTAATTCAAAAAAATAACACTACATGTTTACTTAATACTGTAGTACAAAAAGGATTTATAATATTAGGACTAAACTAGAACACCAACTCTTCACAAAGTCAAGTGTTCGCTATATTAAATTGCAAATAGCGTGCCAAACTTGGCTTTTTATAGAAATAGTTGTGTAAAAAGTTTATAAGAAGCTGATATTTAGTTTCTTATTTTTATAACATTATTAACCCCGTCTGCTATTTGAATTGCGTTGATGGATCGGTTGAGTTCCCCAATGTTCCTAAGTATCATTGTTGTCTGCTCTGCGTCGCCAAGCACCTCAGGGTCGCTAAGCTCCTTGTTCAGATTGGCTAGCTTGTCCTTCTGGAACTCGGTCTTGAACTTGTTTATCAGTGACTTTATGTTGGCGATGATGTCGCTGGACTCCTTCTCCTCGACTTCTTTTGCACCCTTGTCGGAAAGAAGGTCGTGCCACTTCATCTTGTCCATTTCTATGCTTACCGATGCGTCGTTGAAGTCGGTGTTCTCGTGCTTCTGGAAGTAGTCGGACAGTGTGCGCTGTGACAGTGTCTCCTCCCTCATCACCTTGCTCGCCTCCTTCAGCATTGCCGAGAATATCGGGTGGGTAAGGTAAATCTTCTCCTCGTTGAACTCATACTCGAAGTAGCCTGCCGCAGTGAGGTACTCCTTGCATTCATTGTTGTTGTCGTCGGTCTTGCGAAGCTCGATAATCTTGTTGTTGTCCGAAGACATAACCAGTTCGATGATGTCCCTTTCCTTCCTGTATAGGTCAGACAGCAGGCTTTCCGAGAATCTGTCTATTCCCGTAAGCTCCTGTTGTTTTGGCTCCTCGCCGGGTTGCGAGCCGGTGCCGAAGAACGCTTCGTCCGGCATCTCCTCCTGGGGTTGTGCCTGGAATCCCTGGGGTTGCCCGTACTGTGGGTACTGCGGATATTGTGCAGGGTACTGCGCAGGGTATCCGCCTTGCTGTGTGTAGTAGCCCGGTTGAGGGTAGTATCCCTGTGGGTATTGCGCCTGCTGTGGGAACTGCTGCTGGACCGCAGCCTGGCGTTTCTCCATTTCCTTCCTCTGCTGTTCCCTAAAGGCTTCCTTCTGCTTGTTTTCTGCCTGCTTGGCCCTTTCCTTTCCCACATACTCCATAACTATGGAGTTTTCTGTGTCGAGAATCTTGGATACAGCTTTGGCATACTCAACGCGCTTGATGGCGTCCGGAATCACAGCGATTACCTCTGCTATGGTCTTGACAGCAGTGGCTCGCTTCAGCGGGTCGTTGTCTGCCTCGTCCCTAAGCAGGTTGGCACGGAAGATTATGTAGTCCTGCTCGTTGCTGTCAAGGTAATCCTCGACCTCGTTCGCGTTGTGGCTCTGGGCGAAAGAGTCCGGGTCCTCGCCCTCGGGCAGTATTATAAGGCTCACGTTAAGCCCCTCTGACAAAAGCAGCTTGCCGTTCTTGATAGCGGCGTTCATGCCGGCCTTGTCGCCGTCATAGAGCATTGTCACGAACTTCTCCTCGCTGTCAGAGTTGCCCTTGGAAGGCAGGTTGCGTTTGAGCAGTCTTACCTGTCCCTCGGTCAGTGCTGTTCCGCATGGAGCCACGATGTTCTCTATGCCGGCCTGGTGCATGGAAATCACGTCCAGGTAGCCTTCGGAAATGTATGCCTTCTCCTTCCTGTGTATGGCGGTTCTGGCAAAGCATAGTCCGTACAGTGTGTTGGATTTCTTGTATAGCTCGTTTTCAGGGGAGTTTCTGTACTTTCCCTTGTCGATGTCCTCCTGGCGTATTCCTCTGGCTCCGAAAGCGATGACTTTGCCGGAGATGGAGTGTATTGGGAATATGGCCCTGGCGGCATAGAAGTCCGAAGTGCCGTAGTTGCCCTGGCTTACATGTCCAAGTTCGACAAGCGACTGCAGAAAGCCTTCCCTTTCTGCTCTGGGCCAGTAGCTGTTTCTGTCAACCAGTGCGTAGCCCAGTCCGAATTTCTTGATTGTTGCGTCTGTAAGTCCTCTCTGCTGGAAGTATGATAGACCTACGGCACGTCCCTCCTCGGTCTCGAGGTTCTTGACGAAAATTTCCTGGAGCCATTCGGTAGCCTTGCCCAGTTTCTCCTGTTTTGACAGTGCAAGCTTCTCCTCCTCGGTAAGTTCCTTTTCCTCGACTTCGATTCCGTATTTCTTGCCGAGCAGCTTTATAGCTTCGGCGTAGCTGACGTGCTCGATTTCCATCACGAAGTTTATCGGGCTTCCTCCCTTTCCACATCCGAAGCATTTGCAGATGTTCTTGGCTGGAGTCACGATGAACGATGGAGTCTTCTCGTTATGGAACGGGCATAGTCCCTTGTAAGTAGCACCGTTTCTGCGAAGCGACACGTAGTCGGACACCACATCCATAATGGTTGCGGTTTCCTTGATTCTCTGTATTACTTCGGGTTTTATCATGAGTGCTGCTGTGAGAGGTTTTTACTTGCCCTTGTCGTTGCCACTCCTCTTGCTGCGGTTGTAGCTGCGATAAGAGTCGAATTCAATCTCTATGTCCGGCTCGATGTATTCCGTGCGAGGATTGAATGCGAACTTGATGTACTTGATTGAAAGGCCACGGTCAAGCCACTGCTGTTCGTAGTAAGTGCGAATAGACAGAATTTTGTCGTCCGAGAATGACGAGTTGTAAAGGTCGTCAGTCTGGTAAAGCACTTCAAATCCGTTGCTCCTGACCATTTCGCAGGTGTATGTGAACATGAACTGCGAGTCAGTCTTGAGGTGTATAGTCGCATTGTCCTTGAGGAACTTTTGGTAGTTCTGGATGAAGCGAGTTCCGGTAAGCCTCTTGTTTACCTTCTTCATCTGAGGGTCAGGAAAGGTTATCCAGATTTCGCTGACCTCTCCTGCATTAAAGAATCCGTCAATGGCTTCGATGTTGGTGCGTATGAAAGCCACGTTCTTCATGCCTTTCTCTAGAGACTCTGTTGCACCTGCCCACATTCTTGAGCCTTTGATATCTACGCCGATGAAGTTTTTGTCCGGGTACATAGCTGCAAGACCGACAGTGTATTCACCACGTCCGCATCCCAATTCGAGTACTATGGGGTTGTCGTTTCCGAAGAAATCCCTCCATTTTCCGCTCATCTCGTGTCTGCCACCCTTTTCCTCCCTTAGCTGGTAGTAGGGGCATTGAAAGACGTGAGGGTAACCGTCCATGTCTGCGAATTTTGAAAGCTTGTTCTTGCTCATATAATGAAGTTCTAAAATTTGTAAAGTTGTTATCCGAGCAGCATCTTGAATGCGTCTGCCACGGTGTTTGCAGTCTCCACCTTAATCTTTGTTCCCTTCAAGTCCAAGTTCTTGAAGTTAGGGATGATGATTCGCTTGAAGCCGAGTTTTTCAGCTTCCATAATGCGTTGCTCTATGCGGTTCACAGGCCTTATCTCGCCTGACAGACCGACCTCTCCGGCAAGGCACGTGTGCGGGTCAAGAGGTATGTCCATGTTCGAGGACAGCACCGAGCTAATGATAGCAAGGTCCAGCGCAGGGTCGTTCACCCTGATACCGCCTGCAATGTTCAGGAACACGTCCTTCTGGGCTAGCTTGAATCCCACTCTCTTTTCGAGTACTGCCAGCAGCATGTTCAGTCTGCGTGTGTCATAGCCGGTAGCAGACCTCTGCGGAGTTCCGTAAGCAGCTGTGCTGACAAGGCTCTGCACCTCGATAAGGAAAGGTCTCACGCCCTCCATCATGGCACCTATGGCAGTGCCGCTCAGGTTCTGCGTATGTTCGGACAGAAGCATTTCCGAAGGGTTGGTCACCTCTCTGAGTCCGCTTCCCATCATCTCGAATATGCCTATCTCAGAGGTGCTTCCGAATCTGTTCTTGATGGCACGAAGTATTCGGTACATATAGTGCTGGTCACCCTCGAACTGAAGGACCGTATCGACGATATGTTCCAGAATCTTTGGTCCGGCTATGGTTCCGTCTTTGGTTATGTGTCCGATTACAAGTACGGGTACATTGGACTCTTTGGCGTACCTGAGTATTGATGCGGCGCATTCCCTGACTTGCGATACAGAGCCTGGACTGGACTCGACAGCCTCTGTGCTGATTGTCTGTATGGAGTCGATTATTACGAGTTCAGGTTCAACATTCTTGATGTGTACGAATATCTCCTCAAGCGAGTTCTCACTGACAAAGAAGCACTGCTTGTTGTTGTATGTTCCAAGCCTTTCAGCCCTCATCTTGAGCTGTTTCAGGCTTTCCTCTCCGCTCACATAGAGGGTTTTCTTTCCCACGATGTTAAGCACCACCTGTAGCACAAGCGTACTCTTGCCTATTCCCGGCTCACCGCCGATAAGCACCATCGAGCCTGGAACCAGTCCGCCGCCAAGCACACGGTTGAACTCACCGCAGGCAGTGTCGTACCTAACCTCGTCAGTGGTCTCTACGTTCTCTATGAGGGTAGGCTTGCTCTTGCCGTTGGTTTCGACAAGAGACATAGGGCTCTTGCCCTTTGCAGCTGCCTGGGCTGTAGATTCCTTCTTTACAACCTCCTCGACGAATGTGTTCCACTCGCCACAGGCAGGGCATTTGCCAAGCCACTTGCTGGATTCCCCTCCGCAGTTGGAGCAGAAATATACGCTCTTATACTTGCCTGCCATATTCTTCACTAGTAGCTGTAGCTGTCATAGCTGTCATAGCTGTCATAACTGCCATAGTCCTGGTAGTCGTAGTATCCGTCATCCACAACTGGCTTGGGGTGTATTCTGTTGAAGTGTACGGGGATGATAAGGTCAACCTTGACTCTCTCCTCGCCGTTCAGGTCTCCGGGTTTGAACACCGGCAGTCCCTCCATGATTCTTAGTGCTTCAGCGTCATACTCTGGAGCTACGCTCTGGATGATTTGAGGGTTCTGCGCACGTCCGCATCTGTCCACGGTGATACGGCAGAGAACAGTTCCCCTGACAAGGTAAGTTATGTCCTCGTGAGTGACCGAGTCTGTTGCCACAGAGTCTATAACCTCCGGATATTCGATGTTGTGGAACACGTAGCGTGTCAGCTCCACAGCGCCACCGCCGGGGAACTCTGGCATGTTCAGCTCCTTGGGCTTCTTGTTGGGGCTGTAGATTTTTGATGGCATATTGTCCACGCAGTTCGGGTATAGGTTCTCGTACTGCAGGTACTTGTCCTGAGCCATCACCGCAATACCGAACAGTAGTCCGACTATCAGTGAAATGTATCTGTTCATCTCTTTGTCTCTTGTTTGTTAGAATAAAGTTAGTTGTCCGCTCTCGTCGTTGCCGCCCTTGTCGTCGCTGTTGTCGTCGTCAGCATCCACTATTGGTTCAGCCTCTTCCGTTTCCTCAGCATCCTCCTCCGGTTCAGGTTCAGGGAATCGTGTAGGTTCAAGCTCAAGCACGCTTTCAACCTTGTACTGGGAAATTCTCTTGCCCTTGGCCTTGATGCCCTTGACACCGATGAACTCCTCTGCGTCTATCTCTAGCTTCTCCCTCTCTGCGTCAGCACCGCCGAATGTTACCTCGAGCCTAGGGAATGCTGTGTCGGTGATGTGTATAAGCTCGCTCTTAGGGTTGTCGCCAAGGAAAGACACCTGCTTGCTGGTGCTTTCAAACACGAACCTCTTGACGTATGCGTACTTCTCGTTTGCGTCGTAAAGGCATACAGTCCAGACCTTGTCAGCCTTGAACTTCTCTAGCCTTAGCAGGTTTTCAGGGAAGTGTACAGAGTCCTCGAATCCGGTGAAGTTGTACTCTCCGTTCTTGGTGATGTAGAGTATCTTGTCCTCGCTCTGGAACTCGCCTAGGAACTCGCCGTGTCCCTCGTAGTTGAGACGCTGTATTGTAGTGTCGAACCACACCTTCCTTCCTCCCATAGTCGAAGCACCGCGCTTCTTGAGTGAAATCTTCAGAATCTCGTTCTTGGTCAGAAGTATTCCCTTTGCGTTCTTGTTCTTGATGCTTATCTCTGCAAAGTCACGGTCAAGCACACCGACCTTCATCTTGTACCTAGGCTTCAGATCGACGTGTATGCTCTCAGCCTCGGCGTTGGAGTTGGCGGTGAAGTACAGAATCTTGCTGCCTGGAGTACCGGCTGTGATGTCGTACTCCTTGTCCCTTGTTACGCCTGTGATAGCGAAGCGCTTCATATAGCTTGGACCGCCCTTGCCGTCGCGATATACCACGTTATAGACCATGCGCTTGTCGTTCTTCTTATAGACGTTCACATAGAGTATGTTCTTGCCGACGTAGTCCTTTTCCTTGACCTTTGTGATCTTGTACGTACCGTCCTTGTAGATGACAAGAATGTCGTCTATAGTCGAGCAAGGGCAGATGTACTCGTCCTTCTTGAGCTCGTATCCGACATAGCCCTGCTCACGGTTGATGTATAGCTTCTCGTTTGCCTCGACAACCTTCGTAGCCACCACGTTGTCGAAAGTTCTGATTTCGGTAAGTCTGGGATGCTCTGCGCCGTATTTTGCCATAAGTCCCTCGAACCACTCGATTGTAGTCTCGACCATGTGCTTGAGCTTGTGTTCGATTTCCTTGATGGACTTCTTGAGGTTTGCGATAATCTTGTCAGCGTCGTCCTTGGAGTACTTCAGGATACGCTTCATTCGGATTTCCATCAGCCTAGCCACGTCGTCCTCTGTAAGGTCACGCACAAGCAGGTTCAGGAACGGCTGCAGTCTCTTGGTAGTATGCTCTATTGCCACAGCCACGCTAGGGGCGTTTTCAAACTCCTTGTCCTTATAGATTCGCTCCTCGATGAATATCTTTTCAAGCGAGCAGTAGTTGAGCTTCTCCTTCAACTCCCCGAGCTGTACCTCAAGCTCCTTGCGGATAAGGTTCACAGTACGGTCTGTGCTGTGCTTCAGAGCGTCGCTCACGCCGATGAATATAGGCGTTTTCTTGCCTGTCTCGTCAGCCTCCACTACACAGCAGTTGGTGTATATCTTCTTTTCGCAGTCAGTGAATGCGTACAGTGCGTCGATGGTTTTGTCCGGAGAGACCTTGTCTGCCAAAGTAAGCACAATCCTGACCTCCATAGAGGTAAGGTCCTCGATTTTCTTGATGTTTATCTTTCCCTTGTCTATGGCAGCCTCTATCGAAGCCTTGAGCTGTCGGTTAGTGACGCCGTGTGCAAGGTCTTTGATGACAAGTGTCTTGTTGTCCTCCTTCTCGATATGCGAGCGCACACGCACCATACCTCCCTGCTTTCCGTCGTTGTACTTGCTCACGTCAATCATACCGCCTGTAAGGAAGTCGGGGAATATCTCGAAGTCCTCGCCCTTGAGGTACTTGATGGAAGCCTCTATAAGCTCGCAGAAGTTGTGGGGCAGAATCAGAGACTGGAGTCCCACAGCCACACCGAGTATTCCCTGTGTAAGCAGTAGCGGGAACTTTACGGGAAGGAACACGGGCTCCTTGTCAGTGCCGTCATAAGAGCTTTTCCACTCGGTAATCTTGTCGTTGAACAGGATGTCACGGGCGAGGTTTGTCAGGTGTGCCTCGATGTAACGGCCTGCGGCAGCGCCCTCGCCGGTGAATATGTTACCCCAGTTACCCTGGGTGTCGATAAGCAGGTTCTGTTGTCCGAGAGTGATGAGCGCGCCATAGATTCCCGCATCGCCGTGAGGATGGTAGGCCATGACCTGACCGACGATGTTGGCCACCTTCTTGTGGTGTCCGTTCTCGAGCTTTCCCATGGTATAGAGGATGCGTCGGTGTACGGGCTTGAGTCCGTCCTCTAGGTAAGGCACGGCACGGTCCACGATAACACTCGAAGCGTATTCAAGGAACCACTTCTGATAGATTCCGCCAAGGTGGTGCGTGATTTCCGCATCGTTCATGTCCTGAACCTTGTAGTCGGAATCGGCGAGCGGCTCTTCCGGCAGGCTGCCCGCAGCAGAGGATGGGTCCTGGCTTTCGCCTTCATTCTCCATTTCTTCTATATCTTCGTCATCTCTCTTCATAAGTTCTGTTTTCTATCCATTTTATTTGTGTGCAAAGATAGTGAAACTCTCGCTCATTTGCAAATTCTGGAGGAGTTATTTTCGTTGGACACGGAAAAAACTTTTCTTATTTCGTGATAGATAGTGTGTTGGGTGGAGGGAAATCGGGGGGGAGGGGTGTTCGTTTTTATTGTGTTTGTCGTGCGTAATACCCGTGGGTTGATAGTTCGTTTTTTATATGTTTGCCGTGCGTTATATCCGTGGGTTAAATGTTTATATCGACGACGATTTTATCGAGTCAAACCCACGGCTGGACCGAGAGATGTCGCTACGCGACAACGTGTGTGATGCGTCACCATAATGTCGTTTTGACACGTCTCGGTCGCGTAGCCACGTAGTGGCTTTTCTCTGTCCAGACGGGGATTTCAATCCCCGGCTAAAATCCTCCCCAACTCCCACAAACCCTCTCCAAATCCCCACTCAAACCACGTGCAATGAACCCACTAAAATTCCATCTTCCACGATTTATGGAATTACCGTAGCTTCCGCACTTTTAGGTATATACGAAGTATATATACCTAAGTTGGAGTGTGGAAGGAGCTTCCTTCCGCAACATACACACAAAAATCATGATGCTTCCACGGTCATGTTTGTGTGCTTCCCTGAGAGTCTTTTCATGTGACTGTCATGGAATGGAAGACGATGTTTCTGAATGCGTGTTTTGTGGAAGGGAAGAGGCATGGCTCGGACATGACCTGCCTGCTCTTTCCGAATGGGTGGTAGTCAGGTCTCGGAGGTGGATGTTTCCGCACCTGTCCTCCATGCCTGGTTTGTGCTGGTCTTCCACTCCTTCCGCAAAAGTTGTGGAAGGGGTGTGCTTCCACGCTTTTAGGTATATATTGTAATATACCTAAGTTGGGGTGTGGAAGGTGCTTCCTTCCGCACCGCACACACATTTTTTCGGATGCGGAAGCATGGTGTGGAAGGGTGCTTCCCCGGATGTCTTTGACCGTGTTTCAGAGTCGTGAAAAGACACTGCTTTTGCCTGAAAATGCTATGAAATTTATTTTCCGAACGTAAGGTTTTTGTGACCTCTTGAAATACAGCCAATTATGAAACTCATACGCAAAAAGTCGCCCGAAAGCTTGCTTGTTTCGGTGGAAAGCGCTAACTTTGCAACATCTTACTCGATTACATGGCATTTGCCTCCTAACCTGGCGGATGCGACATTTTTTTTAAGTTCGTTTGTGTTTAACTAACAAATCTTTAGTTGATTATGCAAAATTCAGACATGATTCTCTATTTGCTCATACAGCTTCTGGTGTGTGCCGGAGTCTGCGGAGTGGCAATGTGGGTAGCCGGCTGACACCCGTTCGGCTATATGTTTTCGGATTCTCAAGTTTTTAAGTTTTAGGTAAGGGAAATTTTATTTCCATCATCCTGCGTCTGCGGATGCAGGATGCTTTTATGCAAATTATATCTTTATGAACAAACAGATTTCAGGGAAAAGCCTGGCATACAGACTTTCCCAACTCTACTACCTGCCCAAGCAGGGCGACAGGTTCAAGCACAAGACACAGTGTCCGGCGTGCCTCAGCGCAAGCAGCCGATGGACCGCAAGGTGCTTCACTCCATTCGTTCACGTGACAACCGGCGAGCCGCTAGACCCCACAGTCGGGTACTGCGACTATGCGTCATGTCCGCTGAACGCAAACAACAGCCCTCTGACGCCCTACGAGTACTTCCTGAACAACCGCCTTGACGCCGAGCGACTCAGCCACCTGGTCGATGACTGCGCCTGTCCGCCAAGGCCCTTGCCCAAGCTCGTCCCACTCCGCATCCCGTGGGAGGATGTCAAGCCGTCGCTCTCGCTAAACCCTTCGTGCGTGGATTTCAACACGCTGTTCCTCGGACTTGTGGGTATGTTCTGCAGGAAGTACAGCGACCTTCTGCCCAGCCTTGTGTGGAGGACTGTCGTGAACGAGATGTACGGGACATACATGGTCGGCACATTCCACAACAGCGGACAGTACCGCAACCTGAACGGCTCGGCCATATTCTGGGAGATTGACGAGAAGCTTGATGTGAGGGAGGGGAAGATTATGCAGTTCAACCCCGAGACAGCGCACAGAGTCAAGGATAACGGCTCAATAAACTGGGTGGGAAACATAGGTCTGGACGGTAAGAAAAATTATGTCCGAGATAACACCCAAAGAGAGCATTGCCTGTTCGGTCTGCACATTCTGGCGACCAGCTGCGACAAGGTTGATAAGGTCTATGTCGTCGAGAGCCAAAAGACTGCGATAGCCATGCGAATAGACTCCATACTTGCCGAGCGAAGAAGGTGCAGGGACACTCAGTCATTCGAGCCGCCTATATTCCTTGCCACGGGCGGATGCGCAATGTTGCGCAAGGACCTTCTGGCTCCGCTCTCGGGGTTCTGTGTCGAGGTGATTCCCGATTCGGGCAAGGCTACCGAGCATTGGCGCGAGGCTGTCGCAGGCATGCCTAACGTGGTCGTGAACGACTGCATGGAAAGGCTTAGGATGTCGGGTGCGTGCGGCGAGAATGCGGACCTGTTGGACGTGCTGTTCTGAGCTAATTCATAATGCATAATTGACTCGCTTCGCATCGTCGAACTTCGTTTCATAATGCATAATGATGTTTGGATAAAACTTGGGAGAAAAGTTGGGAGAAAAGTTGGGAGATACTGCCTTAATGCAAATTATCCCATCTCTTCTCCCATCCCTTCAAGACTACCTGGGTGCTGTCTTCATATTGGATTTTGCCGTTAGGGAGTATCTGTCCGTGGTTCTTGACCTCAAGCTCTGAGTCGATTGTCATAGAGTCCTGGTCCACTATGTCTTCCCAGTGCTTGACGATATGACAGTAGTAGTCCAAGTCAAGATTCTTGTCTATGATCATGTAGTTCTCGTCTTCAAGTATGTCCTGCACGATATCGAATGCACTGTGAAGCCTGATTCTCTTGACATCGATGACATTGCACTGCTTGTCGTATGTTATTAGCGCAGGAGTATAATCGTCTGTTTCTGTGTTAAAGGCAACAAAAGCATAGAAGTTCGTTGTGTCAGGCAGATAGCCCAAGACCTGGTTGTAGAACAGGAACTCGTTGTCTTCGTAGTTGTACATGGGGTTTTCCCTCATACTCCACATGCTGCTATACATGTCTCGTTTGTTGTCATAACAATCTAAGCTCAAGTCCACTTTGTAAGGCAGAGCAAGTGGTTTGCTTTTAGACAGCACTTCGTTGATCGTCGCACGCTTTATTCCTGCAGAGTCGATTTGGGATTGAGGTTCATCGTGTGATTCAACTGCCTCTGCCTGTGGCTGAGAGTTCATGCATGATGCGAAAAGAGACGCCATGCCAAGAAATGAGATGATGTTGACGAGTTTCATTCTGCGTTGTTATGTTGGTTATATGTCTGCAAAGATACACATTTGTGGCAGATATAGTATGTATGAGTGCCGGTAAGGTCCTATATTTAACTTTTTTTAACCTGAAGGCGAGTCAGATACTTTGCCGAAATACCCCGATTGGTCCTGACAAAACAGCCAGTCATACTTTGCGGCACACTTTTTGCATATATAGTGTGGAATATGTTTCATACATGTTTTTTAATTAGTTAGACAAGCTAAAACTATCCACGTTGCACCTTTTCAAAGGTCACGTGGGGAGTTTTTAGTACTGGCTTTTGGCTTCTTGAAGCGACAAATTTGTGCCAAAGCATTGCTCCCAGAACAAAATTAGAGTATCTTTGCACCTGAAATGAGTGATATAGACAATCAGAAAACCAAATACAGCGTGTCGGTAGTCGTACCGTTCCACAATGCCGAGCAGACAATCCTGCAGACTCTAGGCACTGTGTACGAGGCTCTGTACAAGTCAAACTGCATAGACGAGTACGAGGTCATCGCAGTGGATGACGCCTCGACTGACAGCTCGCACAGACTTGTGAGCGAGCATTTCCCGTCTGTCCAGGTGTTCTCTGTGAACAAGCGGATATACTACCTCGAGGCGGCTAACAAGGGTATGTTCAAGAGCCGCTACGACTATGTCCTTCTGCTTACGCAGGGCTTGTTTCTGCCTGCCGGATACTTTGACGACATGATGCCCCATGTGGCTCGCGAGAATGTCTATATGTGCTCAGCAAGGCTCATGGGCAGTGGCGGCCAGCTGTCCCGCAGGATGCTTCCGGTGTTCGGCTCCGGAAGGATTGGCATGGAGCCTGACGTCAGGGACGAGGGTGGCGCAAGCGTCATGCTGCAGAGGGGGAACCTGCTCATGAACAGGGAGGTGATGCTCTCTTTGGGCGGATACGACACGATGTTCTCTGCTCACAAGTCTGCCGACCTGGAGCTTGCTCTCAGGGGGTGGAGCTATGGCTACAAGTCCATATTCGTTGACAGTGTGTCGTGCCAGATAGTCGAGCCATCTGCATCGTCGCAGGACTGGGACAAGTCCAACGAGAAGGGACAGGAGGAGTGGAACGAGATACTGACACACTTCTATTACCTGCACGGTCTGTCTCTGGTCAAGTACAGGCTGACAATGAACTTCTATTTCCTGCTTTCCCTCGTAGTTCCGCTGTCTCTTTTCCAGCGCACCAGGTGGGCTCTGTGCAAGTATATAGGAAACTATAACAGCATACTCAACGAGCGAATGTGGAAGTACGGACATCCCAAGTTCAGCCTTCAGGAAATAGCCGATTACTATTTCAAATAGGTGCTTTTTTGTGTTTTTCGACAAGTTTATGTGAAAAAGAGCGAAAAAAGTTTTCATAAATAAAAATTTCTATATTCTTTTGAATAATTTTTGAACACAATATAAACTAAAGCGATATGAATACTAAGATATTTGCCGGTATGGGCATGTTGTCGTTGATGGCACTTTCGATGGGCAGCTGCAACCAGGCGCAGCGCGTAGAGGCAGTTGATATCGACGCTCCTGTAATCAGCGGAATGAAGAGCGAGTTCGTTCCTGCAGGCCAGAAGGCTGTTATCTATGGAAGCAACCTGAAGAATGCCAAAGTGGAGTTCGAGACTCAGTTCTATGAGGAGCTGGTCGAGGCTGACGTGGTGGCTGACCAGAGCAACGACTCTGTTATTGTCTGCATAGTTCCAAGGAACGCATGGAGCGGAAGGATCAAGGTGTCCAACCTTGGTGGCGAGAGCCGTTCACCGTTCCAGTTCCGTGACATGAGAAACCAGATTATAGACTTTGACAAGTGTTTCCAGACTTGGGGAGGCTATTCGCCATACGACCCGCAGAACGGGGATGCGCTAGTGGAGTCACTTGTTCCAGGCCAGAAGCTTGAGGCTCCATTGCCTGCAGGATGTTCAGGCAAGTACGGCGTACTTTACGGCGACTACAAGAACTCATGGTCTTTCGACTCGAACATGTGGCTTCAGTACATGTCTAACTTTGACGAGGGAGGCAGGGGCAATGTGTCTGTAGCCGGACTTCATTTCCTTGACAGACCTCTTGACGAGCTTGTCTTGAAGTTCGAGTGCTACATCCCTCAGGAGGCTCCATACAAGGGTGTGCGTACTGAGATATTCTGCGGCCCTGCCAAGGCTGACAACAAGCACGGTCGCGAGCAGTCTGTAATCTGCTTCTGGGAGCCTTGGACTGGCAAGGGATACTCCGTAGCCGGAAACAACAAGGGCAAGGACCTAAGCAAGGGATTCTATACTGACGGATGGGAGACTGTAACAATTCCTTTGTCAGAGTTCAAGCACAACTCTACGACAGACGAGATTCTTCACGAGCTAAAGATGGACCTTCTGACAAGCGTGAACTTCTCGTTCTTGCAGATGGGAGCAGTTGACGACAGCAATCCTGCACACGTCTATATGTGCGTGGACAACCTGCGCATCGTGCCTGCAATAGAGGAATAATAGCACCATTACTGGATACTTTTTGAAAATAACGGTATGTTTGCAGTGGGTTTCAACACTTGCCCACTGCACATACTTTGCTACAAAGCAGTTAGTTATAACTTATTAGGATATTTTTTTCATTCGGTAGTGCCTTATTCTTGATATAATGTATTACCTTTGCCGTGCTTAATTTGGGTGTGGCGCCCTGTTTCAGGGGTGTTTGAATTAGGCTAGTCTTCTGGCAAGACCATAAAAACACAAGAATTTGAGAGAGATGATTATTGTAAACGGTAGATTCCTGACACAAAAGATGACTGGGGTGCAGAGGTATGCGCTCGAGGTTTCTTTTCGTCTGCAAAAGCTGCTTGGTGACGAGATGAAGGTGGTGGTGCCTTCTGACATTACTGACGAGCAGCTCGACTCTCGATTGAATATAGAGAAGATCGGCTCCCATTCCGGTCACTACTGGGAGCAGATAGAGCTTCCCAAATGGCTGAAAAGGAACGGAAGCCCGTTGCTCTGCTGCTTTTGTGGTGTGCCTCCGATCTTCTATCCCAACAAGATTCTCACTTTGCACGATATTACCTTTGTCCGCTATCCGAAGACGTTTACCTTCGCATTCCGTGCATGGTACTATATCGCAATGCATCAGGCTTTGCCACGCACTCGACAGATAATGACTGTGAGCGAGTTCTCTAAGCAGGAGATTGCAAGCTACTACAACATCGACCAGTCCAGAATTTCTGTGGTTCCGGGTTCTACGTTCGATGTCGAGGGACCTGTCGAGGATGCGGAACTAAGAGCCAAGAACTACATACTTGCTGTATCGACTCTCAAGGAGAACAAGAACTTCAAGGTTGCGCTTGAGGCTTTCAACCTCGCCCGCAAGAGGGTTCAGGACCTTGAGCTTGTTGTAATCGGCGACATTGACGGGCTTTCATGCTTCACTGAGGTAAGCGACCTGGTCAATGAGTTCAAGCACTGTGACAAGGTTCATTTGGTGGGACGTGTCGGTGACGAGGACTTGGTGAGATACTATTCCAACGCCAGGGCATTCCTGTTCCCTAGCCTTTACGAAGGTTTCGGACTGCCGGTGCTAGAGGCTCAGATATGCGGTTGTCCTGTCGTTTCGACAAACACTTGCTCTCTGCCCTATGTTCTTGGCGACAGCGCAATACTCTGCAACCCGTTGAAGGCCGAAGAGTTCGCTGATGCCGTGGTCGAGCTGGTTACCAGCGACAGCAAGTCCGACGAGTTCCGACGCAAGGGATTCGAGAACGTGAAGCGTTTCTCGTTCGAGCGCAGTGCAGAGAAGGTTGTGGATTTGATTAAGAGTTTGGTGTAGGCGTCATCTTGTGACGTCTATCTTCATATTTGGAGTTTATATAACATTATTGTATATAGAAATGAACAATGCATTAACAAAGACTGACTTCAACTTCGAAGGTCAGACAAGTGTGTACCACGGTAAGGTTAGAGATGTATATTCAGTGTCGGGCGACCGTCTTGTTATGGTGGCTACAGACCGTATCTCTGCGTTCGACGTTATCCTTCCCAAGGGTATTCCATTTAAGGGACAGATGCTAAACCAGATTGCGGCTAAGTTCCTTGATGCAACTACTGATATTTGTCCTAACTGGAAGCTTGCCACTCCTGACCCTATGGTTACTGTGGGTATCAAGTGCGAGGGCTATCCTGTCGAGATGATTGTTCGCGGTTACCTTTGCGGTAGCGCATGGAGAGCCTACAAGAGCGGTGTGCGTGAAATCTGCGGCGTTAAGCTTCCTGAGGGTATGAAGGAGAACCAGAAGTTCCCTTCACCTATCATCACTCCTACCACTAAGGCTGAAATCGGAAAGCATGACGAGGACATCTCTAAGGAGGAGATTATCGCCCAGGGACTTGTCTCTGCCGAGGAGTATGCTGTGCTTGAGAAATATACTCTTGCCCTTTTCCAGAGAGGTACTGAAATCGCTGCAAAGCGCGGACTTATCCTTGTTGACACTAAGTACGAGTTCGGTAAGGCTGACGGCAAAATCATCCTTATGGACGAGATTCATACTCCTGACTCTTCGCGCTACTTCTATGCTGACGGATACGAGGAGAGATTCAAGGCAGGTGAGCCTCAGAAGCAGCTTTCCAAGGAGTTCGTTCGCGAGTGGCTTATGGACAACGGTTTCCAGGGCAAGGCTGGACAGCAGGTGCCTGAGATGACCGATGCTATCGTAGAGTCGATTTCTAACCGTTACATTGAGCTTTACGAGAACATCACCGGAGAAAAGTTCGAGAAGTCTGCTGACGCTTCGTCTCTTGCGCAGAGAATTGAGAAGAATGTAAGCGATTATTTGAAGAAGTAATATAATTTCTTTGGGAAATTCATAGGGAGGTGGCTTTACGGCCGCCTCCTTTTCTTTTGTACGGATGCTTGCGGTAGGGGATGCTTGCCCGCATCATTCTTTTCTTGCGCCGGACATATTTTGTTGAAAACAAAAGTCTTGTAAGTTTGGAAGTGTGCCGGTTTTTTAGTAACTTTGCTCGATTTTAAGAAATGTAACTAATTGACATGAGAAAGACTTTATACTCTTTAGCTTTGCTTCTGTTGGCGGGCATGACTTCGTGCATTCAGGACGAGGCTCCGAATGCAGAGTGTGACCTTTTAAGGGTTGTGGTGCATACTCCGAAGCCTTCAGAGGTGTTCTATTCACTAAACGATACAATCAAGGAGGTTTCGACTTCCGAGAGCAAGGTTGTGTTCAAGGTCAGGGAGACTGCGGACCTTTCAAAGCTCAGCTTCGAGTTCGAGCTTACTGAGGGCGCGACTATCGACACAATCAGCGAGCTGGTTGGCGGCGAGACCCTGCTGCTTGCAACAACAAAGAGCGAGGACAAGAAGTGGAACAAGCAGTACTCAATCAGATTCAAGACCTTTGCGTGCTGGGACGGTCACGAGGAATTCGAGAATGTCGAGCTTTTCAACGAGAAGGGTGTTGACAAGTACTATGTCTGGAAGCAGGGCAATGACGCCGAGTTCTGGGCAACTGGTAATCCGGGATACAAGCTTAGCCGCAGCAGTGCTAAGCCGGCTGACTATCCTACGGTCTCTGCCGAGGGCTATGACGGAAAGGGTGTCCAGCTAATCACTCGCAGCACCGGTTCCTTCGGTGCTATGGTCGGTATGCCTATAGCCGCAGGAAACCTGTTTGTCGGAAGCTTCGATGTGAGCAATGCGCTTCAGGACGCAATGGCGGCAACTGTGTTCGGTGTGCCTTTCCAGTTGAAGCCTTACAAGGTCAAGTTCATGGCAAAGTACAAGGCCGGTGACGTATATAAGGACAAGAACGGCAAGGTGGTTGACAAGAAGGACAAGCCGGACTTCTATGCAGTGCTTTACCGCAACACTGACAGCAACGGACAGCCCGTACTTCTGCACGGTGACGACGGCAAGACTAACCCTAACATCGTTGCGTATGCCTTCATCAGCGACGATGACATCGCTAAGCTTTCCGAGGATGAGTGGAAGGAAGTCTCTATTCCGTTCACATACACCAAGGAGGTCAGCGACGATTTGCTTGCAGAGTTCGGATACAACATCGCTGTGGTGTTCTCTTCGAGCGTAGAGGGTGGTGTGTTCTCTGGTGCAGTCGGCAGTACATTCTCTGTTGACGAGTTAAAGTTGGTGTTTGACGACAAAGAGTAGTAGGTTATGAGAAAGAGATTTTTGACATATATGTTTGCGCTGTCATGCTTGGCTGTAAACGCGCAGGATACAGTGACAGTACAGAATAACGGTGAACTTGTCATCATCGAGGATGAAAAGGTGGTATATGTATCGGATACCGTGGCTGCTGTTGAACCGGTCGATTCGGTTATTGCACCTGTCAAGAGCGGTGACTTCGAGAGCGATGTCCTTGCATTCCATTATGACACCTTGCCCGTGGAGAAGGTAAAGCCTTCGTTCGCCGACTACAACACAACAGTCAAGGGTTGGGGTTATGGTGTACGCATGGGTATGTGCATGGGTGGAACTTCTCCGTTCCCAATCCCACAGGAAATAAGGGAGATTGTCAGCTTCGGCCTTAACGGTGCGTTCATGCAGGAGTTCTACGGCTACAAGCTTTTCAACCAGCGTGTGGGCATATACCTTGGCGAGCGTGTTGCCTGCGAGGGCATGAAGACCACTGCAAGGGTTAAGAACTACCACATGAGCATTGTCCAGGAAGGCGAGGAGATGGCCGGATACTACACCGGTATTGACGAGACCAATGCCAAGACAGTGTCCATAAAGGTTCCCGTAGAGGCCATGTTCCGCGTCACTCCGCGCTTTGACCTGAGAGTCGGACCATACCTTCAGTTCAACATAAAGAAGAGCTTCGAGGGTAGCGTATATGACGGTTACCTGAGAGTTGACACTCCCACTGGCCAGAAGGTGGAGTTCTCTAAGGACACATACGCTGTGTATGACTTTTCGGACGACATGAGGAACTGTTTGGTAGGCGCAGAGCTTGCCGCAGACTACAAGATAACAAAGCACTTCGGTGCGTTCGCCAATCTGGACTGGGGATTGAACAGCGTGTTCCCAGACAATTTCGAGACTATCAGTTTCAAGATGTACCCAATCTATTTCTCGTTGGGATTGTTCGTAGGTTTGTAATTATAGAATTAAGGATATGAATAGGATTTTTACACATATACTTTCGTCGGTAGCGATGGTTGCTCCGCTGTCAGTCATGGCAGAGGACGGAGTTTACCAGATACCCAACGGAGACTTCGAGATGCCGTGGACTTCGGAGTCTGAGCCAGGTAACGGATTCCACTCCTTTGACCTTGCCATAGGTAACTACAAGGGACAGGTGAACGGCCATACAAAGGAACAGGTGCAGAAGGTTGAGGGACACAACTCCGAGTCAGCCTGCATGATCAGTTCGATACAGTTCAAGGCTCTGGGCTTGATTACAGTCAAGGCTAACGGAAACCTTACTTCGGGTGTTGTTGTGGCAGGAGCCACTTCGGCAACAGCCAAGGGTAACCACAACGAGAGCCAGATAGGTACTGCTAACCAGCATTTGAAGCTTGCCGGTCTGCCTGACTCAATCTCGTTCTATACCAAGTTCGAGAGGGGCGAGGACGGCACTTACGGGGCTAATGCAAACTTCATCATACACGGTCCGGTGAACTATATCGACACCTATCAGGCTGAGTATGACAAGAGCAACAAGACCAACTGGGTAGGTGACTACCTGACTGCAGAGAACAAGTTCCCTATCGGGGTGTCAGAGGACTGGGTGCGCAACGTCCAGGCTGTAAGCTACAAGGAACCTAATGTAAGCTATACTGACAGGTACCTTCTTGTGTCGTTCTCTACAAACCCAACACCGGGAGCAACTATGAAAGACCACTTGACAATAGACGATGTCGAGCTTATCTATAACTCGAGCCTGTTGTCAGTCAAGCTTGGGGGTACAGAGGTTGCAGGTTTTGACAAGGGTACATACATGTACGATGTTGACGCTCCATACGACGAGCTTATGGCTGTGGAGTACACTACTGACGCAAAGGCAGCAACTGTAACAAAGACTTTTGACAGCGGAAACAACACACTGACTATCCTTGTCGAGGGTAACGACATTTCAGTAAACCCAGCGAACAAGCACGAGTACGTGTTCAAGTTCAAGGCTGGTGCAGAACTTCTGAAAACTGCCGAATACACTGACAACGTCATTTCCAACATTGGCGGTAACATCACCAATACAGAGGACATGAAGGCTGTTGTGAACTTCTTTGACAACGGTAGCTGCTCAATCGTTCTAAAGGATTTGACAATAGGCTCTGTAAATGTCGGAGATGTGGCTGTAAGCGCATCCTATACAACATTCGAGGACAGCATCCGATTCTCTGGCGAGAGCAAGGTTGTTCTTGGTGGAAGCTATGCGATGATGGGTGCAGTCCCAGTTAAGGTTTCGGGTACATCTTCGCTTGACTACAGCAAGATGCAGGCTTTGATGAACATACAGGTTTCTTCGGCTATAGTGGTTGACCTGCAGTACGGTTACGAGTACGTTGCTCCCGTAGTCTTGGTCAAGTCCTACTCTGGCAGTGCTTGTGCTATCAGGAACGGTGTCAGACTGGATGAGGAAATTCAGGCTTCGGTAGAGATATACAGTAACAATACAGTTGATGTAAGATTAGATGATAAGGTATGTGCGGGCTTTGAATGGACATCTGATGACAATGACACATATTTCATCACTGCTGATAATAATGCTATAAATATTAAGTATGTCGCATCTGCCTCTACAATCTTGTTTGAAGGCCCTAAGGACACTATCGAATACGGTACTTGTGTTATTCCAAGAATAGAGAAGACAGCCGTATATAATGACTATATTGTTCCAAACTGCGGTACTGGATACATCAAGCCATACCAGACAAGTGTCAAGGTTGACTACTACAACATAGGAGTGGCAAACATAGCTCTTGCCGTTTCCGAGGGTGATACATTGTTCTATGAAAACATACCTTATACCAAGGGAGACAGCTTGTTCTTGGTCAAGGATGGTGCTGTGAATGGAGCATCTACACTTACATACTTCAAGTTGGTTGCTGAATTTGTAGGCGGTGATTGCACATACAGTTTCGGTACTTACAATGACGAGAACCACAGACGTACTGTTATAGACTCAAAGGAGTTCACAGACAACCTTCTTATTACAATCAATGGTGAGAGCCAGCCGGTTTTCAAGCAGTTGGTTAGAACTGACTTCTATGATGACGAGACAGTGAACTTCTCTATCAAGGATTTCACTCTTGACGGACAGTTGTTGGGAGATATTGTCATGGACAGCTTGAGCTACACAATCAGTGGTGACAGCATACACGTCTCGGGAGTAAGGACAACTTCATTTGTGTCTGACAACGTCGAAGCAATAGGCGAGTTCTTCCCAGAGATGGATATAGAGCTTAAAGACGCGGCAATCTCTACTGCATACGACAAGATGACAGCCAACCTGACTATCGACTTGACAAAGACAACTTTGAAGCAGATGGTAGGTGTAGCTTTCGGTTACAGGGATTTGGTGAAGTCTGCGAAGTACACTGATACTTTCGTGCTATCGGTAAACGGAGAGGAGAGCGATGCAACTAAGGAGACTATCACAGTTGACTATTATGACAACGGGGAAGCCAAGCTATCCATTCTTAACTTCTCTATAGGAGGTGACTTGGTTGGAGATATTGTACTTGACGGAGTGAACTATACTGTCTCAGAGGACAGCATACGCATATCCGGAAGCAAGTCAACAGTCATAACTTCTTCAAATCCTGACGCTATGGGACCTTCGTTGGGAGAGATTCCTATCGTGATCAGGGCTTCTGCATCGTCTTTGGACTACAGCAAGTTGACTGCAGTTATCGACATCGACATGCAGAAACTACTTAGCGAGAGCATTGTCTTGAAGTTCGGTTACTATGTCGCTCCTAAGGTGCAGCTGCTAAAGACAGCAGAGTTTTCCGACACTTTGATAGTTAGCGTGAACGGTGAGTCCAATGCACCAATGGCTCAGCCTGTGTCGGTTGACTTCTATGACAACAACTATGCTACATTGTCCATAAGAAACTTCTCTTTCGGAGGTTCTTTGATTGGAGACATTGTACTTGACAGCATTGTATATATCATTGAAAAAGACAGCATAAGACTATCAGGTTCAAGAAACATTAACATCACTTCAGATAATCCTGAGGCTCTTGGTACAGGTCTTGGATTGGTGCCTGTTAAGATTGTCTCTGCGGCTTCATCCAAGTCATACGACAAGTTGGTCATGAAGATACAGATTGACATGACTTCAAGCTTGAACCAGATGGTTGACGTTACATTCGGTATCAGTCCAGTTGCTCCAGAGATTCCTGTCGAGGTGGTTACCCCTGTCAAGGAAAGTGATTACAAGGACAATATGAACGTATATAGGGATGGAGTACTTGAGGATGACTATATAGCTGATGTTAATATCAAGTACTACTCTGACAACTATGCTACTGTTCTGTTCAGAGACTTCGCTTGTTCAGGTCAGTTGATAGGAGACATCAAGCTTGACAGCGTTTCCTATAAGACTGTTTCTGACAGTGTTTATATTAGCGGAACAAGACTTGTAAGCATTACTTCGGCAAATCCTGATGCAGTAGGTACAGACTTTGGCAAGGTCAAGGTTTCTGTTTCCGGTGTAGCTGACAAGAGCATGACTGAGTTTGTAGGTAAGTTGACTCTTGACCTTCAGTCACTTCTTAAGCAGACTCTAGTCGGTGAGTTCGGTGAGCCTGCTGTTGTTCCAATCGAACCTGTTGACAAGTCTGTTGCATATACAGACCTACTTCAGGTTTCTGTAAACGGTAACTCTACAGCACCTCAGCGCCAAACTATCAATGTTGACTACAAGTCTGATGGAACTTGCACATTGTCTATTCCTAACTTCACTTTGATTTCTGATGACGAGTCTGTTTTGGTCGGAGACATTGTTCTAGACGGAATGACTTACACTGTTGACAATGACAGCATTCGTATATCCGGCAAAAAGTCAATAGCAATTACTTCAGACGATCCAGACGCTCTTGGTCCGGACTTGGGCAAGGTTCCAGTCTCTATCTATTCCGCTTCTTCTACGCTTAACTACAAGCAGTTGAAGGCTGTGATAGACATAGATATGCAGCAGACTCTAGCACAGATAATCAATGTTACGTTCGGTTATGCTAAGGAGCAGGGTGGCGACAAGTTCACTCCTGGCAAGGCTGTATATACTGATTCTTTGGTTGTGTCAGTAGATGGAAGCAGGGCTCCTGCGCAGTTGACTGACATTATCGTTGACTATGCAACTGACGGTACTTGTACATTGTCTATCCTGAACTTTACAATGGGTAGCGGAGACGAGGCTATCGAGGTTGGTGATATCATCGTTCCTGGTATCCCTTACACAGTTGACAATGACAGCGTAAGGTTGAGCGGAGAGAAGTCAATTACTATTGACAGCGAGATGGGTGCTATGCTCGGAGAAATCCCAGTAAAGCTTAATCATGTATCTTCATCTCTTGACAAGCGCAAGCTCGTTGCCTACATCGGCATTGATATGAGCGAGAGCATTGGTCAGGTCGTTGATGTTGAGTTCGGAAACACTAACCTTAACACTTCGCCGGTGCTTACATTTACACCTGGCACTGCAGTCTATACTGATTCCTTGGTTGTGTCAGTTGACGGCAACTCCGCACCTGCACAGTTGACAGACATCGTTGTTGACTATGCTGAGGATGGAACATGTACATTATCTATCAAGAACTTTGTGATGGGTAGCGGTGACGAGGCTATCGAGGTTGGTGACATCGTTGTTCCTGGTATTACTTACACAGTTGACAATGACAGCGTAAGGTTGAGCGGAGAGAAGTCAATTACTATCGACAGCGAGATGGGTGCTATGCTCGGAGAAATCCCAGTTTCATTGACTCATGTGTCTTCTTCCCTTGACAAGCGCAAGCTGACTGCTTTGATTGACATTGATATGAGCGGAAGCATCGGTCAGGTCGTAGGCGTTCAGTTCGGATACACTGACCTTAACACAGGTGGTGGAGATATTCCTTCTGTTCCAATCGTGGTTGATTCAGTCTCTTACACGGATTCAATTTATATCTATGTGAACGAGAGCAACTGTTCTTCTTCGATAGGAAAGATTTCAGTTGTGTTCTACTCTAACAATACGGCAGATGTCATGATTCATGACTTCTCTACTGTTGATGAGTTTGGTACAACACTTCTTGGTGACGCTTTGGTCAAGGGTGTCAAGTTCTCTCAGGTTGGTGATTCAATCTTCTTCTCTAAGACCGTTGCAAGCGTCAAGTTTACATCAGACAACGAGGATGCAGTTGGCAGCTATATGGGAACAGTAAGCTGTCAGTTCACAAGCGGTGTCACTGACTTGAACAAGACTAAATTGATGGCCAAATACGACTTCTGGTTGCCTAACAGTGACGTTGCCGTATCATTCGGTTACGAGAACGCTACAGGCCTTGAAATCGTTGTTTCTGAGGATGAGAATGACGGTGATGTATATTCGGCATCGGGAATGTATATCGGAAAGAACACAGACTTGAATTCTTTGCCAAACGGATTGTATATCAAGAACGGTAGGAAGTACTTGATAAGAAAGTAAGGCAAGGCTATTTTACTGATATATGGGAAAGGCGGTAATCTTTCGTGGATTACCGCCTTCCCTTTTGTTTGCGGTTTGTTTCCCCTTGTAAAGCAGTGGTAATTGGATAACAAAAAAGGCGACTGAAAAGTCGCCTTTCTGTTTTGTATGAATGGATGTGGATTACTCCTCCTCTTCCTTCATGTTGTGGAATACAGCCTGAACGTCGTCATCGTCCTCAAGCTTGTCAAGGATCTTCTGAACTGCCTCACGCTGCTCTGCAGTAACCTCCTTGTAGTCGTTAGGCTGGTACTCGAACTCAACTGACTTGATCTCGAAACCATTCTCCTCAAGGTAAGCCTGGATCTTGCTGTTGCTCTCGAAAGGAGCAGAGATGAAGATTGTCTTCTCCTCGTCATCGCGCTCAACCTCCTCTACATCATAGTCGATAAGCTCAAGCTCGAACTCCTCAAGGTCAAGACCATCCTTGTCAGCAACAGTAAACATGCACTTGTGCTCGAAAAGGAATGAAAGGCTACCCTGAGTTCCAAGCTGACCACCGTTACGGTTGAAGTAGTTACGTACGTTACCAACAGTACGAGTAGTGTTGTCAGTTGCAGTAGTTACGAAAATAGCGATACCAGCAGGACCGTATCCCTCATAGATTACCTCCTTGTAGTCTGCAGTATCCTTATCTGTTGCACGCTTGATAGCACGCTCGATGTTATCCTTTGGCATGTTCTCAGACTTGGCAGTCTGAATCAATGCTCTTAGTCTTGGGTTACCATCTGGGTCTGGACCACCTGCCTTAACAGCGATAGTGATTTCCTTACCAATCTTAGTGAAAGTCTTGGCCATGTGACCCCATCTCTTAAGCTTTGTAGCCTTGCGGTACTCAAACGCTCTTCCCATGTCTCTGTAAAAATTATATGTGTTTTAATTATCTATTATCTAATCTTAGCCTCTAGCTTGTTCTCGAAGTTCTTGATCATCTTCTGCATGATTCCGTCAATCTGCGAGTCTGTAAGAGTCTTTGTCTCGTCCTT